>JBIIVH010000110.1:0-4494 GCA_044339525.1 Silvanigrellaceae bacterium | reverse complement strand
ATTCCAGAAGCCTAAAGTGGCTAGGTCCCTAATTTTAGATTTGGCCACCCCCCTTTCAAAGCTAGAATCCCAGTTTTCTAATAAACTTTCTCTACGGAATTTGGCTCTTGTTTCTAGAGTTTTGGTAACCACATTTTTTCGATGTGGGTTTTCATCTTCCAATAGCTGCAATACAAGCTCTTCTGGCGTGCGCCCTTCTTTACTAAGATTCTCCAGTCTTCGTTCCAGGGACTGGTATATCCCATGGAGTTTCAGTTCAGAGGTTAAGCATCTGATTTCTTTTATAGACATCACTTTTTCCTTTTATTCATTTTGAACGTAGGTATAGGCAACTTCTCGTTTTGGAGCGCTTCCCGGAACTACCCTTAAGCAACCGCCCCTCTCATAAAATTCGGCGCAGGAGTTCACATAGCTGTAGTGGAGCCAAGGGTTGTGCTGGAATGCCATTTGAGAAGCATATTCCATGGATTCTCGGCTGAATTTTCCATGAGAAACATTTCTTAGCCAGCCCTGAGCTCTTCTGAGATACTGAAGGGGATGGGGCAAATCAAACATCAGATCCATAAGCGGGTTTGTTCGGGGACCGATTTTCGCAGCGTCATCCTTAGCTCGCTCGATATTGAAGTCGCAGTGCTCCTTTTTTTCAGGTGGCCAGTGCAATTCATCTGTGTATCTTTCTCCATTTTTTCTTGAGGTGGAATGGGATGCGATTTTTTCCAGGGTTTTAAGGTCATAAATGGCTATTTTGCTAAACGTACCGATAACTCTGACTTTTTGACCCACATACCGATAGGGAACAGAGTAAAAGCTTCGCCAAATTAAATTAGGCAGGAATGTGGCAATCTGGATGCACCGTTGCTTCTTTTACCTCGGGGATTTCGAATTTTTCATGGGGCAGTGGAAGAAGTTTAGCTTTTTCGATTTCAAACCTTTCCTTCCTTGATACCCCATGATCTTTCATTTTCTGACCATTTAGGCGGTCTAAGAAATCCCAGAGGGCGAGGTTTAACTCCCCTTCGAGGTAAAGGTTTGGGTTGCGGACTTCCTGATAAAAAGTCCTCTGAATAAGTCCAGCATGACACTCCACATTTGCCTTATCTTTGGGTCGATTGGACCTGGCGGGAAGCACGGCAAATCCAGCATGGTTGGCATAAGCCGTAAAGGTTTTATTTTTATCAGGATCGTATAAATGAGCACGATTTACTGAAGATTTAAGATTATCTGTTACCGTATAGGAAGTCACTCCTCCGAAGTATTTCCACATGCGTTCGTGGGATTCTATGAACTCAAAAAGCTTTTGGCTGAAGGTGAACTCCGCATACACATAGCTGCTAAAAGGGAGGGTGCCTACAAAAAGTTCCGTGCTTACGACCTCTCCTGTATTTAAGTCATAAATATCAATCCCATCTGTATAATCCACAAAGGCTTTTTCTCCTGGAACGTGTTTTAACCGCATGGTTGTGGGAGGGGCTTTGGTTGCTTTAACGAGCCGTGAAAGGGCATGCCAAAAGCTCCAGTAACCCACTGAAATACCTGTTTGTTCTTGATATAGAATTTGATAGGAAACCCCTTTTTGGATCTGCTTGATAAGAGCATCACAGTCCAATTCTTGAAGCCATTTTGGTCCATTAGGTTCATTAGGAAGGGGACAATGGAATTCAATATCTGGAAGAGGCTTTTCTAAGGACGGATCTTCCAAAATCCTTTTTATGGTCTTTTTGCACATTTTAAGGGATTCACCAATACGATTAATGGAATGCCCAGCTTGGCGCATTCTAATGACTTGGATACTTTTATCCATGGATATTCTGCCTTTTCGATTCATTGAGGGTTCCTCCTCCCCTCATGTCCCATAAAGAAAAGCATCGCTGAATCTGGTAGAGCAGCCCTGAAGGGAGCCCCGCCAATCGATCCAATTGGGTGGTGGCGTTAAGCCCAAAACACCTGGTGGCGTTAAGATCCAATAGACCGGTGGCGTTAGAATCCAAAAGGGTGGTGGCGTTTAGATCAAATTAGGTGGTGGCGTTGGGATCCAATCGGTCACTCGCCATTCTAGCGATTTCGTACGTTATCATAACTGCAGGAGACACCCAGCATTCATGGTGCCAAAGGAGAACTTTGGTTCTTTTTTCAGCTCAGTGTGTTAGGGTCTGATTTTCGAGCTGGCTGGATTTTGCGGGTGGCGGGCTTTTTGCGATAAACCCATTTTCCTCTGAGTCTTTTGGGTGTTCCTTTTTCTTGTGTTTCTTTGGACACATCCTATAAAGTACTGGGTCTGATTCGGCATAATCTTTCTGAGCTTCTGCTAAACCAGTTTTAAATGTGTGTGGCATCCAATTGGAAACATTATCGGAATTGATGCTTTGTCGCCACAGAAGTGACGGCCGTCAAATAATCAAGGGGATTGATCTTCTGTGCCATGCAGGTGGCGATGAGGCTCATCATAAATGCCCCGACATTGCCGCCATTTTGAGTTTGAAAAGACAAAGAATTTTTGTGATGTCTTTTGGTAAATTTGGCGCCAAGTTCTGCATAAGATGTGGTTAGGGGAACTTTTTCGGCTTTTAAAAATAAAGTCAATCCAGGTAGGTGATTTAAAAAATATGGAACGCCTTGGCATAGGCTCCACTAGGTTCCGCTTTTTTGTTTTTACTAAGCTCTATTCTGGCCCGTAGCTCCATCCGTTCTAAGATGTGTTTTATTTCTTGTTGGTGGAAGGAAAGCCTCTCTGCAGAGCTCATTTCTTTGGTCTGTCCATCTCGCTCAAACCCCTGATAAACCAAACACGTTGCACCACCAGCACCTGTGCGCTAATGGCTTCATTGGCTGTAAATCGAACCTGTTGGGAATTTCTAGTGGATTCTAGGTTATGCGATCGGCAGACGGGACATGGGCACCCTGGCCCAAATCCCACTCCCAAAAGCAGTTGTAACCTTATGGCATTTGGGAAATCATTGGGAGTTAAATTGCCTTGACCTTTGAGGCGCCCTTTGCAATTGCCAAATTTCTTTTTGGATTTAGGATTTTTCTTCTTATTCCCACGTCGTTCTTTTTTAGAGGTATCGGCTGGGTTTGGAATATCCACTGGTTTTGGGTCAGGACTAGATTCAGGATTGGGAAGGTCTTCATTGGAAGGAGATTTTTGCAATACGCTAGGATTTCTTCTCTTCTATCTCTTTAAATAGGATATCAATCACATCTATGCGGATGTTTTTGCGCCTGGCTTCCTCTATTAGGCCCTGCTTAAACTCCTCATAAGTTTCCACTTCAGGTCTTGCAAAACGATCCCCATATTAAAGTAATTTGGCTTGTTGAAACCAAGCTAGATGCGCCACAAACTCGTCAATGATGTGCTCAAAAGGTGGGCCTGATAATTCAAACGACATGGGCTCTTTTCCTTAAAACCTAAGAACTTGCCATAGGAAGCCAAAAAAAAGATGCCGTGTCAATTCATTCAGCCATTTTTTTCCAGAGCTCGGGAAAGTTTGCCCCTTTTAAATTACCTCTCCATAGCAGCACGGAAAGCTCTCTCGCTGTGATTTCACTGATGCCATTGGGAGTGTTATTCCATGGAGGTAGAGAGCCTTTTGAAAAGGTTTTTTCGCAAAGCCAAAATCCGTCCCCGGCCTAAAAAATCACTCGAAGCATAGTTCCCATGCGGTTTCTAAAAACAATATAGGCCCCATCCATGGGTTCTATTTCAAGCAAATCCCGGCAAATGCCCACAGTGGACTTTAGCCTTCCTATAAAGCGAATGGGTTTGGTAACCACAAAAATAGTGGAATTTGGGGCCACCTGAATCACTTAACACCTGCGGTTAGGAGTCCCCTGGCAAAAGCTTCCACCTTAGATTCCTGTAAAGTCTGAACGGATCGCAAGGTCCAGCCCCCTGGAGAGCTCAATTCCCAGTCCATGGGAGAAGTCTTTGGAGGTTCCGTAGGCACGGAAATGATTTTAGTGACCTCCCATTTGGGTGAGGGTAAGGAAGAAGCATCCTTTTTTTTAGACGGGGACTGGATTTCGGATTCCTGAAATTTGGATTTGAACAGGTTATAGTTGAGGCTTAGTTCCCTTGCTATCACGCCAAGAGGATAGAGCGGGTACAGCTGCCCTGCGGCTTTCCAGAGAAAATCAGGTATGGGCTGCCTGCGGGATTTACGTTCTTTTCTCCAATTTGCAAAGAGTCGTTTTACCTCTTCCAACCCAAAGGAAGACGCATTTGAATCATGTAGCAATGGGAACCTCCACTTCGTTAAAATGACTTCCCACTCACTATCAAGCTAAAAAATCAAACCCCCGCAGTTATGATAACGTACGGCGGCGGGTGCGGTTTGGTAGATTTGCCAGAAGGGACTCGTCCCAAGGATGCAAGCCTGCCACATTCAGTTTCCTTGGCTTTACCTTTTGCTGCTCATTGAGCGCCGAGAAGCGGTACTTAGTTCAGTTGAGAACAGAAAAGAAACGTCTTAACCGGACGTTGATTCAATTGAGGCT
>JBIIVH010000061.1:0-21443 GCA_044339525.1 Silvanigrellaceae bacterium | reverse complement strand
CTCATTAAAACCATGATTGGTTTAGGAGTGGTGGAAGAATCCAAAATTCAAGGACTCGAATCCCAAATGGATAAAATGAAGTCTGAGATTTCCAGATATAAGTCCGAAAAAAAAGAGATTCTCTTGGGTTCTAAAAATTTAAAAGAAAGTGAGTGGGCCCAGGATGTGGATGGAAAATTGGGCCAGGTGGTGGGTGCGAAAGAATACGAGGTCCGTATTGAAAAATTGGACAAGGCCGGTAATCAGTTTGATTTCGCTTCACTTTTACTTCAACTGAGTTTGGTTTTAGGTGCCATTGGTCTTTTAATTCAAAATAATCGCCAAAAGTGGAGACTTTATTTTGGCTTAGTTACCGTGGGATGCGTAGGTATGGCATTTAGCACCCTGGGATATTTGTTGGCCAATTGAACGCTCCATTTAAATGCCGCTTCTGAATGCTCCAAAAAAGAGATCTGTACTTAAAAAAGTCCTTGAACTATAGAATCAGAGTTGATGAAGTTGGTTTGACTCTTTTTAGTGCAAACTAGAAGTGCTCTGGATTGTCTAAAAACAGCCTAACTCTGATGAATTAGCGATAAACTGTGCTTTTTCGAAACGCCAAGTCCCAGCTCGAGGGTCTATTGTGTTTCAGGACCACCATTCGGAAGGAAAATGAAGTGATATCATTAAATCGGATCAAGTTGGCCATTTTGGGTTGTGCGTGGCTTACGCAAAGTGTAGCCTATTCCAAAGAATTTCAGGTAGGCATTGTGTTAGATAAGGGTGGGAAAGATGACAAATCTTTCAACACGTCCGCACTGGAAGGGGCTAGAAAGGCTCAAAAAGATTTAGGAGTCCCCTTTAAGTTTGTGGAGTCCTCTGACGATCACTCCTTCGAACCAATGTTGCGGTCCTTTGCCAAAAAAGATTTTGATTTGGTGTTCGCCATTGGATTTAGCCAAGCCGAAGCCCTCCAAAAGGTTTCAAAGGCCTTTCCTAAGGTAAAATTTGCGATTGTGGACGCCGAAGTAAACGCGGCCAACGTTCAAAGCCTTATGTTTGAAGAGCATGAAGGCAGTTATTTAGTGGGCGCACTGGCGGCCCTCAGTTCAAAATCCGGAAAAATTGGTTTTATCGGGGGCATGGATATTCCTTTGATTCGTAGATTTTTACTAGGATATGAGTCCGGAGCCAAAAAAATCAATCCAAATGTTGTTGTTACCTCACAATTTGTGGGCGTAACAGGTGATGCCTGGAATAACCCCACAAAGGCTAAAGAGCTGGCACTCAATCAGTTTAATCAGCAAGTGGATGTGGTGTTTGCCGCCGCCGGTGCCAGTGGCATGGGACTTTTTGATGCCGCTGCTGAGAAGAAGAAGCTTGCCATTGGTGTAGACTCCAATCAAAACGGCATTAAGCCAGGCACCATTCTCACGAGTATGTTAAAAAAGGTGGACGAAGCCGTATATTCCTCCATAAAAGGCACCAAAGAAGGTAAATTTAGTCCTGGTACTAAACGTTATGGTCTTGCAGATGGCGGGGTTGATTACGCCATGGATCAACACAACGAAAAGCTGATTTCTAAAGAAATGAAAGCAAAAGTGGACGATCTGAAGTCTCAAATTGTGTCCAAAAAGATTTCGGTACCCGATTTCTATAAAACACCGAAATAAACCCCGACCGCAGGATCCGCCCATGTCTCAAAGAGGCCCAAAGATCGAGTTTGATGGGATCACAAAAAAGTACGGAAACTTTTTTGCAAATGAGAATATTAATTTGCAATTCGAAGCCGGCAAAATCCACGCCATTGCCGGAGAGAACGGTGCAGGAAAAAGCACACTCATGAAAATTTTTTTTGGCATGGAGCAGCCGGATTCTGGTCAAATTCGGGTGGATGGAAATCCCGTTCGGTTTCATTCTCCCAGGGAAGCCATTGCCACGGGTTTGGGAATGGTGCAGCAGCATTTTTTGATGGCCGAATCAGAAAGTGTTTTAGATAATATTTTGTTTGGAAAAGAGCCTATAGAAAAAGGACAGCTTTTTTCCATTTTGCCCTCGGGAGGCCAATTCATTGATCGAAAATCCGCACTGGAAAAAATATCCAGTGTGGCAAAATCCGCCAATTCGCTGGATTTTTCAGTGGAGGCAAACCTATTAAGCCCTATTGGTGAATTTGAGGTGGGGCAAATCCAGCAAATTGAGATTCTAAAGTTACTATATAGAAGCGTAGACATTCTGATTTTGGACGAACCCACCGCGGTGTTGGCACCCACGTCTATAGAGCCCTTTTACCACCAAATCTCCCAATTGGCTAAATTGGGAAAAACCATATTAATTGTTACCCACAAACTAGATGAAATCATTAACTATTGTCACACGGTATCCGTGCTTCGAGCCGGAAAGCTTGTTTCAAGCATGCCTGTCTCTCAAACCAACTGCGACCAAATTGCTTCAGACATGGTAGGCAAGACATTTGTTAAACAAAATTTTAACTTAACACCTTTTAATGCATCATCGAAGCCAGTCATTTCCGTGAAAAATTTAAAAATTTCTAAATTTCCTGACTCTCACTTAAATCTCGATCTTTTTCCTGGGCAAATCGTGGGTATCGCAGGGGTAGACGGCAACGGACAAGCCGAAATTTTAGACTATTTTTGTGATGTGGTTAGGAAAAAGCAAGTCACTGGGGGCTATGTGGCTGCGGATCGACATTCTCAGGGACTTTTATTAGAAGAGAGTCTGTGGAAAAACATGGTGCTTGGCCTAAATCATTCCCCTCAATTTATAAATGCTTTTGGTTTTATGAAAAGAAAATCCGCCCAAGACTTCACCCAATCCTGCATTAATGAGTATGGAATCAAATGTGGTTCTCTGCACAGCGTGGTGGGAAGTTTATCAGGGGGAAATCAACAAAAGCTTTTGATAGCCAGAGAACTTGCCCTAAATCCTGAAGTGGCTGTGGTGGCTCAACCCACTCGCGGGGTGGACATTGGTGCCATTGAATGGATTCACGCCAAACTCATCGAAAGGCGAAATAACGGTTGCGCCCTCCTTCTTGTTTCCAGCGAACTTCAAGAGTTATTTTCTCTTTCAGATGTTTTACATGTGTTATACAAAGGAAAAATGGTAGGTACCTTTTTAAGAGGTCAATACGACGAGCTTAAAGTAGGTAGGCTCATGGGTGGAAAGCAATGATGTCTTCAGTATTAAAAATGTTGTTTGCCACTGTTGTGGGTCTGGCACTTGGTCTCACCCTTACCGCTATTGCAGGAGAAAACCCCTGGCATGTGTTGCAGGTGATTTTAAAAAGCGCCTTTGGCAGTCGGTATGACTTTGGTATGACACTTGGTCAATCCATACCTGTTTTATTTACGGGTTTAGCGGTTTATATTGGACTTAAATCTGGGCTTTTTAATGTGGGCGCCGAGGGACAGCTGGTGATGGGAGCCTTCACCTATGCGCTTTTAGGAATTCTTCTACAAGGTTTCCCAAGCTGGCTAGGAATGGCTCTTTGCGTGATGGGTGGCTTATTGGTCTCTGCCGCATGGGCCGCCATACCCGCTCTGTTGCTTAATAAACGGGGTGCGCACGAAGTCATTACCGGAATTATGTTAAATTTTATTGCCGCCGGATTAACAGGGTGGTGGACCATGAGTGCCATACGAAATCCCGAGTCTCAAGTGGCTGAGTCCGCCAATGTGGATGCCGCTTTTAGACTCGAAAACTTCAGCTGGTTTCAAGATGCTTCTATAAATGTTTCTTTACTTGTGGGGTTTGGTCTTGTGGTTTTGGTTTCCATTTGGGAGTCAAACCATATTTCAGGATTTAAACTTAACGTGGTGGGCAGTTCACCCATGGTGGCCAAGCACGCCGGAATCAATAGCCATCAATCAAAATTAGGAGCGTTTATTTTAAGTGGGGCCATCTGCAGCCTGGTTGGATTTAATGAAGTGCTGGGCAATTCAGGAAAGTTTAAATTGGACTTTTCTCCCGGGTATGGCTTTACCGGAATTGCTGTGGCATTGATGGCCCGAAAAAATGCCCTTGGAATCATTCCAGCGGCACTTCTATTTGGCGCTCTTCAAAAGGGGGCCGGCGATTTGGATTTTGAGACGGAAAAAATCACCAAAGAGATCGCTGTCTTAATTCAGGCCTTGGTGATTCTGTGCGTGGCCAGCCAGAGATTATCCGAACTGGATATCGTGAATCGAATTTTATCCCCATTTAAAAGGCAGAAGGTCTAAAATGGAATCTGTGTATTTTTTCATTGAGTCTTTGATTCGCATCAGCCTTCCCATCCTCTGGGCTTCCATGGGTGGCTTTGTTTCAGAGAAATCAGGGGTAATTAACCTCGCATTGGAAGGTTTTATGCTGCTTGGGGCTTTTGTGGCAGCCTCTGTTGTAATTCTTTCTGGTAGTTATTATTGGGGATGGGCGGCCTGCTTTGGCGTGGGATTAGCCGCAGGGCTTGTTTATGCCTGGACTTGTCTAGAGTGGCGAGTCAATCAGGTGGTGGCCGGAACTGCGTTTAACTTGTTTGCATTGGGACTGTGCCCTCTTTTAGGTAACATCTTATTTGACTCCACTGGCGCCACTCCGCCTATTTCTCCCGAATTAAGAAATTCATTTTTTGTTTACTCATTGCTCATTTTAAGTTTTTTTGCAATACTTTTGTTTTACAAAAAATCGATCTGGGGAATGAACCTGCGTTTTGCAGGAGAGTCTCCAGGAATGTTTAAATCGGTGGGTAAAAACTTAAATCTCACTCGTTACTTTAATGTTGCATTTGGCTGCAGCCTGGCAGCCATGGGTGGAGCCGTCATCTCTACGTATTTATCCAGCGGCTTTGCCCGAAATATGATTGCAGGACGAGGATTTATTGCCGTCGCGGCCGTGGTGCTCGGCAGGTGGCGACCCATTCCGGTCTTTGGAGCCTGTATTCTGTTTGCTGCCGGGGAAGCCATGCAAATTCGAATGCAGGGCTCCCAGTGGCTTGAACAACACGCCGTTCCAACTCAGTTGGTTCAAATTTTACCCTATTTTTTAACTCTTTTGATTTTGGTGTGCGTGAATCAAAAATCCGGAGTTCCTAAAGGATTGGGAAGAGTAGATTGATGTTCCCTCATTTGAAGGAGATCTTCTGGCGTATCCAAATCCCACTTTGCATCTTCGCATGGGTATAAAATGGTTTGTGAAAAAGACTTTAAAATGATTCTTTTTGCACCTTGATCTCCCTCAAGAGCGGCAAAACTTTCCTCAAAATCCACAGGAAAGCTAGCAGGCACTCCTGGCCCATCTGAGTAAAAACCACATACAATGTTTTTGGGGTGTTGGGCTTGCAGTGAGAGGATATCCCTGATGTGTTGAGCCTTGAGTTTCCACTGATCGGCACAAACAAATAGTACATGTGTGGCCTTAGCATGAAGGGCACTCTTAAATCCCAACTGGACGCTCCTCGCGACTCCTGTTTGTGGTGTTTGATTTAGGCAAAAAATCCAATCATTTGCCATTTTCTCCTTATTTACATGCACACAATCCGCATAGACTAGAACCTTTATCACATTAGGAAAAGTATCTACTTTTTCCACCAGGCATTCTAGAAGGGTTTTTTTCTCAAGAATGATGTTTTGCTTTGGAAAACCCAACCGTCTAGACAACCCCGCCGCTAAAATCACCACGGCACCATGTATTGCATGTGTCATACGATACCTTGCCGGTAGTCGGTGATTCCGATTTTTTGCAATAAAGCTTTGGCCAGTTGAACTTTTAATGATTTTCCGGCTTCAGCCGCATCCACTCCTTGATCCATAAGTTCCTGAAAAGCCGCTTTTTGACCCTGGCTTCCAAATGCCATGGCTTTGGCCTCGTTTTCAAGATCGCACCAGTTTTCCAAAGCGCAGTCATTTGCAAAATCCATGGCAGAGACGGCTTCCCAAAAGGACACGATGATGGGAGCCTTTTGGGCAAGAATAGGCTTCTTTGAAAGCCAAAGCATGGCAAAAATCCCTTTAACCATTTCCCAGGAAACGTCCGGTATTACCACTTTAAGCCACTGAAAGTCCTCATAAATATTCAAATATTGACGATTTGGCTCCGGGAGGGTTGAAGCTTTCTCCCAATGGACATTGCGATGTAAAAAATCCAAAAGTCGCTTCTCCCGATTTTGAATTGCCCAAGATTGAGAAAGAGACTCACCCCATTCTAGGTTTTCAAAGGAAAATCCAAAAAGGAAAATTAAGGCCACAAAAGGATATCTATGATGAAAACATCTCGGAAGCCACAGTTCCTGATCGACTTCCTCAAGTTTGGCAAATAAGGGTCTAAACAAACCACGGTATTTTTTTAATTCCAAAAAACGCTCTTCGTTCACTTTTTGAATTTCAAGTAAAATACGTTCCGTGGACAATTCTCTCAGCTGAGAACACAATAGCAGTGCCGCTTGCCATGTGTCCTGAGCCATATCAAAATTCAAATTAACCGAAAATCGAACGAGCCTTACCATTCTCAAGTAATCCTCTTCAAATCGGCAGATCGGATCTCCCACACAAGCGATGATCTTGGCTGACAAATGGCTCATTCCCAGGAAAAAATCAAAGCATTTGTTTTCCATTGGGTCAAAATAGATGGCATTGATGGTAAAATCCCGTCTACTGGCATCTTGTTCCCAAGTTCCCATTTTAACCACACTGGGGTGCCTGTGGTCACGATAATCGGACTCCCACCGAAAAGAGGCAACTTCAAAAACCAAATCATGGTGGGTCACTAAGTAAACACAAAAAGAAGAACCAACGGAAGCTGTTTGGGGAAAAAGCCTTTTGAGTTGTTTAAAATCAGCGTCCGTAGAGATATCGATGTCTGTAGGAACCTTTGTGGGGAAAATGTAAAAATCCCGAACCACTCCACCCACAAAATACGCATGATAACCCGCATTTTTTAAAATTTCACAGATACTTTTTGCAGATCTATATATTGTAGATTGCTTAATTGAATTAGAAAGATCTAATGGATAAATTTGTAAAGAACTCAAAATTTTTCCTGCATGTTTTATTAAATCACACTTTTTTCTTTATCAATGATAACAAGTGGCCTTTGTTTTACTTCGTCGTAAATTCGGCCAATGTACTCTCCTAATATGCCCACACTCATGAGTTGAACAGCACCTAAGAACAAAATCACCACCATAATGCTGCTCCAGCCTTCCACAGGGAACCCAGAAACAAGAGCATAAATCAGAATAAAAGCCGCATAGGCGAGCGCCCCTAGGGCGGTGAGTGTGCCCACCACAAATGCCGTTTGAAGCGGCGCATTGGAGAACGAAGTGATTCCATCCAAAGCCAGTTTCATCATTTTGGAAAGGGGGTATTTGGTCTCACCGGCAAATCGAGGGTGTCTATCATAAGAGACAGATTCCTGCTTAAAGCCAATCCAGGGGATCATTCCGCGAATAAATCGGTGCCGTTCTCTCATGGCCACAAAAACGTCCACGGCCTGCCGGCTCATGAGTCTAAAATCACCTGTGTCTAAAGGAATGTCTATTCTGGTTAGTTTTCTCACAGTGAGATAAAACATCTTCGCCGTTATAAGCTTAAACCAAGATTCACCTAGTCTTTTCCGACGCACCCCATAGACAACATCCGCCCCTGCCTTCCATTTTTCCACCATTTGTGCCATCACTTCGGGAGGATCTTGAAGGTCGGCATCGATCGCCACAACAGCATCCCCTGCAGCGAATTCAATTCCAGCGCTCAAAGCCAGCTGATGTCCAAAATTTCGAGAAAGGGAAAGAACCTTCACTTTGTCTCTAGAACCCTCTGAAACAGCCATCCTCTGGAGGCGTTCCAAGGTATCATCTTTGCTACCATCGTTCACATAAATGACTTCAAAATTCAAATCAAATATTTGACAAATTTTAGTTAAAGCAAGCAGAAGTTTTTTATGCGTTTCTTCTATTACGGCAGATTCGTTATAACACGGCACCACCACCGACAAAAGTTGCGTCATCTTTCAAAACCCCTCCAATTGCGCTTACTCACATCTTTGATTAGCATACCAGTACAAAAAATAAAAGACTTATTAGTCCGTCTTTTTTAGGCCCAAGGGTTTTCCATGATGAGGAATAAATGACCATTAAAAAGTTTAAAAAAAAGGTGCCCTGGATCGTATTCGGTATCATAGTTTTTTTGGCTTTCCTTGCTAGGGTTTTTGAATTATCTCAAAAACCGTTTCACCATGATGAGAGCCTGCATGCCTATTATTCTCTTAGGGTGGCTCTGGGATCGCCCCATGAATATTCGGCTTTACTTCACGGCCCCGTATTGTATTATCTAGTAGGTCTCTTTTTATTTATGGTAAAAACCATCGGACTTGAGATCTCTGATTTTTGGGCTCGATTCCCTGCCGCTATTTTTGGCACTTTATTGGTGGCAGCACCCATTTTTGCCAGAAGATATTTGGGCTGGATAGCCACTTTAGTGCTCTGCTCACTCCTGGCCATCAGCCCTACGCTTTGGTACTTTGGCAGATTTTTAAGAGAAGATATCTTTGTTATTAATTGGATTTTATATGGCTTAATTAGCTGGCTTATTTTTTGGCAAACAAGAAATCTCAACGCGGCTTATTTTTGTGCCGCTTTTCTGGCTTTGCATTTCGTCAATAAAGAAAACAGCTTTCTCCATGCGGGTATCATACTGCTCTTTTTTGGTTTGACGGCTGTCACAGATCAAACGGAAACCTATTCTTCCCGATTCGACGACACCTCAGGTTACATCGATTCACCCGTTTCAAAACGCGTGGCATGGGCAAACATCATTAGTATCTTTGGAACCATTTACATTTTATTCTACTCCAGCTTTTTTAGACACAGCAAAGGGGCTCTGCACGGCATCATAGATGGCCTCTATCGGGAAAGTCTTCTCTATTGGTGGAACCAAAATCAAATTCGACGGATCGATGGACCTTTTGACTATCATTTACCCATCATTGGTAATTATGAGTTTCTATTTCTTCTCCCCTTCCTGTTTGCCTGGTTTAGATTGTGGTTTTTAGCCCACAAGCGGATGGAGCTGGAACCGGGAAACAGCTACGTGCTTATGGGTGGAAAAAAAAGCTTTTTAGTATTGTTTATTTCCCTATTAACAGTAATATTGCCTTTTATTTCTCCAAGAATTGCTTTAGTACCAGAGTTTTGCGAGCACGCGCAAATTTGCGTAAATAATTTTGGAAGCCTGAGCACTAAAGTTACAAAACTTGCAAAACTGATCCACATATCTAATCTGTTTAATATCTTACAAATCATTTGTTACTGCACGATTGGCTTTTTTGCACTCACTAACGCTCTTTTCATCAGAAGAAAATTGGACGCCTTTCTCTGGTTCTGGCTCACCGCCAGTATCGGGATCTATAGTTATGTAGGTGAAAAAGTGCCTTGGCTTTCTGTGTATATCGTGCTTCCTCTTGTCTTGGTTTCTGGGCTGGAACTCGGGCGAATTTTACAACGGGAAGATCTTCCCGTGGATGACTCAGCTACTTGGTTTGATCGCTTGCCCTTTTTAAACGAAGCATCCACTCAATACTCAAAACGACTTTTTTGGATATCAATACTCTGGATCTTTGTGGCCGCACCTGCCACTCTCTACAAAGGTTATCTCGTTGCCATTAAAGATCCGGCAGATCCTATTGAACGACTGGTGTTCACTCAAACCACTCCAGAGGTGGTTAAAGTAAGGGATCGGTGGCTAGAAGCCCAAAAATCTTCCGGCAAAAAAATGAGAGTCACCATGAGTGGTGACGCCACTTGGCCCATGGCCTGGTATGTGCACAATCTGGAAGGAACGGATTATGTGAAGCCAACCTCCGCCAAAGCCAATGAATTTGATTTGATGTTTCTGGACGACAAAGATATTGACCAACTTAAACAACAGTTCCCAACCTTTGCCATCTACCGACTTCCCTTAAGGGCCTGGTGGGTACCGGGAGTCAATCCCACAGTGAGCCAACTTTGGGACTATTTCCTCCATCGGAAAATCTATCCCGTAAAAACACCTGGCCCCGTTGATTACAAAGGCCTAGGAAGTGCAAAAGTATTGGTATTGGAAAACACAAAAGGAGCTTATGCTAGCTTAGGGCCGAATCCCTTTTTAGAGAAGGTTTGGTCTCCCTAAAGCAGGACAAAATGTAACATAACAGACATGAATTATTTTAATTTAGCTTGCCCGTCTTCCAATTCTCGCATGCTTACTCACAATTTCTCTGGCCTCAACATTAGTAAATAGGGCGAGTGTTCTTTGCCAAAAACCTTCGTGGGGCTCCGTAGGGGGGGAGTTAGGGGCCACTTGATACACATAGGCACAGTAGTTGTCAAAACACTTAATGATGCTTTCCAGTTCTTGCCTCATCTTGTCGTGAAACTGCAGAGCCATCATTACGGGCATCAAGCTGCTGTCCATGGTGGTGTCCTGGCTAATCACCTGAAGTTGATCATGAAGTTGCTTAGTTGCCTTTCGGGCTCGAACGTATTTCTCATCATTGGAGACTTCATCGATTTTATCAAAGTCTCCGGCCACCGCTGCCTCAAAGATCGCATCTGCGGCGTCTTTTAGGGTTGATTTTAACTCATCGTTGTCGGAGTCTCGATAATATTCCACTAGAGCGCTATCCAGTAGATTTTTTTGTTTCTCTGAAATATTTGACAAAAACTGCATCTTTTCCATGATATCACAAACAGCTTTTTCAGAGTCTTTTATAGATTTTCTAAGTATTTCAGAGACAATTATTATAAGGGTCCGCGATATAGATACGTATTGAATTTCTTTGTTGTTTTCTGAAGACTCACTTTTCACTGTTTACTCCTTGAGTGGTTGGCATTAATCTAGAAGATGAAAAAAAATGGGGTTAAAATGGAAAAGCAATGGAAAAGCAATGGAAAGGCAATGGAAAAGCAATGGAAAAGAGATATGTTTCTTCTATTCAAAAATAGTCTCAAAAAAAACCCCTCCGCTTCCCTACTAAGACAATCCTTACTGATTGTTGCTAGTATAAAGACTACAGGATGTTACTCCCTACAGCAAGGCTATAGTCAAGCCAGACTCCTTTGGAAGCGTGTTCCTGTACAACAAGTTTTAGCTCAAAATTCGGAGTCCCAAGAACGAATCGAAAAACTAAAATGGGTTCCTGAAATTTTGGAATTTGCAAAAAACGAACTTAAGTTAACACCAGGAACCAGCTATCACTATTACATTCCACTCCCAACTACATCTGTTACTTATGTCGTACAAGCTGCCTATAGAAGAGAGCTCAAACGAAAAAGTTGGTGGTTTCCCATCATCGGGACTCAACCCTATCTGGGGTTCTTTAACAAAGAGGACGCTAAAAAAGAGGAACAAGCCTTAAAGAGCCAAGGTTTTGACACCACTTTGGGCGGAGTACAGGCATTTTCCATGCTGGGATTTTTTCCCGATCCCCTTTACTCATCCATGCTAGACAACAACTCCTTGCCCGAACTGGCTGAACTTCTCATTCATGAAACTCTCCACCGAACAATTTACATTCCTAACTATTCTTCATTCAACGAAAATCTGGCTGATTTTGTGGGAAAAAAAGGTGCTGTGCTTTGGATGCAAAAAAAGCCTGAATTGGCTGATAAAATAAAGGATTTTCAAGAAGAATTCACAAATGAACTGGAAATGCAGAAGATCTTTATCACCCATTTAGAAAGATCAAAGAAACAACTTGAAACGTTTTTCGAAGAATCCAAACAAGATCCGAATCTAACCGACGAAGACAACTTCCTCAAAAAAAGGCAGGATATTTACAACCAAATAGCGGATGAATACAGAAAATTGACTCCCCCACACCTCACCAATACGGGATACGCCCGAGCCTTCAATAAAGAACGGCTGAACAATGCTGTTTTTTTAGGATATTCATTGTATGAATCCAAACAGTCGGAGTTTGAAACGCTCTATCAAAAGTGTCATCAAGATATCCCCAAGTTTGTCGAAGCAGTGAGGAGTTGTTTATCCCAAGACGTAGATAAAGAGGAACGGCTGTGGGAAAAAATTTTGGAGTGCAACCCTTGAACACTCAAAAACCTTTAGGATCTTCACCCAGTCCATCTCGGTTTCGAATTCCCTGGTGGCAGCGGCAATATCTGGTGAATCGTGATTTGCAGCTTCGCTTTGCACGAAGCGGGGTCGTCATCGGGGTGGTAAGCACTATGGTTTGTGGTGGGATGATCTTATGGTCTTTTAGGGCTTTTAACATCTGGCAAGGTCAGAGACTACCATTACCCATCCTCATTGTGATTCTGATTGTTTTGATCATTAACGTTACAGCCATCTACATAGCTGGTGTTTTAGCCACTCAAAAGATAGCAGGTCCACTTTTCAATCTCATGAAACAACTTCAAAAGGTACGTAGTGGGGATTTCACCTCATTCGCTCGATTCCGGGACAGCGATGAAATCCATTATGTGGCTAGAAGATTCAACCAAATGGTGGATGGCCTTGCCGAAAGGGAACGCTGGTTTTTAGAGAAAAGTTCTAAAGCGCACACCTGCATCAAAGAAGGCGACTATGAAACCGCCCAGCAGATCTTAAATGAAATGTCTGCTAAGCACGGGATTTCCACAGGGGATGCCAAGGCAAGCTAGGGTATCATTCTTTTTCTTTTTAGAGTGTATTGAATTAGGATACCCCTGCGGCCTCTGTGCACCCATCAAATGAAGGTTATCCCTATGAAATTTACTTTATTTCGAGAATTCGACCCTCAAACTAGAGCCACTTTACTCCAAAAAGTACATGGAAAAAAAATCGCTTTCCCCGAGTGGTCTGACAAAAGAATCCTGGAAGCAAAGCAGATCTTGGAATCGGAATGTGGATTAGAATGTGTTTTAATCCACCCAGACATCGTACAGGCCTATCAAAAAAAAGCTGAAGGCTTTCTGACTCAAATCTTAATAGAAAAAGGCAAAGACCCTCAAGCCGCTACACTTTGGAGCCTAGATCCCCTTTGGGTGGCGGGAGTGATGCTTGCTCATCAGGCTGTGGATGCCGTGGTCGCGGGCGTGGAATACGCCACCGCCCAGGTGATTAAGGCCGCTTTAGGCACGGTTGGACTAAAGCCCCAATCCAAGTTGGTAACGTCCTGCTTTCTTTTTGCTCTAAAAGAGTCCACACCCGGCGGCGAACCTTACCTTGTCTATGCAGATGGGGCTGTGATTCCAGAACCCACCAAAGAGCAACTCGTGAGAATCGCTAAAGAATCCTCTGATGCGTATCGAAGCTGGGTTCAGAGAGAACCCAAGGTTGCCTTTTTGAGTTTTTCTACAGCGGGAAGCGCCCAGCACCCTCGCGTGGAAAAAATGCGTTCAGCGTATGTTACCTTTGCAGAACAATTCCCAGATATCCTGTCGGAGGGCGAAACCCAGTTTGATGCCGCCATTGTTCCCTCCATTGCCTCCCGAAAAAACCCCAGTGGAGTGCTCAAGGGCCAGGCCAATGTATTCATTTTCCCTGATTTAGATTCGGGAAACATTTCCTACAAAATCACTCAAAGGATTGGCGGAGCCTCTTGTTGGGGACCTGTTTTGCTGGGCAGTTCCAAGCCATTTAGCGATCTTTCCCGAGGGGCCAGTGGTTTGGACGTGGCGCACAGTGCCGTGCTCACCCTTGCGTTAGGGTAGTGCCCCAGATTCCTGGCCCACTTATTGCTTCACAGGTTCGGGAGTGTGAGAATCACCATGAGCTTGAACCAATTGCCATTTTTAAAGAAAACACAAATCTTTGCCAGCGCAACGATTCGTGCTCTCCTATTTTTGGTTGCATTGGTGGCCACCATTTTTGTTCTTTCCATTTTGATTGATAACCAAATAACAAGATATTTTCATTATAAATCAGAACAATACACCCTTCTCCCCGATTCGGACTCCACTTTATCAGACCGATCCACACCGGTCAAAAAATAACCAGTTCCCCCATTTTCCCATTTTGCTCTAATTTTAACTAAAAAAAGAAATTTAAGGGATGGTGTTGACAGGATTTACAAAACCAACTACATGACACCTCACGAGTTGGCCCCATCGTCTAGAGGCCTAGGACACCTCCCTTTCACGGAGGGAACACCGGTTCGAATCCGGTTGGGGTCACCAACTTCTGCCTAAGTTAGCTTCTAATACCAGTTAGCTTCTAATACCTCTTCTCATTTGACTTCGCTAAGTGCTAGAGTCCTTTGCTCTCCGTCTGCAAATAAGAGGATCACTTCGTTAGGGCTTTCCCAGTTAAAATTGATTTTGATTCCAGAATCATCTAGTCCCAGCGCCCTCTTTTCATTTGGACTGAGAACTCCGCCTTTGTGTTCAAATTCAGAATTTATGTGGATGGACGCATTTCTGGGAGCCTCTAAATCCTCATATCGAGACACCACCAAAGTCATACGAACCTCCTTGTTCTCCTTGTGAACAAAAGAAATGGCTCCCACGCGCAACACCTTTAGCTCAGCTCCCACCGGAGAAGCGCCACGGAGGCTCAAGTAACGATTAGGAGACTTTGATATCAAATATGGGGACGATTTCTCCCCAAAACAAAAATAGTGCTCCATCACAGGCGCCGGTTTTAAAGTATTTAATTCCCAAATGGTTCCAAAAGGACTAGACGTGCAAATGCCAGACTCAACGCCTCCCGTGCTGCTTTCCTCCTGACTTTTAACAATTAAACTCGGGATACTAGAAAGCACCTCCATGGTAAAAAACTTTGAACCTGGCACGGGTGACTTGGAAAAATTGAGCTTAGGTGCATCAGGATTTGGCGCCCCGGGCATTGGACCCTCCCCTGGACCATTTCGAGGGGGGGCACTATCCGCCGATTCCGACCCTTGAGGACGGGAAGCCTCTATTTTTTCAGCACCTTTTATGGCAAAGGGACCTGTTTTCATGGCTAGACCCGTTTCAGAAACCACCCCGTCCGAGTTGATAGGCCAAAGGCAAATGAGTCGATTTTGATCAGAGAGTTCCCCTGAGTAGCCTGAACCAAGAGTGACTACAGATGGGATTTTCGAATCAACGGCGGAAGCGTCCCTTTTCACGTCAGAACAGCTACTTATGTTGGAATCCTTGGCCAGGGCACCCACAAATTGCTTTCCTTCCGAGCCTCCAACGTCAAGTGTGACCGTCAGGGATTTTGATTTTTCTTCAGCACCCAAACTTTGAATTCGTGCAGAGATTTGGATGGATTCTGATTTTCGGAACCCGCAGCCTCCCAAAAAAAGGGTAACACCACACAAAATTGGGAAATTCGGGCTGAAAAGACTCAATTTCATTCTATTGCTCCGTCGGTTGTGAACGCCAAAATTGTATTTGGTTCTCTTTCCCATCGGAATGGCATCAAAAATTCTTATATTTTTTATAAAAATCAATTATAATTCGATTTCTACACCCCGAATGCTAGCTTATCTTTACCTATGTCTGAAATGGCCCTATAGACAAAGTACGAGCCTTCTAGGAGCCAAAATATGCTAAAAAAAATGACTTTGTTTGCCATTACCTCCCTCCTATTTCCAAAGCTGTTTGCCTTTTCGCCTCCCCCTATCTTAGAGGTGCTCACCTATGATTCCTTTGTTTCAGAATGGGGTCCCGGCCTAGAGCTCAAAAAAAACTTTGAAGCCCAATGCAAATGCGTGGTCCATTTCGTTAAGGCAGCCGACAATGCGGGCATATTAAATCGACTAGAACTAGAAAAGAAAAAGAGTTTTATAGATGTGGTGGTGGGACTGGATCAGACTCAAACATCAGCAGCGGCTCAGCTAGACCTATTTGTTAACTTACCCAAACCAAAAACGGAATCTGCCCTTCAGCCTTTGGATTTCCACCATCCCGACCTTTTTTACCCCGTGGATTATGGATTTTTTACTTTGATGTACGACTCCAGAAAAGTAAAAAAGATGCCGGAATCGTGGGAAAAACTTCTTTTAGATCCGCAATTTAAAAAATCACTCACCTTTCAAGATCCCAGATTTAGTTCGCCGGGATTTGGGTTGCTACTGTTTTTTGTCCAAAATTATCCCAAAGACTACAAAGAAAAATGGAAAAATTTAAAAACCATCACCCAAAATGTGACCAAAGGCTGGTCGGAATCCTACGCCCAATTCACAAAAGGAGAATCCACTTTTGTGCAAAGTTACACCACCAGCGCCGTGTATCATGAGCTAGAGGAAAAAAATACTTTCTTTAAAGCATGGTACCCAAAAGAAGGAAATGTGATTCAAATTGAGCTGGCTGGGATTTTAAAATCCTCCAAAAAACAGCCTTTAGCTCAAGAATTCCTGAATTTTCTACTTTCCAATTCCTCACAAAAAATCATTGCCCAAAAAAATTGGATGTATCCTGTAACGCAAATTAAAGATCTTCCCCCAGCTTTTTACGCCCAGCCCAAACCCGAAAAAGTGATCACCATTGATTCTAAGCAAGTTTTGCAAGAAAAATCTAAATGGACAAAAGAATGGCTAGAAGTTTTTTAATTCTAAAAATAGCAGCCTTCTTGGGCCTTATAGGATTTGGAATCTTGGGTCCGGTGTGGTTTCATTTTTCCAATCTCGATCAAGATTCACCTATTTCGATAGGCTCCGTTTTCTCACAATTTAAAGAACCTTCGGCTTATTTTGTGAAAATTTTTAAATTCACCTTATTCCAGTCCTTTGCCAGCTCTGCCATCTCGCTATTATTGGGACTTATCTTGCTCCTAGCCTCAAAAATGAGTGCCCATGGGTGGTTGCCAAAATTGGTGTTTTACATAGCTAATTTTGCCTATTCCGTGCCCACACTTTTTACCTGTTTTGCCTTTATTTCTGTTTTTGGACACAATGGTTTATGGGTGCCACTCCTAACCAAAGTAGCTCCTGACGTTACGTTACTATACAGTGCTGCAGGCATATTACTCATACACATCATGATCCATATCTGCTTTGTGGGAAAAAAATTAATCGAAACAAGCCAAGACTTTTACATAAAACACCAACTCACTTTAGATGTTTTAGACCTCACTTTTACGGCCAAATTCTTAAAGATTGAACTACGATATTTAGCTCCGATTTTAATGAAGTTATTTATTTTGGTCTTTATTAACTGCTTTTTCAGTTTTGGACCCATTTTTTTAATTGGAGGTCACCCCAGGTTTAATTCCCTAGAAGTGGCCATATTAAGCTCTTTGCAAGACATTCATCATCCCAACGAATCCCTTTTTTTAATCCTCGTGCAAGGACTTTGTTTGGCGCTTCTTTATGCTGCTTTATATTGGAATCAAAAGGGTGTACTCCTTTCTGGAAATCCCTCCCGCTTGCCAGACAGGAATACACCTCACCCCGCAAAACACCACTCCCTGCCTCTACGCCTCCTTTGGACGGGAGGGGGACTCTGCCTGTGCTTGTTCGTTGTAATCCCCTTTATGGGTTTGATAGGGGAAGGGTTCATGGCTCTCAAACTTCACCAGGTACGCCATTTCTGGCAAAGCTGGAAAAACTGGGAAAGCTTTTTAAGTGCCCTATGGTTTTCCATGGGGAGCAGCATGATCTGTGGTATTTTAGTATCGCTATTTGTTTATATCCATCAATCATTTTTAGGCACTTTGGCTAAAAAATCTCGCTTAGGAACTCAAATTTTCTCGTTATTTCTCCTCATTTTAATGATCATTTCCCCTGTGGCCATAGCCGTGGGGTACAATCATATTTTTATCTATCTAAGTGCCCCAGTAAATCTACAGTGGATCACCACTGGACTGGTTCAAGGAGTTGTTTTTGCCATTCCTGTTGCTTTTACATTTAAAGAAATACTGGAGCCTTTTTTTCTAAAGTGTGCCCAATTCAAAAATCAAGTTTCCGTCTCTAAATGGCTATTTTTAGGGAAGGTGGAACGACCCTATCTTCTTTCTAAATTTCCGGAGATTTTCTCCCTGGCTTTCCTTTTGGCGTTGGGAGACTTAGCCATTGTAAGCTCCCTAAAGCTGAATGATTCCAAAACACTCACACAATATTTGGTGGGCCTCATGTCTTCTTACAAACATCAAGAATCGTATTTGGTTATCTCTATCATGATCATTTTGTTTTTCTGTTTCCAGATGAAACCCAAGAAATGGGCTTCAACATGAATCCAAAACACCCCATCA
The DNA here is from genome assembly GCA_044339525.1 of Silvanigrellaceae bacterium. GTDB lineage: Bacteria > Bdellovibrionota_B > Oligoflexia > Silvanigrellales > Silvanigrellaceae > JBIIVH01. Next base: position 3,315 of record JBIIVH010000061.1, on the reverse strand, counting down.
TTCATCTTCATGATGTTTTCTTAAAAAACGAAACGCAGGAGTTTAGATTCCGGATTGGCTTTGAACACAAAAAATGGACCTCTATCATTGGTCCAAGTGGAGCCGGAAAAACCACACTTCTCCAACTCATTTTTGGAACGCTGAGGCCCCAAAGTGGTGCCATTGAAATTCTTCAAAAAAATGTGATCAATGTGCTACCTAAAAACAGAAGTGTTTCCTTTTTGGGCCATCAAAACCCTTTTTTTGAACACCTCAATCTTCGATCCAATCTGGAACTCTTTCTAAAACACAAGGCGGACTCTGAAAAAATAACGACTCTATTTGAAGAACTCAAACTAAGCCCAGTCCTCCTAAAGAAAATGCCCACTCAGCTCTCTGCTGGGGAACTGGCCAGGGCTCGCATCGCCAGCGTCTTGCTCCAGCCTAAGCCCATCTTGCTTTTGGACGAACCTTTTGCCACGCTGGACGAGTCACTTCGCCTAGAAATGAATCTTCTCTTTAAAAAATATCAAAGGGAAAGGGATCTCACGGTTTTGTGCGTCACGCACCATCAGGAGGATGCCGCCCTTTTCGCCGACTGGGTGGTGATGATTGAAAATGGACAGGTGGTGTCAGAAGGGGCAAACCCCGATTTCTTTAGATTCCCATTGAATCGTCGGCATGCCCTCTTTTTAAAAAGCGGGAATCTCCTGCCTTGTGGTCATTTTGTAAACGCCCAGGATTTGCACTGCATTCCCAACGCTTTAGAGAAGCAAATTAGCCTCCCCCTCAAAAATCACACCCATGTCTCAAGCTTCTTGGGGCAGATTGTATTTGATCTCGATTCGGGAACCATCTACAAGTCCACAGATCCAAATTTATTTCAGGGAGTTTTTTACATCAACTCGAAAGATCTTCTACCCATTAAACATCCATGATTTCCAGAACCACTGCAGTGATATTGTCTTCTCCACCCCTTTTATTTGCTAAATCGATTAGCATTTCAGGGACGTTTTCCAAGTTTTCATGGGCCAAAATTTCGGCAATTTCATTATCTGCGAGTTTATTGGTAAGACCATCTGAGCAGATTAAAAAGCGATCTTGGGATTCCAGCCGAAGCAATCGGGTGTCCACTTCTTCTTCTTCTTGATATCCAACGCACCGGGTGATCACATTTTTCATGGAATGAATCAACGGATCCGTGGGTTGTAAAATCCCAGCTTTAATTTGCTCATTGATGAGGGAGTGATCGTCCGTGAGCTGATAAAACAAGCCGGAGCGGAGAAGATAACACCGACTATCCCCCACATGGGCCACCACAGCATGATCACGGTAATGTTCGTTTTTACCCAAGCCCTTTGGTGGCACCCAAAGGAGTGTGGCGGTGGTACCCATTCCCCGGTATTGGGGTAGCTCCAAGGATCGTTCATAGATTTTGAGGCAGGCCGAATTGATGGCGTTGGCAAAGGAAACCCTGCGCTGAACCAAATCTTTTCTTAAAATGCTATGAATGCTATTTTTAACTTCAGAAAGAATGGTGTTCACAGCAAGCCTGCTGGCAATTTCACCGCCCGCTTTACCACCCATGCCGTCGGCCACCAGAAAAAGACCCAAGGATTCTTCCATGCAAAATGCGTCTTGGTTGCTTTCCCGAACCATCCCCACGTGGGTCGAGCCGTAAGCCAGCACGGAGTAGGACGACCGGGAGGTGGATTGTTCAAAGCTATCCAGACTTTGCATATGAGCCTTAGTTTTTGGGAATCGTAACCAACAGTTTGCGCCCTGAACCAAATAAAACTTCTACCTTTGCCGTGCCCACTTCAGCCACTACAAATCCAATGCCAAAGGTTTTGTGATTCACCACTTCGCCTTGGTTAAATCGCTCAGATATCTTATAATCCTTTGGGTTTTTAGCAGCAGGCGAAGACAACTTGGCTTCAAACAAAGAAAGGTCATCTGAAGTGGCACCCAGCATAGACAAAGGCAATCCTTGCGCGTTTTTATTGGAGGCCTTTGAGCTTGAAGAGTCCGAATCTTTTGACTTTTTTGCTTTCGCTTTGGGTTTCGCCTTTTTCTTAACTGCAGCGTCACCCTGAAAAACCCGCTGAACATCTACTGAATCAATATCAAATTCTTCCTCACGATCCGTTGCCACTTTTTTAGTACCTCCATTCTTAGTATTTTCAGCATCATCTTTAACTGGTTTGTAAGTTCTTTCTGTTTTGCATGTATTGCACCGTACCTTGTTGGGTTTATTTTCCAACTCCGTGACCACCGTGTGCATTAGATTCATCTTACAGCGACTACAGTACCCCAGAATATCCTTCCCCACACGGGATTTTGACGCTGTAGGTGCACTCAAAAAGCTACTTTTAGAAACGCGTTCAAAAGACATCTAGGAACCCCAATTACATGGCGACATTTAAAGATAGACCAACGTTATGAACAATATCTTGCAACTCCAAATCTGGTTTATGGAAAACATAAGAAAGTGCCAACTTGTCTGTTTTAAGGGCAATTCCCGCAGACCCAGCCCCAGTTTTAGAGAGGCGGTCATATTTATAACTCATCCTTAGGTCAAGAAATTCCTTTATGGGGATCTGGAATCCTCCAATGGCTTCGGCAAATTTGGATTTTTTCACAAATAAATCAGCATGGGCTGTAAAAATCCCACCGTACCCAAACCCAAACCCGGCACCATGGTAGGGTTTGGAAGTGGTATCGAAGTAACCCCCACTCACCACGCCTACCTGCATGAATTCTGTGATGGTATAATTTACACCAGCCTTGAGATCAAAAACATTTTTGTCTTTTTTAGGGCCAGCGCCATTTTCAATCATTTTCAAATCGCCCGCCAAACCCACGCTAAACGGACCGTTTTCCAGCCTCTCCGCAAGTCCTAACATGATACGCTGGTCTTCCGATTTTTGGTCTTTTGGGGCGGTGATTTTAGTGGTTTTGTGATAGATAATAGCCGCCGCAATGCTAGACATGAAGCTGTCTTGAGCCGAAAGCTGATAGGCTCGAATGTTTTCTTTTTTCCATAGAATGCTTCCACCCACGGCAAAGATTTTGCGGTTGGTGAGGCTGGCAGGATTTACAGCAATCGAAGAAGCGTCATTAATCAAAGTAATCGCTCCGCCATTGTGAAGCAGTGCCTGGTCCATATTTGCTTTTAAATCAGGAGTGGCATCCCTTTTTGGGGGAGGAGTAGTGGCGGCTTCCGGGGATTGAGCTAGGGAAAAATCATTCCAAAAAAGAGCTCCCAAAAACAGAATATACGTCCTAAAAATACCAGTCCATTCCATCTGTTTTTTCAAGCTTGTTCACTCCCAT
>JBIIVH010000011.1:0-84335 GCA_044339525.1 Silvanigrellaceae bacterium | reverse complement strand
TTACCCATGCGTTACTCACCCGTGCGCCACTGGTGTTACCACCCGTTTGACTTGCATGTGTTAGGCACGCCGCCAGCGTTCGTTCTGAGCCAGGATCAAACTCTTATGTTTAATTTTGTTAAACTTGGTAGTTTAATACTGCTCTTGGCTTTTTAGACCGAAGTCTAAAATTTACTTTGCAGATTTGACTCTGCTGGACTCTTTATGAGCCCTATGATTCTCCAGATTTGCATCCAGATTACCAAGGACCCGCACTCTGTCTTTACTTCTTATTTGGTTTTCAATCATCTTATTTCTAAGTGAGAAATCGAAGTTCTCACTCGGAAGTGACCGTTTCCTACCTGCACTTTTTGGGTTGGTCAAGCGAAGTGGAAAAAAAATTTCACACCAATGGCAATTTATGTTTCAATTGCGTTTTGAATACTGGATTTAATCACGTTTAATGCGTTTTTTAGTTTTGACTCATTTTGTGTCAAAGACAGTCGAAAGTGATTTTCCATTCCGAAACTGGTTCCAGGCACGGTGATGAGTCCCAGAGCAAGTAGCTTAGAGCAGTACTGAACCGCATCAAGCCCACGGGGAACCTGGGGAAACACAAAAAAGCCCGCTCCCGGCCTCTGAACGGAAAAGCCCAATTTTTCTAGCCCATCACAGAACATAGCCACGCGGTTTTCATAAATCTGCGTGGGAACACTAAAATCAAACACTCTGGGCAAAAGATATTGCATAAATGAAGGAGCGTTCACAAATCCATAGGTTCTGGATATTGTTCTAAAAATAGGCAAAGGCTGGTAAGGTGCCCAGGCTGGGCCCCAGGCAAAGTAGCCAATGCGTTCTCCAGCCAACCCCAAATCCTTGCTATGAGATCGGACCACCCAGGTATAAGGGTAGTGCAATAGCGGTGATGCGAATTCCACTCCCTTAAAACAAAGCCTGGCATAGGGCTCATCTGAAACAAGATGAATGGGAATGGAACGATTTTGATTGGCTTTGATCAGAATTTTTGCTATTTTCTCAACTGTTTTTGATGGATACACAACACCTGAAGGATTATTGGGCGAATTTAGAATCAACATTTTGGTTTTTGGTCCAATCTGTCGCTCTAACGATTCAAGATCGGGCAATAAATGAGAATCACACCCCACTATCACCTTTTTGGCCTGACACGAGTGCACATAGGGGATGTATTCGCTAAAATACGGAGCACAGATTAAAACCTCATCACCTGGATCCAAAAATGACCTTAACAAAATTTGCAGCGCTCCTGCCGCACCACAGGTGAGGTAGACCTGCTGAAAATCAAAGGTGGTTTGAAATTCGGTTGCAAATCGTTGGGCCAAAAAGGATCGGATTTCAGGCAAGCCCGCATTGTCCATGTAGCGATGCGCACCCTTCGGGAGAATTTTTGAGAGCTCCACCCAATTTTTCATCAATTCCTCGGGTGGCTCCAAGTCGGGATTTCCAAGAGAAAGGTCTATGAGCTCCATTTCCGGGTTTTTTTGTTTGAGATCAATCCCTTGTTGATACATTTTTCGGATTTCAGACCCTAGCCGCTCACACTCTAAAGCCATTTTCGAGGCAAAAAAATCATTAGACGCCAACATAAAAATCCTCCCAGTAGATCCCACTAGGTCTAGCGGTCATCCCTGAGAGGCGCAAGCAAACCGGAACGGTGTGAATGGTCAGATTAGGTCTGACCAAATCTCAATTCCCATTAACCCAACAATCGCAAGGCGGCCTGTGGACTCTGATTGGCCTGAGAAAGAATCGCAACACCAGCTTGTTTCAAGATGTTGGACTGAGTGGAACGGGCTGTTTCATCGGCAAAGTCCGTGTCTCTAATACGGCTGTTACCTGCGGAAAGGTTTTCACTCTGAACCGACAAGTTGGAAATGGTAGATCCGAGACGGCTTTGAATAGAGCCAAGGTACGCTCTGAATTCCGCCACGTGGGAAATGGCTCCATCAATGGATCCAATAGACAACTGAGCCGCTTGTTTGGAAGCCACATTCGTCCCGCCTTCGTCCGTGGATTTTCCAAGTTTCAAGCCATTTTCTAAGCCCGAATCGGTATAAGTACTGAACCCCTGTAAATCAACTCGAATCACGTTCACCGGATTAGGCTGGTCCATACCATCGGGAGGCACGAAATAGTCTTTTCCAATCTGAATTTCCAACGGATAAGGGTTAGAACGGTTTACCAGGGAAGTATCAAGACCCTCTTGGTTGCCCACCAGAAGCCGCGTCCCATTGTATTCCGTTGAGTTTGTGATTCGATCTACTTCATCTTTCAACTGCATGTATTCTTTATTCAAAAACCCACGCTCGTTATTGCCTATCGTATCGGAGGCAGACTGAACCGAAAGCTCTCGTAATCTTGATAAAATGTTACCAATTTCATTAAGCCCACCCTCAGCCGTTTGAACCAGAGAAATACCATCGCTGGCATTTCTCTTGGCCATATTAACGCCTCTAATATCAGCCTTCATTTTCTCACTGATGGCCAAACCAGCCGCATCATCGGATGCTTTGTTGATGCGGTAACCCGAGGTCAACTTCTCCATGGAAGCGCTGTTCGCATCGGTTGCGATGTTTAAGTTTCGTTGGGCGTTAAGCGACTGAGTGTTCGTTTGTATGCGTAAACCCATATACCATTTCCTCCTAAAATGATGTTTTTTTGCTCATCCTGAGCATTGGCTCTCTGGCAAGGAAATTTTTAAAACTTCACGGGTTTTAAAAAGGTGCAGATGCCAATCCACACTGCCTTGCTACTTAGGCTTTTTCGAATCATAGGTCCACTAACTTGAGTGGGTAATAAGATCCCAGTACGATGTAATTTGTACATCAAACTTTTTTTATGCGTCGTTTAGACAAAACTGCCAACTCGACTGGCTATTTGGGGGACATTTTATGAAATCATCCATTTCTGCTCTCGATCAACTCCAAGGTAGTCCGGAGCTACTGGAGGGACTTGGTAGGGTAGCGGTGGTTACAAACCAGGCGGTATGCACCCAACAGAATTCTCCAGCCCTGATGGAAATTTCACATTGCCTAAAAAAAACAAAATCGTCTACACTTTGCGCTGTTTTTGGACCTCAACACGGCTATTTCCAGACAGAACAAGATAACATGATTGAAACGCCTGACTTAACCATCTCTGTTAATGATCAAAAAGTCCCGCTTTATAGCCTTTACGGTGAGGTAAGGGAACCTACTCCACAACAACTAGAATCCATTGATACCTTAGTGGTAGACATGTTGGATATGGGATGTCGCATTTACACCTATATGTTAACTCTAGCGGGATGTATGCGTCAAGCTTCCAAATGGAACAAAAAAATCGTCGTTTTGGATAGACCAAACCCCCTTGGGCTTACGACTTTAAGCAAAGATCCAAACTCCAAAGGCCAGTGGGAAAGGGTGGAAGGAAATTTACTAGACACCTCACTTCATAGTTTCGTAGGTTGGTACTCTATGCCCATGAGACATGGGTTAACCATGGGGGAATTGGCTTGTTACTTTAAGCATCTTGATAGGCTGGATCTAGATTTATCCGTCCTAAAAGTTCAAAATTATAAAAGAAATAGCCCTATCGAAAGAATGGAGCCCTGGAACATTCCCTCCCCAAACCTTCCAACATGGGAAACTAGTTACTTTTTTCCCTCTTTCGTGATGCTTGAAGGCACCAATGTCAGTGAAGGCAGGGGAACCACCTTGCCATTCCAAATCGTAGGGGCTCCCTGGCTAGACTCGGTTCACCTGATCACATGGATGGGTCAAAGATTAAAAAATCACCAAATTCACGCTAGACCACATGTTTTTAGACCGACGTTTAATAAACACCAAGGTGCCGTCTGTCATGGCATCCACTTACAACCAGCGCATTCATTTGACCTACCTCTATTTGATCTTGGAATTTGGTTTATCACCTACCAATTGGTGTTCCACTCATCATTCTTTAAATGGAAGGAACCTGGGTACGAATATAATTTTACGGATTTGCCAATAAACCTCATATTGGGTAATACAAAATGGCACCAGACTTGGGAAAAGCATAAGGACTGTGAATCGGACATGATTAATGCCATAAGTCGCCTGTTAGAAGTTTCAAAAGCAGAATCACAGCAATTCGCCACCACGTTTAAAACTATCCATCTATATGAGTGAAACATGATACCACTAAGCAGGAGAGCGAAAAACACTTTTCCCAAAGGATTGGGGCAGTATCTATTAAAGTCAACCTTGGGGAGTATTGTTTTTGCTGTGGTTTTTTCCTTATCTAGCAATTATCTTTTTGAAAAACTCACGGGGACCCTAATTTCAGCTCGGTTAAAGGATACCATTTTAGTCGCTGATTTATTCCATTATTCACAAAGTTTTTTTGCTGTATTTATCTCATTTTTTGCCTTTTCGATGCTTATCGTTTTGTTGCTTTTTTTTTCCATTAGTTCCTACAACAGAAATCTTCTTAAGGGTTTGGCGATCATTGGAAGTGTAGTGGTTCCAGGAATGTTTATTATCAATGTGCTCCTGCTCAGACTGGATTCAATTGAAAAAGAACAAGTCGGAAACTATAGTTGGCTGCCAAGTACAGGTTTTGCCTTGTTAGGTGTCTCCATACTGATTGGAATTTGTGCGCTTTGTATCTATCTTATTTTTAAGGACTACAAATCGGGCAGCACTCGGCTTACAAAATTTTTGGTCCTGTCTAGTATCCTAGCCATTTACTTATTTACCGAATTTAAGATTTCTAAAAGACACATTTCTAAGCTAACTCCCTTCAAAGATCAAAAAAATGAAATTATTTTTACATTTTATAATGTTCCCAACGAGATCATTGATAGTATCAAAAACGATCCTAAACTTTTGGTCGACTCTCCTCATGAACTGGAACTCAACGAAGTGGTTTCGTTTCAGTCTGATCCCAAATCCATTCTGTGGAGCTATTTTACCGAAGGCCCGATGTCTACCTATTTACTGGAAAAAAAAATAGGTCAAAATCTAATCAATAGTTTTAAAATTCTAGTTGAGAGCCGGCTCAAAAGTCATTTTTCCCACGTTAAAATACTTGTGTTAGATCCATTCTCGGAAATTAGCCTCCTTTTGCCATCTAAATTGACAGATGAAAGCTGCATTCCAACAGAAATGAGCTATAGACAAACATCAATCAGTTTGATGAAAGACATCGTTGTTCTAAGCCTTATCCCAACGACTTTTCAAAAATTTTTTCAGACACAGGACTCTTGTAAAAGAATCTCTCAATCCGCTCCTGATTACTTTCAATCTCAATTTCTCAACTTCTTGAACAAAGAGACACATTCCGAATCATTACCGTCACCATTTTTATTTTGGAGCCACCTAACTTTACCAGCAGAAGCAAAACTCGCAGAGACCCTAAACTCATTAAAGTGGCTTATGACTCGTCCCAGTGTCATCTTAAACTCTGCTCTAGGCTCAAATTCTTTTAATTTGACAGCCATTTTACATCCCGCAGAGAGTTCAAAAAAAGGAATCTTTTTAAGAATTCCTTCTTCTCCAAAGGCAAAATCATCATCGATTCATGCTCATAAAGTGCATATTGGACCTCAGATTCTTGCCGCCATTGCAGAGTCGAAAGTAAGTTTTCTTCCCAAGACCTATCTTACTCAATCCGGCTCAGCCACCAAATTTTTGGTGGAAGGATTGAATTCCAAAGAATCATACAAATTTCAATTTGTATGCACCGTTGAGTCAGCTAACACTACCGCTTCCACAATCCTTTTCGATGCAAGCTATTTTCCTACCCAAGGAAAATCAATTGTTCATAAGGCATGGAAACAATCAAATCCAATCATGCAACTGCCTTCTGATAACTGGTCAGATTGCCTTTTGGATGCCACCCAATCATTCACCAATGAAATGAGAGCTAAACCACTGGAAATCACTCAACTTGAGGATCAAACGGGAACCACGGAGCTTTCCGAAGAAGATCCCAGATATTCCGTTAAACAGCCACCCGCAACTAGATAAAGGAGAACGGTTGAGATACAAAAAAAGAAACCAAAGTGGAGATTATTTTCACTGGCTGGAGAAAAAAAATCAAAAAGCTCAAAGAAAAATTTTATGGGTAACGCTTTCCTTTTTAATCATGGCACTTTTTTTGTGTGTGTCTGCGACGCCCCAAATAGAGCTAACCATTCCTTTTTTAAACCGGATTCAAAGTGAATTTATAAACAATAATGTCCCCTATTTGAGAGTCAATCACAGTCTTTTGGCTACCAATCCCTCCCAGCCTACCGACTCTTTTTTAGTTTTTCCTTTTCAAAGTAAGCTTTCAGGCTCCACAAGACCAAAAATAGAAGCAATTGAGCTGGAGGCTGGCTCAAAAAAAGGTGCCTTTGTTTTGGACTCTTTTGACCAAGACTCCAGAGTGGGAAGACTTCTCCAACACAATGCCCCTTCGGAACAGATTTCAACTCGATGCATTATCATAGCACCCGGTGATAAACTCCTACTTAACTTCGAAAAACCTATTAAAATTAAGGAGATTCAGATAAAATCCCTGGGGTCTGACCCTGATTCGGAAAACATACCCCTAAAAATTGTAAATCTTACATTAGGCGAACAAACACATGCTCAGTGGAAAGATTTAGAAGCAAGTGGTCCAAGCCGTTCGTTGGAGTTGTCTACCAATGGAGAATCAGACTCTTTTCTAATTGAAATGGATGCACACTCTAAGAATCTTGTCATGATAGAAAAACTCTTTGCTCTAAACTCTTCCCATTTCAGTGCAACAATTATAAATATAAACCAATTAAAGGGAGATTTTAAGAATTCCTTACCGGAGACCTCCCGATGGATAGAAAGCCATTATTCAAATCATTTCGTGACTCAACAAATTCTGCCACTAAATCATTTTAATTCTATATCAAAATCTAGATCATTAGCATCTATATTGGTCTCTAATTCAAGCTTCGAAAGCTCCTTCCTAAACGTTTGGCTAAATCAACCTAAAGAAGGACAAAAATCGAACTTACCTCAAACCCATAATGGAACCGCAAGAGAATTGCACTATCAAGATCTTCTGTACTTTCCGAGCACCAAAGCTCTCAGTGGCGGACCAAAATCCACCGATTACAGGTTAAATTGGTATGATTTTTTTCTACCAGATTCGGACATTGAATCTACCTGGCTATCTAGACCCAGCCACTTAAAATCAATACCATTTTGGATCTCCAGGATTTTTTTAACCACACACTTTGGACTTTTTTCCTACCAAAATTACACTCGTGAACTCAATCGGCAGCTAGACATGACGCTCGTTTCTCTTTTAGAAAAGACACCGATTAGCCATAAACAGCTTTTGATTTTTACAAATCAAAACAATGGCAACCCTGTGTTACAAAGAGCAATAAAGGAAAATGAACACTTAGAGTCAAGCAACCATCCGCTTCATTTCTCAAGCGGCTGGATAGCATCTAATCACATTCCTCTTGATTTTGAGTCAACCTCCTCTAAAATCACCCATGAAAGCCAGTTTTTTGGTTCTTCTATCGAACTCATTTCCGAAGGGACTATCTATGGTGGATCTACACTTAACAAAAATCTTAAATTGTATCCCTCTAAAACAGCAAGTGGATGGGTTTTCGTGAAAGATCGGGAAAATTGGCTCAACCTCCCCACAAACACATCAAATGTAGACTTTGACGGCCATTTTACAGATCATACATGGGATGACATGACCAAAAATGCATCTCAAAATATAAAAAATCTCAAGGAGCTCATTCCTCCAGACTTTTACAATCTGCAGTTTAAGCTCCAAAACCAAAAGCAAAATGTAGAAATCAAAATCGAGATAAAAGATTTGCTTTGTAACTGTAGTTCAACCAATCAAGAAATCCCTTCCTTTGAAGAAGTTGAGGAATGTAAACTTTTTATTACTCCCGAAAACGGACTTTTTGACCAAAATTGCACCCTCAAATCCACTGAATCTTTCGACAACAGCACGGCAGAGGTATGGCTCTCCGTAGAATCTAAGTCCAACATCCCCCAAAAAATTCTCTTTGGGACTCAACTTATTTTTAAAGATACACAGATTCAGAATTATAAAATGGCATTCCGCGACTTTGTTATAGGTGCTCCCTATCTTTCCTCCCATTTACAGGCACCAGGTGAGTTGGATGTGATCGCGCGTCTCACTTTTAATGAAAATACGACCTACCCACCGTCGTTGTACTCAATGGTTGAGGGACAGCAGAAGTGAAATTTTTTTCGGTAGAAAACAATCAAATCAAAATCACAGGTCAAACCTTTTTTGAGAAAGAATTTATTAAATCCTTAAATGGAAGATGGGTTTCTAATCTCAAATGGTGGACGGTGCCTTATTCTCAGGATAGATTGGAGCAGCTGATTCTGAGGGGATTCATACCAGCCATAGCCAAGCCATCGGAAACAACTCTTCCAAAAACTCCTGGTCATTCAGACTCCAGCGATCTAACCGTTGGCAGATTGTTGGATAAAGTCTCTGGGATCATTGAGAGTCAATTTTCCACTTCTGTTTTTATCACCGGGGAAGTGAGCTCTTTTAAAATGGGCAATCAACATGCTTTTTTTGAACTTTCAGACCCACCAGATTCTGAAGAGTTCGAATTTGGAAAAAAAAGGCGTACCAAATCGGTAAATGCCATCATCTGGGCAAGCCAATTTCAAAAAATTCTTAAGCAGTACCCAGGATTTGTTTTACAGGAAGGCATTCAAATACGAGCTAAAGTCTATCCTGAATTTAGCGTAATAGGCGGTAAACTTCAGTTAATTGTAGAAGACATCGACCCCGCATTTACTTTAGGACAACTGGCACTTAGCCGTGAATTAATAATAAAAACCCTTAAAGAAAGAGGATTGTATCACTTAAATCGAAAACTACAACTGACCTCCTTTCCGCTGCGAATAGCCTTAATTACAGCTGATAAAAGCAGGGCTATGACCGATTTTATTGATGAACTAAGTCGTTACAAAATCGCGTTTATCGTTGTCATTTTTGACTGTAACATGCAAGGTGAAAATACGGAACCAAACATAACCGCAGCCATGAACGACATTGATAGCTTATATCGGGGACAATTTGATTGCATCGTCATCACCAGAGGTGGTGGAAGTCGCCTTGATTTAAGGTGGTTTGACGCCCTTGATCTTGCTAAATCCATTTGTCACGCCAACATCCCAGTGATCACGGCAATTGGTCATCATGATGATCAGAGCATTTGCGATGAAGTGGCCTTTCAACATGTAAAAACTCCAACTGCCGCTGCGGTATTTTTGGCCGAGACCGTTCTAATGTCGCTCCAAAGAATCTCTTTTAAGGTAACAAGAATTTGTGAGAAGGCAAATCTAAAAATCAACAATGAAAAAAAACAATTAGAGGCTTATTTGCCTAGAATTTCCAACGCGGCCAAAAGTCGGCTAAAAAGGGAGACGTTGCGGCTAAAAGAGTCTCAACGAACTCTTTTAATTCTTAAAAAAACTATTATTAATCAAATAGAACAAGGAATTACCACCATCAATAAACTCAATGGGCAGAAGCTAGAGCTAGAAGAGGTACAAGCTAACTTGTATCATTCCACGGAAAGGCCAAAAGTGATAATCAGTCTCATAAACAAAGAATCGTTACAGGTCCATCGATTTTTAGCCACGATTACAGAAGAAATCAAATAAAGGGGTTTTTAAAAATGGCTACCTACGAAGAATCACTTGGACAACTTGACTTGATTTTAAGCAAACTTGAATCAGACACCCTTCCCATAGATAAAATGGCGCCACAATTGGAGCGGGCCTTTGAAATTTTTGATGAAGTCAATAAGCTTCTGCTTGATACACAGTTACAAGTTGAGAAAGTGCTTAATTATAGATTAAACTTGGAAACTAAATCTGAATCAAACGCCACTCATAATACGGAAATAGAGTAAATTATGTTGAAACCCTTTATACCCAGAACAAAAATCGTTTGCACCCTTGGCCCAAGCTCTAGCAGCAAAGAATCCATCGAGGAGTTGATTTTAGCTGGAATGAATGTGGCTAGGCTTAATTTTTCCCATGGTGATTTTGATACCCATAAACGCAATTTAACTTGGGTTAGAGAATTGTCCCAAAAACACGGCCGACCCATTGCCGTGCTCCAAGATCTGCAAGGTCCAAAGATTCGAACGGGAAAACTAAAAAACGGCTCAGTGGAATTAAAGTCCGGGCAAAAAGTTACTTTAAGTTATGGTTTGGAACAAATCGACGATAAAATTCCAATAGATTATAGAGAACTAGCCCAGGAAACCCACGTTGGTGCCTCCATTTTATTAGATGATGGGCTCATGTCCATGGAGGTCACCGAAATTCTAGAATCTGATGTGATATGTAAAGTGATTCATGGTGGCAAACTAAAATCTAGAAAAGGTGTAAACTTTCCCACGTGTGAGTTAAGTATTCCATCTGTAACTGAAAAAGACACCAGAGATCTCCTTTTTGGGGTGTCTTCAGGCGTGGATTTTGTGGCCTTATCTTTTGTAAGAAAAGCTCAAGACGTGCTGAAATTAAAACACATGCTTCGCGCCCTTGGTGCTGATATTCCCGTGGTTTCAAAAATCGAGATGATGAGCGCCTTAAAAAATTTAGATGAAATCTGCGAAGTTTCAGACGCCGTCATGGTGGCCAGGGGAGACCTGGGTGTAGAATGTGGATTTGCAACCGTGGCTTCCAATCAAAAGCTCATTGTGAGCACCGCCCGAAGGTGGGGCAAGCCGGTCATCGTAGCCACCCAAATGCTTGACTCCATGATCGAAAACCCTAGACCCACCCACGCTGAAATCTGTGACGTGGCAAATGCCGTGTTTGATCTGGCAGATGCTACCATGCTCTCGGGAGAAAGCGCCTCCGGTAAATACTCAGGATTAGCTGTCCGAACCATGCGAGAAATTGCTTCTAAGGTGGACCATTGTGGAAAATTAAACACCGATCAAACGATGGACGAATTAAAAGGAAACATCATCACAGAAACCATTGCCCAAACCGTGGCCCAACTTTCTGAGAAGATTCAAGCTTCGGCCATTGTTTGTCTGACCTTAACAGGCTCTATCGCTAGAAGTGTTTCAAAGTATCGACCTTATGCACCTATCATCGCCTTGAGCCCTCGACCCGATGTCGTGAGAAAAATGAGCCTTGTGAGAGGAGTGATTGGCATTCAGAACCCCTTATTCTTCGATACGGATGCCGCGCTTGGAAAAGTGGGAAAATTTTTGGCAAAGGCTGGCTTGGTGGAAGAGGATGATCTCGTGATCATTACCGGAGGCATTCCCATTTCAAAAATGCAGCCCTCCAACACGGTTAAAATTCAAAGGATTGTGAAACAGGATTTTCAAGACGATTCACTATAATAAAAGAGGATGTATGCATTTCTATCAAATTATCACTACGCTGTTCTTGTTATCTCTTAGGAATTTTGGTTATGGAACCCCCACACCGGGGGCCACAGAAAACACACCTCAACCCACATCTCCCAGCAAAACAAAACCAACTAAAAAAACTTCCGGGGAGAGTTCAAACTCAAAATCGAGCTCTAAAAGCGAAACCTGTGCCAAAGTGGGAAAAACCATGTGTACCATGGATTATGCTCCAGCCGAGTGTACCCTAGAATTCACCAAATTTATCGGCATTAAGGTTGAAACCACCAAGATGATCGCAGAAGGGTCCAATGCTTGTAAAGCAAAAGCTAAGCTAATTGAGGAAGCCTGTTTAAAAAACAAAAGCTTCGATGAAAAACAAGCCGAAAAAATCATATGTAAACCTACGGAAGCCGATCCTAAAAAATAGCAAATTTTAGACTTCCGCAATCAATTCAAGTACCAAATCCGCCATCCGATCTGCCGTCCAATGGGGTTCCCACAAAAATCTGGCCTCTGGATTTTCATCCCAAAAAGCATCCCATTTTTCCACAAGGGAACTCCGAAGAGCTTCTGTCGAATCTCTATCCATCTTTAATTTTTTAGCTATCAAGGCAAATTCTACCACTACGGCCACCTGGTCCATCTGACCCTTCAAAATGTCCAGTACGGCTTTGGAATGAGAACTCAATTCTGTTTCAAAAGCTTCAGGAACAATTTTCTGATAATGTGCCCATCGGTCTGGTGCCTGTCCAGGAAAACTCCACTTTGTGTCAAATTTCTCTTTAATCAACGTACAAAGTTTAATGAATTTTTCGAGACCAACGGCATTTGGCTTTCTTTGATAGATAAGTCGGTAGGCAGAAAGCAGAGCTCCCACAGAAAAATGGGAATGATGATTCATTTCAATACATAGGGGATGAGATGGATTTCCCAGCTGGAGATCTTGGACCTGAAAGGGTTTTCCCAAAGAAATCGTTGTTATCCCATTATGAAGTGAAATTTTTTGGAGTGATTTTAACAATCCAAACGCTG
The DNA here is from genome assembly GCA_044339525.1 of Silvanigrellaceae bacterium. GTDB lineage: Bacteria > Bdellovibrionota_B > Oligoflexia > Silvanigrellales > Silvanigrellaceae > JBIIVH01. Next base: position 71,899 of record JBIIVH010000011.1, on the reverse strand, counting down.
TTTCCTTTTTCTTTTTTTCTCCATTACGCATTGCAGCAAGTCCAGTGATTTCAGGTAGGCGATCATAAGTGATTTGTACTGGAATATAATACACTGGAAAATTAATGTTTACATTTGCTTGAGCTTCCATGACCATCTTTAGCAGACCCGCCTTTGGTACCGTCGTTCGACCATTTCGGCTTCGACCATTAAGAAAAAAGCAGAGATTAGTTCGCTTAATAAAAGCTTCTTCAAGATACTTTTTGAAAGCGATCCAAAACGGATCCGACTCATCAAACTTTCGTTTGATAAAAAAAGCAATCCCTCTTTTCAAAAGTCCGCCAACGGGAAAAAAATCAAGGTTTTGGCCGGCCGTAACTAAGGGAATGGACTGTCCTACCCGGTGCAATGCCAAAGGAAGGGCTAAATAATCTAAGTGGCTTCTGTGGGAGGTAACATAGATGACCATGGAATTCTTAGGAAGCTGATTCAAAACTTCTTCGTTTCTTAGCTCCAATCCCGAAAAAATGGTCTTCATGGCCAAAGTCATCATTCTTTCAAAAAAAAGCATAGCAGGAAAAGCACTATTGTTTGCTATTTTTTTAGCACTTCTTTGAACGGGTTTGGGTAACTTCTTAGAAAACTCGCCCACATCTGGAAAGACATCTGGTCTCAGAGCTCCCATAAGTCCTTCTAAGGAAGTAGATACCTGATTTAATAATGCTGGTGTTCTCTGACTCGGTACACTTGGAAGGGATTCACCAAAGGCTATGTCCAGGTGAAAACCAGGGGCTTTAGCAACCCCAGCCATTAAAATTGCAGAGTCCCTGGAGCCAAAAACCCCGTGATAAAAGCCATTCCCGCGTACCAATCGCAATATACTAAAGGAAGCCACCAAAGGAACCACAAAAGAGGGAGAGGAATGGGAACTATTGTCCAGAGAATCCACATCAACCACCTCTAAGTTTTTGTAATTTAGAGTTTTTATAAGGTAACGTTTGATATCAGGAGAAACAAGTCTCATAGAACGCGGAGTTACAAAGGTAATTTTCCCGGTGGTTTTGCCAGCAAGCTGCCGAACTTGTTCAAAATTCTTGTTTTTTAAGCTTCTAATCATGATTTGCAATCCTACGAGGGAGACATTCACTGGCTCTAACCATTAAGATTCTTTTGAACCAAAGTTCCAGTTGTGTCAACAGCAAAAAAAGGGAACTCACCTAAATCATTATGTTATACTGCAAAATGAACCTACATTTGACTGCATGAGGTGGTCTGGAATCACTTTCCACGCCAAGGGCAAACCCAATCACTGGGAATTGATTTCATTTAGGTTGATTTTTACTTTGTAAAAGCTTATACACAATCCACGCTTTACAACTACACTTAGCCCATTTTTATAAAAAGAGATTGCTTAAATGCCAGTTCTAGAATTCGGTTTAAATGACTACCATTTTGCCAAGGTCTAATGTTAAACTCAGATTATCCTAATCCACATAAAGGAAGCTAAATGTATAAAAATGTTTACTTGTTTTATCTCTTTTGCGTTACTTTATCAATCCAATGTAAAACGCGCAATACCAAACAATCCATCAAATCAGAAACGAGAGGTCCTGTGACCCCTGAAAATGTGAAGTGTGGATCGAGTTTTCCGATTTTTGCTTACCTTCAAAGTAACTTAAATAATAAGCAAAGTTGCTTTAAAGAAGATGCCTCTCTAGGAAAAGTTGGAATTTTGGACCCCAAACGAAAGTTAAGCCCCTGGATCCCTTGTAATAAGGTAACTTATTACACCCATGCCAAAGAAAGGGAGAATTTTTCAGAATCAAACGATGATATCATGAATTACTTAACTACCTCAAACCGAGTTAGCCCTCAAATCGCGTCTGATGTTCTGACACATTCCAAAAAACACCTTATAGACCCCGAGGGCAACCCGATTCTGGAAAGACCCATCGCCAAAGCCATTCGGGAAGTGATTCAAGGAGCCAAAAGAACTCTATTTTTAGACGCCTTTTTACTTGGAGGCACTTGGGGAATGGATATTGCCTTTCACCTCTTTGAAGCCGCAAAACAAGGTAAAAAAGTACTTATCGTTCGTGATACCGCAAATAGCTTTGGATTGGATGCCATCATTGATCCAGTTTGGAACGAGCTCCTTAAATGGAATGATGTCTCGCCTAACTTTGCAGCCCTTCAGTCTGATATTTTTTCATCCAAACCTTCCGGTTTACCTTTTGGTTTAGAGGCGATCACCCGTTTTATTCCTTCCAAAAAACTACCTCTGAGTCCCTTGGGTAAGTCCGACCATAGTAAGGTGCTAATAGCCGATGGTCTTTCTAGTAATCCCACTGTGTTTTTGGGTTCTAAAAATTTAATCGATATTGATGGTGGCTTCAATTTTGACGAGTCTGTTGTGGTAAAAGGCCCCCTTGCAGCCATCATTCAACACGCCTACACGCCAGATATCACTTTAGCCCTTGACATGGCACTGTCAACCGAAGTAACAGGCAAGACTTATCCTGTTCAGCCATCTGTAAGAATAAAAAACAATGGACCTGCACACCAATTTGTAAAGAATTGGCTGCAGTCACACAAAGAAATGGCGGAATATGAGAACGGCCAGGTCGTAGATACGGAAAGCACTTGGAATTCGAGGGCGAGAATGGCCGAAAACAATGGAAACGACAGCATTCGTTCACTGGAACACAACATTCTTAGTCTCATTAAATCAGCCAAAAAATCCATATATTTATATGGATATCTTGCATATAATCCAAGCTTAGCTCATGCCATCAGCTCCGTTGTTGTAGAAAATCCAAACATTGAAATCAAAATCCTGTTGGACTCAGGGGCACCCACTTCCAAGCTAAATCTCGCTTTAGGAAATTTTTTAATGAACTCAGAGGCAGCCAAAGCAGGCATTTGGAAAGACTCGCAAGCTCTACCTTTAAAATGGCGCAAAACGCAAAAAAATTTGAGCTTACCTGTAACGACACAGGAACCGATCTCCATTAGTCAGCAGCAGCACACCAAAACCTTGATCGTTGATGAACGACTTGTGCTTTTAGGCAGCGGCAATTTTGACATGGCAACTGCGTCAGGAGCCTTCCGCGAAATGTCCGTCGTATTTGATGACCCCGCATTGGCAGCTCCCATGGTAAATAACTTTAAGTCCATCTACTCCAATCCTAAACAGACCGCTCCATACACCGATCCGGCCTACTTTGCACAGGATGATATGGCAAAACTGATTCAAGAATTGCAAGCCATTCTCATAGAAAAAAACTCTGACCGCATCAATCTTCTCAACGCAGCTCAAATCAAACCTGGTTCCCATTGTGGCTTTTAAATTTGTGCCATTTAAGGAGAGTCGTTTTGATTTTGGAGCACGGCCACAAACATGGTGTCTGCGTCCAATTCGGGGCTTCCTACCAATTTTTGGGAGACTAATTTAAAATTGGGTTTCTCTTTTACAAATCGGTTCACCACACTTTCATTTTCTTCCACAAAAAAACTACAGGTGCTGTACACCAACGAACCACCCGGCTTTACGGCATCACTGGCCACAAGTAACAAAGAGTGCTGCAGAGTCTGAAGCCCCTCTAATCCTTGGGAAAGTTCCCTATATTTGGCATCGGGATTTCTTCGCCACGTTCCGGAGGAAGAACAAGGAGCATCAATTAAAACCCAATCAAATCCATTTCGAATTTTAATTTCCTTGGGAAATTCGGGCAATTTTTCCCCATCCCAAACAAGGGTTCGAATGTTAAAAAACCCAGCTCGCCTAGCCCTCTTTTTAACCTCATCTAGTTTATATTCCCGTATATCAGAAGCGTAAATCAATCCTTTGTTTTTTAAAACACTGGCCAATTGCATGGTTTTGCCTCCACCCCCAGCACAGGCATCCCAAACAGATTCACCGGGTTTTGCCACCACATGCCTGCCTATGCATTGGGAAGCCAAATCCTGAATTTCCAGTTTTCCACCTTTAAACATTTGTGAAGTGTAGATGCCTTTGGCCCCAGATACAGCAAAGGTGCCATTAGAAGCATCTTCAGATCCCCCCATCATTTCAAATCCATCCTCCACCAAAGACTGGCTAACAAGGCTAATATCCTCTGAGAAATTCAGTCTTACCCATAGGGGAGGTCTATGATTTAACTGTTCCAAAAAAGATACCTTTTGACTGGAGTTCCAATGGCTCAGCGATTCTCGGCTCTGAAGTTGATCCAAATACCATACCGGAAATCCATTCCAAAGCGCCAAAAGACATCCATTTTGAGTGCTTTGAATGATACGAGAGAGGTCTTGTAGATGTTTAAATAATACAGGAGTTTCGCCATGGACTAAAGAATTAAGACTATCTAAAAGTGAATTATCGTTCCTAGATTGCGCGTAACGGAACAAACTAGAAATCCACAACTCTTCAAAGGGCAAATCAGAAAACCACTGAATAGAATGATGATTTAGGGAAGACTTCTGATGAATATTTATCCAAGTTATAATCCCTTGCTCCGAAAGTGGTTTACCGGAAGCTTTTAGATAAGTTAGCAAAGGAACAATGGGGGCATACCTTAAAAAGGCGAATAAAATTTCGCAGTAAAATCTTCTGTCTTTAGAACCAAACTGAGGGTGATTTTTAAATTCAACCGAAACCCATTTATCAAACTGGGGCAGGGTGGGCTGTTGTAAAAAACGATTCCAAAGCTTATACAGATGCTGTTTTCGGGTGAGGATCCCCTGGTGCAAAGAAGATTGATTGACTATCGACGGACGATTCATATCAATCATTACCACCATCTTCATCATCAAACACAATTTGTGTGCTTTCTGATTCTATTTCTTCGTAATCTATATCATCATCTTCTACAACTTCTCGAATGTCTTTATCAAAATTAGCTTTTGCACGATTGAGTTTTAGCCCGAGTTCTTGGGCTAAAATTTCTCCCTTGTTTTTGTCTAACAATGGATTGCTGGATCGTTCCCTAAAGAAGACACTGATGGGAATATTGGTAAACTCCAATAGGTCTCTAAATCGGTTTTCCACATATCTCTTATAGCTAAAATGGATGTCGGCAGGATAGTTACAAAACACCACAAAACGAGGGGGATTTTGGGTTACTTGAGTGGCGTAGTAAAATTTAATGCGGCCTGCTCTAGCCTTCATTAAAGGAGGGGTGTGCTCTACCAATACCTGTTTAAGAACTTTATTTACCTGAGAAGTCTTTATCCGCCGATTCCCTTGATTGTAAAGTTCCAAACACATGGGTAAAATGCGGCTTACCCTCTGATTTTCCACGGCACTGGCAAACAACAGGGGAGAATAGGGAATATACCTAAGTTCTTTCCTAAGAAAATCTTCATATTCTGCCGCTGTTTTAGAAGTTTTATTTTCAATCAAATCCCATTTGTTTACTAAAATGAGGATGGGTTTTCGAAGCTCGTAGGCATAACCCGCCACCCGAGCGTCTCCCTCTGTGGGACCTTCCTTGGCATCTATCACCAAAACCGCCACGTCACAATCCTCAATGGCAGCAAGGGATCGCAAAGCTGAAAACCGTTCCAGCTTATCCACCATGCGGCTTTTTCTTCGAATTCCAGCGGTATCAAGCATTACAAATGTTTTACCAAAGTAAGATATTTGTATGTCAATAGTGTCTCGGGTGGTGCCTGGCCTATCATCCACAATCGACCGGGCTTCGCCGGCCAATCGATTTAACAAACTGCTCTTTCCCACATTAGGTCGGCCCACGAGAGCCATTTTAATATGATCGGCAGGCAGAGGATCTGGAGAGGCCAGCTGAGCCAGAGGTTTCGTGGCGGCTTCCAAAAGTGCACCAATCCCCCGGCTGTGCTCGGCGCTTATGGGAAAAATCTCCGGCACACCAAGCTTTCTAAATTCTTCCGCCTGATAGTCTTGTTGAGGCAGATCGCATTTATTTACTGCCACAAAAAATGGTTTTGAGGACTTTCGAATCCTCTTGATGAGCTCCCCATCTACCGGGTGCAAACCTTCCCGCACATCCGAAACAAAAATAATGGAATCGGCTTGTTCAATGGCTAATTCGGCCTGCTCCACCAATTGTTTTTTGATGTTGTCTTGGGAGGTGGGTTCAAATCCCCCAGTGTCACAGACAAAGAAATCCTGCTGGTCAAAAGTGGCCTTGGCCAAAAGTCTGTCTCTTGTTACCCCAGGTTGGTCAAATACAAGATTCGTGCGTTTTTTAACAATTTTATTAAATAAAGTGCTTTTGCCCACATTGGGCCTTCCTACAATGGCAACGAGTCTTTGGGACGATTTTAAAGTCATGGGTGTTCTCGATTGGAAAATTGCTGGTTTGAAGAGGGTGCAGGAGTAAAGCTAGGGCGACTGATTTGCATCCAACGGTCTACTTCCCTTTGAAAGGCACCGGGATTCGCACTCCAGAGAAGCCCGTGGCTTCCAGAAGAAAGGCTCAAAAAATGGAAAGCAGATCTTTTAATCTGCTGAGCAAGACTCTCTGCTTTAGCAAAGGAAGAGATGGCGTCTGTTTGGGAATGGGCCCAAATCACGGGCACGGAGGGGGTGAGGAGATTAAGAGCACGACCCAGCTCACACTTGTGGGGAAAGGAGTCCACTTTGAGTCTTCGATTGGCCATAATGGTTGCGATTTTAGTCACCGCTTGACCCATGATTCCCCGATTTTGACTCGGATTGGGATTTTCTAGTAATGAAGTGGGGCTTAAAATGGGGCTTTCCAAAAAAAGTCCTTTCAGGGGCAATGCATTCGACTGGGAAGACCATGCTAGGGCTTGGGCCAATCCCCCCATCGACGTGCCCCACAAGAAAAGATCTAGGGGCTGATGAGGGCTTAACGTTTCCAAATAGGAGGGCAAGGCCTTTTCATAGAACTCCTGCAGCAACAAATGCTCTGAACACCCCCACCCCGTGCCTCGACCATTATGGCTGGCGTCCCCTTGGTTGGGAAGTTCCACCACCAAAACGACCGACTGTGCAGATTGAAAGCTTTCTTTAAAGCGAAGCATTTCCAAACGGTTGGCGTGAATTCCAGGTACATATACTACCAAACTTTTTGGTGCACCGGAGGCAAATTTGTATTGATAATAAGCGCCCTGAGAAAGTGAAGTAGACTGGGAAAAGGAAAGTCTCTCAAAAGGAACCTCCAGGTTTCGCTCGCAGCTATCAGGCTTGGAGGGCAACTCTTGGGACTGGCTAGGGTCCACCTGAAACCAGGATTGTTCTATATTATTGCACATGGGTTGATGGGGAGTGCGCCACGCCGATTCTGGCCTTCCCCAATAAAAAAGAGAGCTCGCCAGGTGGAACCCCGCAGAACCAAACACCAAAATCGCTAAAAAGCTCAAAATTCCCAGAATCATTAAAATTCTAGTTGCCACACTTGTCCCCCGGGTTTCTGAAACTCCACCCCATCTTCGAAAAGGTTCCCCTATCCCATTTTGGGATAGAACAAAAGCAAAATCACACTCCAACCGCCCTTTGCTCCTCAATTGAGTTAACTGGCTTGCCAGCTAACTCTTTTTGGGTTACCCATCAGGACTAAAAAATGAGGACGTTCACAATGAAACACTGGGCAAAGTTAGGAAGTTGCGTTTTAGGTATCGGTACTATCTGGAGTTTTGCGGCAAGTGCACAGTCCCATCGCAATCAAGTTCCCCATTACGATTTGGAAATGACTTCCAATGAATATGCAAATGAGCTTAAAATACGCAAATTAACTCAGGTGGAAGATGCTTCTGATGTGGGCACTGCCATTGCCTGGGGTACTAAAAACCTAAGCTGGTTGGCGGCCATTAACTCCCAAAGGGATCCTTCTCGCCAACTTCAACTGACTTCACCCGGAAGCCAAAGAGGCATCCCCATTGATAAGCCAAATCAATACGGCCCTAAAACCATTTCTGACGACCTTACCCTCCTTCAAGCAGAGTTACCTGCCGAATACAAACAAGTATTGGAAAGCGACTTACCCGTGCCCAACTCTACCCAAATCCCCGATGAGGAGTTTTTGGTGTGGGCTAGAAAAATCAATCGACTCTACGAAACGGCCGCCCGTTGGAGGCTTCTTTCTCCTTATAAAGATGGCCTAGCGCTGCGCAAAAAGAACGATGTGAGAGGGTATTATTTCCTAGAAAAGCTAGAAAAAAAAGAAGAAGTACTAAAAAATCTGAACAGTCAAGATCTTAAACTTCAAGAAGATGTAAAGTCATGGCTTAAAATTTTATGCTCTAATAGCGGTCTAGCTGAGGGAGACGACGAAGAGTTTTTCTGCCAGCAGGAGCTCAGTCGTTTACTTTCCCAAAATCAAGACCTGAATCCCTTTTATGTTAAACAAAAAAGGGCCGCCAAGGAAAACTACGATTCCTTTTTTAACATTAGAAATGCCAGGTCGGATCTTCAGTGGAGCTCCTCAGACCAAACCACGGCTTCGTTTCCTTTTTTAAAGCCAGAAACACAAGCCATTCAAGATTTTTTAAAGATTAATATCGAAGATGAATGGAAATGGAGTGACTGGAAACTTCTGCTTTCCTTTGGCAATCCGAAGGCTTCCGCCAAAGTGGTGTTTGAGCCAGGAGCCACTCCCAACGTGAATGGTTTGGGTGGAAACATCATCACCATGGATAAAAATGTGCCCATCACGGAATACAATGTACGCTGGACTATTCGCCATGAATTTGGCCACGTTTTGGGCTTTCCCGACTGCTATCTGGAGTTTTATGAACCTGAAATTGACCTCATGATCAACTACCAAATCGACACCTCGCATCTAATGTGCTCGCGCGTTGGCAAATTCTCCGAATCCATGTATGAAAACATGAGGAGAGTCTACCTAAAACCGTAGGTGCTACCCACCCGCTCCAGACTCTCCATTTTAATGAATTTTCAGAATTTCTGGGAGAGTCGAACTCATGTCTACTCAAAACTCGCCGGCTCTAGAGCATCATTCATCTCTCGGGACGAAATCATCCCTATCCCAGAGCGACACCACGGATTTTTTAGTCATAGGGTCAGGCATCGCCGGAAGCACTCTGGCTCTAAAGCTGGCGGAAGTGGGAAAGGTGATTTTAGCCTGCAAAGATAGCCTGGAAGAAACCAACACGAACTACGCCCAAGGCGGTATCGCATCAGTCTTACAAAAGTCAGACAGTTTTGAGTCCCACATCCAAGATACGCTCACTGCGGGCGCAGGTCTATGCCACGGCGACATCGTTCGAAAGGTGATTGAAGCAGGCCCAGATGCCATCCAAAACCTCTTAAATTGGGGAGTGCCCTTCACGCAAAATTCTAACCCCGATGGAAGTCTGGAACTGCACCTCACCCAAGAAGGGGGGCACAGCAACCGCCGGATTGTTCATGCGGCCGATCTCACCGGTAGGGCCGTACAAACCGCTCTTTGCCAGCAAATTCGGTCCCACCCCAACATAGAGGTTAGGGAACATCATTATGCCATCGATCTGTTGGTGTCCGATAAATTTGCTCCGGACTTTTCGCGAAATCGATGCTTTGGAGCTTATCTGCTGCAAACCAACCGAAAAACCGTATGCACCATCCACGCCAAAGGGACCTTTTTATGCACGGGTGGGCACGGAAAATTATACCTTTACACCACCAATCCCGATGGAGCCACGGGAGACGGGGTGGCCATGGCCAAACGGGCGGGAGCCAGAGTGGCTAATTTGGAATTTATGCAATTTCATCCCACTTGTTTATATCATCATTCTGAAAAAACCTTTTTAATCAGTGAGGCTGTACGAGGAGAAGGGGGCATTCTGCGTTCCAAATCGGGGCATCGATTTATGGAAGGGATCCACCCCCTAAAAGAATTAGCACCTCGAGATATCGTGGCCAGAGCCATAGATGCCACCATCAAAAAATCAGGAGATGATTTTGTTTATTTAGATATTTCACACAAGCCAGCTTCTGAAATTCAATCCATGTTTCCTAATATTTACGTGAAATGCATGCAGCTGGGTCTAGACATCACAAAAGAGCCCATTCCCGTGGTGCCTGCCGCCCACTACAGCTGCGGGGGGATTGTGGTGGATGGAAGAGGTAGAACCGGAGTGAAATGCCTGTGGGCGCTGGGTGAAAATTCCTGCACCGGGCTTCACGGCGCTAATCGACTGGCCTCCAACTCCCTACTAGAAGGCCTGGTTTACGCCCAATTTGTACTGGAAGACGTGAAATCCGTTTGGAATTACCTGCAATCCACACCTTTTCCCGTGATTCCAGGATGGCATTTAGGTTCGGCCTGTGAGCCAGATGAACTGGTGGTGGTGAGTCATTTGTGGGACGAAATTCGAAGCATTATGTGGAATTATGTGGGAATTGTGCGGTCTGAGAAACGACTGTCTAGAGCCAAAGCCCGTATTCGGCAGATCTTGGACGAAATTGAAAACCATTACTGGAACGTGATTCCCAATCGCAATCTTTTGGAACTTCGCAATCTAGCCCTCGTGGCTTCCATGACCATCGACTGCGCTCGGGCCAGAAAGGAATCCCGCGGGATTCATTTTTCCTTGGATTATCCACAAAAAGATGATTATTTGTTTCAGAAAGATACCGTGTTGGTCTGAAACGAAACTTAGGGGCCCTTGACACCCCACGGAAGCCGGTTAGGTTACAGGGCGTGGATGTGTATCCCATTTTTTTTGGAGGTATTTTATGGCTCAGACATTTAAGCCACTTAATGATCGTGTTCTTGTAAAAAGAATCAATGCAGAAGACAAGACCGCTGGAGGCATTTTGATCCCTGATAATGCCAAAGAAAAACCATCAGAAGGCCGAGTTGTTGCGGTTGGATCTGGAAAAGTGGTGGAAGGCGGAAAACGAAAAGCCCCAGAAATCAAAGAGGGTGATCGCGTTTTGTTTGGAAAATGGTCTGGCTCTGAAGTGAAATTCAATGGCGAAGACTGCATCATTTTGAAGGAAGAAGAAGTGATGGCCGTTTTGGAGTGATCCAAAACGTTTGTGTTTTCCTTGATTTCTCAAACAAAGATTTAAATGTGATTGATTTATAAGGAGATTCCATGTCTGCTAAAGTGATTAGTTTTAATGAGTCTGCTCAACGAAAAATGCTTGCTGGTGTTACAACTCTAGCCAATGCGGTTAAAGTGACTCTCGGGCCAAAAGGCCGTAACGTCTTGATCGAAAAATCTTTTGGCGCTCCTTTGATCACCAAAGATGGCGTCACCGTGGCTAAAGAAATCGAGCTACAAGACAAATTCGAAAATATGGGCGCTCAAATGGTGAAGGAAGTGGCTTCCAAAACCAACGACGACACGGGTGATGGCACCACCACCGCTACCGTATTGGCTCAAGCCATCTACCGAGAAGGCTTCAAAATGCTAGCCGCCGGCCACAACCCCATGGAACTCAAACGAGGAATCGATAAAGCCGTTAATGTGGTGATCGAATCCCTGAAAAAAGTGGCAAAACCTGTTTCCTCCTCTAAAGAAATTGCTCAAGTGGGTAGTATTTCTGCCAATAACGACACTGAAATTGGTAAAATGATTTCAGAAGCCATGGAAAAAGTGGGCAAAGACGGCGTTATTACGGTGGAAGAAGCCAAAGGCATCGAAACCTACGTGGACGTTGTGGAAGGCATGCAGTTTGACCGCGGATACCTTTCTCCCTATTTCGTTACCGACCAAGAGCGATTGGAAGTGGTTCAAGACAACCCTTACGTGCTTTTGTTTGATAAAAAAATCTCTTCCATGAAAGATTTGGTTCCCGTTTTGGAGCAAACCGCCAAAGCCGGCCGACCCCTACTTATCATCGCTGAAGAGATCGAAGGCGAAGCCCTTGCCACTCTTGTTTTAAACAAACTCTCCGGAACCATCAAAGTGTGCGCTGTGAAAGCCCCTGGTTTTGGCGATCGACGCAAAGCCATGTTGGAAGACATCGCTGTGTTGACTGGTGGTACATTGATCACCGAAGAGCTTGGCATGAAATTAGAAACCACCACTTTGGCAGACCTGGGCCAAGCCGTTAAGATCGTGGTAGACAAAGAAAACACGCTCATCACCTCTGGAAAAGGCAAAGACTCCGATATCAAAGCACGGGTGTCTGATATCCGGGCTCAAATCGAAAAAGCCACCAGCGATTACGATAAAGAAAAATTGCAAGAGCGTTTGGCTAAACTCTCGGGCGGCGTAGCCGTGATCCGTTTGGGCGCAGCCACAGAAGTGGAATTGAAAGAAAAGAAAGCCCGCGTAGAAGACGCTTTGAGCGCCACCCGAGCTGCCGTGGCTGAAGGAATTGTAGCTGGTGGAGGCGTAGCCCTTTTAAGAGCCACCAAAGACTTGGCCAATATCCCAGTAGCTAATGCGGAACAACAAGCGGGCGTGGACTTGATCAAACGCGCTTTGGAAGAGCCAATCCGAGTGATCTCTTCTAACGGTGGCTTTGAATCCAGCGTGGTTGTGAATCAAATTTTGTCTAACAACAATCCTTCTTATGGCTTCAATGCACTCACAGAAACCTATGAAGATTTGATGGTGGCTGGTGTGATTGACCCTGTTAAGGTAACAAGGTGCGCTCTTCAAAACGCGGCCAGCGTTTCCAGCTTGCTCCTCACCACAGACGCCATGATTTCCGAGAAACCTAAAAAAGATTCCGGAACGCAACCTCAAGGCGGCGGCATGGGCGACTACGACATGTAATCAAACGTCCGTTGTTTTAACAGCGAACGATCAAAGGGTGGGGAGAAGAGTGGATCTTTTCCCCCTCTTTTTTTTAACTTTTTACCGTTATTTAGCCAAAAGAATCCGTTTTTGTGGTATGAGCTTTTTCTCCACCTTCCGAGGAAAGGCAAGGAACTATGGATTTGTTTCTTCTCGTCACAATCGCGGTAGCCTTGGCCCTTTGGCTCAGTGAACGGGTTCGACCCTTTGTGCCCACCCTATTCCTAATTTCCGCCTGCTTATTGCTAAACTTGGAATCTTCTCCCCTACTCACCACCAAGGTTGTGTTTCAAAAGATTTCCGACCCTACCTTAGGACTTTTTTTCTGCGGAATGAGTTTTGGCGTGCTTCTCAAAAAACACGGAATGGAACATTGGCTTGCCAACACCACCGCCAAATACAGCCGCCATTCCCTCAAACTCCATTTTCGAATCGCCCTTTTTACAACCGCTCTTCTCTCCATGTGGACCACCAACACCACCGCCATGGCCCTCTCCATTCCGGCGTTTGCAGGGACTCTTAGCCTCTTAAGAGAAACCCACCCCAAACAGGCGTCTGGCTATCTTTTGGGCTTAGCTATGGCCGCCAACTTCGGTAGCCTTGGAACTCCCATGGGTGCCGCCCCCAACGCCATCGCCCTCAACACGATTCAGACTCTTTACCCAAACATCGGATTTGGATTTTCCGATTGGATTTTTTTGATGCTTCCCCTCACTTTTGGTCTGTTACTTTTGACTGAATTGCTGGTGAGCCATTTTTACGAATTTTCAAAATCCCATGTTTTGTCTACCTCCAGGCCCCACCACAGCGCAGCGCCCAACCCAAAGATATTTATGCTTCTGGGAACGCTCGTCATACTTTGGATCACCACACCATGGCACGGAATGTCCCCGTTGGGGTTAGGATTTGCAGCGGTTACAATAATTTATGCCTTTGGTTTTTTAGACACGAAAGATCTTAAATCCGTAGACTGGGATGTGCTTTTAATGATTGCTGGAGGCTTACTTTTAAGTTATCTTATGGAAAAGGGAAACTGGCCCCAGTTTTTAAGCAACGCCTTAAATTCCAGCGGCATCAATGGACACGCTCAGCTCCTCATCTTGATTTTAGTGGCGGCCTTTGGAAGCGCCGTGTCCAGCAACACCGCCACGGCCGTGGTTTTAATGCCCATCGCCATGAAGCTTCTCCCGCAACCTTCCTGCGCCATTGCCATTGCGGCCTCCTGCGCCTTAGGAGTTTGCTTTTCCATCAGCACACCGGCCAACGCCCTTCTTTCTGGATCCCATGGTTTACGTAACAAAGACTTTTTAAAACTGGGTTTGCCCATCATGCTTTTTGGGTGTTTACTTATATTTTTTACAGCCGAGCTGGTGGTGAATTGGTGGATCAAAATGGCTTAAATGTCCCTAAATCTCAATCAAGAAAGTAAATATCTTGAACACTTCTCATCTTTTGGAACTCTTTTTACTCTTTGGTTGCGCCGGACTGGCGGGTTTTATGGACGCTGTGGTAGGAGGGGGAGGCATGGTTCAGCTGCCTGCCGTCATCGCCTTTCTGCCAGGTATATTAGGCCTACCTTCGGCATCTGTGCCCCTTTCCTTATGCATAGGCACCAACAAGATGTCTTCTGTGGTGGGTACTGGACTCGCCTGCTGGCGCTATTCCAGGCACATCAAAATCCCCTACCAAGACCTCTTTCCCATGGTGGTTTCGGCGGGATGCGTGTCTATTGTGGGAGCTCATTTTGTGGGGCTCATCCCCAGAAACATCATAGAAGTGATCGTATTCATTTTAATGATCGCCGTTATTATCATGATGCTCATGGAACCTTTAAAGTCCACCAAAAACCAAACTCTAAACGAATCCCAGTTTCCCATTCCATCCCTAAAAAGCCGCATCCTCTGGGGCTCCCTCGTGGGATTTTACGATGGTTTCTTTGGCCCGGGCACAGGAATCATTTTGGTTTTGGTATTGAGTAAACTCTTTTTGTGGCCTTTTTTAAACTCCACCGCCGCTGCTAAATTAGTGAATCTATCTACCAACATCGGTGCACTGCTTTATTTCAGTTGGCACAAGCAGGTTTCCTTTGAGATAGGATTGGCCATGGCGTTGTTTAACTTATTGGGAGCCTGGTTGGGAGCGGGTTTTGCCATTCGGTCGGGATCTTCAAAATTAAGATGGTTTTCACTTTTTGTGGTGGGATTGTTACTTGCTAAAATCATTTGGAATTGGTATTTTTAGCTTAACAAAATTCCCAATCGACAATTGGAAAAATCTGTCAATTGACCACTCCTTAGACAAAATGCTATCTTTTGAGTCCCCTAGTTTTTCTAAATAAGTCAGAAGTTAAATGAGACGTACTCTCCTTAACCTATGATTTACAAGGATATTCTTGTTTGGCACATCCTTTGCTTATTTCTCTTCCGAATCGCAAATTTCTGCTCCTGCCACCATTCACTTTGCAGGATTTTGAAATTCCAAAAACACCCAAGAGGAGAAATCGTCATGAAGAAAAAATCAAATCTTAAAATCGCAGCCGTATCTATTTCTGCAATTATATTAGGTATCTCATGCATAAAGAACACGCCTCACCGCAGCAAAGCCAATTCGGATGTTAGCGCAAACAACACATTCGTTACTTTTGAAGTGGGTGAGGAAGAGTTTAGAGAGTTGCCTGAAAACCTGGTTTTACCGCAAGACCTAGACGAAGTAAATTCTCAAATTAGTGAAATAAAGAGCATTTTTAAGAAACTATTTGATTTAGACGTCTCGGTAGCTCCCGCATTGATCGAAGTTGCCAATGGACCTCTCTTTGGGCAATATTCTTATCACAAAATAGAATTTGGGGTTCTGACATCAGATAAATTCCAAAAAATCAATCAATATTATCAGCTTCCAATTGGAAAACCCATTGAGCGAAAGTTTGATCCCCAGAAAAAGTACTCCATTCAAGATTTCATGGTTCCCAAAATTCAGTCATTAGCAGGAAAAACCATTTATGGTCGCTTAAAACCACAATCAGTCTCCATGGAACCTTACGATGGGGATGGAGCTGGTTACATTCCCAATTGTTGGACTACGGTGCACGACATTTTGACCAGTGAGCGAGCCCCGTTTGATCTTCATGGATTTAATTTTGATATGGAAAATAACGGTGCCTTTCATATCAATCTGTTTACCAAATCAGATCACTTTCAAGCCGTCAATCTAACCACACCGGATTCCATTAAAGCTTATGATGTATACACGTCTATATTTGACGAAAGCCTGGATCACGCCGCCGTTTTTCTGGCCCCCAACCTTGTTTTTGAAAAAGCGGCACCCGGATCCCAAAGGTATCAGGTGAGAGTGCTAAACGTTTCCGACATGGATACTGAATCTCAACAGGTGTGGAGAATGGCAAAGCCTTTACCACTTCCCGCCGAAATTCCAGGTCTTTCCTCTCAGGAAAAGTGGAAAGCCAAGAACCCAATTCGGGTAAGCTTAGATAAGTCAACAGGTCTTCACGTTCCCGATCCCTCTTCCCCTCTTTCAAAACTGGTGGGACAATATAGCCCTCTTACCACATGCCCCAGGGCAGCCTTCGACGAATCACGGTGTGAGAATTTTGAAATTCGCATGGCATTCATCTTTGATGAACTTAAAAATCAGTAGAAAAAAGCACGGGTGCATCCGAGTACGTGTTTAGGGTATCAAAAGCTGCCTTTTATGATGAGAACAAGAGGAAAACCTGCCTAGAATCAAGACGGCATGACCTGAAACACACCCCAAATTTTACACAAGTTTTAATAGCTGAAATGCAAGAAATGCGCTGCGAATGGAAGTAGACGTCAAATTCAATATCTAAAAATTTTCCGAATGGTTACTGATCCCCAAAGATAGCCGATAGGAGATTGAAAGCGAATCCAAAAGAGGAACTCCCAATCCTCTTTTTAAAAGGTGATATCTTATGATTAAAACAAAATCCTTTCTTCTGTGCACATTTACTGTTTTTTCATCCTTCAACGCCTGCACACCCAAACCCAAAGGTTCTCTAGTCAAAAGCGATTTAGCCCCAAGCTTGTCAAAAGATCCGATCAAAGTAACATGTGGGAGTCTCGAAGCCATGGCAGTGCCTCAGGGCAAACTAAGCGCATGTCAGCGATATAGCGGGGGAAGCAACGGAGGATGCTGGTCTAAAGATGCAGGTGGAAAAGAGTGGTTTGTCAAGGCTGACAGGACCTACCCTGGGCTCCAATCAGGTGGTGAAATCATTAGCGCCCGCATCTATCGCGCCTTAGATTACACCGTTCCAGATACCGCGATACTTACTCCAGACTCAGAGGGCCCCGAACCCAACTTACGCCGTGTGGCTGCACTTAAATTGGCTGGCTCTTGGTCAGGAGCCTCCTATGAACTCTCAAACATTTCCAATTCTCCCACATTTCGTCAATTAAGGGTATTTGCCGCGTTTTTAAAAGACTGGGACCGTCTAGGAAACCCCTCAAATACTTTTGTAGCCTCGGAAGGCTCAACTTTTGCAATGCTAGATTTCGGAGGTACGTTAGGTTCACGTGCTCAAGGGGGCTTTAAACCTGACGAGCCCGTTGTTAGTAATGCCATTGGGGGTTTTGGGCTTCGAATGGATGGTGCAGAAATTTTGAACAATTTTAAAATGTTTTTAGAGCCTGAACATCCCTGGCTCAATCTGAATTCAGAGGATTGGCAAATGGCAGCAGCTAAACTACTCCAATGCCTTCCTAATGATGCCATCGATCGGTTCGTCGATGAAGCATCATATCCTGATCCAAAAGACGCTATTCATATGAAACAAGCTATAAAAAACAGAAGAGACTCATTAGCTAAAGAGTCCCAAAAACGAAGTGGGACTGACACCTCTACGGAAAAAAAAATGACGACAAAAGTAGCTGACTTTTAGCACCTAAAAAACACACTATGACCCGATTCAGAATTCGCTTATTCTAGTCTAAAGATGCGTCGATCTTTGATGCCTAAAGTGGTCCCCTGGGTGCAGCGGCCTATCTCATGAGTGCCAAAGACAAATCCATTGTGAAGTCGGGAATTCAAACGGGTTTTACGATTGGTTTTAAGCGCCATGTCTCAATTTTAGACAGTGGGTCCGTCTCAAGACTTCCTAAAATCCCTCCCCTAAAAAGAAGAATATTAAACCTTTACGCAATGTTAAAACATCACCATAACACTTACAAACCCTTGGCTTTGCTTTTGCTTTGAGAAGGCTGATGGACCCTGCCGTGGGAAACCAAAATTAAAAAGGAGTTATCATGAAAAATTCTTCTTTTAAATTCAGTGTGTTATCTTTATTACTCGTGGGATGCACCGGAAGTTTAAAAACCACCAAAAGTGCTTCCAACGACACTACCAACCCATCAGCAAAGGAAAATCCTGTTGATGTGTTTGGATTTTTCAGAGGCAACACCTTTGATGTCAGTTGCCCTGCAGGTATGACCATGACAGAATTTGGGATTTCCAACCCTGAAACCCTTGAATTGAATGAAAACCCTTTCACTCAAGCTAGAAATACAGATCCTGTGGTGGAAAGTTATAAAAGCGTCATTGAGTTTTGTGCTGATTTTGACAATCTAAAATTTCAGCTCGTGGCTATTAATCAGTTGGTACCTTCCATCGGAGCTGGCATCTCTCCCAGGGGCCATGGATATAAAGTAACAAAGAATGTGGATGCATCCAGCTTTACGAAAGCCCTAGAAATGGGAGACTGGAGTTTGATTGATATTAAGTTTGAGAACACAGACGATCCTGCAAACTCTGTTTGGGTGAAAAATTGGAATCTGGACTCATTTCCTATGATTTTTGCTTGAAGGGAAACAACGCTACAGGATTTCAATACACGTTTAATAGTTTAACCATTAAAGATAGTTCAAAATCTCTCACCAAGCCCATTTCTCTAGAGCTAAATTCGGATCAGTTGGAAAAGCATCTTAAAATCAAACTCACACACCACGGTCTTACCGACGGATTTACTTTTGTGACACCTGAATCTAGCTACAGCCTCGAAGGTAACGGTACTTTGAGCATCACCTACAAAAACGGAAACTCAGCCACCATCAAAAACATTCCCTGCAATGAGTTCCATGTGAGAACGTGTGGGATCAAAACCGATGGACCTAGACCCATGTGATCGTTTGACGCCATTCAGCTAGGTTTCCAGACCACTAAACGCCAGCGACTCTTGCGTGATTCGTTCAAAAGCAGCTGACATCACTTTATGACACTGCTTCTTGAGTTCATCGACAGAACTCCACTCCTCTGAATTGGATTCAATGCAGGGGAGCATTTCCACAATGATGGTGCCACTTTTCCATCGATTAAAATCCACTGCCCGGGAATATCCGCTTGCCACCACTGGAAAAACAGGTACTTTCGCTTGGGTGGCAAGATGAAAAGCTCCCTGTTTGAAGGCATGAAGAAGACCCGTTTTGCGCCGGGTGCCCTCTGGAAAAACCCACACGGACAAATTTTGGGAAAGCATTTTGGATTTTGCGAGGGCCATTTGGTCCAAGGATTTTTCGTGATTGGCTCTATCTAAAAAAACGTTATTTCCCAGTTTTAATATCCATCCAAAAAATGGTATCTTGCCTAGCGCCGTTTTTACAACCAAAATGCAGTCCTTAGGGTAGACCTCTACTGCGGAAAAAAGATCGAGTGCGGATTGATGATTCATGATGTAAACGAAAGGTCCAGGTAAATTTGGTTTGTGTTTTCTCACTACAAACTGCAAACCAAGGATCCTTCGCGCGATGGGGTAGCACAACCAGACAAAGGAAGAATTATGTACGCTGGATTTTCCCATAGGCAAAATCCTAAAAAAGTGCCATACCGTGGCCACGGACATCCACACCCCAAGCATCACCATTCTTGAATACCAAAGCAAATTTCGCTGCATGGTGCCCTGAAACCTCACTTTTTAGGAAGGGCATCTGCACCCCGAAACCACCATACCACAAATTTTTCATTTGAAGATCTAGGAGAGCCCGCGTTTAGAGGGAAATAGAGTCTCTAGACGAAGGAAACAGTTTTGAAGTTTTCATAAGCTCCGAATTCAACCCATCGCGCTTGCGTTTATCAAAACAAAACTGCTCGAAACCATTATTAAGGCTCGTTTGAATGGACAGCATGGCGCCCCGAAACTCCACAGAAGGATTCAATTTAACGACTTCTAAAAACTCGATGGTCTCTTGGCAGCGTAACTTCGACTTCAAAACGGCCTGTGAGATAAGAAATTCGTTCCCCTTGGAACCCACCGCTTGAATGGACTTAAATAAAGCAATAATTTCAGGACTGTGTGTCTTTTTGGAAGAACTCAGCCGATCTCCCAGCAAGGTGGCTAAAGTCACAGAGATGGGCTGGGAAAGTGACTTCCCTCCCTTTAGACTTAAAACAAGTGGAACCTGATTGATGGCACTCACCCTAATTTCGGGATTGGTACTCGCCACCATGGAATCAAATTTTTTCATGGATTCAACCACCGCGGAACGGGATTCTTTTTGCGGGGATCCAGGCTTTAAAACAGGCAATAGTGAGTTATCTGCCGGAACCAAAGAGGGTGAGTTTACCTGGACCATTGCCGATTGAGCCCCAAGTTGTCTTGCATTCATCGCTTTAGGTTGATTAAAAATCTTATAAACGTACCACACGTTGTAGCTTAAGCAGATTCCACAAATCGCGGCGAGTCCCAATTTCAATCCAAACCTCCCCATCTTCACCTGAACTGGTCGTGATATTTAGTGTCACCACCAGACTCAAAACCCACAAAATAATTTGCTTTGTAGCAAGTCTATCGGCATATCCTAAAAAATAATTTAGTTTTGTTCATATTGAAATAAAAAGCCAGTCATTTCAAACAGGATTGGGTCGTCGCAAAGAAGAAAAGACGGGAAAACCTAGGCCAGCAATAGAGACAATGGGAGATGAGCGGGGCGCGTTATCCTAACTGTACCCGCAAACCACACCAATCCTTTAACACGATTTTATGAAGCGTTTTGAGTTCGTGGGGAGAAAGCACTTGATCCACAAAATCCTGATATTCCACATCCAACACGCCCGAAAGGACCAAAACACTTTTGGAATTCATCCGTTTCACGATTTCAGGCATCACCACACTCAAAGGCTTAAATTGAATGTTGGCAAAAATCAGCTCGAAGGTGGTCAAAGGCAACAAAGAAATGGGATCACTTGTAAATTGGATCCCTTGAATTCCATTGTCCAATGCATTATTTTGAGCAATGTTAACACTTTCCGCATCGATATCATTTCCCATGATCTCTTGGGAACCCTTTTTATGGGCGGCAATGGCTAAAATGCCCGAGCCTGTTCCCACATCCAATACGGATTTTGGTACGAAGTGGAGCTGAGTTAACAACTCTAAGCACGCTTGAGTGGTTTCATGTTGGCCGGTACCAAAAGCCATTCCCGGATCAATTACAATGGAGTGGTCGATATGGGACCAGTTTTTCACATCCTCCCAGGGCGGTAAAATCACAAACTCGCTGCCAATCACGACGGGTTTAAAGGACGCCTTCCAGGACTCTCTCCAGTTTTGTTCTTTAAATTCAGAAACTTCCACCAAGCAAGGAGTATCAGGGCCCATTTGGTTTTCAAATAACCGACTAAAATGGCTAGATAATTCCTCAAGCCTATTTTTATCTTCGTTGTAAATGAACAATGGACTTTGAACATTCATGAGTTCATAATGGTCTCGTTGAAAAAAATCAGGATCATAGTCAAAAGGAACATCGCAATCCAATATCCCTTCTACAAAATGAGGCTCTCCTAACTCCTGGAGAATTAAGGCGGCAGCATCCTTGTGGAGCTCGGGAATTTGAATTTTCAACTCATAACAAATCGGAGAGGGTTGCATGGGTTCCATCCTGTTCAAAGTCAAGATGGAGCTCTTTATCTTTGATTTTCCCATTTGTAAAGAGAAAATTTAGGCTGATCTTTGATAGGTTCCCGAATCTCCAAGAGTTTCATTTAGTTTATTCGTGATGGACTTTAAGAGCATTTGGGCTCTTTCGTAATTGGGTTCTCTTGCTAAAGCGAGCCGGCAGTAACGGTTGGCCTCTGTAAATTTTCCCCATTTGGCATACGCTATACCAATGTTAAAAAACAAAAGATGACTTGTTTCGTTACCAGGCAGTACATACTGAGCTTTTTTATAGTGATCAATGCTCTCACTAAACTTCCCTTGGTCCACCAACCCAATTCCAATTCCATTTAAAAAATTTGCCAAGGTCTTGTTGTTCCGACAGGAGGAAAGCAATGTTCTGGCACTATCAAAGTCTTTTAGCAACACTTTTACTTTCCCTAATTCTTCTCGTGCGGGTTGGTAAAATTCATCGATTTTGAGGGCCTCTTCCAGCGCTTTATCGGCCTTTTGGTAGTCACCCATGGCCATGTAACACCTCCCCATTTTGGTGAGGCGAACGAAGTTTCTGGGGTTATTGGCTTTCAACCTCTCCAAAAGTTTTAAACTTTCTGAATAGTTACCGGTATAATAATAGAGATCTGCCAACATTCTCACGGATTTTAAATAGCTTGAGTTTTTTTGGATGGATTTTTTGAGCCAGAGCTCTGCTCCCTTTGTATTGCCTTCTTTTAAGCACTTTCTAGCAATTAATTCGCTGTATTGCGCTGTGTCACCCAGTGTTTTAAGAAGGTCCTCCATGGTTCTCATTTTGGTTTCGTCTGTTACCTTTTCCCAGTGAGAAAGTAATCCGTAAAAATTTTGAACCTTTTTTTCTGCCGCTCCTGATGATCCCGATTGATAATCTTGATGAAGCTTTAAAAGTTTCTGGCAAAATCGAGGACCTTCTGCTTCCCATCCCGTTTGCTTTTCAGGCAGCACTTGGATGCAAGAGATGTTGTATTCTGACAAAAAAACCGTATCTTCACGGCCCAATCGAGAAGACACCACTGCCACTTTTTTAAGACCATCTTCCCCTAACGCCGATTCTAAGACTCCAATGGCTCCCTCACAAGAACGTTTTTGAATGTTGACGCGATTTAAGATGGTGTCGATTTCACCCACCATCACCCTGTCCCATACCAACACAATGATATCCTGAGATTTGAGATGGTACTCGGGAGCATTTAATCGCAACGGGCAGGTAAATCGGACCTTCCAGGGGAGTTTTGACTGAGCCACGGCATGGGCCACCCATTGTTCCATCCCTGGGTCGTCACCAACGATAAGCACTCGAAGCATAGGAGATTGCTGTTCCATCCCTGATATCCATAAAAAAGGCTAAAAACAGAACCTGGTTTTGGCAACTTACCAACCCACGGCCTCACTTTCTTTTGTTCGGCTTTTGGTTTAATTATTTGAGCTTCGTAGGGAGAAAATTTGACCGGATGGGTTCTAAACGGGTGGGTGGGGATCTCAATGACCATAAAAATCGCTATTTTAGGATCAGGCAGTGTGGGATTAACACTCAGCTTTTTCTTGGAAAGTAAAGGATATTCCGTATTCCACGTGGGGCGCGTCACAGAATCTCGTGAGGTCAAACTCCTTGGGATTCCAGGCATACAAGATACCAAAACAATAAAGGTTTGGAGTGAGTCCCATTATTGGTCCCAGGAAGGCTTAAGTCAAAGCTTTGACATCACCTTGGTCTGCCTTCACACCTTAGAATCCCAGAAATGTTTGGATCGTTTTGACCCTTCCCCCGTGCCACCATGGGAGGCTTCGCGACTACGTAACCCTACGTCTGCTTGGATTTTCCTATGCAATGGCCTGCTCCAACCCCCAAGTCATACGGAGGGGCTCTGGAGAGGTCTTGTTTATTTAGGCTCCCAAATGGAAACGACCGTCAAACCAAATGGACTCAGAAGCGACACCATTTGGTATCGTGGTGGGCAAAAAATATTTCTAGGCCCCTGGGCGGCATCCCCTTCCCAGCTCACCCATTCTCTGGCAGTGGTTTCTCTTTTAGAGCAGATTTTTTCCGAAACGCCCGTGGAATGGATCCCTGTTTTAGGGCCTGAACCAAACATTCAGCAAAAAGAAGTTCAGAAGTTTTTTTGCAATGTGGTTTTAGCACTAGAGCTAGGTCCCACAGACAGGCCCAATGGAAAATTGTTTGAAGTGATGAGCCAAGCTCAATTAAAGGAGTGGTTAGGTTTGTTTCAGGACGGGTTCCAACTCAAAACCACGGAGCTAAGTACCATGGAAGTATCCCTGCGCGAACTGGTAAACACCACAGCTTCTAATTTAAATAGCTTGAGCCAGCAGTGGAAAAAAGGTAAAACAGAAACCTTAGAAAGCTATGTTCAAGCTTTGATGGATAGATGTGTTTTGGATTCTCATAAAAAATTTTTAGAGATATGGCAAAAAAAACTTAAAACCTCCGCAACGATAGGGTAGACCAAATCAATGGATCACGTTTCCACCGTTCCTCCCTTACTATCCAATCGAAGCCCCACAACCTTGTTTCTCATTGCTGTAAACCTTATTTTCTTTCTCATTTTGTTAAATCAAGGCGGAGTGAACACTTACAACTTAGTTATGTTCGGCGGAAAGGTGAATGGACTCATCGCCGATGGGCAGGTCTATCGGCTTTTTGTTCCAATGTTCCTTCATGCCAATCTACTTCACCTGTTAATTAACATGATGGGACTTTATCAGCTGGGCCGAATTTTAGAGCTGACTCTCGGCGGGAAAAAGCTTTTGCTTCTCTATTTTGTCTCTGGCTTCGCCGGTAATTGTGCGAGTTTTGCCTTTGTGGATGCCTTTTCCGTGGGTGCCTCTGGAAGTCTTTTTGGGATGATGACTTGTTTGTATGTCATGCAAAAGTACGAAGAACGCTTGGTGGCCATGGGGGTCTTAAAGTCGTCTTCCTACTCTCTAGGGTTTTTGCTTATCATCAACATTGCCATCAGTTTTGTGGTGCCCGGAATAGACGCCGCCAATCACTTAGGAGGAGCCTTTGCAGGCATCATGTTGGGCGTTCCCATTGTTTTTGAACAAAATTGGTTTTTCAATCGCCTGAGATCCGCAAAATTTGAGTCTTTTCCATCTACTCTGCCTAAATTAAAATTCTACCAAGGAAAACTTTTCTTTGCCTCTTTCATTGTCATTTTCTGTGTCATTTGCCTGAGCAAGGTATTGGTCATTTCCTTTCCCGAACGGGCTTTGGGTCACGGCTACCAAATGGCATCTTTTAATGATACAAAGCCCAGGGAAGACATGGAAATTGATCAATTTAATTTGGTTCTAGGTGGAGCTAAATCCGAGCTAAACGCAGTCCCTTTTTTAGAAATGGCCCTAAAATTTCATCAACAAAACCAGTTTGAAAAGGCTCTCGTTCTTTATCGCTTCGTGGGAAAACTTCTCAAGCACAAATTTGAACTCAAAGCCCCACGCAGCAAAACAGACAAAACGACCGTGGATGACTTATTTCAAATGGCAGTTCAAAAAACACCTTTTGATGCTGTTTACTTAGACATCTTAGAGATCTCGGGAGAATCACTTCAACAATGGAACGATACAAAGATGGAAGAAAAATGCCAAAAATCAGAAAAAATTCTGGAAAATATGGGATTTTTTGATCTCGCCGGGGAGATGGCACAGTGTTTGTTTTGGTTTGACCAAAATAATCCTAAGGCAGCTGGAAAAGTTTTTAAAAACTACACACTCGCTTTAGGAGAGTCTCAACATTTTACGGAATTCTATATGGAGCTCTTGAAAATCCATCCCGTTTACGCTTGGTCTGACTTGATTTTTTATCCAGATCGGGTAATAGAATCATGGAGAGAGATCACATTTCCCAGCACTTACCAAGAGTCCTTGGACCCTAAACCTTCACCCAGGCCAGACTTGGGAATCCACCCCAACGATTCTCCCACTTGAGGTTTAAACCAATGAAAATATCTATAAAAATACTAATGATATCAATTGCCGGAATCTTGCTCGCCATTCAATGTGGGCGCGTCCCCGAAATTCGCGGAAAAGCCAAATACGAACACTCCAAGGAAAACCTTCCTACTCTGGAAAACATAGAAAAATGGCAGGACATCTGGGTTAAAAACTCATGGATATCCGCCAGTCGTACGTCAGAACTTTCCAAGTCAGAAGACTTAGACGCTTTTAAGTCCCGGCTCATTTCAGGCCTTCGCATTCAACTTTCCGATGCTCTTTCCATGGATCACTGGCTTCAACTGGAAAACTCATTGCAAAATGAACTTCAGATGGAAATGGTGCTGCCTAAGTATCGCTTAAATTCGGGCAGCCAGGACCTGACCCCTTTAAATTTTTCCATTGTTACCTTTCCAGACATTGCCATTCCCGATGGTTGGGATTCCCATGTACGGCAGTTTTTTCCCGAATGGCTCGATAAATGGAATCTTCAAAAGGGCAAATTCAAAAGCGTTTTTCTTCAACAAAAAGCCATTGAAAGCACCGATCAAACTCTCTTTTCTGAGCCCAATCTTCGTTCCACCCTTTTTCAAACCACCGATTCCGCGTTGCCAAAAGAAATGCTAAATCAGGTTCCTATTGTTAAACATTTAAAGCGAATTCGTGCTGATGTTGCCTATGAATACACAAAAGAAAATCTTAATATGGAACCCGCCCAAGTCACCGTTGCCGTGCTAGATACGGGAGTGGATTACCTGCACCCCGATTTAAAAAATCAGATGTTTGTCAATCCAGGAGAGCCAGTGGATGGCCAAGATAACGATGGAAATGGCTACTATGATGACGTGCACGGCATAGATGCCACCTTTCCACCCCACACTCGAAACACAGGCGCTCAGCCGGCTCCAGGTGCCGCAGACCTTGGTGGGCCGGGAAAAAGCTGCCCACCCAATGTGAAAGGTGACGATCAAACCCAGGCCTGTGGACACGGAACCCACGTGGCTGGGATCATTGCCGCTCAACACAATGGAGGCAGTCTTTCCTCCATGGGAGTCTGCCCCAGCTGCCGAATTTTGTCTCTACGGGTGTCTGATCGCTGCCTGAAACCCGATGCTTCAGGGGATGGAGGATGCACACTCCCAAAAGAGCCTCTTTCCGGCGATCAATACGAAGTGGACGGGGGGATTTCCGATAGCTCCCAGGTGAGGGCATTGAGTTACATTTCTCAGCTCTCCAGAAAACAAAACTCTGATGATTTATATACAAATGTAGTAAATATGAGCCTTGGTAAATATTTCCGATCCCGCTCCATGGCCTACCTCATTCAAAACCTCTTGTCCCACAACGTGGTGGTGGTGGCCGCTGCCGGCAACGACAACACCGATATTCCCAGCTATCCAGCTGCCTATTCCAGTGTGGTGTCCGTTTGTGCCACAGGCACTTCCGACCATCGTGGTGAATTTGGAAAATCCGTGTTTAGTAACTTTGGGGATTGGGTGGACATCTGCGCTCCAGGTGTGGACATCGCTTCTACCGTGCCTGGAGGCACCGAAAGCAGTAGCCCCGAACTTAAAAGTGGAACGTCCCAGGCCACACCCTTTGTGGCAGGTGTCATTGGGTATCTAATGGCCGTCAGTCGGGGCACCAAATCGGCTTCCCAGATTGTGGCTGAAATCAAGAATTCTTCTAATTCCAACGCATTGTACAACGCCCCAACCAATGCTGGGATCTACCGTGTTTGTTACTCGGGAGATCGCATTTGTGATTTTCTTTTAGGTTCTGGGATCATTGATATGGGTGCGGCGATTCAAAGGCCCGTTCCCAGGCAGTCCGTGGTGGGTGATGCTCCGGCCAGACCTGTAAAAGCAGGGTGTGTCGTGGCCCAGGTAGGGGTGACGCCCATGAAGTCTTTTTGGCTTTTTACGACTTCTGTTCCCTTTTTATTAGGACAATTTTTGATTATGGTTAAGTTAACAAAAAAATGGACTAAAAAAAGTAAAAAATAAAGAGTGGAAAATTGAAATTAGGTAAACTCCTTTACGCACTTGGTTTTTGGCTTGGTTTTGGGCTTGGAACAGGCTGTGGAGAGAAGCAAATCCAATCCTTATCCAAAGTGGATTTAGACCGATATTCCCATGCCATTCCTACTTACCAAAACTACAGCGCCTGGAAATCAGAGTGGGTAGAAGACTCTTGGATAGTGGGTCTCAAAAAAACCAATTCTCCCGAACTGATGCAACCATCACAACTAAACTCACTCGTATTAAAGGGAATTCTACGAAAATTTGGATTCACTCAAGCGGTCCCAGCGGATCTCAAAAGCTTACTTTCCAGTCATGTGATCACCGAAATTTTGTATCAGCCCCAGCTCCATCGACGCGTTTCTGCCCCCATGGATGAATCGCTGGACAACATTGCCGAGATCACTATAAAAAATTCAGGTTATCTATTTGATCAGTTAATGAATGCAGCTCCCAAACCACCCTTCGAGTTTAGCAACCCCCTTGCAGCCCATAAAAACGTCTTGTGGCAATGGAAAACCATCTATAGCATCGATAATGTAGAATTTGTGGAACCCAATCTTTACACGCAAGTGCAGCAGGCCACCTCCCCAGACACCAAAGGGCTTCCCTCTGAGCTTTCCACCAATGCCGATTCCCGAATTGTGGAAGTGATGAATCAGATTAAATTTAATAAGGCCTATCAGCAGATCGTGGCCACCAAAACCTCCCTGGGTCAGGTGGTGGTGGGTGTCATTGACACCGGTGTGGATCACGCCCATCCCGAGTTGGCTCAAACCATGTTTGCCAATCCAGGGGAAGGGGGAGCTCCCGATGGGGCCGACAACGATGGAAATGGTTATGTGGATGACATTCACGGGATTGACGCCTCCATCCGAAAGGGGGAGGTGGATAAATTAGCCGCTCCCATTCCAGGATCCGCTGACGTGGGCGGTCCGGGAGCCAATTGCCCAGAGCGACACGATGGTAAAAAAGGGGGAGGCTGTGGGCACGGAACCCATGTGGCTGGGATCATTGCCGCCAAACACAACTCCAATGGAACCCCACTAGGAGTGTGTCCTAACTGCAAAATTGTGGCGCTCCGGGTGGCCACGAGATGTCTTGAACCCGCCACCGCCAACAACAAAGACACCTGTGTTCCAGCCGATCGACCTGCCGGAGCTCAGGAATATGTAGACAACAGTAAATTAGTGGACACTTATCAACTCCGTGCCTTAAATTACATTCTTAACTTAACAGACGGCAATGGAAGCCCATACATCAACATCGTCAATATGAGTTTTGGAAAATACTTTTTTAATCGAGGAATGGCACTTGCCATTAGTTCCCTCAAAAAACGTGGGATTTCTTTTGTGGCGGCGGCAGGCAATGACAACACCTCCTCACCCATGTTTCCGGCGGGTTATAGCTCCTCCTTCACCGTGTGTGCCACCAGCGCTAGCGCAGAGGCCCAGGGTAGAGGACTGGGGGCCAAAACTTCCTTTAGTAACTTTGGAGATCATGTGGACATATGCGCACCGGGATTTAATATCCACAGTGCCATTCCCGGGGGAGCAACGGACAACAAACCCGGCACGAGCCAAGCCGCTCCTTTAGTGGCAGGTGCCATTGGCTTGATTCGGGGGGCCTTTGGCACTTCTGTTACTTTAGAAGAGATTGAAGACCGACTGAAACGATATGCCGATTACAACACACTTTACGGAAATCCTTTAAACGCCTTATTTGGGGGTGAACAATATGGAAAAAATTTCTACCTATTAGGCAGCGGAATTTTAGACCTGGACGCTGCCTTTAATAAAAATCGTGACGCAAGTCTAGCTTATTCCGACGATGAGTTTGGGGGAACCTCCCAAGACGCCAGCGGATGCTTGGTATCCACGATTGGAAAAACCCAAGCCAAACCGAGCCCCTTTTTTAACGCCCCCATTTTATTAGCGGCGTTGGTGATCCTAAAACAGCTTCTAACAAAGAGATTAGGAATGCTCAGAAGGCAACCTGAGCCGAGAATGTTCCGCAAACCTAAAGAGTAACACACAAAAAAAACCCAAATAAACAGATGACACATTAGAATCAAAATAAACATTCTGAGTAAAGCTATGAATTCCATTGGCAACCAAGGTTACACAAAAGGCTTTTAACCAAAACGGTTGAACTTCTTTTAATTCAACCTTCCACCGATAAAAAAAACGAATCAAGCCTCCAAATCCTAAGGTAGCAAGCCCTGTTCCCAATAGGCCGCTTGAACCTAACGACTCCAAGTAAAGATTGTGGGCATTGTATTTTTCGTTAAGGGCGGCGTATCCTAAATTCTGATAATACCAATTTCGAAGCCCCCCCTCCAAGTTTCCATACCCCATTCCCCACCAAGGGCTATCCTTAAACATTTGCCAGTAAACCCTCCAAAACCGAAATCGATTGGAATCATTTGTGGCCAGAAAGGACTCCAAATCCCATCTAATGTTCCTTTGGTTTGCCAAATAAAAAACACCAAAACCCACCGCCAAAAGGAGTACAAAACCAACACCCAACCCCACGAACGCCCTAACATAGCGAGGTAAATTTTGGGAAAGTCCAGACGACCAAACCCACTGTATCACCTGAAACACCAGCACCAATCCACCCACCGCCAAAGCGGTACGTCCTCCCGCTAGAAACAAAAATACAGCGTTTAAGGCCACTATAACAGCAATTTTGAACCTGGAGTACTTCCCTTCTCTTAAAGGAGTTATCCACAATTCTTTCCACACCACCACCCAAAAGCTAAAAAACGCTAAAGAAACACCTGACATGGAAAGTGGATGACCGTAGAACCCAAAGATTCGGTACAGCCCCGTCTTGGTTTTGTGTTCCGGCAACAACGTGTGATTTGGGAAACGGTAATCAAATCCCGTAATGCTTTGATACACAAAGTAGGCTGAAAATAGCAAAGATGCATAAAAGCAGCCGTTTAAAAAAGGACTATAAAGATCCCATGAGTCCTGGGCATCACCTTTGATTTGGATTTCTTCCTTTGTTTGTTTCCCCCAAACTCCCAAAGCCATCAAAAAAATTCCCACCATCAAAATCGATGTTGATACCGGATTTTTATAAACATATTTAGACGCAATGGGAATGGAAAGCTCCAACAAATGAGAAGGTAACAAAGCTCCCAAGTGGGCATGCACCAAATTAGGAAGCTGAAACGCCGTCCAGATTAAAATCAAACAAAGTCCAGGAGTCAGAAAAGTCTTAAAAACCCGCTTGTTTTTTTTAGCCAGAAAAAAAGTGGGAAGCAGGAGCCCACACAGGTAAATGCCCAGGGCTTGTAAGGAAATCCCCAAATACAAAAAAAAGGGCAATAGGAACCATCCCATGTTTGAATTCACACTTCCCTCATATGATTTAGTGGTTATCCTAAAAATTCTCGCAGCTGTTTGCCAATGGTACCAAAGGAAACCCCTTGAGCCACCCTTTCCAATTGATGCGAATGGTTTTGCCAAGCCGCTTCATTGGTGAGGAGCTCAAAGCCATACTGAGTCCAAGACCCACTCCAAAGCTTGTCATGGGTTAAACCATCGATGGCGCCATTGCCTCCTAAGCATGGAGTGGAAGTGAGCAAACAGTCGCCCGCAATTTGTCCCGGCACCAAACTTTGATCCCACTGCACCACGAGTTTGTGTTTCGACAAAAGGTCCAAAAACTCTCCATAGGATGACGTTCGCTCTAAAAGGCGAAGCTGCCCAGCTTTCCAGTTAAATTTCTTTAACAATCGACGCCCTTGCCAACCATCTTTGAAAATCAAAGTCACAGGCTCTGCTGTGGCTTCAGAAAGTTGAAAAGCGATCTCTAGTCCCAAAAAATGGTTACGAGCCGGCTTAAAAAACTCCCTGGTGCCCAGGAAGATCCCCTGACGATTTTGATAATCGCGCCTCAAGCGCATGGATGAATGATCCACGGGATAGGGGGTGGGGATAAACTGAATTTTAAGATTAGGCCGGGTCAACTTGTAACTGTCAAAAAAAGACTGGAGTGCAGGAACAGGGCAAATCACACCATCCACCTGATCCATCAACTTTCTAAAAAACTCTAAATTTCTTTTGTTTTGCAGTTGTAGTGCAATTTGAAGAAATCCAGTTTCTTTAAAAGTGACGAAAATCTTTTTTCCAAGTGCTTTTAGCTTAACAGCCGTCAGAAGGGCTTCTTCCACTTGGGAGGTAATAATGAGTAATACATTTGTACTACCAAGCACATCCGCATCCCAACGATTGGTGAAAACACCTCCCACACAAGCCGCGTAAGCGTGGTAATTAACGGGCGGATGGGTGCCCGATTTCAATCCAATGGAGTTGAGGGCATACCGAACTGGGCCGTCTTTCCCATTCGGCACGTACACCACAAGAGTTTCTGCCCCCATGAAACAGCGACCTTTAATAGTATTTTTTAGAGAATTGATCCAAAGGGATTGGCTTGATTTTAGAGGCTTGTCCCGCTTGACCAAATTCCACCATGCGAGACGCCACCACCTGTTTCATGGCATTGCGGGAGGGAGTGAGGTACTTTCGAGGGTCGAATTCAGAAGGATTTTCCTGCAGCACTTTTCTCACGGCTGCCGTGATGGCAATGCGGTTATCCGTGTCCACATTGATTTTCCTCACGCCATTTCGAATGCCTTCCTGAATCTCAGACACGGGAACACCCCAGGTCTCCTTCATCACTCCACCATATTTTCTAAATTCCGCTTGGAGTTCTTGGGGCACCGAACTGCTACCATGCATCACCAAATGGGTGTTGGGTAGCTTTTTATGAATTTCCTTGATGCGAGCCATATTTAAAATGGCACCGTCGGGTTTGCGAGTGAACTTATACGCCCCATGGCTGGTGCCTATGGCAATGGCTAGGGCGTCTACACCCGTTAATCTTACAAATTCCGCCGCTTCAGACGGATCCGTTAAAAGCTGACTATGGGAAAGAACGCCATCAAATCCATGGCCATCCTCTTTTTCTCCCGCTCCCGTTTCCAGAGATCCTAAACAGCCCAACTCCCCTTCCACAGAAACCCCCAGGGGATGAGCCAAAGCCACTACTTTCTGGGTGATCTGAACATTGTATTCAAAATCAGCCGGAGTTTTGGCATCCTCTTTCAGGGATCCATCCATCATCACACTGGAAAATCCGTGTTTAATGGCAGACTGGCATGTATCGGCACTATTCCCATGATCTTGATGCATCACAATGGGAATATGGGGATACAGCTCAACAGAAGCCTGAATCAAGTGTTTTAAATAGATATCGTTAGTGTATTGCCTGGCTCCCCGACTGGCTTGCAAAATAACGGGGCTATTGGTCTCATGGGCGGCTTCCATAATCGCCTGTATTTGCTCCAAGTTATTCACATTAAAAGCGCCAACCCCATAATTATTTTCAGCCGCATGATCTAAAAGCTGCCTCAAAGAAACGAGTGCCATGGAAAACCTCCCTTAAAATGAGTGATCCTTTGCCTTTCAAAAGGCCGAAATATCTTCCCCTCATACACGCAAACGGGCTGGATGGAAAGCCAGGGGAAGAAGATGCATTAAAAAAACGCAAACAACCCAAGGAAAGAACCTTCCTTATTTGATTTCTAGAATTCCATCTTCCACAACAAGGGAAATTTCGGGATCCAATTGAATCACTTTTTTATCTTTAAACCATCGTGTGTTCAAGCCCAAATAAAGGGGAGTATTTTGGACAAAAAGCACCAGTGGAAGTTCAAAATTCTCTCTCATGGCGGTCTTACTCACTTTAGAATAACGCCAATAACCCTTCGGATCCTGCGTGGCGAGGGAAAAAAGCACTTGGTCTGCTTGGCGCGCGTCAAAAGACTCCTTTCGCATCTTAAGAAGGAGGGGAGCTGCCACGAGTTTGGGACGAATTTCAATGACATCCGTTGAGTCACAAAACGAATTAATATCATTGTAGATTTCATTAGATGGGACGATGTCCTGATGGTTGACTTTATGAAACCAATCAAACCGACAGCTTACCACACTTGCACCCTCTGGAATCTCCACCTCTTTTGCGGGTTCGTTTCTAGCATCTTTATGATCAAAAGGCACCACTACCCTATCTGCATTGCTCAATTCCAAACGCACCTGCACCCGTGAAACCCTTTCCAAGGTGAGCTCATTGGCTTCTAATTTTATTTGAATTCCTAATGCGGAATTAGAGATTCCAATGAATAATAGAAAGGACGATCGGATCCACACCATGTCTCTCACTCCCACCCCAAAAAGAGGGTCCCGTGTTGCTTTTTGTGTGTTCATAGCTAACCAATTTTGAACAGGGATTCAATGGCAGAAGCCAGATTTTACAAAAAAGGAGGGAATCAGAGAGTTGGGAGCTCTATCCGTGTTTCTAAAAAGTCACGGCCAAAGCCTTTTTAAAGATAAGGGAAAAGTGAGTGCCTTCTAAATCCATCCCATTGTCTAAAATGTGCAGAGAATTTTTTTCAAATTCAGACGGAACTTCCGTATCGGTGTGGATATCCGAACTCACACCTACCCCTTCGATATGAAACTCACCAGTTACTTTATCCACATGTCTCGCCAAACTCAAACGCAGTTCATAGCCTGTGGAAGGTAACGTAAAAAACATGGGTGCTCCCGTGCCCCCTTTGCTTTTTTGGCCAATGATCTTCACCTTTCGATCCAATGGAGCCACAAAACTTAAAAAATTCTCAGTAGCTGAAAACTCCTGTCCGTTGGTCATCACCACCCATTTTGCCTTTTTATACCCTAGAGTCATTAAATCTCTACATTGACCTTCAAAATTTTCATCACCAAAACGGCTCACAAAACCCTTTCTGTAAAATCGACGTGGCTGAGGAGAACTTCGAATATCTACCACCCATTGATCATCTCTTTCCAATAGATCGTTGTTACCATCTTCTCCCAGATCTATAGAAGAAGCATTTGCTCCCTCGGATCCATCAAAAAATCGAGCGGGAAACTTAGGTGGCTCCAGATCCCTGCGTTTCATGATTTCCAGAGATTCCTCATCCCCGACGATACAAGAAAGCAATCCAGCCACAAAGGGAGACCCCCCCCCATTGTTTCTCACATCTATGATAATGGGCTTTTCCGTAATTCTAGGATTCTTTTTAATGGCCGATTTTAAATGATTAATGATACCTTCACTACTGAAAGAGCCTATCCACGATACGAGTCGATTGTCTTTGGTGATACAAGAACCTAAGTTTTTGTCCGTAAAAACCTCATCTTCAGGGGACTCTAACAGCGTTTCACAGCCATAATTTCGATTCACCGTGAGATTCATTCTGTCTTCCTGCTGCCTAAATCCCCCTTGTTTATTGGGAATTAATCCTTTGGCCGTTACGACTCTTCCTATTTCGCCGCTTCGCACATTCTTTACCAAAACCGTTTGGCTGGAACGATCAGGAGGATCAAAAACATTGGTTGTAAAGAGAAATCTTCCTAACGTACCCGCTGTGGAACCAGCAATTCGGGAGCTAAAATTGGACTGAATGGCTTCATTGTGAATAAAAGCCAGCTCTCGATTGTTTACTTTAAGCACCCGATAGAGATTGGGAGGGCTTTCCGGACTAGGATAAGAAATAAAAAAGGGCGACAAAGGAAAGCCCAGATCGATGGGAACAACCGCAGCCTCCACCACATCATTGCAAACAGGACCTGTCTCACATTTGGTGATTGCACTCAGCTGAATTCGTGGGATAGATCTGTGTAAAGCGGCGGTGTGAAAGTCTTTTAATTCTTGCTGGAGTTGATAAAGTTTCACAGCCATCTCTGAAAATTTAGTAGGACAATTTTCGTGCAGTGATTTTGCTTTTTCTGCTGGCCAATGTGTCCCGGATCGACCCATGGGGGCTTGCACCATATTGATCACGTGAATCGCTATTTTCCAGTCCCTACAGACATCTTCGGGAGATGTTTGGCTATCCATCCTATCAAAGGTGGCTTTTGTGTCTACCGTCACCAACTCATCCAATTCGGCGGACTTGGGATCCATAAAATTTTTATTTTTTGGCTTGTCTACGGGATTGTTGGGTATGGGCGGAATCGTGTCAGCGGATTTAGATTTGCTTTCTTTTCTAGAAACACAAGCGCAAATGGCAAGTGCAAAAATTAATTTTTTAGGCTTCACGCGAGATCCTTTCTCAGAATTAATGAGTAAACTTTGGACAATGTATCACGAAAACCGAGGGTATTAAAGTAACATAAAATTCCATTGATCCGTCAAAATCGCTCGTGCGACAACTTGAGTCCCTTGAATCTAGGAAAATTCTTCCTCATTTCTGTCGATGGAAAAGACGATATGCAAGTAAATTCCGAAAATTACTGGAATTTTAGATGATGTTTCCAAAGAGGAGCGAATGAAATGGCATCCAAAAAAGCTAAAAACTCCACCAAAGGAGAACTCATCAGTGGTAAGGCCAATAAACCTATCACCAGAGGAGATCTCAATTTAGGTTCTGAGTTAGACTTACTAAAGTATATTCTAGACGAAAATCCCACACTAAAATCCAGAATTCAATTTGTACTGGATGAAAAAATCCCGGAAGCCAGAAGAAAAGCGCTTTCTGCGGGAAGTGACAATGCTGAATCTAATCAAAAAAAGGGGAACACCAAATGATTTTTGTATCAAAACCATCTGTTTCTACCTATTTGGCAAAATCGATTTTTGAGCTTCAAATTCCTGTGGTGCTTACTGAAGATGTAAAAATCCCTTTAAAGCCGTCCCTCAAAATATTGTCATTGGAGGAAATCAAAAGAAATCCAAGAATGGCCTACTCAAGTAACATGTTAACTTCTTCTGAAAACGCATTAAATGCTTTGTATAACACAATTCCTCACGATGAAAGGGTGATGAAATCCGCCCTATTTAAAGATAAAGCGAGATTTAGAAGAGCCATTGCTAATGATTTTCCAGATTTTAAATTTAAAGAAGTCTCTATCAAATCAATTGATTCGGTGGATGCTTCCCAACTTTTTTACCCTCTCATATTAAAGCCCAGCACGGGAGTGAGCTCCATTGGTGTGATCCGAGTGGACACCTCAAAAGAATGGAAAGAAGCCGTTTCTTTTTTGAAAAAAGAGTTGAATTCCTATTCCTCTAACTACACAAAAAGCGTTGTGGAAACAGAAAATGTGATAATGGAACAATACATTGATGGGGTGGAGCTGGCCATAGATGGTTACTTTGCTCGGGATGGTGAACCGGTGGTTCTCAATATTTTACAGCATGTGTTTGCCGACCATCAAGACACGTCTGACAGAATTTATTTCACAAGAAGATCCATCGTACGTAAGTACCTGAATCGCATTCAACTTTTTTTAGAAAAATTCTCCAACACCTTTGATCTCAAAAACTATCCCTTCCACCTAGAGGTGAGGTGTGCCCCCGATGGCAGGATTGTGCCCATCGAATTAAATCCACTGCGTTTTGCCGGGCTAGGCACCACAGAAGTGGCCGAATTTGCTTATGGAATCAACGTCTATAAGCATTATTTTGGAGCCACAAAGCCCGACTGGGAAAAGGTATTGAGCAACGAAGATGATTCCTACTTTGCCTTTTTCTGCGCCGACGTGCCCACATCCCATTTCAAAAAGGAAGGCCTTTCCATTTTAGATCGCAAATTTGCGGGGGTATTTTCTGAGTTGTTGGAGTATCGGATTCTTGACGAAACCGAGACCTCCACGTTTGCCGTTTTATTCTTTAGAACAGACAGCGAAAGTGAAATTCAATCCCTTTTACGAATGGATATGTTGCAATTTATGAGTCTTTGAGATTCCCTTCATTTCTTTTCTTAACATGGCCTGTGGTAGAATTCCTCTAAACCCTTCTACCACACAGGTTGTTTTATGAGCAAATCCAAAGCGGCTTTAGCCGTGTCCCAGAAGACCAAATCCACTAAATCTGCTCCTACTTCCAAAAAAAGCAAACCGGACTCTCCAAAATGGCGACCCAATCCGGAAAGTCCATTAGGCAAAGTGATTGCTGTTTGCAATCAAAAAGGAGGGTGTGGCAAGACCACCACCGTTGTAAACCTAGCCGCTTGTTTGGCAGCGAGGGGATTTCAAACTTTAGTGGTGGACTTAGATAGCCAGTGCAATGCCACCTCCTCTTTGGGAATCAATGCCAGCGAGTTGGAAGAAACGATTTTTGATGTACTGGTGGATCCAAAAAATGTAAAGGCCGAAGATGTTATCTTGGAGACGAGTTCTCCCGGTTTGCATGTGGCTCCCGCTAGCGTCCAGCTTTCTGAATTTGAATCAAGAGTGGCATCGGAGATCGGCAGAGAAAATCGTCTCAAAAAAGCCCTTTTGCCTGTGGTGCATCTATATGATTTTGTTCTCATCGACACACCTCCCAGCCTTGGACTTCTGAGCATCAACGCCCTCAATTTTGCCAAGGAGATTCACATCGCCATGCAGGCCCACCCTTTTGCCTTTGATGGATTGCAACTATTGGTGAGCACCATTGAAGCCATAAAGGAGGAATTGAATCCCACTCTCCATGTCACGGGAATCATTGTTACGATGTATGATAACCGCACCAAGATCTCTAAAGAAATCGTGGAAAAAATAGAGGCCATGCCCCATTTAAAAGCGGCCATCTACAAAAATGTGATTCGGCAGAATGTAAAGCTCACAGAGGCTTCCAAGGAACGAAAAGCCATCATTGATTACGATCCTCAGTCTTCCGGATCCCAAGATTATCAATCCCTGTGCGAAGAGTTTTTGGAACGATGTTTCCTTTCTCTCTCAGAGATTAAAGTGAAGCCCACAGAAGTTACCCCAGAAATCAATCCATAATGTTCACCCTTTTTTTTGAAACGAAATCTCAAAATCCCCTTAACTCAGGAGCACGGAATGAAACCAAAAAAAGCCCTTAAATCCATTTTTTCCCGCACCGAAGTGGAGGCCACGGAGTCTAACGAAACGGTGGTTCCCGCATTCGAAATGAACCAAATTCGACCCACGGAAACCATGGAGGTGATTTCTACACCCCCCCTATCTACCGGCATAGGGGCTCCTCCCCCTACCGAACCAGCCACCTTTGACATTCATGGACTCAATCAGAGCTTTGCCAAATCTTTTGACACCAGACAAAGGTGGGAGCAAACCGATTACGTGCGCCTCCTGCGGCAAATCGAAGTCAAACAGACAGAAGCATTCTTCCTCAAAGGAAAGCTATTGGATGAAATCAAAAGCCGATTTTTCGAATCCAATAAGATGGGTTGGGTGGAATTCTGCGAATCCATGCTTGGATTAAACTACACCACCGCCAATCAATACATTCGAGTGGCAAAGGAGTTTGATGTGATGTCACATCAAAGGAACGATCTGTCTTTTGAGCATTACAAAGCCCTTCTGCCCCTCACTCCGGGCATGCGCCGAGAGATTCTAGAGAGTGTAAAAGAGATTTCTGTGAAAGAACTCAAGTTTCAAGTTCTACAAAG
Source organism: Silvanigrellaceae bacterium (assembly GCA_044339525.1). Lineage (GTDB taxonomy): Bacteria > Bdellovibrionota_B > Oligoflexia > Silvanigrellales > Silvanigrellaceae > JBIIVH01. The sequence continues at coordinate 32,847 of JBIIVH010000011.1, read as the reverse complement.
GCTGCAACTCACTCAAAAAGCTCCCGTGGTTCAATCAAAAGACTCTGCTAAAAAATCAGAAAATCTGCTCAAAGAGATCTATACGATGACTCAAAAACTCGCTGAGTTTTCCTTTGATTCCTCCCCCAGCAACCTAAAATGGCAATTGATTGGGGCTTTGGAACAACTCTCCACTCTAGCCCATCAATCCAATCTGTTACTTAAATCAAATCAACGAGCCGAGACTAAGCTAGAACCAGAGTTGGAATTCTAAACCTGGCCTTCCTACCATACAGAAAGAGAGGAACCATAATGGAGCGGGTTTGGACCACAGTGGCTATTATGATCTTGACAAATACGGCTTTGGGGCAAGGGGGTTCACAAGGCAGTTCTCAAGGAGGATCTCAAGGTGCATCTGATTGTGGGGTGTTGACTTTGGATTCGCCACCTCAAAAAAAGGAGTTCGCAGCGTTTGCAAAAGACACCTATGAACAAATCAAACAAATGGAAGAAGCCTTTTTCGCAGGAAATCGGTCCTTATTTATGAACATCGTACACCCGGCCTTAAGGGCTTCCCTAGCAGGCAACAAGCAAGATCCCTTCCAAGAAACGGTTTATGAATTCGGATTGAAGAATGCTAAGTTAACCAGAACCACCCTCTATTTGGCGCGTTTTGGGGAAGGAACACCAGAGGTGCTGTGTCAGTTTGGAACGCTGCGAGGGGTGGTGGGCCCAAAACTCCAAATCGCGGCCATCCACCAGACTTTGGGCACCAGGGACCAAATCCGTATCGTTACCTTATGGGCGCCGGTGCTGGATTCTCAAAAAACAAAGGCAAAGTTTGACAAGGAATCTGGGCTCGTGATGCTCCAAGCTCAAAACTGGAGTTTGGGGGGTAAAACACTGACATCTCTCATAGAAGACACTAAAAAATGGAATGTTTTACAAGAGACAACCTTATCCTTTGTTTCTTTAAGTGCGGCGAAAAAATTAGGATTTAGTAATCCCTATTACACCCCTCAAGAAACGGGTCAGTTGGCGCAATTGGAAAAAGAGGTTGCCAGCAAACTCAACCTTTCCGAGTTTAAAAGCCGAATTCAGGCTTTGGGCACAGAAGCCCAGTTTATTGATTTGGAAAGTGTGTTTAAGGCCGATCGCATCGAGCCCTCCCTTCGCTTTCGGTATACCTCTTCGGAGCTCTCCGGTAAGGCGTACTTGGAACTTTGCAAAAAAGTGTCTCAAGCCGTGACCCCCTTGCTTAGCCCAGCCTTTCGAAAGGAATTTAACGGCATTGAATGTTTGGGGTTTTCTCCACAAGAAGACATTCAACTTCCCCCCTCCCAAGGATCTCAGTTTTTCAACTGGAACGAACTCAAATAAATCCTACTCTTTTCCCTTCACACCCATAGATTTACCGTATTCAAAACATTAATATCTTGCACTGTGGGCTTGTGTTTGTTATGTATCGCCGTTGATTTCATTTTTTTGATTTAGGAGTGCCTCTTTCATGTCCAATACCCCTATGCAAGATGCCATCGCCAAGCGACGCACCTTTGCCATCATCTCCCATCCCGATGCCGGTAAAACCACTCTCACCGAAAAGCTGCTCCTCCTGGGTGGAGCCATACGCATGGCGGGTTCTGTAAAGGCTAAAAAGAATAAAAAATTCGCCACTTCCGACTGGATGGAGCTGGAAAAACAACGGGGGATCAGCGTCTCCTCCAGTGTGATGAACTTTGAATATCGTGGCTTTTCCTGCAACCTCCTAGACACCCCCGGACACCAAGACTTCAGTGAAGACACCTACCGCACTCTAGCCGCTGCCGATGCGGCCATCATGTTGATTGATGGCGCCAAGGGCGTTGAGCCCCAAACCATCAAGCTTTTTGAAGTGTGCAAAATGCGAGGGATTCCCATCTTCACATTCGTGAATAAAATGGACCGAGAAGCCAGAGATCCCTTTGACCTGATGGATGAAATTGAAACCGTGTTGGGGATCAAAACCTACCCCATGACCTGGCCCATTAGTAGCGGTCAACGATTCAGAGGCGTTGTGGATCGCAAGGCGAAAAACGTCCATCTCTTTGAGGGACGCAACACCACCACGGAAACCATGGCTGAAATCTTGTCCCTAGAAGACAAAGCCAGCCTCTCTCAAAAGGTGGATAAAGTGGTTTGGGACGAATGCATGGATGGCATTTCCATGCTGGATACGGCGGGAAATCATTGGGAGGAAGAAGATTTTCAGTCGGGAAAAATCTCTCCCGTGTTTTTTGGATCTGCTATGACCAACTTTGGGGTGAGAACCTTTCTAGAAACCTTTTTGGATATGTCCAGTGGTCCAAGGCCCAAAGGAAGCAATTTAGGGGCCATCGACCCCCAAGACCCCAGGTTTAGTGGTTTTGTGTTTAAAATTCAGGCCAACATGGACCCAAGGCACAGAGATCGCATCGCTTTTTTGCGTATCGTGAGCGGAGAGTATCAAAGTGGTTCCATGGTCCATCACAGCCGCCTGGGCCGGGAAATCAAACTCACCCCAGCCCAGCAGTTTTTTGCCCAAGAACGCTCCACCGCTGAATCCGCCGTGGCAGGAGACATTGTGGGAATTTACGACCCTGGGCTTTTTGCCATCGGGGATTCCCTCACCCAAGGTCGCCAATTTGAATTTGAAGGGATTCCTAGTTTTGCCCCCGAGAATTTCTCGGTGGTGCGCACCAACTCTGCCCTAAAACGCAAGCAGCTCCTCAAAGGGCTCGTTCAGCTGTGCCAAGAAGGCACGGTACAGATGTTTGTGGACTCCTCCCGGGCCATGAGTGACCCAGTATTAGCCGCCGTGGGATCTCTGCAGTTTGATGTGTTGCTTTTTCGACTGCAAAACGAATACAACGTGGAATGCACTCTAGATTCCCTACCCTTCCGAATTGCCCGCTGGTGTGGGGGAACTGACGAAGAGATTCAAGAGGCCAAAGAAAAGACCGATGCCACCCTCGTACGGGATATGCAGGGAAATCCCCTCTTTTTATTTAAAAATGAGTTCAATTTGAACTACTTTTTAGAGCATTGTCCTAAGGTTCCCCTCTATAAGAGCAATGCTCAGCTAAAGGGTAACATGATGATGACGGCCGCTAGTTTTTTTGCGGACTAGTCCATAAGTTGTAATTTGGGTTAGGGAACGGAGCCAAAATGGGTTTAAGAGACACTGGTAAAAGAAATCCCTTTTGTTGGAGTTCAGATCCTTCCACCACAGACGATGGGAAGGTGTTGGATCTCAGCAGTCGAAGACGTAAAGCCCAAGGCGAAACCCAACCCGAGACCACAGAAAAAGGCAGACCCCCTCGAAGCGATAAACCCACCAGCGTTTACAAACTGGAAGAAGCTCGCCGAAAAAAGGCCTTGGAGGAAGGAAAAACTCGCTCTGGCATTGGCACTTCTTTGCAAAAAAGAGCCTCGCGAAGTCCGCAATCTGACTCAAAAAACAGCATTAGCATCTGGCTAGCCCGAGGGTTTCAGGTGGTGGTGTTGGTTCTCGTTGGGGCCATAGTAGTTGGTAATTGCACGGGAAAAAAATTTTTCTGAAATTTCCCTGGGCGGGGGTTGATCTTTAAGAATCTTCCAGGTACATAGCTATTCATCTGGAGGGGGCGTAGTAGAGTTGGTTACAACGCTGGCCTGTCACGCCGGAGGTCGCGGGTTCAAGTCCCGTCGCTCCCGCCACTCATTTCTCGATAAAACAAAACACTTCATGTGTTAAACCCCGGCGGTCTTGGCTTCCGGGGTTTTCGTTTTTTACAAGTTTTTTTTAAGGTAAGTGCGGTTTTTCTGCTGTGCTGCATCACTCAAAATTTGGTTGTATAGCAGGGGCTTCCTTAATCTCTTGCAATGCATTTAGCCGTTCTTGTGCACTTTGAAGCCGTGCCTCAAGGCTCATCCTATCAATTACATTGTTTACTGGAATGGATGCGATTAATTCCTCCAGTTCGCGGATCTCTGAGCGCACCGCAAGACGTTCTATACTCATATTCATTCCGCCTTTCCAAATGCATTTAAAATCGATTGTGCATCTTCAGCCACTGGGGTCAGAATTGCAAACCTGTAAGGCGCTGCATATAGTAAAGGTGGCTATTGCAGATCTCGGGAGCTAGGCGTAAAATCCAGATGTACCAAAGGGTTGGCTAAGCGATGACTTAGCAAGATCCAATCCAAATTTGAGGAGATCCCATTGATAGCCGATCTTTTCTTCATCGAAGACACTGTAAAATTACCCTTCATGAAGCTGCCCAATCGATGCACCATCGTAAAACTCAGTGATTCCCAACTCATCGTGATTTCTCCCACCCACAATTTTGCAGATTACAAATCTAAAATCGATTCTTTTGGCAAAGTGGTGGCCATCGTGGAACCCAATATGTTTCATCATTTGTTTTCCCATAAGGCTAGAAAACTATACCCCCATGTTCCCTTCTATGCCGTGGAGGGTTTAAAAAAGAAGTGTCCCCACATTGCTTGGGATCAAACCCTAGATCCCAAAACATGGCCTTGGCAATCAGAATTGGAAGCGATCCCCATAGAAGGAATGCCAAACGTCCAGGAACACGTTTTTTTGTTTAAAAAAGAAAAGACCTTGATAGTAACGGACCTCTATTTTAATCTACAAGAAATTTCAGGCTGGGGTCCTTGGCTCATCTTAAGTCTATTTGGCACCTGGAAAAAATTTGGTATGAGTAAACTTTTTTTAAAATACGTCACGGATAAGAAAAAATTTTGGAATTCCATTGAAACCCTAACAAATCTCAATTTTGAGCACTTGGTGATGGCCCATGGGACGCCACTGTTTAACAATGGTAGAACAAGGGTAAGGGAACATTTTCTCTTAGGGCAGAGATGATGTTGATGATAGGTTTAAAGATTGCGAGATAATTTAACAATAGGAGATTTCGTTATGGCCGTTAGTATCGTTACAGGTTGTACCCGTGGGATTGGTAGAGGTACACTTCTTTCATTGGCCCGGGACGGAGACATCGTGATTGGAATTGGTAGAGATCCCAAAAAATTAGAATCCATTCTGGCAGAAGTGAAAGCAAACGGGGGAGTAGGTTCCGTTTTTGCAGCAGATGTTTGTGACGAAATAGCATTAAAAAACATCGCTGCGGCCATCAAAAAACAGTACGGAAAGGTGGATAGACTCATCAACAACGCCGGTGTATTTATGGAACCTTTTGACTGGACCGTCAAGGGTCCTTCTAGTGTATTAAATGTAAGTTCAGAGACATTTCGAAAAACTTGGGAAACAAATGTATTGGGGGCTTTTCTCTGCATCCAAGTGTTTGTCCCCCTCATGGGTGACTCAGGCACAGTGGTAAATGTGTCTTCGGGAATGGGCCAACTTTCCGAAATGGGTGGCCTGTTTCCAGCCTATCGATCCAGCAAGACGGCCTTAAATGCCCTCACCAAACTACTCTCCCAAGAACTTGCCCACACCAGCATTCGAGTGAACAGCGTTTGCCCAGGATGGGTCAAAACCGATATGGGAGGCGCCGGTGCAGATAGGGAGCTGGACCAAGGAGTGGAAAGCGTGAAGTGGGCCGCCTATCTCAAAGCAGACGGACCCACCGGTGGATTTTTTAGAGACGGCAAATCGCTTGCCTGGTAAGCGTGTCTTACATTTGTAAGAAATGCTCTGAGTATGAAGTGTTGCACTTGTCCTAAAAACGTCCGTTGGGATTTTCCGGAACCCTCCACAAATCGATACTTGATTTTGGCATAGAAGGTTCACATCACTTTAGGATTCAGGGTTTGGAGCCCTATTTATTCTTTTTCGAACAGAACGTCGCTACCGATCTCTTAGGATAGGCTCGAGAGTTTTCCAAAAGCACAAGCTCAAATGGATTACCTTCCTCAAACCGGACATTTATCTGATAATCTTTAAAAACTCCCTCTTTAATCGCAAGAGTATCCCAGAATCTTCCTTTACCTTCAGCAACGTAAACAATGGGCCAGGCAAAACCTTCTCTATATCGATGCCTAAAGCTAGTGGCATCCAATTGATAGGGAACAATGATCGTTGTTGGGGAGAAAACAGGACGACCCATCAATTTATTAAATTGAATAACCGACTTTTTGGGGTCCATAGGATCTGGATAAACAAAAATCTGAGAATCATCATGACTTATAGTTTCGTCACCTGCCCAACACATGAGATACTCAGAAGGAAGGCTTTGAGCTAGTGCTATTGGAGGGGTGGTAGAAAAGAGTTGTGAAACAAGCTTTCGAACCGACTCAGAGGTTTTTTCCCCCCCTTGACGATGCATAAAATAGAGTTCCTCATGCGCTAGAAGAGCCGCCTGGTTCTGAGGATCTAAAGCCTGCCAAATCCAAGGATCGGCTATGATTTCATGAGAATCATCAAGATAAGTTACGGCTTGTTCAATGAAACATCCTTTTGGTAAATCTACCGTTTGTCCTAAGTCACTGGTAACTGGAATGGCATCAGGAGTAAAGCGAAGATTTTTGATTTTACTGCCAAGATCTCTATCTTCCACCTCTCCGAAAGGCCTAGGATCCCCGATTACACGTCGGAGCTCCAAAAGATATCGAGCGTATTCTGTAGTTAAGTTACCAGTTTGAGGCTTGAGCTGCCACTTCCATCTTGGAGCCGCCTCGTATAAATCAAGCAGCCAAGCTCTGGATATGGAGTCGTCGATTGGATCTCGACAGACTACCGCTTTCCCTCCACCGCTGCTGCCGCCACCCGCATTAGCAACCCAGGGTAGCACGCTCATAAGAACCGTTGCTGTTACAATCCAATTGGAAACGCGAGACAAGGGTTTCTTTTTCATATAGAAGCCTCCACTACAAGGTGCCCTATGCACCGTTTGATAAGATAGTTACACTCTCTTTCTAAAGATAGGACTTTTTTATAAAAAATAACACAATTATTTTATGAATGGATAAATATGTCTGACTTATTATTTGAATATAAAGATTTTTATACTTATTTAAGCTCGAAATTTCAAACAGCGGGCGACCACAGAGGCCGACGCCGGGCCTTGGCCCAGCACCTAAACTGTGGGTCTTCATTCGTTTCACAAGTTTTAACTCACAAAGCTAGTTTTAGCCGTGAACAAGCTCTTCAGGTCTCAAATTTTCTTGGTCACACTTCAGAGGAAGAGGAGTATTTTATGGCGCTATTTGACTACGACCGCGCCGGAAGTTCTGCACTTAAGCGGTATCAGCAACGAGTGCTAAAAAATCTCTTAGATAAGCACAATCGTGTCATTTCACGATTAAAAAATGCATCTGTTCTGGATGAACATCTTCACTACGAATACTATGATAGCTGGCATTTTGCGGCAATTCATATGTCTACACTGATGCCTCAAATCAAAACGACTGAAGATATATCAAGCTTACTCAATCTGGACATTATTAGAGTGAAACAAGTTTTGGCCTGGCTTACAAAACATGGCGTTATTTCTAATGTTAAGGGCAAAGTTCAAGCCGGCCGAACGCGGGTCCATTTGGAGAGCGAGTCTCCTCAGATTTGCAGGCATCACACGAATTGGCGAATGAAGACCCTAGAAAAATTACAGTCCCCGGTACCTTCGGAGGATCTTCACTATTCTGCTGTTCTTAGCGTGTCCCGCGAATTTAAACGATGGTTTAAGGAGAGCATTCTAAATCTACTTCAAAAAGCAGAGCCAGTCCTCCTAAAAGAAAATGAAGAAACACTGTTACATTTGGGAATTGATCTTTACTCGCTTGAAAATAGATCCTATTAAAAAAAATGCTTTTTATTTTGGTAAGACCCGCATTCCGCACTAGCTCTAAAAAATATCTGAATAAATTTTTTAGCGAAACTTTTCTATAATTTGAATCAAATCTGGTGCAGGGGTGTCTCATTAAAATCCCTCAACTCTCAGAAGGGTTTCATGATATGCGGGGTCCACCGAAGCTTTTATCATTTTTTGGGTGATACTTTTCCGAACAGTTTTGTCTGCTCGGAGCAGGTTTAAAGCAAGCTTGCGAATCAGTGAAAAGTTTCTAGGAGCATGGTCTTTTCTCACCCTGCTCTCATCTTCCCTAAACGTCACATCTAGGGTCCAATGCAAACCGTTTTCCACTGCCCAATGGCCTCGAACTGCTTTGGCAAAACGTTCCACATCAGGCCGGAAGTTTGCAATGTAGAAACGCACCTCTTTTGTTACCTTCCCGGAACGCGCGCTTTCAGTAATGGCCATGCCAATACTTTGCAGCCCTTTCCAGTCTTGGGACGCATCTAAGTTTTGCCCAGGCAAGACGAAATATGTTCTTGTATCTATACGTCCATGGCCATTTTCTACAACTTGTTTATTTAGCTTCGAAGTAGGGTCAAATTCGGCGGATTTTAATCCATCCCGAACTTCCTCAAGTAACGCTTTTTGATTCCCTTTAGCGGGAAGGACATAGTCGTTGCCTTGGCTCACTATTTTTTCTGCAATTGCTTTCTGGGTATTAAGCGCATCTGCAGTGATTGTTGCGCCTTTCAGATTTAATGTATCAAGAAGTTCAGGAACAGCAGTAATTTCATTTGTTTTACAGTCCACAAGAAGCTGACCTAGAGTCAAACCGTTTTCTGTGGCGCAGGCATTCAGAATGTGAAGAGGTTTTTGTGAAGAGGCTTTGTCGAATGAGCGCCGTAGAGTTTTGCCATCTAAAGCAACTATCTGATCAGCTTTTTTACCGGTCATTGCCATCATAAATTGAGTGAATGTAACTTCCATTGTTGATGGATTCAATAAAGAAAACACTCGCCCAATTGTTTGATGTGAAGGAATACCCTCCTTAAATGGCATGAACTTTCTTAACCAGTCGAGCCGGCCTTCACCGAATGTTTCCACGCCGCGCCAGCCTTTTATCCCTGCCATAACTGCAACTAAAGTAAGAAAAAGAATCTCTCGAAGAGGATACAACTTTTTGCGTTCTACTCGCAGATCTTCAAGCCCTTCGAAGATCACTCCTACGTCCGCAGCATCTTCCATCTCATCATTCAAATCATCTTCAAATTCCATCTAAGGCTCCATTTAGCTAAATAAGATGGAACAATATGTATTTGCTAGCCTAATTATGTAATGTCATAAATTTGACGGTTTAATGAGACAGCCCTGGGAATAAACGTAACATCTCACAAACTTTTTGACAGGGAAAACCTTTCGTGATAGGATCCTTCCGTTTACGTTAGACAACTTTCCTGAAAGCTACCGCGAACTACATCCCGCAAGGATAGTGGTTTGGATTCTTGCAGGTACGTTGGGTTGTGCCCTGGTCCGTACCAGTTCGTGGTAGAGCACGTTTCACCTCACCACAAAAAATTTAAAGCTGTAGCTCCATCCACTGAACCATGGCATCCACAGCTAGCCCTACATTAGTCGTACTAAGCGAATTGGCCTTGGTGCTGTCCGAATGATTTACGTTTAGACTGTGATCACCACCCAAAACAACTGCTGGAATAGACTGATTGAAGGGGGTAATCCATTCATAGAGCATTTTTGTTTCACAAAGTGGGTCTGAATGACCTTTAACAACCATAACAGGCCTTTTTTCAAGTTGAAGTCCTGGGTAATTTGTTGGCCCCACAAGAACGGGTAAATTTTTGTCATCCTGGCTGGTGCAGACTGGCGTTAGGAGAATCAACCCCTTCCAATCAGAATTTTTTGTAAACTCCTGAAAACCGACGATACTTCCAAGTGACTTTCCAACTAAAAAGAAGGCCAAACCATTCGATTCCGAAAGACTTTTTACGAACTGGTATGTTGCCTGCAAGTCTTTTCCTTCATTCACGAGCTCATCCGACGGACCCCCTGTGCACCGATTTGTGGATGGATCTTTCTGACAATAAGCCCAATCAAACCGAACGGCTAAATAACCCCGAGCGGCAGCGGACTCTGCCAAATCTTTAACTAGGGGTCGATCCCGATGATAACCTTGTCCCGGAGCAATAACCACAACCGCTTTGGGGGTATTTAGATTCTCCGGGCTATGCACAACGGCGCTTAAACTGCGCCCGTCTGAGGTGAAGAATTTGAATTCCTTTGTTTCACCCGCAAAAGCCGTTCCCAAAAAAGTTGTTGCCCCGCACACCAATACGCCCAAATAGCCAAGAATATTCACAAATTTCTCCCGAGTATGAGCCTTTTTAAGAAGCAAACTTAAGGCACTTAGTATACAGCTAATCTATTGTAATATTCAAGATTTTTCTGTTAAACAGGACCCAGATATGTCCATTGAACTGGATTTAGCTGAAGCACCAAGCGGTAAGCTGCGCCGTTGGCAATGGCAATGGGATCTCTGGGAGCACCAAGACTGGAGTGCACAAGGTAACGAAGTACACCGCCATGTGTTGAAATACCCAATTTACGGAATGGGTGTTTTAAAACAAATGACATGATTCCAAATTTAGCCCGAACGAACATTCTGTTTTCAAGTTGGCCCTGCCCAAATAGAAAGGATCATATCTCAAGGATACAAAACCTTACCTTCCCAAAAGGCATCAAAAAAGACCCCGCCGATCTGTGATTTTTCAGCAAAAGTATTCTCGTCTACCAAAAAAAAATCAACATCAAAAGGCAGTTCCGCTTTTTTCGCACTCAAAATCTTGAATAATGATTTCAGTTCTAAGCATTCTTTTAACACCACCACCAAATCAATATCCGATGAAGCTGTTAACTCTCCCCGTGCTGCCGAACCAAAGAGAATCACAGTTTGGGGTTTACAACAAATCAAAACCAAGCTCAAAGCGTGTTTCACTCTTTCTTGTGTTTCCTCTGGGCTTAGGTAATTTTTTTTGATTTTATCTAAATTCACTTAACTATCCCTATTGCCCATTGATAAACATTTTTGGCAACTTCGATTGCAACTAAAATTTCCTCATCGTTTAACTCGTAGCTTCCTTCCATATACCTACGAATGGAAGCAAAGTGGGAAAGATCAGAAATTTCTAACCCATAAGGAAAAGCGAGATCTTTAGAAAGCAAAGTAATCAAAGCGGACAGTTCATGGGAATGAGGCACAGGTACCATGCGGAAACATAGAACGGACTTAATGGATTTTTCAATGCACTGCTGAGCAAGATAGCCAATATTTTCCCTTCGGCCTTTGCCCACTTCCTGCAAGGCACAGGCAGATTCAAGATCCCCCTGGGCGATACGCAATAGCTCAAATCCATAGGATTTTTTATACAACTGGGTTCGAATAGGGGTCAAAATCCACCTCTTAAAAAGTCTCGCCAAACCCTAACATTTTTGCCACCAACTCGCAAATGGAGCAAGTGACAACCAGAGTTTGTTCCTCTGGTAGGTGACTCCTCCATGCAACCTTTGCAACTCGATCAAAAGGAAAGACAAGCAATAGCAAAAAGTTCAAGGCCAATGCCTCCACAAACACTACTGCGCTTGCCGTCCCTGCTTTAAACAAGATCTCAAGTTTCCGCATTCGGAACCAGGGGGCCCATGGACTTTCTAAGAATCAACACAGCAATCACTACTGTCACTAGACCCACCGTTGCCGAAACCATCTGTACAGCATCTACTGCATAATGAGACCCTAAAAGAGCTACTACAGACCCGGCTAAGGGCAGTGAGAACTGCACACACGCCAAACAAGCCCCTGTTACTTTTCCAAGAATCTTGGAATCGATCCACTCCGCTCGTTTGGTGCGTACAAAAATATTAAGCACCACAATCCCTGCAGTGGCAAGCGCCAGCAGGAAGGAAAAAGTCTGAAAATGTTTTACAAAAGGCAACATAGAAAAACATGATATTACGAAAAAAATCGATATCTTGTAAATTTGTTCTATGGTCAAACGCTTTCGAATAAAAGGTAACAAAACCAAAGCCGCTAGGCTCACCAACCCTAGGCTTGAACCGATCACACCAAAAGCGGACTCATCTTTCCCAAATCGTTCTTTGCAAAGGGCTGGTCCTAGCGCCATTACCGTTCCAAATAAAAAGTTACACGCAAATCCCAACAGACATAATCCCGTCAGTTTAAGGTCTGAAAAAATACGACCAAAACCAAAATCCGACCTCCACAAATCACGAACCCAGCCCAACCCCTTGGACGACAAGTCCCTAGAAGCCGGAGACAGGATCGCTTGGGAGCTCAAAAGAAACGATATCCCATACACACCCGCCAACACCGCCAATACGGTTTGAGTGTTCAGATATTTAAAAGCCATTCCGGCCACAAACGGCCCCATGCACATGGCAAATACATTTCCTCCCTCCATCAAACTCTGAGCGGAGGTTAATTTGCGACCACTTAGGTATTTTGGCATCAAAGTTTCCGCCCCCAAGAACGAATGGGATCCAAAAAGGGAAGCCAAAGAGGCCACACCCACAAGCACAGGAACACTCACGCTTGGCCCACTTGAACCAAACACATTAAGTAACAACAATGCTAAAAACACCACCATCATTCTACAAAAATCCGCACAAACAATGATTCGTTTAGATGTAAATCGATCAATGAGAGCGCCCACTAACGGAAAAAGTAACACCCTAGGCAACCATTCAAATAGATAAGAAAGTCCTGTGCCTGTCACACTTTGGGTGTGTTTAAAAACAAACATGGGCACAAAATAAATCAAACTATAATCGGCTAACGTGGAAATGATTCGCACTAAAAAAAGAGGTGCTAATGGGAAAGTCTCCCCCTGTTTTAGTGCATCTCCCTTTACATCTGCAACACGATTCATAGAATTTGTCATTTGGGTTCTCTCCATTTTTGGTGGGCTTCATCACCAAGATGATCTTTTTTCTCAAATTCTTCTACACTAAGATCCTCGAATAAACTTGCCAAAATCTCTTGGCATTGAGCTTCGGAATCCGCCGAAAAACATCCAGCTGCCAGGCTCTCAATGGCTTGGAATGTGGGTTGCCCTTTTTCATTTTTTACCGAAAAGTCCAGCCTTTGGTTGAATAGAGGCAGGGATTCATGGGCCTTAGTACGAGACACCAACCGCACCTCTTTACCTTTTAGATGGTGCGTGGGATACACAAAAAATCCGTAAAACGAGGAAGAACGGACTTCGTTGGAGTTCCAAGGTTCCCCCATCAAACATTTGATCTCCGTGGAGGGAAGGTGAATTCCCGTGGCTCGTTTGTACACCTCTGCAATTTCTCCGCCTCCCACTCGGTTTGCAATTTCAAGAAAGATATGCTTTGGTGGTGCAACGCTTTCTGGGTCTTGGAAAACTTTCGCGGAAGGTGTTTCTAATGGCACCTCAAACGCCTCAAGATGAAAACATCCTGATTTGATTTCCACGGCAGCAACGATCTGTTCCACCCATTCCTTCTCTCCCAGACTCATCTCACATTGATAGGAGCCTAATGGCTTTCCCAAATTGACATAGTCCAAACACGTTCCAAAGTAACGACTCTTTAAGCAGGACTTAACCTTTCCACGTTCCACAATTCCGTCAAAATGAATAATGGGTTGATTGATAAATTCCTCCACCTCATAGTTCTCCATTTCATCAGGAGATAACTGATCCCTCACCCACTCTCGTAGAGAATTGGTGCTGACATAGGAACGCGTATTTTCCGAAGAAGCCCCGGAAATGGGTTTGAGGATCCAGCGGGGAGTTTGTGCCTCCTTTTCTAAATCTATTTTGACCATGGTTTCATCAATTTTGTTAATATTTATCTGCATGAAATCCAATAATGTAAAGTAACTTGGCACTCTCAAATTTGCTTTTTTAACCGCATTTTTCATGAGGATTTTGTCTCGAACTTTAAGCACACTTCCCACCGAAGCTCCAGATATCCCCCAGGCTTCTCTCAGGCGTGCGGCTTCCAGGAGTTCATACTCGGACAAACTAAAAACATGCGTAAATCCGGATTTTTCTCCGAACGTTTCCAAAGCATCCACCACAAGCTCTTTACCTTCCGTTCGCTCCACCACCTGATAGCCAAAAAGACTGGGAATCGATTCATTTGCTGTCTTTTTTCCAAAGAAAGTCACTTCCGTGTCTTCCTCATTGAAGCCAAGGTGATAATCTATTTTGTGATAGGGAATACGATGCAACACCAAAACTCTATTTTTTTTGTTTTCAATTTTATTTTTATGTATCATATTTTCTCTCCTAAAATTAATTTTCTTTTTTACAAATCTGTTGCCACAAGTTTTTTAATTTCTTCTTTGGTTGCGTTTTCGATTTTTCCATAGAGCTCTTTGAGATTTGACAAGGTGGCAGAGGTTGAAGCTGTGATTTTAATCACGTAGTTTGAGTTGTCTTTCACTTGATTCTCTACAAAAGAATCCACAGCGGCCCAATCACTTACATCTACAACATGTTCTTTATCCGAACCGAGTTCATGTGTTACTTTTTCTATGAGCACCTGATGCACTTCTTGATTTGATTTTATTCCTTTAAATACCCCCTGTACGGGAGAAGAGATCAGCATGGTAAAGCTCGATCTTTTTAAATCAAAATGGGGGGTAGGAACACTTCCCTGAACCGCAGCCTCTACAAGATGCTCATAGAGATCGATACCATACGACAATCGGGCGAGCTCCCAAATTCCCATTCCCGCAGGACGCAGATTTGGCTCCACAACACTAAACTGGCTAAAATCCGCACTCACTTTAATTTCATGATGAAAGGCAAGTGGATTTTTTCCAAGGACTGCATTGAGGTGCTGGAAGGCCTGTCCTAAGAGTGTCTTTAGCTTGGGATCGACGGGAATCATTGCCTGACCACATTCCGTGGGAAACTCCCCTTCTGAGGTGATTTTGTGTGTTATAAACCAGTTTTCACCTATACCATCAATGGAAAATTCATCTTCAAATGGAATCAATTGTTCCGCCATTAACCCTCGCGAGCCATTGCTTTTAATCCAGGGCCAGTGATTTTTCACCCCATCGATAGAAAAAGCCTTCACCACTCCCCTATTATTTCCTTCCGAGGTGGGCTTTATCACCCAAGCTTGGTGATGTGTAAAAAGCCCTTCCACGTCTTCCAATGATGAAATCGAAACACTCTTGGGACTAAAACAGGAAGGTGGAAGCGAGGAAAGACGATTTTCCTCCGTTCGGTATTGTGCTTTTGAGAAAGCCAATCGCCCTGCAGCCTCTGAAAAACAGGGCAGGTTATTTGCCCTAGCAAATGCAGCGGCGGCCTCCGTGGAGTCGTCAGAAAAAGGAATGATGCCCACCGCAGTGAGCCGATTTTCACTAAGGTAACTTTTCACACTTCGTACATAGGAAATGGGTTCATCTCCCACCTCAAGACTCCAATCGGTTAGACTCCTATCTTGGGCAGACAGTGCGTTACGAGTGAGGAGGCATCCCAGACCAAATTTTTTGCGCGCGATTTCGGCCAGTTGCTCCACTTCTGGTCTTCTCGTCAGATTAAATCCAGAGATGATAAGCACACGTTCGTTGATCTTAGACATATTCCACCTCCAGTGCGTTTGAGCTCTGACCCATCCGGTTGTTCTTCAAAGACTCCTATGCAAATTCTGCGCCAAAGCACGGAGCCTCCCAAAACAAACGAAGCATAAATTTAAATAGCTGATATTAATAAATTTTTTAAAATTTTCAGATTTTGAAATCTGGACCAGCCTAGGGACACAAGTGGGTTTGTCTTAAAATGAACCTAATCGTCTCATTTTGGGACAATCTATGGTGGCTTTATGGGGTGAGCCGATGCCTATTAAAGGAAAATCCACTCAACCAAACTAAGTAGATTTAAAAAATTTATATCATTATAAAAAAACAATTATAACGATCCAATAGATGACTCCAATGCGTCCTGGGGCGCTACAGGGCCCTCCTAAAATTCACCAATACAAAATTTGGCATAAAGCTTGCATAAGGGAGTTCACAACCGTTTCTGAGGAGGGAACTTAGAATGAAGCTTATCTTGATGGCCCGGATTCCTGTCATACTTAGCTTTATGAGTTTTGCAGCTAAGGCCGCACCTGTCTTCACCGATGTCGCAGAAGAGCTCGGCCTCAGTAGCCTCCAGGGCAAAGCCAAACTTTTCCCCGATTCCAACCAACCCAACGTCCACTATTTGTTTCCTTCTGAGTTTGTAGGGCACACCAGCTCTTTACAAAATGATTTAGTCCTATGGCGACGCCCACTCGCAGGAGGTAGCACTGAATACTCCTTCCTTCTTCAGCCTAAAGCAAACCTATTCGAAACCATCTACATTCTTAACGACTTTGCCAATCTTCTGGGAAAAAAGCCTGATTTTCTGGTGGAACCTCTGAAATGTTTGGAGGCCTCGGTCTCCCTGGACGGGGTGCCGCCGAAGGCATTTACGGCATCGCAGGTTTTCTCCATTACAACTTCAATCACAATACCCTTCGACGGAACCTACAACCTTCCAGCTGGATACATCTACCTGGCTCGATTTGAGACAAACGACGCCAATGCCTTCGAACGAACGCTCCTGCGATTGGGAGCAAACGGAAGCGCGAGTGTGTCGTGTGAGGGGTTCTCACGCACCGAATCAGGAATTCTTCAACCCTTCCATGTGCGCACATCCATCCCCATCACTGCCAGATTCACGTCGGTAGAAGATGTTTCTGAGTGAATCCGTTTGTATGAATTGACTTGATAGAAAGGAAAAAACTTATGTCTTCCCTTATGCTTCGTAGCTCTATTTTTGTGATTGGTCCCATTCTTGTTTCGTTGGCTTGTGATCGTCCTTCCGGAGGCGGAAACCCGCAGCGCACGGAACCCATTTCATCCTCTGCTCCCGACGCCGAGGGCAAAAAAGGGTCTGGAAAAACGGGCGACTCCAATAAAATAAGGATTGAGCCCAACACCGAAACGACCGTAAATGTTCACTTTTCCCAGTGCCTCGATGGGTCGCAGGTGGAATCAAAGCTTTTTGTTCCAGACTATCCCACCCAAAACGATCCCCGTCCTAGTAAGATTAAGACCACAGGAGGTGGATGCTCCAAAACAGTTGAAATCAGCTTGCCAGCACTGCCTCCCACTGAATTAGGTTTGGAGTCTATAGCGAGCAGGGATGGCGTAGTAATAGAAACGCGGACTCTGGACCTCATTGTGGGAGAGGGCAACACAAAAGATCCCACCCCCGAGGTTACGGCCACTCCCGCACCCACTCCCAATGCAGAGTGGCCGGGAGAGCCAGATCC
Source organism: Silvanigrellaceae bacterium (assembly GCA_044339525.1). Lineage (GTDB taxonomy): Bacteria > Bdellovibrionota_B > Oligoflexia > Silvanigrellales > Silvanigrellaceae > JBIIVH01. The sequence continues at coordinate 15,718 of JBIIVH010000011.1, read as the reverse complement.
GGAAACGATGTGTGACAAAGAAGACTGCAATAAAGTCATCGCAAGGTTTGTTAATAGAGGTACACTCCGTGTTGCCACAAGCTTTACTACTCTTGAAAAGGTAGGAGAGCTCACATTCTTTCCCACCTCGCCCACCGATACTTCGACAGGACTCTTCGCATTCACAAGCAAAGTTTCATTCTCTCCTCAACTTTTAAAGGGAGAATACGCCATCCGAAACGGCAGACTAGCCTTAAGATCTCAAGACAAGAAACTAGCAGCCTATTTCACTTGGTATCCGGTGGACAATAATGGTCACAAAATAACAATGCTGTTTGCCGCTATGATGGAAGGCAAAAAAGAGACTTCTGTTTGGCTGCTTTAGGAAGGGAATTTATTGTGAATAAAATGCTACGGTTCTTGATTATCATTGCTCCACTTTTGGATGCGGCGCTTGCAAAAGCAGATGCTCCTATCGACCTTACAGAATTGACACACGAAGAACAACAGCAGTTCTTTGCCTGCCGCCAGCGGGGCATGATGGATCCCCCTTGTGAAGCCCTGGCGCAAAAAACCTGCTCCTTTCCAATCAACGCGGAAGCCTGGTTTTGTATGGACTTTAACTTTAACAAATGCAAACCAGAAGGTTTTTTGGGAAATCAATGCCAGGAGGTCGTCAAACGGGTTTGCAATGTTACCCAAGATCAGTTTGATGTTTACTGCGATCGGTACCGCTATGAAGTTTGCCTGAGCCAAGAATTCAAAGGTGAGGGATGTGATGCCACACGTCTCAGATATGTGCTTCCCAGGGTGCGCGATTCGATAGATGGGCTTTTGCAAGGGTTCGGAGTACGCGATAAATACATTGAAAGAATAATTCAAAATGATTCTGAAATAGAAATCAATCATCTTCATAATTATTATTGCTCACTTGCAAATGGAGAAAGATCAAGTTCCCTAGCGTCATATTGCAGCGCTAGCGAGGATATATATGACATGGCTGAGTTTGGACGGCTCTATAGGGCAAGTGAAATCAAAATCAACTCACGCAATCTAAAAGTCGCTCTCTATGAGGGCCTTCTCAGAGGGTCCGCCTCTGCCAATCTATGGGATCGTATAGAGGCCAATTGGGTGTGGATAGCCGAACTTGATAGTAGCGATGGTATAGACGACCCAATCTCTCAAAAACTGCTAACCTACGCGGCGCGTGTTTTGTCTGAACTTGGCGACGATTCCGTTACGTCCACTTTTTTGCTCCTTGAGGCCTCTTTGAATCGACTTCCAGAGGTTCGCGTTGCCGCCATGGAAGGTTTGGGGAATCGGCGTTACCCCTCTGGCCTTGCAATGCTGGCGCTTATGAACGGAATGCTGTCCCAAGAGCCGGCCGAAAAGGCAGCAGCCATAGCGGGGATTGGCAAAAGATGGCAGGCCGATGTCAACAGCACCTATAGCGGGCGGCTGGATCATAAAAAACTCGGAACTCTCTTTGACTGTAAAAAAGTCACCGTAAATGCAGGCATTTATTCCAAGGTAAACACTTTGGAGGATGTGGCTAAAATCGATTTTATGGCACCAGAAAATATCTGCGCTATTGGCATGGGAGCACAACTTCTACGCACCAAAACCAGTGTGTGGACGTGGATCGATCAGCACGCCAAAGATCCAAGCGAGGACGCTGCCGTTCGATCCCAGGCTCTTCGTGCCCTGGGTCGACTGGCCTTTGCATCTACTGTCGATAGAGAGACCGCGCGCAAAGTCGCTTTAAGCGTGCTCACAGAGCCTGCACGGGACAGAGAAATCGTGATGGGTGCCTTGGATCTGTTATCAAGCGTAAGTGTTCTGAATCCCACTCAAGAACAAAATACACTGCTTTTTAATGAAATTTTGAGAGTGATGCGCGAAGAAATCAGTTTAGTCTCCGCCAGAGCCCCTAACGCACAGGAAGCCGTTTCGCGCCTCGGCATTACACTGGCTCTTTTGGTGAAGCACAACTTTTTGCCCCCGGAAGGGGCCTCTCATCATCAAAACAGTTTAAACGCACTTTCTCCTATTTTGGAGGAATGTGTCCAAAACATGTTGCTGCCCTTTGCGGTTCGGACGCAGTGTTTTTCCGCCGCCAACTCTGCCGAGAGCTTTCGCCTAGAAAGCGCAATATTTCCACAGATTCTGACAGCCGTGAAGCAGGGAAACACAAGTGAGCGAAGGACAGCACTTACGCTGATAGAGCAGGGCGTATTTCTCTTCTTAGACCAAGATCTTACTTTCAATAATATTGAACACATGACGGAGCTAGGCCATGCTATTTCGTCTTATATCACGGGCATGATTGGTAGTACACCCACCGGTGAAATCGAATTCCTAGCAACCTCCCTTGGTGCTTTGCGTCGAATTTCCATTGATTCGGATCACTACAAAAATTCGGCGGAAATTAAAAGGGTTTGGCAAAATTTCGTAGCAGAACTTAAAAGCCCTGGGGTTCATACACGACTTACCCGCTTCATGGACCATCTTTTTCCGCGTCTGACGTCTAGCCCAGTTCCCTTAAAATCCTGGCTAGATGCATTCTCGATCACAAAAAAAGACATTTTATATTTGGATGTTCACAAAATGGGTGGATTTCTGGTTTCCGAATATTTTCTTCGACGCGACCTTTTACAATCTCTACAAGATCACCTTCGTTCACTTTTCACAATGGAAGATGCCCTCGTGTTTGATTTTGCATGGGAGCCTTGGAAATCACTTTTTCTATTGAGTGCCGAAGGAGAAACCGCGAAAGTCCCAGAACACACTCTCATGAAATGGTTTTGGGAAATCGATCATCCAGACAAAACAGAGGATCCAGACCAGGGATGATTTTCGAAATTCAACTTCAGACCCTCAAGATGCTGCCTCCTTATGAGAGAAGGCCAATTAAAACCCAGAAGGAAAGGAAATGAGAACTATGACCCGCAAAATCACACAAAACAGGAGTAAGGCTCTCACACGGATTGGGGTGGTGGTGGCCGTGATGGCTAGCGCCGGTGGGCTGGCGGCAGGAGTCCGACACTTTGGAGCAGCTCAAATGGGTAAAGCACAAGCACCCCAAAAGGGCATCGTAGAACCTAAAATTGACCCCCAACGCTCTAGTAGCCCTTTAGGTTCGATAAGCCAAGTCGCCGAACTCTGTGAACATTTTGCGGGGCGAAAGGCTTTTTTGAAAGATTATGCAATGGCAATGGAAGCATCCTATCAGCTGCTTCGAGTGGGAACCATGGTTTCCTACGAAGTTCAGCAAGGTCCCCTTGCAGGGCCTTTGGAAGCTTTTGAAGAGACCTGGACAGTCACAGGCTTAAACCCTTCACAGCATTCGGCAAGCGTTTCCATCCAGCGCCACACTCCCCTCGGAGACACGGCAAATGAAATTCGGGAGCACATCGTCCGTGTGCCCCTGGTGCCAAAGTCAGATGATTTGACCGAAGAAAACTGCGGGCACCCCTTTGTTTTTGCCAACACGTTTGGATCAGAGGCGGCGCATATCATGGGGTCTCCCCACACCGTCTACACACGTAAGCAGTTTAAAGTAGGGAACGCGGAATATAGTCAATGGGTGAGTGCCCGGGTTCCCTTTGGATTAGTAGCTGATGAGCTTGTTACCTTAGCAGGCTCCGCCAAAGCCTTTGTAAGGAGAGTTAGAGTGACACAGATCTAATCAAAATTTTTTAATTAATTTATTTATGTAATTGGAGGATATTTTGAAGATAAATCGCTGGATATGCAGTATGAAGACACTTGTGATTCTCCCCGCTGCGGCGTTGGCCATCTATGGGGGCATGCAGGCCGCCCTGAAGAATTCTAAAGGCATGCCAATCGCTGGTGTGAAGGACTCCCTAGAAAATCATTCAGAAATGATAACCATTTATGGTAATGATATTTGCACAGACAAAGCCCTAGACGACGCCGACCAAATCACCTTAAATGCCGTTGTTAAGGCTGTGGGAGCCACGGACTGCCAAGAGGCCGTGCGGAGAGTCACCACGAAAAAAGAGCTCTCCCTACAGAACCTAGGGCTGACTTCAACTCGTGTGCTGGGCTCTTTTCCCACACTGGAAACTCTCTATCTGGAAGGAAATGCCATATCCGAGGTAAAGGGGCTAGACCGTTTGCCACGCCTGCGCAGCCTTCACCTGGCCCAAAACAAATTGAAAGACGTGCATAGCATTGCGCCACTTACAAAACTCGAAGCCCTGTTTTTAACGGGCAATGAAATCAGAGAAGTGGGCTCACTGGCACAGCTAAAAGAGCTACGGATTCTCCATTTGGGCGGTAACTTGATTCGTGACGTCGGGCCTTTGGGAGTCAATCCCGCACTTAAGCAGCTATGGCTGCATGGAAACCAGATCGAATCATTCCCCAGTGGGGCCGGATTTCTCAAACTCACCCATCTTGGGGTGAGCGCAAACCGCATTGCCGATCTGGCTCCCCTGGCAAGCCTTCCGACGTTGTCTTTTGTGGATGCCTCGGAAAACGCATTGAGCCCTCTGCAATGCAAAAAGTTAAGGCAGACAATGCTCTGCAGAACTTAAATTCCATGTCCCTGGAAGGGGTTGCTCGGTGGTCGGGCAACTCAAAAGCACACACCCTCAGTGAGGGTTTTTAAGGAGTCTCTATATGAGCCGTTTGATTTATTTGGGTACAGGTTTATTGCTAGCAGGAATATCGTTAAGGGCAAATGCCTTGCCTTCGGCGGAAAAATGGAACGATATCTTCAAAATTGCCAAAGGAAATGAAGCTCCTGTGGACGATCAGCTGATTCCCATCTTTTTTGGAGACACCGATGATCCCAATCTCTACTACGCCCCCTATGATAGAGTCACTGTTTTTCCCCCGGCAGGGGAACCCGACCAAAGACCACAGTTTGGCATGGCCTACAATGAAGACGGAGGCTTCCTAAGCTTTACGGTACGTGCTGAGTTTAGTAAGGCACGAAAGGATGCCATCCAAAGGTACCAGCAGGAGGGAAAACGAATTGCTCCCTTGGCACCCATTGCAGGTGGCTGGTCTTTAACCATAACAGATAAAAACTCAGAGATCTTTTTGGGGGCCGTAGACACAGTCCAGACAGTAATCCCAGACACCCCCGCCGCCTTGAGTCTTTGGATTAGTCGAAAGGCCATCTACCAGGTTGTGACTGCCTACACCACAGGCGCTTCCCTTGGAGTGAATTACAACTACACGTTCCGGGCTGTGCTGAAGCCCATGCAGATTCGTGCCAACATCAATTGGAGTTCACTGCAGTCTTTCCTTCAGACCGAGTCCAGAATCGCCGTAAAGAGCGAAGCGGAAGGGTGCACCTATTTGTGTTTAAACAAGGGTAAAGTGAGCTTGGCGTCACAAGGGCAAATCCGAAATGTCCTGAAGCGTGCCATGGAAAAACAGGTGGTGAAGATCTGGAGTCGAAGTGGTGGCGGAGACATGACAGAAACGGAAAGGCAAAATCGGCTCGCCGATGAACTATCCAAGATTGTCCTAGCAAAAGTCTTCAAACCCATGGAATCCAATTGGATGCCGGTGACCGTTCCCGAACCTAAAGCGGAGTGCTCCGCCCCAGGTGGCAAATTCTTTAGCTTTTGTGGTGCCTCGGCCGTGAATTGGACCTGGAACAAAGAGGTGACCATCGAAAACAAGGAGTACACTTACGATATCGTTAGCGAAGGAATTGTAAATCTTCCAGCGGTGGTGGGTAGCTCGTTTAGCTACATGTGCCGTGACCATCCCGATCTTTTTATCAATATCCGCACAGGCGCCACGGGCTGTCCCATGAAATGGGAAGACGATGACTTGGGAATTCAGACGGATCGGGAACTTGGCAAGGAGCCTAACCTACCGAATTTCGATCCTGCGAACCCTGCTCCCGTCATGACCGGAGTCAAGAAGAAACCTCCAGTGGAATAATCAATTCTGGGATGTTTTTTGAGTCCAAACCCAGCACTGGAGTAAATACTTAGGTAAAAATACTCCTGGCTGTAGTGAATTGAATATTTAACTTTTGAAAGGATAACGAATATGAATCTAAATAAACGGATAGGAAAACTCCTTACCTGTGCCGCTGGCATGCTTTTATCGGGGACGGCCATGGCCCAGGCAGCGATACCTTTTCCGATTGACGTAAATCAAGGTGGACCAGGAATGGTGGCCCTTTGGGATTTGATAGACGCCACTAATGATCCAACAGGAACCAAGATTCACTCGGTACACTCTCTACCAAATCAGGTGGTGCCGGCTTTTGACCCAGAAAGTGGAGTGCATGACTTCCATTTTCGGCCCAACTATGATGATTTTGGGGATTTGAACGAACTTATCCTCGATTTCTCACTCATGACCAGCACATCCGCAAACGTTCCTTCCGCCTTGGAAGCCAAGTACGGACCAATTCGTTTCTTTTACCCAATGGCTAAAACAAGCCTGTTCACGCCGGTCAAATCCAATGCTGGGATTCAAATTTTGACGGCTGCAGACGGTGAACCATCTGCCGATCCTTCGGCGCGAAGCATGATGACCGTGCAGGGAATTTCGGAGCCCATCCGAATCGTGCTTAACAAAAAAGGCCTAAATAACTTTTCCTGTGCTCTTGATGTTTTACAAAGAGTGAGGAGCCAGGCTGAGCAAAAGTCCATTCCAGCGCCAGAAGCCAATGCCCTCTCCATCCTAACGGGACGAGTGGTGCAAACCTATCGCGTTTTCAGCAGCGAAAGACTTGGCCAGGGAGAGAGGGTGGCGACAGATTACACTCATTATTTACCTGTAAAGCTTAATGGAGAAGACGTAAATGATCAGAGTTTACCACAAAAGATTTTTCAAACAACCAAATTCTTCTACCCAACCTGCCGGGTGGATTCAAATCTGCCCATACAAAAGCAGATTGAATTTAATGGATTCCAAGAACTTGTTGATTTTGCTTCTAAACACGGCTTGGCGCTAATGTGACCAGGGTCTTATCTACGATCCTGGACCCCAAAAGAGAAAGTACAACAAATGAAAACACGAGTAAGGTCTAAAATATGAAAACATTTATGTTAAGCAGGTACGCGGTCACAGCATTTTTTACCTTTCTGACTATTCCTGCTTTCGGCGTCGTGGGAGGGGCATTACATGTTGATAGCACTAAAGAACTTACCCAGCCGGGCGCCCTATACCGAATGAACGCAGGTAAAAGAATAGATATCCGACTTCCAGAACTGAAATTCCAGTACATGGGTCAAACTGCGGGCGAGGATGAGGGTAAATCGAAACTAGTCCAACAACTCTATATTGTTGCGGAGGCTGCAGGATCTCTAGACAGTATGCGCGTTTCCGAAATGCCCAGTCGAAACTTCAACGTCGTTGTAACCCAGCCAGACGATCTAAAAATTAATTGCTCCGTTTTAAACCTGGATAAACCCAATACATTTACGTTTGAATTCGGACAAGACCTGGGTGTTTGTACAATATGGAAAAAAAACGAATTCCAGGCACCAACATTTGAGGAGCTCAAAAATCGGATGAGTGAGATCTTTAGTGTGGAAATGAATCTTTCGGTAAAGGCCAGCCAAGTCAGTAACATCGATATCCCTGGCCGTAAGTTGAGCGTAAATATCAATCTTTCTAAACTTTCAAAAGAGGTGAGCGGGGATCTGGGTCTTGCTAAACTAAAGATGCAAGGTAGCAATGAGGAAACCGTGACAGGCAAAGCCACTGCAAGTGCCTACACGGTTAAACAACTGGGATTCGACCCCTGCGCCATCAAAGGCACAGGAGGATTCAACCCCTTCCTTTTTCAAAATTCCAATGACCACACAAACGCATGCAATGACTTGGCCAAACTTCGCAAGGACAATGCCTATGACTACGCCGTGTTTATGACCCGGCTTTTTGAAACTGCCCTATCGGGGGTAACCCATGGCTATTCGGAGGGCTATGTTGCCTTTCGTTCACTGCAGCCAGGACATTCGCAGACCGTGGAACAGGAACTGGAAAAACCAACGACTCAAACCAAATTTACGGAAAAACAAATTGAGTTTGTATACAAACCACCCATCGTTTTGAATAAATTATAATTTATTAAATAATTTAAAGGAAATTTTTCATGAAATTATCAAATCATTTACACTCCATTGCACTTTTAGTAAGTGCTTTTTGCGGCTATTCGGGGGCCCAGGCCGCCCCCCTGGACAGCGCCACGTTTATCGTACCTGAGTCCGGAGAAATCGTGTTTGAGGATTCCGAAAACTACTCCGCAAATCCCTCGCGACTTAGGCTCTACTTTATCCCTACAGAATCCGTCCTTGAGACAAATGATTTGGGGCAAAAGCAGTGGTCATACAAACCACTCCCCAATAAAAGAGCCATGACATCTTTTACGCTGCGACTTGAGCCCAGCGCCTCTGTCAAAAAACACGCTGAATTACTTAAGGAAAAGGTGGCTTCATTGCATGGGATGTCAAATGAAAATGTAGAACTCGCCATACTACCCGTGTTTGATACTTCGATCCACGTTTTTGAAGATGACGATGTATTTGAAGTTAGGTCTGTGCCTCCTCATAAAGTTCCACTTGGCGCACCGCTTTCTTTTTTATTCAAAACCAACGCCCGGGGGACGCAGTGGTTTAAGCAAGAGGTGGTGCAAGGAAAGCTGCCTCTAGGCGTGATCGAAGGCAGCAGCAAATTCCAACTGGGTGACGGTAACTTCGAAACGAGAAAATTCTCTTTTCAGCTCCGTCTAAATGAAGTTCCTTACTGCGCGGTAACGGCAGTTGGGTGTGAATTCTAATTTCTATTTGATTGACGTTTTCCAACGGAGGTTGCTACAATGCGTCATCTTTATTGTCTAGGCTGGTTTTTTGTGCTTGGTCTAGGGTTCTTTCCTGGCCTGAGCGCTTCAGCCATCGAGCTTGTTGCCATGCCGCATCTGCCGGGGATCCGTTGTGATACATCGGCATTATTTATAGCCCGTGCAGACAGCATCAATCCCGCAGCCACAAGGCAAATTTACATTATGTTGCGTAAGGTCATTCTGGCAACAAGTTCATCCGCGACTGGCTTTGGTGTGGATGCGGTGCGAGAAGCGGGGATGGACAAACTAAATCTTGCTCTTAGGCTTCGACTAGCTTCTTTCCCAGTCGATTTAAAGTGTGCCCAAAGCGCCTTTCCTGGCAAGCCTGTGGTGCCACTCAATGCCTCTGCGGTGGAAATCTCTTTTCTGCGCACTGAAAATGACGTAAATATTCAGGGAAATGGCACACTTGACTTGTTTTCAATGGAAAAGTGGATTGGTGTCAGTATAGAAAGAAAAGGCTTGTTTTCATCACTTCTTTCCAATTCCATTCCAAACTATCTGCGAAGCATTGTCAGCGGTACGTTAAACTGGATCGTGCATGATGATACGGGTGAGGAACACCATCTCACTTCGAGTTTCAGGCTAAGTTCAGCAGAAGAGGATGCCATAGTTTCAACCCTGCAATCACAATTGGGTCAGCCTTAGGAGGATTACAAATGACTATGTTAGTATCATTTATAGCGGCTACCATAAGCTTAGTATCCCTAATTTTGGAAGACTCATGTCTGGCGGCCCCAATGTTTGAACATAAGATAGCCGTTGGGTCGCCCGATGGTAGAAAGGTTTGGGAGGTGTTCCCAGACTCCGTCCAGTCCCGAATATTCCATCGTCTGCCTGATTATTTTGAGATTGTTTCAAATCCCGACGGGTCGCATGAAATTGCCAAGAGAATGAGCCCCGATGGAAGTCTCATCGTCACGGTATCCTTGGCCCCGTTGGACTGGACCCAGGAAGTCGCTGAACTCACCTCTCTATTACAAATGAAGTTTGGAGTAGCACCTATCGTTCGTCCGCTATTTCCGAGAGTGACGGGGATCGATGTCGATCCTGTGCTGGTAGAGGAATTTGAAGCGGAGGTTCAAAACCAATTTTCCACCGTTGACTTGCTACCAGGCTCGCGATGGACCAGTCGTTTTAAAATCCCCGAAGGTAGGGTAGACCGATTTGTCCAACGACTAGTGGAGGGTAATGGATTTAACCATCTTGTTAGAATGGAGATCAAGGACCCCTTAAGCTCTCTGGGTCAGGAACAAATACATCCTTTTACCTTATCCGCGTTTGTGGGTGGGATGCGATACTGTGACCTCATTCCTGGTCTACTCTGTCATGGAGGGCAATAAAATGAACGTTACAATAAACCATTTCAGAGTCGCAAGATTTATTTTAATAGGTCTGTTAGGGGTCTGCACCATTAAAGGGAAAGGTGCTTCAGCTCTACCCCAGATAGAGAAGGCCCTTTTGGTGGTCACACCAGTGGATGGAGTAGAGCAAACGTTTCGAATTTTTCGAGATAAAGACGATATTGGAACGTTTTGGTGGGCACCTTACCGGATGGACCTAGCAACAAATCCCCGGTTGGGCACCCCGATCTTCAGCTGGAATCCCTTGGCCAAAACTCCCCGCATTTCCCTCGTAGCAGGGCTGGAGCGCCTGCCTTTAGCGGTTGACGAAATCGTGAAGCGCCAAATTGCAACCCAGACCGGACAGAGCCAAGACGGAATCACTCTATTTTCACTCGCGCTTATGGATGTAAATCTTGTGCTTCATTTTGGAAGGGACGAAGGCACTGTATATGGAGAGTGGACTCCAAAAACCTCTGTTATCGTTCGAAATGTGCCAGAAAACATCGTGCTGAGTGAGGAGGAGAACTCTCTGCTCCTTCAAGCATGGAAGAAAGATCGAGCAGGGATGCGAGTCGCTTTAGGGTTTATAGGAAGTTTTCCAGCCTACAAAACTGAGAGGCGCCTGACCAGAACCTACGACTCAGGATGTGTAACAAACAGTTTAATGGGCACAAAAGACTTACATTCGCTCCCAGTCCAGCCATTATCAAGACGAAAAATACTTGGAATGATGAGTCGCATCGAGCGCAACTGCGTCACACGACGACAGGAGTTTGGTGAATCACTCAGCATGGAGGAAGCCATCCTCTCCTGGATTCCCTATCTCGTAACACAGGGACTCTTACGTGAAGTTGGAAACGACTTCCAGCTTGGGTTTCCTGATGACTGGGCCGTCTTTCGCAGGGAACAACAAAGAGAGTTTTTCACAACAATTCCAGAAGAAGTAGGCTTATATCCTTTTCAATTCGGAACTTTTCTGCAGGCGCTGGAACCAACCCTTTAGCCTGCCATAGGAGACCATTTTATGAGGTTCAATTTGTTTCGTGCTGTTACTTTTGCTTTGATCCAGAGTGCGGCGGCACTTGTCTTGACGGCCTGCCCAGATGAATCCAAAGGGAATCGGGATACAGCTGCGCCCGTGGCCAACGCGACGCTGGCGCCTACAGCCTCGCCAACCCTGGGACCCACACCCCCCTCGACGACCCCTGACCCCACCACAACACCTACACCCACCCCCACGGTGACACCGGGTGCAGGGGGAAGTTTGACCATCGATGGGGAGTCCCTCAAACTCTACTTTGCCAAAATTCAGGAAACCATCCGCGCAAACTCCCTTGCCCTGCCGGGAGGTGGTCCAGAGGAGCTGCGAGTTTCAAGAATGGTTCTACAGGCTACCATTCAAGATGCCTTACAAAACCCACCCCAGGGGGTCAAAGGAACCTTCAATGGACTTCTTCTCTCACCCCTTGACTGGACCACGTTGATTGCCTGTGGACCCCATTTCGCTGAGCAAACTTTGCAAGCCTTGGGTGGTGCGATGGCCACAGGTGAAGCAGGGTCGGACCTGACCTTGCGGGAGCCCGTAGGTGACATAACCATGGAAGGTTGCGGCAAAGCATAGACCAACCCAGGCGCTGCAGTAGAGACTCCTACCAAGAGGTGACCTCGCAGCTTTGGGAATGGGGAGAGGGGTTTTTCTTTGAACTTGCACCATCAGATAAAGGCGTGTTTGTCACAAATAAAACCCTTGACTTCCTTGGCGGCTTATGAAATACACGATTTGCAAGCGATAGAGAACGTTTCCTTGTGCCAAGCTCAGGCTGCCATGGATTGATATCACACGATTGAAAACCATTTTTGCAGGTGCAACAGTTGTTAGTTTTTTTTAGGAGTTCGAAAATGCGTCTTTTAGGAGCTATAAGATTTTTAGTTTCCCTTTTTTTTGGGTCCACTGTTGTATTGGCATGTGGAAATGAGTCTGCGGACAGGAGTGTGCCCAGTTCTAAGATAACAATTAAAGATCAAGAGAAATTCGAATTGTTTGAGGATAAAGATACAAATCCTTGTTAGTGAGCGTAAATGACGTCGAGAATAGGAACAGCCTATTTTCCAAGAAATATTTGGAAATGATTAATGTCGGTTATTATCAGACTCCTTGCTTTGTATCTATCATTCGGAGCGTTTATGGCGAATGCCGGAGAACTATCCATTTATTTAGCTCAGTTCCCTAAAAGTATAGATGGATTAAAAACAGAAAATTTTGAACAGTGGACTTTATGTTACAATATTTCTGATCGACTCATTGAAATTGGTGAAAAGAGTTATTTAAATGCGAACTTAGTAGACTCCTATTTTTATAACGCTCAGGAAAAAACATACACCTTCACTCTCCAATCAAATCGTTATTTTCATAATGGTGAAAAAATTACGGCAGAGGATGTTGTTTATTCTCTGCAAAAAAGCGTTCATAACAAAAAATCATACTCCAGACTCTCGGATTACATAGAATGCAAAAAAAATAAAGAGTCTTTCAATGAAGAATGTGATGGTATCGTAAAACTTTCAGACACACAACTCAAAGTCAGTCTAAAACATTTTGATCCTGGCTTTATTGAATTGCTAGATATGAATGAAAATGCGATTCGATCAAAACAGTCCGATCTAAAAAAAGAAATCGTTTACAGTGGGCTTTATAAGGTATCGGAATCTTCAGAGTCAAGGATTGAACTGTCCGTTAATCGTAGACATCCTAAATACAAAACCAGCCTTTACGATAAAATTACATTACTGCCTTTACCCTCATTAGAAAATTGGGTCTCACTTGTAAATCAAAAAAACAGAGACACCGTATTAATCAATAAAGGATTTCCCAGCATCTTAAATTCAAAATTCTCTCCTGATTTAAAAAATGCCTTCTTATTTGCAAACGGAAATAGCGCAGTACTATCAATTAGACCAGGAATTCAGCAAGCGGATGCCATAAAAGCATCGGTATTGCGCGCTTTTCACAAAACTCATTCACTTAAAGAGTTTCCATTTTTAAAACCCCTTTTGTCCCTTTACCCTCCTGGCTTTGCCTTGGCAAACGTTATCAATCCTAAATCAATTTCAACAGAGAGAGTTAAAGCAAAACTGAATGTCAAAGTGGCTAAAAATTTGATAGGAGGTCCGTTACGTGAAAAGATTATAACTTTAACAAAAACGGAAGGAGTGGAACTTACCATTCATGAGGTGGAGCCAAACGAGCTAAATCAGCCATTTGATAATAATAAATATGATGGCATCATCGCAGCTCCATTCATTTCCACTCAAGATCCATTGAAACAGACCAAAGGCTATTTTTCTGGAAATTGGAATTTTTTTTCAGATCCCAGCCCTGAGCTATTAGGCTTACTAAACAAAGCCTCGGCCACATCTGACAGAGATAGCAGAATTCAATATCTTCGTTCCTTTTACGAAAAACTTTTCGCCGACCATGCTATTGTCCCACTCTTTTATATGCCCAGTATGATTTTTGTTAGCGATACGATTGACAAAAACTCATTGCAATATTTTGCAAATACGATCACATTTGACACGATTCTGAGTCTTAAGTAAAAGAGGATGCTATGAGAAATGTTCTGCTAGAAGGCACTCATGTTGATATCGGTTTCATCGAAGAAACCGATCTAGATCTGTACTGTAAATTTAACCAAAGTACTTCTTTTAATGGAAAATTTTGGCCACTTACCATCGTTAATTCAAGAGTGAATATAGAGCGAAAATTTAGAGAAAATGGATTCTTTTCTGATACCTATTCAGAATTAATGATTTTGAATAAAGAAGAAATGCCCGTGGGTTTAATTTATTTTTATACTCCGTTTATCTATTTCAACGGATTAGAAATAGGGGTAAGGATATTTCAAGAAAAGGATATGGGGAAAGGATACGGCACTGAAGCAATGAAGCTTATCATCTCCTTTCTATTTCGAAGGTACAACGTAGATAGAATACAGGCTACTTGTCACGTAGGAAACCTGCCTTCCATTCGAATGATTGAAAAAGCTGGAATGCAGTTTGAGGGCTGCTTGAGAAAGGTCTCGATGAGAAATGGCCGGTTTTTGGACTGCAACATCTACTCCATTGTTCGTTCTGAAATTAAGTAAGAATTGGGGCATCTACATAATAATTATTTAAAGAAGCGAATGTTTTACTTGATGCTTGAGCTAATTTTGTCAGGATTGGCCTTATTTCCAATCCTAGCTTTTAATTCTTACATACAGCTCTGTTTGGTTTCGATTCCTCGAATTGGCCACGTAGCGATTTTCTGCAATTTCCGCAGAAATAACACGACTGGCTCTTCATTCTCAAGCTCCCGCTTAACCGCCATAATCAAGGCCCTTGTGGAGTTACATGAGCGCGGAAATGTTTACATAATTTTAAATCAGAGCAATTCATTTATCAGTGGTCTACCTGGCTATGACCGAAGTGTTCCATATGGTGCAGCAACATCAATTTTTTTAGAAAAAGCAAGAACTCGGGCAATTCAGGAGCTCGTGGAGCGTGATGCGCTCGTAAATTTTTGGGTGTGCAAACGATTTATTGCAAAAACTAATAACACAATTTTACCTCCTAAAAACCTAGCTTTACTAATTAATATTGAGCAGTTTGGATACCGTGTGAAAAGTTACCTAATCAAATCGCATCAGTACCAAACCGTACTATCCGTGTTGATTACCCAAGACTCTTCTGTTATTCTTGTGGGTTGTAGTTCAAAAAACACCATAAAGGAGGCTGCAGCTTCTTCAATCGAGGAGCTGGCCATGCTCTTTTTTGATCGCCATTCCAAAGGCACTTTAATGGCGGTTAATGCAGGTTACAAATTTTCAACTGAGGGTGAGTTTTTAAAATTAGAGAATCAAATCACACAACACTTTGAATTTACTACCCAAGAAAAACATGTTAGAAATAAATATTTGTTTACTACCCTTTTTTTTAGCAATGACTTATCTGGAATGTTATTTAAAAAAATTATTTTCAGAGCTCACTCATTTTTGGCCCTTTATCCGAAAATGAATATTGGCATAGACCACCAAATGACTATCCCGTGCTTTGGAGACTTCATTCTAGATGACAAAATTTAGATTTATAACAGCTTTTGTTTTATATTTTTTGATTTTTTACAGTGTTATTATTTCCATATTTTTATTCGTTGGCAAATTTATAATACTTCCTGAATATATCAGCTCTATCCATAAATCAAGAATTCGCTTTACAACGGCCATCAAGGAAACTGTTGAAAACGATGTTAAACGAGGCGACACATTTTTAGTAGAAAAAATGCTTTCTCGAATTATAGGTATTGATGATTTAACTGAGGTCGTTTTAAACGATGGAAGGGAAAATCATCCTTTCTCTGATGAAACAATCGATGTTTATTGTAAGCGCCAAATCCAGGCCTGTGGCGCCCTCTTAAGACTTTTGACAAACCTTTCCATGCAAAAAATTTTTAGCATGGGAGGTTTAAGAAGTGAAATTGGATATAGAGACCCGCATGAATCGATTA
>JBIIVH010000109.1:0-4692 GCA_044339525.1 Silvanigrellaceae bacterium | reverse complement strand
AGCCTCCACCTGAGATTCATGTAAAGTCTGAAAGGAACGCAAGGTCCAGCCCCCTGGAGAGCTCAATTCCCAGTCCATGGGAGAAGTCTTTGGAGGTTCCGTAGGCACGGAAATGATTTTAGTGACCTCCCATTTTGGTGAGGGTAAGGAAGAAGCTTCCTTTTTTTTAGACGGGGACTGAATTTCGGATTCCTGAAATTTGGATTTAAGCTGGTTATAGTCAAGGCTTAGTTCCCTTGCTATCACTCCAAGAGGGTAACGCGGGAACAGCTGCCCTGCGGCTTTCCAGAGAAAATCAGGTATGGGCTGCCTGCGGGATTTACGTTCTTTTCTCCAATTTGCAAAGAATTGTTTTACCTCTTCCAGTCCAACGGAAGACGCATCTGAATGGAGTGACAATGGGAACCTCCTCTTCGTTAAAATGAGTTCCCAATCACTATCCAGCTAAAAATTCAAACCGTCACCCCGCAGTTGTGATAACGTACGGGAAGGAACTCATTCTGCGTGAAGACACGACATTTGGAATCAGTGTTGATGGCCCGAGCTGGATTCACGATCTCAATAGAAAAGACCGCCTTCAAAAGGGCACTTTCACTAAAGCAATAAAAGCAATTGAGCTTCTTCATTACTATAATAAAGAAGTCAGAATTATTTCTGTGATCACAAAAGATCAGCTACCTTTTGTAGATGCCTATTTTCAGTTTCTGGTCGACCACAAGGTAACACACGTTTCCCGCTAAATTCACAATTACGTAACGAGATGGTTTTTTCTTAATAAAACAATTTCGCATAATTAGGTTTCCGCAGTGGTGGAGACTTTTGAAAATTTTTGGAGTAGAGTTTTCCCTCTTAACCGCTGCTGGCGAGGAAAACATGCTTCTGACTCGAATTCCACCCTTGGCTAGGTTGATTGCTGGGCGATATCAGGATATATTCCGGGACGTGGGAATCTCGCACTCCATGCTTTGTTTATTCATTGCTATGACCTTGGGCGGGATTCCTTTTTTGTCTCGACTTGTCCGCATCGCTTGTTTTTCCCCTTCGCATTCATCCCTATCAAGAGCTGGTTCAAAATTTGATTCAATTGCAATGAACCGCGCCATGAGGCGGCTTGCCTGGACTGTGCTCAAAAGGGTGAGGAAGGCACCCGAAGATTGGATTTTTGTCGTCGATACAACCGCTAACGCAAAGAGAACAGCTGGATTAGAAGGGCAAGGTCTTTGGGCAAATAGCAAGAACGAAGTTTTTTTTGGTCAGAATTTGATGGTATTGTGTGCTGTAAATACCAGGACTGGCGAAGCCATTCCAGTGGGTTGGACGCCATGTTTTAAGGAGGGAGATCGAGTTCCCGGAAGCACCAATCACGATTTAGTGCCGCAACTCATACATTCACTGCTTGGGCAAGGTTGGCCAAAACTCAATTTGGTGATGGACTCTTGGTTTGATTCAGTGTCACTGATGAAGACTTTAGAAAATATGGGTATCACCTTTGTGATTCAGCTTAAATCAAGCAGAAGACCTAAAACAAATCCCAGTCCCAGGAATCCCAAAAAGTTCTTAGTTGACATTTTTTCTGCTGTGAAGAGAGTATCCTGCAGAACAACCACTAGAGAAAATAAGCTTCCATCGAAAATAGGCCTGCATGGAGTGAAGTTCGTGGCAGGCTCAGACTTCTGGATCTCTGGCAGCGGGAAAGACGCCAAGCAGATAAGAGTTCGAGTAGCAGCTGTTTATAACCATATCAAGGAGCGAAATGCCTTTGGATATTACGCCACAAACGACCTCTTGTGCTTCCTATATTTGGTGCTGGAAAATGAGTCGATACCGGTGGAATATAGAAGTTTGCTTTCGAGATTTGAGACAGAGTATGCTTTGGGGGAGATGGCCAGCTAAAAGCCCAGAGTTGGCAAATCTGTCGTTGGTGATTCCGATTTTAGTGTTGGGTTTCCTTAGAGAAACAGAGGCTGAAACGCCGATTCTGAGCAGACTTGAACGACTTCGAGATGAGTAACCCATGCATTCCATCGATTTTTTTGTTAAGAACCCTAAATCTCATAAGCTAGAGTCATTAAGAATTAGATTGATTGGGAATCTTCCAGGAAAGAAGCCCAGAATAACAAACACGGATAAAAACAAGTTGGAAGAAAAATCCAAAATATGCTCTAAAAAGGCCTCCTAATTAGTTACGTTAGATGTAACCTGGGAAAGGTGTGATAAGTTTCATTTTGTAACCTTTTTCGCCTTTTCATCCATCCAAGAGAGAACTTTCTCACGATAGCCTGATAGATTGTTTTGTAAAACATCAGTATGACCAGAATTCAAATGTGACCAAAATTCAACATCTGAACTTTTCATTCGGCTGTAAAAGTTTATCGACTCTTGGATTGGGACAATGTAATCATTGCGGGAATGAAGGATCAGTGTAGGCAGTCTTAATTTTCCGGCGTGCGACAGTGGGGAATCTGTGTTACTGATGAATGATGCCACGAGATGTGACGCAAAATAGGTTCCAAAAATATTGTACTTTAAATACTTTCGCCGTATTTTAGCAGCTCCCAGTGCTTTGAAAGATGAGTACATGCTGTCCAGAATGACCCCACTGATTCTTTCCATTTGAGGAAAATGGGTAAGCGCCACGGAGGCAATATTGCCACCGAGGCTTTGACCCAATACAAATAGGGGCATTTCAACAGGAGAAATGGCGCCAAAATGAGAAATTACGTCCTTGGCAGCTGACACGGTGGAGGTGCGATCAGGAATCCCTTCGGATGAGCCATAGCCTGGATAATCAAACATGATAACATCATACCCGTGGTCAGGCAGCCAGCTTACGTGAGGGAAATGAGATGAGTTGTTAAACCCACTCCCATGACAATGAACAACGATCCCTCGTTGTGGACCCAGGTGAAGCTTTGTTTTCAAATGCCATATGCTTATTTTTTCTCCGCGAGAGCTTAGCAGTTCGTATTTTTCTACATTTGAAATGTCTGTGTCTGGAGCAAGGTGGTCTGACTTGTCACCTGGAAAGTAAAAGAGCTTGTCATATAAAGGCGAAAAGGCTTCAAAGACAGAATTTGTGGATTTTTCAAGGGAGTGGAGCAAAGTTTTAAGCATACTGAGCAAGTCTCCAAGGGGTAAAGTTAAGTATTGTTCCATTAGGCGCAACCGCCACCGGTCCGTGGGTTATTTACGCCACCACCAGAATTTTCAAACTTCGTGAGGTTACTCATCTCACTTTTTTGGGGTTTCTAATTTTTACTTCCTAATGTCAAGTCGAGTGGCCGCATTTCGCCCAAATTAGGTGGTGGCGCTAGGACTCAGTCGGTTATCTACCAGCTAACCGACCCACTCTCGTTTTTAATCTAAATGCTTCACGCAGAACAATAGCCTGACCTAAAAGTACTAAAATTTTAAGCAACGAAGGTGGAGGCTTCATGGCCGCAATGAGCGGCATTGGCAGGAGGATTTGGAGGCTTAATTAGAAGCATTTTTTAAGGAGATCAAACGACGCCATTGGACTGGGCTTTTTGACTGAGATTCCACTTTACTGATATAGTTGGAATCAGCCCGGTAAATTCGAAGCGTCGTAGCCATAGGCCTTGCTATTTTGGCCAATAAAATGCTGTGTTCTGGCCGGGAATTTAACACAATGATTTCATTGCTGTTCGAGGCATTATAGGATTTGTCTTCCCCTGAGACATTTTCAGAAATCTGATTAAAAACATCGGCTTCATAACTCGTCCAAAGTAGGCCCGAAGATTCCAGTTCCTTCACTCTGAAACTTTGCGGAGTCACCACGATACCCGAGGCATTCACTTCCATTTTATAAACAGCAAAGGCATCAGATTCACTCAGAGAAAGAAAATAGTCTTTTTCGATTTTACAAATTTTAGATGTTTGAGACCAAATCATTTCACCTATCTGAGAGGGGTGGATTGTGGGAGGGGAAAGACCTATGGGAGCGTCTATCCTCAATTGATTTTGTTGATTAAGACCTTTTTCAGATGAAATTCGAAAAAGACTTGAAGATGGTTCTTTATAGTTTCCAAACGAAGAGAGATTGTCAAATGCAACAAAAACGTAGGTCCCTTCCAAGGGAGGCGGATATTCTATGGGAAATCCGTCGCAGAAGTTTTTTTGTAATTTTGCGGTGCAGGCAAAGGGTGAAAGGAATGATAACGTTACAAATAGATTAAATAGATGATATTTTTTAATCATTTTTTTAATAAAAAATAATGGATTCATGGCTTGACCTCCAAGGCGAGCCATTCAATGGCCCGTCCAAATTCTGAGAGTCCGTCTCCATCTCGTTTCATGAGATAGACAGGAGTTTTTTTGGAAAGGGGTAGAAAAAGATCCGTCTTGTTTCCGGCGGTGTCTAACACTCTTAGGGAACGCAAAACCAGAGGTCCCTGGGCGGCAAATGAGGCAGTGGGGATCCTCAACTCTCCGTTCAATTTTGCATCTTTATTTCCAGGAGTGAGCCATGACGCTGAACCGGGAACATTCCCACTCCCTTCCCAATCACTACCAGAAAATAACGCTCCGTGCTTTTCCGATACAAAAGCGTGCACCGATCCCAAACCTAAAGGGGAGGAGGCTTTTAGTATGATTTCGGATTTGTCTTGCGTTAAAGTCAGGGAATCTATTACGGGGCCTGTATTTTGAGGAGAGGAATTGAGGATCTTTGCG
>JBIIVH010000108.1:0-4719 GCA_044339525.1 Silvanigrellaceae bacterium | reverse complement strand
TGCGGGAAGTGGAAATCACACGCGAGACTGGGAATGGAGAAAAAATGGTGGTCGTTACCACCCTCCTTGACCATCAGAAGTTCACGAAGAACAGGCTGGTCAAATTCTACAAAAAAAGATGGAAAATATGAGTGTTAAGACATCTTCACGCATCGTTACTGAGAACAAAAATGCGATTATGAATTCACATGATGGAAACCGAGCGGCGCTCTTCGCTGCACTCTTCGAGCAAATGGTGTGTGTTCCTGTTGGGAATAGACCGGGTCGTAGTGAACCCAGAGCAGTAAAAAGAAGGCCAAAACCATTTCCGAGGTTGCACGGCAAAAGAAGTGACTGGCACACATAGCGAAGTCCTTAATCTAGTGCCATTGACCGCATTAGCTAAAATTGATGTTTTTTCCTTAAATAGAATTCGGTCTGCCCAATAGCCTGGAAACCGCACCAACCTTTCAGAATCTATTTTGCAAACCAATAGGTAACATGTATGGCTCCAACAGGTGCTAAAACCTCACCTACTTCAGTCCGTAGTGTCTTGTCTTTATAGATTGGCCATGGGTTAGATTTTTTTACAACTTTTGCTACACCACCTTGCAGGTCAATGCTAAAATAATTTGTCAATGTCCACTCATAACCAATCAAACCCATAAACTCCAGGTCCCAACTTCGATAGTCCTTTTTAGTGGTGACGTGATTCTTGAGTTGGCTCTGGCCGAAGGCTCCCATGAGCTCACTGTGCCATGCATGTCCAAAATACTGTCGGAAAGCCATTGATATGTTACTTTCCGAAAACCGTCCTTCTGTGTCTCTCTCTTCTGGAAGAGAGACGCCTAGCCCTGAAACAAGCTCGGTTCGATAGTTGGGATGATCATGCAGAGCCAAGCGATAGGCAAGTCGATACTTCTTGCCTGGATAAATGGGCCATAGTGCATTGACACGCAGTCCATGACCAGGCAACTGGTGCTCACTTGCTTTTAGGTCCGATGTAAATAAGCTTAGTAGTGTGGCCAATGTCATTTTTAGGTAAACAGATTTCATCATTTCCAATCCTTTCAGTCTTGTTGTCGGAAAAAAACCTCTCTTGAACTAACACTCATATCTTTTCTATAAAGCCATTTTTTCCCACTCGAGTTGACTCGCCTTTAGAAAAAACGGAATCCTGCCAAGCTATGTAAAGAGTAAAGATCAAGTAAAGTGGAGCTAGAATGGCATCTACCGGAAGTGGAAATCCATGAATCGCATGAAGATAAGTGGCTCCAAAGTGGTCAAAAAACAATCCGGCGTAGGCCCAGCTTTTCAAAAAAATGAAACGCTTCTGCCAAATTCCAATTAGGCCCAGCATTTTTGCGACTCCGAGAAATGGCCCCAGGAGGGCCGGCATTGAAACGGCTACCAATGATGCTCGAACGGGTTCAAGCATTAAGAGGTCAGACACTGAGGAACCAGCTACCAGAACACTGAATATAATCTTGCTTATCATACTTCCATCTCTCCTGTTTTCGCACTCAGCAGTCCCAACATGATAATCGGGCTATCTTCAACTTTTGAAAATGGTGATTTTGGAATTGGATGTATGCAAAATCGCATAGGTCAAAAACGACACTCCTTAACTGCGCTTTGGTTCTGGATCTTTGGGGGCTATAGTGACCGCGTAGACCTCGAATGAGACAGATTCCCACATTGTTTGTAGGCTTAGAAGAGTTTTGATTTAATTTTAACAGCTGCTTACTGTTCAAAAGGCTCAATTGGTGGCCGAATTTTTAAAGTAATATAAAAAATCATCCGATCTTTTCCAGAGAAGATAAGAATGGCTATGTAACAAATTGAAATGTTTAAAACCGTGTTGCGAGCAAAAGTGAAAAAATATTGGCAAAAAGTGGAAAGCAAGTTCCATCTGCTCAACAAATTCAGTTGCTTGAAAAGCTGACAGAAACTTTGTCGCTTCTTCCTGAAATAGGTGACCTAGATAATATGGCTGGTTTGGTTACTGAAACTGCTTTAAATTTGGGGTCCTGCGTAGAAGTGAGCGATTGGATCCCAACGCCACCACCCTTTTGGAGTACCCATTGCTTGGACACTTTTTGACGAGTTAGATGCCACTGACTAGGATAAAAGTGGGCGAAGCTGATTGAAAACTGAAAAGAATTTATTTTTGAGATCGAGAAAAGGCGTGAGGGGTGTGGAGAGCGGGATTTTTTCGAACTTCCACTTGATTTTTCATAATATACACTAGGTAGGGCATGGGTTTGATTCTGGCTGTTGCGCAGTTTGCCAGGACGGTTTTAAATTTTCCCGCTTCCCTTGCATCACGATCGCTGTCAAAAATTTTAGTAAATAAAAGTAACAGTGTGTAACAATAGTATCCAGTTTGAGGATCTGCGTCGTTTCTGTTTTTCCAGAAGGGTCTCTTGGCATGGGAGCCGCACCCCACAAACTCCAAAGAGTGCCCTGCAAAAGAAGTAGGTACCAACCACCAGAAGTGCAATTTGGGCAATGGCTTCCCATTTGACTTTATAACGAGCAGGACCGTCTTCCATTTTTGCCGACTGGGAAAATCCAGTTTCCACACATTGAACGGTTTCGACTCGATAGGTGATATTGGTTACGCACAAAGAAACATCGAATCTTTGTCGCTCTTGGAAAGAACTCGTCAAACTTACAGTATTATTTGGCAACTCGTTTTTATTCACAGCGCACTCTTTCATTTCATCTTATACGGTTACGGTTGACGGGTAGAAAATAGGTTCTGAGGATAAATTTTTATCCTCTCGAGTTGAGGATTTGGCATCAGATCCATCAGGATGAACTCTCTTTATTCTCTGAAGTCTATTTCTTTTATACTCTTTGAGATTTCACTCGGGAACTATGGATTTATCATTTTTACCTTCGCGTTCTTTTTTAGGGATGAAACCCATTTTTTCTCGGAGCAGAATCAGTAGCTTATTGTTGTCTTGGATGGAATTTTTTGCATTTTTACAAAGTTCAATCATAGAGCGCAAAATTTCAAATACTTTTAAAGGAACATTGTCTTTTTGTGTCTCCAACCACTCTTCGATTTCATTAAAATCATCAATTGTTAAATGATTATTTTTGCTTGTTTTGTTGCTCATAAATAAAAACTTCTCTCTATTAATAGAGAGGTTGTATAACACAATTTTAGTCAGACTTCAAGCGGTCTGGAAGCCAATTTTCTGCAGATTTATGCTTATTATAAGAGATTCCTTTTATCAACATCCCAATTTCTGATAAAGTAACATAATGAACAGGTGGGTGATCTACAAAATTAATCTTGGTTTTTAAGGTTCCTTTGGAAAAGATCTTAAAGACCAATATGATTCCCGTCTCATCGCCTGTAATGACTTTGATCTTGCGTCTATCTCGACTCACAAAGGCCACAAAGTCTCTAGCAAAAGGATCAACTCCGGTGCGCATGGCTTCACTCAGAAGTCCATATGGATCTTTTCTAAAATCCACTATGTACTGGGCTACAAAAAATCTTCTTGGATTTACAAAATTCAACATTACGAATTTCCTAATTTTAGATAGGTAAATTTAAAACGATTTTTTCCCATGAACTCAACGCCAATTTTGATTCCAAACTTCAATGCGATTTCCGTCTTATGACTTTGGACCGCAAATTCAGGAAACTGATTTTGGTTGATTTCGGGAGAAACAGGACTTAATTTGGTATCAGAGCAAGCTTTATTTGTAATACATTTACTTTTGTCATTTATAACATTTAGTTCTCTAAATTTCGGAGACCTAATCGGTTGATCAGATTTCCAGCGATACATGGTACAACTAGGAACTCCCAGAATTTTGCTAAGCTTAAGAAGCGGAATAGGCGCCACTGTGCAGAATTTTTATGGCCTCGTTTTTTGTTTTTTGAGAATAGTAATTTCTTCCTAATTTTCCAGCTATCGATTTTCCTTTTTCTTTGTCCATCAAAATTTGTTTTTCGAGATTTTCTAAACACAGACCGACTGGAGGATTTACCCTTTTCATTCCTGGCTCCTTACACTTGGGTTACCAGAGAGAGGAAATCAGAAAAAGGTTACAGTTTCAAAAAGTGCTCAAGCAATGCCTACATTGAAAACCTACTTTTGTCACTTTAGGTGCGCAAACCCAATTCGGTTAAAAATGGGTGTGGCCTATTTCTCACTGCAAAAGCTTTTGTCCGAGTTCTTTAGGAGTTCCATGTTAACGCACATCAAAGACCGACAGAGTTGCTCATTAAAAACCGACATTTAATTTTCAGCAAATATGAAGTTGCAAAAGTTCTTTTTGGCGCCTATTCTATGGGTCAATTTCGTTTGAATTTCCTGGGCACTTAGCCTTCCTATAAAGCGAATGGGATTGGTAACCACAAAAATAGTGGAATTTGGGGCCAACTGAATCTTTTCACACCTGCGGTTAGGAGTCCCCTGGCAAAAGCTTCCACCTGAGATTCCTGTAAAGTCTGAACGGATCGCAACGTCCAGCCCCCTGGAGAGCTCAATTCCCAGTCCATGGGAGAAGTTTTTGGAGATTCCGTAGGAACGGAAATGATTTTAGTGACCTCCCATTTTGGTGAGGGCAAGGAATAAGCATTCTTTTTTTTTTTAGACGGGGACTGGATTTCGGATTCCTGAAATTTGGATTTGAACAGGTTATAGTTGAGGCTTAGTTCCCTTGCTATCACGCCAAGAGGATAGAGCGGGTACAGCTGCCCTGCGGCTTTCC
>JBIIVH010000060.1:0-22726 GCA_044339525.1 Silvanigrellaceae bacterium | reverse complement strand
CTTGTCAAATTTAACTACTTTTGTCATGTCTAACTCCTGAGGCAAAACGCTATTTCTGAATTAACACCTCATTCGTCCATTGGCAATACTGGCTGTACAGCCAACATCAATCCGCGGATGCACCCAGCCTTCATTTAATCCTATCCAGAAACCTGGCCCAACGTTTCCACCCACAAGAATCTAGAGTTCCTCAATTTGAGGTGGTGAAGCTTTGAAATGTAAATGATCACGATTCCGGGTCGTAGAAACCGAATTTGCTCTAGAATTCTTTGAGCCTCCGCCGCGTCAAACAAATCTAGGGCCTCGTCAAATAAGATGATCTGTGTTTCCTTTAAAATAGCCTTACAAATGTATAACAAAGTGGTTTCTTTTTGTGTCCAACTGCTTTGGGAGAGTGGAACACGCTCCAGATAGCCATTGGGTAATTTTTCGATGGAAGCCTCTAGTCCTAAACGTGCACACACCCGGCGAATCTGTAGATAGGAACTTCCTGTGTTGATATCATTAAAATGATCGATGATCTTTCCATTGAAAAGGGTGTAGTCTTTCGCCAAATAAGCCACTTCCGATCGGGCTAAAGACATCCATTCACCCGTGAGGGGGCGCTGATTCCAATGAACTTCCAGGGATTCATGTACCTCCAAAAGTCCCAAAAATCTTGCCAACAGGCTTTTCCCACTGCCGGGATTTCCGTTCAGCTTCAGAATCTCCCCTGGTGATAACTGGAGCAAGGTGACAAGGTCGGTTGGGTTGTCTGGTGGGGGGACCTTATGGAGTGAAAAACGTTGGAGGGGCTCTAACTTTTTAGGGTTAGAAAAAGAGGCTTTCTCAGGGTGACTGGCGGTGATTTTCAAACTCAGTCTGGAACCCAAGTCTTCAGGAAGTGCTAAAAAGCGACACCATCTATAAAAGGCCAGAAGCACCTCATTTATGAGCTTCCACCTCACAAACACCACTTGAGTTTCTCTCCATAAGGACTCTACAATGAAAAAAATAGCCATGGCTTTTACCAAACTTATTGCGGAAACTTGGTAAAGATATAGGGTGTACATCAAAATGCAAAACCTTAAAAACTCTCCCATGCCATAGGTACCCGATTGATAGAAGGCGGTGAGATTAAGAAATTTTCTTTTACCTTCCACCATTTGATGGGAAGCCACTTCCCAAGACCACTGGGCTCTAGACTGAAGAAGTTGGTCGCGGTAAAGTGGCTGGGCTTGACAAAAGGAATAAGTGAGCTGATTCAGGGTGTTTTGGTGGGTAAAACTTTCGGTAAGGGATTTGGAAACCCATGGGGTGACCCAAACTACAAGGCCAAATTTTGCGGTAAGAAGGGCTACTACCCAATAGAAAACTTCAGCATTTAAGAGAAAAAGTAACAAAAACAAAAACGACGAAACAATTATTTGAAACAGACTTCGGAGGGTTTGGTAGTCTAGCTTTTCTAACCCCTGTACGATTTCGGCATAGCGAGAGGCTAAGGTTCCTGCTCCTAAGGCGCTCACAACACTCAGTTTTAGACTGTAACATTTGGCAATGAACATGGATTGCAGTAAAATTTGTGATTTGGAGACCAGCTTTAAGCCTAAGTCGTTTCTTAAATAACTGGATAAAACCATCATGATTCCAATGAGACTTGCCGCCAATCCCACTTTTAGAATCTCTACTGAGGCGGTTGGCGCACTCCCCATGGTGCTAAAAATTTGTTTCAGTACAAGAGGAAACAGGAAGGAAAAAAATCCCGATAACAGGGCCAAAGCCAAGAGGAGCATCAAATTCCGAGGTTGAAACTGCCACAGACTCATTAACCCCTTTAAAACCCATGTGAGGGTGAATTTTAGCTGGAAAGGTGGATCTTCCTTTACTTTCCATAGGGCACTTTGGGGAGATAGTACATCGAGCTGGAGGGACTGACTCATGGAATGTGGCTGACTAGAATCATTTTTGATTAAAAATGGATCTGGAGTGTTTCCTAAGTTTCGAGTGGGAAAGTAACTGGCCCGAAGCAAGGCACGCTCGGTGTCCTCGGAACATTCCAATGGGTGCACGATCCTAGGCTTGGTGGATAGGGATTTTGAATTGGCCTCCAACTTTCTCCAGTTCCATTTTAAACGAGAGAGTTGTGCCCGCCTCAAAAAAGGATCTAGAGCATCCATTTCTATTTCAAAGTAATCTCGATCCACTGGCGTGACGAACTCCTCATTTGGTTTCACCCAAATCAGTGTGGGCACCCAGGCTTTTAAAGGGTTCCTTTCTTGGTGAAGTCCAAGGTAATGATAAAGATCGCTTAAGGCGCTCAGTATTTCGGGTCTCTGAAGCATATCCCAATGGAGGTGGTTCCAAATTTCCGTCCATTGAGTGGATGACATTTTAAAATAGTAGGCATTTCTGAATTCGGTGACGGAGCGGAGATTTTCAAATGGTACCAAGTCCATCCACTCTTGGCCAGGAGGGAGAAAGACTTGGCCCCCTATGGCCAGGACGACCATAGTATCGGGTTCCATCTCTAAAATCCTGCCTTGACCTAAATGAAACGTGGCTTGGGATATTAGGCTTTCAATCGATTTACCCCAAAATGCCCACACCTCCAGGGCGGCGTCCCTCACCTTTTCTGGGATTTGCTCCCATGTGATGGCTTCATGGGGAGGGGAGCTCGAAGTCCATTTCACATCAAAAGACTCTTCTGCGAGAAAGGAAGTCGAAGACGGGATTCTATTTTTCTTTCCTTTTTTAGCCAGGGACCACCTCCAAGGGAGAGGGCATCAAATCCTCATCTAGTCTGGGTCTATTCATTTTCACAATCTTAAGAAAAGATACCTCCTGTGCGGCTTTTTGTGTAAAATCCAGTCGATTGGTGAAAATCAAAAAGGTGTTTGATGTGGATAGGTGTAGATGATGTTTGGCTTTGTCTAATTTGGATTCGACGCTCAGATCGGTGTCTGTGTCTATCAAAATCATGATTTTGGTTCCGCATTTCCATAGGAGATCCACCAAATCAGGTTTGGAATCGGGTTTGGATTCAGATAAAATTTTTGAAAAAGTATTTAAATCTTCAATAGTATCACCATTAACAATGGAAACGCTCTTTCTAAATAGGGACGGATTCATCTCTTCCATTTTGAGATCATCTACGCTGAGTTCCACGAAATCTGGCAATGGTTCATGGGATTTTAAGGCTAAAATGAGATTCCAATCGTCAGGGGAATCCACGTAAACTATGAATTTTTCACCAGGGAAAACTTGCAAATTTAAGTGATTTTCAGATTTTTTAAATTTGATTTGAAGGGAAAGTTTCCCTAGTATTCTATCCATGTAGGCAAAGGTGTTTTTAGATTTTCCATTGTCAAAAAGCAATAAATACATGTCTACAATGCGTTTAACCCGAGTTCGTCCGTGGCGATAGACTTCATAAAGTTGGGACACAGTGACAAACTGTTGTTGCGATTTTAGAGTCAGGATACACAATGCCACCAGTTCACCCAGTCCAATTTTCCCTGCTTCCATGAGACGGGAAGCCAGAAACATCACCACCCCAAAGGCAGAAAAGAAACACAGCTCTACCATTTGGTGAAGAGCATTGTAACTTTGCTCCACTACTAATCTTCTATTGGTCTGCTCCAAAATCAAATTTTCATGCTTTTGACGCATGGATTGTTCTTGGTTGAATGCCTTGATTTCTCTAAATAGACCAAGGTCATTTAATAATCGATTATGTATGGTGGTTCCAATTTGAAAGGCACTGTCCAGAGACTTTCGAAAGTAATTTCGATAGATATAATAAAGTATAAAGCTCACTGGGATGACCATGAACAATACGAGAGCCAGGCTAAAGTCGTAAAAGGAAAGAAGCAGAAAAAGGGGAAGTAAACCCATTAAATCTTTAATGATGGAAAAACTTTTTTCAAAGATAAGTTGATGAAATCTTTGAATTTCTCTAAACCATTCAAAAAATACGCCGATTCCGTGCTCTTGAATCCATTGGGAGTTGCCTTGAAATAGGGCCGTAAAAAATCGGCGATTTAGAAGTAACTCAAATCTAGACCCACATATAATCACAAGGTATTCCAGAAGATAATAAAAAATAGAAATAAACACACACACCACAAAAATCCCTGCCGCAAGCTGGGCAAAGGGAGTCTCTGATCCCAGTGGCTTGGCAAATTGCAAAAGAGTATTTATGCCTAGTGGAATAAAAAGTGATAATATATTCATGATTAATGAAAATAATAGCGCAAAAACCAAAAAGATTTTGTTTTGTCTGAGGAAATCAATGATGGTTTTGAGAAGTATCTTTTTAATGATTTTCTTGGATTTTTTTTCAGAAATATCGTCGTCTTCGTCGTCTAAATACTCAGATTCAGTTTGATGGGAGCTAAATAAGTCTGGTTTTAAAGACAATGCGCTGTTCTCAAAATATTGAGAGATTTCTCCTTCTGCAATGATCACCTGATCACCGTTGTGATGCTCTAAGATCCAGTGCTCTGAAGTTTTGTATAAGAACACAAAAGGAATCTTAGAACCCTTTGATTGGCAAATGAGGCAGGTGGGGTTATGGATTTTAAGGTCCGTAAGGGAAATGGGTTGGCATTCTAGGGAGCAACGAGTCAATATTTCGGCAATTAATGCCAGATCCAAATGGGAAGGCGTTGTGATTCCAAATAGGGCTAGGGCCAGGTCCTGATACGGAGTGACTTTAAAAAATGCTAAGGCTTGCATGAGAAAGTGTGATTCCAGTGCCCCAAGGGAGGTCTTGGGAGTTCCGAGAAGGGCTGGTGGAAGCTCCGTCCTGGGGATGGGACTTTGGATCCCCTTATAAAGAGTGCGTAGGGCAAACTCGCTTCCTTTGATTAAATTCATGGAGCGATAAGGTATCAGCCGGCTCACTTCATATTTGCCTTCCGAATTGGATTTTAGCCAAAATCCAACTCGAATCCAAGGACCATCCGTTCTAAATTGTTTGCTTGGCAAAGTGTTCGGAAATCCTACGGCAAAAAACATGAGTGGGTTAAGAATCATGTCTGAATTAGGACCCATAATTTGGACCTTACTTTCAAAGAAGTAAAAGTCCAAGCAATCTTCCTCTTGAGTGAGATGAAATGGAATGGCCTGGGAGGGGTCGGCAGACTTTTGGAAGCACTCCATGGGCAAATGGCCGTCTTCCCAAAATCGTTTTTCGAATAGGGATAGATGATTAAAAACTTGAGAACCAAATTTTAAAATGAAGTTTTGAAAAGACCGACTTCTTTGAAGTGCATCATAATACGTCTTAAATTGAAAATTAAAAAGTTCGCCTTCCGATTTGGGGGCAGTTAAAACGAAGCAATGGTCATATGTATTGCTGATGTTATACAATTCCGGAGTTACAATTTTAAATTCAATATTATCATATAATAATCCACTGATTTCTTGATATTTTAAGGCGGAAGAATGAACAAATAGAAACACAATTTCATTTGGAGCAAATAAGTCCCATTGTATCGTTTGCCCCACCAGAATTTTGAGGTGTTTTTCCCACATCTTGGGTTCCCAGTGGGGAAGCAAATGCCATAGGGAGAGTCCCGCCATATTTTGAATGGGTGAATTTAAAATGGCTTGAATGAATTTAGGGTTAAGCACTGGACTATCCTTGTCCAGTAAGGTTAGTAAGACCCAGTAAATAGTAATAAATGCTTGAAATCAGTCTTTCCCTCCCCACCACTAAAGAAACTAAGATGGGAAGTCCTGGTCTAAGGCTTACAGCGTTTTTACCGTTTTCTAGGGTGTCATTATTAAAGGTGATTAAGGCAGAGATATCTGTACTAACGCCGTCGCGACTGGTGGTCGTAGGAGTAAAAGCAAGCACAGAACCGGGAACCACAAGTGGACTTGTGGCAAGGTTGGATGGGAGGCTTAAATAAGCAGGAGTTCCCTCTGAAACTCTTGACACTTCTAAGTGACTGATTTTGATTTCAACTCGAAATTTGGCGTGTGAGGGGATGATTTCAAAAAGAAGTGTCCCTTTTTCTATAAAATCTCCTTGGCCTCCCGATGCCACGGAAACGAGGGTTCCATCAATGGGTGCTTGAATGATGTAAGATTTCTGAATTTCTTGAAGCTGAAAAATCACATTTTTGGCTTTTAGTTCCAGATCTATAATGATTTTTGAAGATTGATTTTCTACCGATGTATCCATCGTTCGAATCTGATTTTGAATATCGGTCAATTTCGTGTTTAGTTCTTCCAATTCAAACTTAAGCTTCTCTTTAAAAGTGCTTTTTTTCATTGAGCTGATCGTTTTGATTAATTCTTTTTCCCTGGAGGCCAGATCCTTCACTCTGAGTTTGCGATCGGTTTGGTTTTCCAGGTGATTCACATACTGCCTGCCCACTTCTATTAACGGCTGTAAGGTTTCCGATATCTCCCATTTCAAGAGAGGTTTCAATTTGACGTCGATGATTTCCGTCATGGAACGCATGCAGGTGAGTGAACAGCCCGATTTGTCGTTTTTTTTAACCAGATGCACCAAAGTGGACGTGTATTTTTTGATGAGTTCGGCGTCATTGTGAGTGAGATTTTTGGCTGCTTCCAGAAGTGTTTGACCAGCGCTTACAGGAGCGCCCTGGGTGGCTAGGAGTTTATCCACTTTCAAGCCGATGGGAGCCACCACACGAATGGGGGGTGTTTCATAAACCAAGCGTCCTTGCGATTCTACCAAAAGGGGAAATTTCAGAAATGTGACCAGTAACAGAAATGCAAAAATGGTTGCGCCAATGGAAACGGAAAAGAGCAAATACACTCTGGACATAGGTTCCTTCAGCGAATGAAGCACCATCCAAGAAGGCCGATAGGATTTAAAATCTAAGCTAGAGATGTCATTGTCTTTTGACATAAGTTTTCCACGCTCCACTCAAAAACGTTAGTCGACAAAAACGATCTAAAAAAGGGAAAATGTTACCTAATAGAAAATACTTGATGTGAGACAATTGCGGAAAGATCAGGAAGTGAACAGATTAGGAATTAGCTGAAATTTGCATAAAAAAATAAAGATAACAGTCTTCATGTGTTTCTTTGATTGGTCGGTTGCCAAGGCTGTCCCGATGGATCCGGCGTTTCTAGAGGTGTCTAGAAAACTCATTGAGCTATATTTGAGAGGTGAGCAATATGCGGTTTATTTGGCTCAATGGCAGGAATCCCATGACCCGTTAGAATCAAGAGAATTTTCCTACCAGCATCAGTTTTCCTCGGAGTTGGCAAATGTTTCCCCTCGGTCTGGAACCCAGGAGGAAGCCTATTCTGGAAAATTTGGGTATCGGTTTTCTAAGGAACACGGACCCAAATTTGATTTTCAATCGGAAAGTACGAGGGAAAGCAAGTCCGGAATCTCTCAGGAAGATTTAATCAAATCGGAGGTTTCAGTAAATCTCTTTCAGGTGTTTTTGGAAGATATGGCTAAGCTTTCGGCCACGAAACAGGATTTTGAAGCCGCCACGAAACGGGCGCGACTCATTCAGGAGGAACAAGACCGAATTCTTTCTTTTTTTGCCAATCTCACTGAAGTTTATACCCAGATTTGCAAAATGAGTCTATATCAAGACTCGTTAAACACTGTTTTAGAGTCTTTAGAAATCGTTCAGTTTAAAGCCAAGAAAAATTTGGTGAGTGAAAAGGAAGTTAACAAATTTCTGGCGATAAAAAACAACTTGGAGAGAAAAATTCAAAAATCACAGCTGGAAAAAGAGCGGGTGATTTTGGACTTGGCCAAAAATGGAAGCGCCCTGCATGAATATATGGGTCATGCCTCCTTGTCGAAACGGGTGGTTTGCAATGGGATGGAGCCTACTCCTAAAGGCTTAGAGATGAGTTCCCCTATAACGAGCGCCACGGCCCTGAGGTACGCTAGCCTTTATGGGATTCGTGCTTTAGATGCTCAGGAGGAGATCGATCGGCAACTCCGAATGCCTGAGCTTCGCCCGTTTGTGGAGTACAAAAAATCAACAGGGATTACCCCGGAACACAAAGTAACTTATGGTTTGAGATTGGAGTGGAAGGATCTTTTTTATCCTGACGCCCAATCTCAAGAAACCTATCGTTTGAAGAGGTCAAGATATCTTTCCATGTATTCCTTGTCGCAGTGGAGAGAGAGGATGGAGGGGAAGAGTCTTGTTTCTTTGAGAGATTTGCAAATAAGATATGCAAAACAGAATTTTGATTTTCTCCAGCAGTCTACAGGTCACTTAAAATTAGTGGTGGAACAATTTAAATTTGGTCTTGTCCCTTTAGATGATTGGTTTAAAGCGCTCTTGGACCACTCAGACAATGTGGAAGATTATCTGGATTCTTGGAAGCGGCAAGCCCAATCCTTTTGGGAGCTGAAGATACAAGAAGGAATTGGCAAAATATCTGGAACCTCTTTATTTTTAAACACTCCATTTTCCTTTGGGTATTTAATTAAATGAAAAAAATAGCATTGGTTTTTTTGTTTTTAGGATGTACTACAAGAGTAACACAAAAAGAAGATGTTCCCAATGATTTTCGTTGCCAACTTAAAAATGGTTCTCAGGCCAGTGATTGGGAATTTCGGTTTGAATTTAACAAGTCAAAAGATATATTGAAATTTGAGAGTTATTTGGATCAAAAAAAGCAATGGGAAGATGTGGTGAGTAGTACGAGCTATGCCACCTTAAAAAAAACCATAGATGAAGCGGGCGAGCTGAATGTGGAGCGTTTTTTGGTGTCGTTTGTGAAGGGTAATGGGATGCTTCTTGAAAGAGTGAGTGGTGCAAAAACCAATTCCCAACTCTTTGCCCTGTTGACCATTCACCCAGGCCGATTGCTCCTGTATGAATGTGAAAAAATCCATTTTTCAGGGCAGTTAAAGGAGGACAGACAAGATGTGGTGAAGGGGAATTGGGATTTAAAGTACCAATTGAAACTTTTTCCACTTCCTGAAATTCAAGCTCCATTAGACAAAACCAAAACCTTGGAATGTCTGCAATCGGGAGCCGATTTAAGAAATTGTGTTAGAGAATAGAAACAGAAACGTACGGCTTTATGTCATTGTAAAGTTGTCAAAAATTCCTCTACATTGGTACTTTGTTATTCGGTCTGTGTTATACCTATTTGGGGTTCTAAAAATGCTTTATTTAATGTGCTGTATGGAGGTTCACTTTGAATTTTAAACATGGTGTGGCGCTATGCGTTTTGGCTTCTCTATTTCATTGTATGTCCAGGCCTGTGCAAAGATCGGCGGAAAAGCAAGAGACATCCAAAAATCCGAATGCCGATCCCAGTGACAATAACACGGAATCACGTTCTGGAAAATCCATTAATGTGATGTCTGCCCTTCAGATTGGTCCGTTTAATCAGTCCAATCCTTTGCAGGTTTTTCTGGAGCCCCAGCTTTTTCAAGCGGACTGGGACTTTTTTCTGGGAGAGATCCGGGAGGCGAAACGATTGGGGGCATTTGCGGTTTCCACGGATGTTTGGTGGGGGGTGGCTGAGAGGTCGGGAGACAATCAGTTTGACTGGAAGTACTACAAAAAAATGGCCCAGACGGTTAAAGATGCCGGACTTAAATGGGTGCCGATTTTAAGCTTTCACCAGTGTGGGGGCAATGTGGGGGATACCTGCGATGTTCCTTTACCCTCGTGGGTTTTTGAGACGGTGGCCATGCAGTCCAACAAAGGATTGTCTGCGGATGATATTAAAAACAAAAGTAGCCAGGGTAATGTGAGTGGGGAAAGCGTCAGTGTGTTTGCCTCCGATTTGGCACTTAATCAATATAAAGAGTTTATGAATAGCTTTCAGGAAAACTTTAAAGAATTTTCAGAAAACATCAGTGAGATCAATGTGAGCCTGGGACCAGCGGGAGAGCTTAGGTACCCTAGCTATAATTCCCATGACCAGGGTACAGGCTTCCCCACCCGCGGAGCCATGCAAGGCTATTCTAAGTTAGCCATTTCTCAGTTTAGAGATAGTGTGAAAACTAAGTATGGTACTTTAGAGGCTCTCAATCGCGCCTGGTCTACGAATCTAAGCAGTTTCGATAACGTAAATCCACCAGATAATGCAGATCAATTTGCCAATACCAATGCCATCAATCAGCCCTATGGCAAGGATCTGTATGAGTGGTACCACAAAGCCCTGTTGGCCCATGGAGAGCGCCTGTTAGAAACCACCTTTGAAATTTTTGATGCTCCAGACTCCGCTTTTAAGGGCATAGATGTTGGTGCCAAGATCCCGGGAGTTCACTGGCGCATGGCTACGGATCGTTTTGCAGAGCTCAATGCAGGACTGGTGGATCCTACATTGGATCTTTCGTCTCAAGACTCTAACCATGTTTTAGGTTATAAAAATTTGTTGGGGATGTTCCAAAAGATCGTAGATGCCCAGAAGGCTAAATCGGGCGCCCGATTTGTGTTGCATTTTACTTGCCTGGAAATGCCCGATGATGGGGATGGACCAGCGGCCGCTTCCAAGGCTCAAACCTTAGTGAGAGTGATTGGCCAGGCCGCATCGGCAAGCATGCCCATTAAGGGCGAAAATGCATTAAGTGGTACTTTAGGGGGCAAAGAGGGGTGGGATAGAATGTCTTTGGCATTGGATCAGTGGGGCTATCAGGGCCTTACCATCTTAAGAGTGGGTGATGCTCTGCGAAATAAACAGTTTTTTGAACCCTTTCTCAATCGCTTTAAATAACCACTCCTCTTAGGCAATGGGTTTAGGTGAGTAAAAAGGATCCACATCTAACACCACAGAAAACACAACCTCACTTTTATCTGCGGCAAAGCGATTGCGGTACTCGTCCATGAGATTTCTGAGGGCATTCACAAATTCCTGATAGCATTCGGGGGAGCAACCTGCGGTGATGGTAAAGCGAAGATCACCTTCCTTTCTTAGACCCAAGAGTGCCTTTTCCATCATTCTAATGCGCCAAGATAAATGGGTCTTTTGGGCAGCAAACGATCCTTTTGGGAGATGGATATCGGAGAAGGAAACCTGTGGAAATTTTGGAGAGCTGTACTTAAGTAAACCTTGTTGCTCTAGCGTATCTAACATGATTTGCAAAGCCTCTTCGGTTAGGTTCATGGCTTTGGCCAGTTTAGAACAGGAGTTGAGTTGGGAAACACACAGCAGGTTAAGTAACAGCTGATATGGCCACTGGCTTAAGAACTCCAAATTAAGGTCCGGGAGCTGAGCATTGGATATGCCCAGTCTCTGAGACATGCCTAAGGTGGCTTGTTTCACCTCGGAAATTTTACGATCTAAAAATTTTAAATAATTTGGGGTGGTGGTGGTGTCTTTGCTGTGTAGCAGTAGCAAATATTCCGTTTCCAGATCGGTTAGCTTAAAGTGAGCTGAAATGGCGATGAGCTGTTCTGTGCTCAAAACGCTTTTAGATCTAAAAACATGGGAAATAAAGGAAGAATGGACTCTCAGAAGTCTTGCTAATTTTAGGGCGGATCCCCTGGGGAGCTCGTTTTGGGTTTTCCCCAACAGAATTTGCACGGCATCCAGGTGGGAGGTGGCTTCAAAAAAACGTTGGCGCAATTGAGGAGTCATTGGGGTGGATTCCGGAAGATTAAAAAACCTGGGGAAACTCTAGCTGAGCCATGGGACTTTGCCAAGGGAGAAGCCACCTTCCTTGGGTTGACATGGTCTAATCGCTCATTAGAAGCAGACCATGCCTCTTTCTACTCCCGACAAACGCAGGAGGGCAGTCTTTGAAGAACTTGTGGTTTCGTCATAACTCAGGGACATATACCCTCCAAAGAAGATGTCATAGCCCACAGGCGTAACGGTGGCTCGTCCAGAAAAGGTAGACTTTTCTGGCTCTCCCACTAAGCCAAGCGTCACGGTTACAGGCCAGCTGTGGTTACCGTAGGTGGATGTGGTCACTCGAATTTCAAGGGGGGGAGTGGAGGATAGGGTTTCAATGGACTCGCATAGGATCATCGTGGGTTGATCGGGCGGGGTTGATGGAACGGATGCATAAGCTAAGGGAAATGAAAATGCACTTAGTATGGCGAAAGCGGATTTCATAAGCGACCTCCAAGGGTAAAAAAAGATGATAGGTGAACCGTTGAGTTTAAGAATTAAAACTCGTGGTTCTCAGGAATTTTGAACCATCTTGAAGACAAAAAATAGGATTTTCTACTCAAAAAAAGGGGTGGAAGGGTGAGTGTTCCTAAACTACCCCTATTGCACCCTCTCTTTTTTCCATGGGCTTCCTTTTTGAACTGTAGTAAGGTATGCCCCATAGCGCGCCCCTATCTGGGTCTACTTTTACTTCAGAGGCCATCATGGAACCTTCTCTTATACGTAATTTTTCAATTATTGCACATATTGATCATGGAAAATCAACCTTAGCAGACCGAATTCTTCAATTTACAGGTGCCATCGCCGCCCGGGATATGCAAGATCAGATGTTGGATTCCATGGAATTGGAGAGGGAGCGGGGCATCACCATCAAGGCTCAAACGGCCACCTTGGCTTATACGGCCAAAGACGGTAAACAGTATTGCCTAAATCTCATCGATACTCCCGGGCATGTGGACTTCACCTATGAAGTGAGCCGAAGCTTAAGCGCTTGTGAGGGAGCTCTGCTGGTGGTGGATGCCACACAAGGGGTGGAGGCTCAAACGGTGGCCAATGTCTATTTGGCCATGGACAATAATGTAGAAATTTTGCCTGTGATCAATAAGATAGACCTTCCCAGCGCTGACGTTGACCGCGTTTGCCTTCAAATCGAAGAGGAATTGGGTATTGACACGCGTCATGTGGTGGCCGCCAGCGCCAAATCGGGAATTGGCATTCAGGAGATTTGTGAGCTTATTGTAAACCACGTTCCCCCTCCGGAAGACACTCGGGAAAAACCCTTTCGGGCATTGATTTTTGATAGTTGGTTCGATTCCTACCAAGGCGTGGTGGTTTTGGTGCGTATTATGGATGGTAAGGTTAAAGTGGGCGATCAAGTTGAAATGATGTCCAATGGCAAGAAGTTTGAGGTTCAGAAACTAGGGGTGATGTGCATTAAAGCCTTTCCCAGGCAGGAGCTCAGCGCAGGAGAGGTGGGTTTTCTGATAGCCAATGTGAAAGATGTGCGCGACTCCCGGGTGGGAGATACCATCTGCACGGCGGCTCGTACGCCTGATTTGGAGCCCATTCCTGGCTTTAAGAAGGCCAAACAGATGGTGTTTGCGGGTGTTTTTCCGGTGGAGAGCAACCAGTTTGAAAACTTAAAAGATTCTTTGGATAAGTTAACATTAAATGACAGTTCTCTTTCCTATGAATTAGAAACCTCCGTGGCTCTAGGGTTTGGATTTAGATGCGGTTTTTTGGGTCTTTTGCACATGGAAATCATTCAGGAGCGCTTGGAACGCGAATACAAGATGGATGTGATTTTTACGGCTCCCACATGTGTTTATGAGATTCATACGTTTAAAGGGGAGATCCTCCGTGTCGACAACCCCTCCCAGCTGCCTCCCGCCACATCCATTGATAAGTTTTTGGAACCCATGGTGAAAGCCACCTTCCACTTGCCTGAGGAGTATTTGGGGGCGGTGATGGGCTTGCTCTCCGAGCGTCGGGGGGTGCAGCAAAAGATGGAATATTTGGGGCAGAATCGAGTGATGTTACAGTACGAGCTTCCCCTAAATGAGATGGTGTTTGACTTTTTTGATAGGCTCAAAAGCATTTCCCGTGGATACGCCAGCATGGACTATGAGTTGGTGGAGTATCGGGATGCGGATTTGGTGAAATTGGATGTGT
Source organism: Silvanigrellaceae bacterium (assembly GCA_044339525.1). Taxonomy (GTDB): domain Bacteria; phylum Bdellovibrionota_B; class Oligoflexia; order Silvanigrellales; family Silvanigrellaceae; genus JBIIVH01. Next base: position 8,977 of record JBIIVH010000060.1, on the reverse strand, counting down.
TGGTGAATGGGGAGACGGTGGATGCCTTGTCTTGTATTGTGCACCGATCCACCTCCTTTGAGCGGGGCAAGCTTCTTGTAAAAAAACTTAGAAAAGTGATCCCTCGCCAACAGTTTGAAGTCCCCTTGCAAGCGGCCGTGGGATCAAAGATTATAGCACGGGAAACGGTGAGTGCTCTGCGAAAGGATGTAACCGCTAAATGTTATGGCGGTGATATTTCCCGTAAGCGCAAACTTCTGGACAAACAAAAGGAAGGAAAAAAACGCATGAAACAAGTGGGAAGCGTAGAGATTCCGCAGGAAGCCTTTATGGCCATTTTGGATCTTTCGGACGCTGAATAATGGGAAAACCTCCACCTCCCAAACTTCCCCGTCCTCCCCGAGGTCCTTGGGAAGCGCCAGGTCCTAAGCCTTTGCAGGATTCCACAAATCCGCCCACACCTTCTAGGGATCATTTGGTCAAAAATGCCCATAAGCTTTCCAAAGAATCTTTAAAACAAATGGGTTGGACGAGGAGGATGCCTTGGAAAACCTGGGGCATTGTGTCTGTCCTGGGAGTGGTGGTGGTGACGTTGGGGCTAGGCTTGGGGCTACTCATCACATGGTTGCCCCCGCTGTTTCAGGAACGGGCTTTTTTTACGGAAACGCAACGGGAACTTAAGGCATGGGAGGCTTCCCAAAGCTCAAACTCCAGATCTCCCCCATCGCCTGAGGCAGGTGAAAGGTCTTTGCCTAGCGTAAAGGAGTTACACTTAAAATTGGCACCCATTGCCCAAAAAAAAGGGGTGCCTCTTTATGTCGAAGACATTTTTGTGGTCCTGCCAAATTCCAGTGGAAATCACGTTGTTGAATCGGTGCGGGTGGGTTACACTTTGACCTTAAAGTTACCTTTATTTGGTATTTCGCACTTTCCAATGGCAGTTACAAGAGTATTTGAACTGACGGATGGCACAGGGATTTAATCGCTTTGGAGTTTTGCCAAAATTATGAACGCGGCCACATGCTTTGACTTACTTTCCAAACTCCATGAGTTTGTCTGTTCCCCAGATTTGGCTCCAGAAATGTTGGTGGCCAAAGAGCTTTTTTCCATTGAAACGGGAAAAGTCAATGACGATGATCCTTTTTATGAAAATCGGATGCAGGCGTTCCAAGAGTATTTCTTGTTTGATTTTAGATTGAGTGATGTTCTTCCTGGAGCCACCGCTTTGGAGTATTTTTTAAGCGTTCAGTCCCGGAATCTAAAAGTGCGATCTTTATTGGATTATGAATTTTTGCGATCCTCAAGGCACTCCCTTTTTTTTATTGAAAAAACTTGGTCAGATAAGGTTCAGGTAAAGGACTATTTTTCCGGCCAGCGGTGGGTGGTGCAAAACCTTCCCAACTATAGTTTTGTGGGATTTGAGCCTGGATTGGTTTTTGAAGGCCGCATGATCTTTTTTCATGGTCAGTGTTACTTTACGGGTGTTTTCTTGTTCCATCCCAAAGAGGTGCGTCCGGCCATCGAAAAGATGGTCAAACAGGTGTTTGCTCAAAAACGCCCCTCTCTCACCGCGCAGGAAACCAACTGGAAGGGTGAGTTGCAAAGGCGTTCAGATGTTTTAATGCAAATGTCTAAGCAGCATCATCTTTTGAGCCACCAGGAAAAGTTGCGCGGGATTGATGTGTTAAAAATTTCAAAGATGGTGGCCCACATTTCTCAGTCCTTTTCTCAGGCCCCTTTGGTGATGTCCATTGGCAATTTAGATCAAACTTCCCTATTTGTTCCCGAAAGCCCTTTTTGGAATATTGAATCCTTTTTGCATAAGTTAAGCCTACTCTATATAAAATGTTTTAGGTATCGTCATATCGATCCGGTGAAGATTTATGGCGCGCCTTCCGCGTCGGTTCCTCCTCAAGTGAGCCGAACTTCCGAATCCCAGTCCACCCTTCCTTCCAATTTAAAGGACACAGGCGTTTCAGGCCCTAAGCCTCCGCCCTATGCCACCGCTTCATAGTTAATCAAATTTTTCCTAGGTTGACAGGTGGCTCTGGGGACGATAGAAGCCTCGCGTGTGTCGGACTCTATTTTTTTTTTGGAGTTTTTATGACATCGTTTCTCCCATCGCGCCTTGGCCTCCTATGGTCCTCAGATCCCCTCGTTTCACCCACATCGGAACGTGCCTTTGGCTTGGATCCTCAATCTCAGGAGTCTAGATTGGTGGGGTGGGGCCTCACCTTTGATGATGTGTTGCTTTTGCCTGGGTTTTCTCAAATTTTGCCTCACGAGGCCAACACCCAGTCTTTTCTCACTTCTCAGCTAAAGCTTGGAATTCCCTTGCTTTCTGCCGCTATGGATACCGTTACCGAAGGTGCGATGGCCATTGCCATGGCAAGGCTAGGCGGATTGGGAATCATCCATAAAAATCTGTCCGTTGAACAGCAAGCATTAGAAGTAAAACGTGTGAAGAAAAGTGAGTCAGTTTTGATTGTGGATCCCCAATCGGTGGAGCCCCAGATCCCCATTTCTCAACTGAAAGAAAAAAGTCTTCAGTGTGGTTTTTCCAGTTTTTTGGTGGTGGAAGCCCAACAATTGGTGGGGATTGTCACCGCCCGTGATGTGAGGTCAGCGGAAGGCGATCTTCAGCCAGTGAGAGAAATCATGACGCCACAAAGCCAACTCGTCACTTTGGTGGTGGATTCCCCTTCCAAGGCTTCCAGTCTGGAAAGCATTGCTCAAGCTAAAGTCTTGATGCGTAAACATAAGCTTGAAAAGATCCCGGTGGTGAACTCCAAAAGGGAGCCCCTTGGGCTCATCACACTAAAAGATGTGGAAAGTAACATCAACTACCCTCAAGCCGTAAAAGATTCCTTAGGCAGGCTTTTGGTGGGAGCGGCCGTGGGGGCCAGTGAGATGGACTTGGAAGCCAGGGTGCCGGCGCTTATCAAAGCCGGTGCCGACGTGCTCATCGTGGATACGGCCCATGGTCATTCCCAGGGCGTGATTCAAATGACTGGCAAAATCAAACGATTATGCGGGTCGCAAGTGCAGGTGATTGCTGGAAACGTGGCCACAGGTGCCGCCGCTTTGGCTTTGGCCAAAGAAGGTGCGGATGCGGTGAAGGTGGGGATTGGACCAGGTTCCATCTGCACCACTCGAATCGTGGCGGGCATTGGAGTCCCTCAGATTTCGGCCATTATGGACGTGAAAAAAGCGCTATTGGGCTCTTCCACTAAAATCATCGCCGATGGCGGTGTGAAGTATTCGGGGGATTTGGTGAAAGCCCTGGCAGCAGGAGCTGATTGTGTGATGGTGGGAAGTTTGTTGGCTGGGACTCAGGAGACTCCTGGAGACGTGGTGAATTACCATGGCAAAACCTACAAATCTTATCGTGGAATGGGTTCTTTGGGTGCCATGAGACATGGTTCAAAAGACCGTTACTTTCAGGGGCATCAGTCCGATTCTAATAAATTTGTTCCCGAAGGAATTGAAGGACAAGTGCCTTACAAAGGCATGGTGAAAGACGTGGTTTATCAGCTGATGGGTGGCTTGCGTGCAGGGATGGGTTACACGGGATCCGCCAATTTGCAGGAGCTCCAGACCCAAACGAAAATGGTGCGCATCACCGCAGCGGGACTGAGAGAAAGTCACGTCCACGATGTGCAGGTGACGGCAGAGGCCCCCAATTATTCCGTTTCAACACACTAAAGGAGTCCATGGCCCATGATATTGATCGTAGACTTTGGATCCCAGTTTACCCAACTCCTAGCCCGGCGCGTGAGAGAGTCGGGGGTGTATTCCCAAATTCATTCTTGGAAGTCCTTTGCCCAGTTCACACCAGACTCCTTTTCTGGGCAAGTGAAGGGGATTATTCTTTCAGGTGGGCCCCAAAGTGTTTATGAAAAAGGGGCCCCTTCGGTGGCACTCGATGTCCTTTTGGGATGGAACGTTCCCATTTTGGGGGTTTGTTATGGTCTGCAGCTTCTCAATCATCTCATGGGAGGCAAAGTTCAGGCGGCCCGGGTGAGAGAGTATGGCCATGAAAAATTTAGACTTTTAGAAAAACCCAGCGCTTCAGATCCCCTGTTTGCCCTTCCCAAGCAGGAAGAGCACGTGGTGTGGATGAGCCATGGGGATGAAATTCAGGAGTTGGCTCCCCCCTTGCGCTGTACCGCCCGAACCTTAAATGGGGCTGTGGCCGCGTTTGCCCACTCCCAGGCACCCATCTATGGCTTGCAGTTTCACCCCGAGGTGGATCATTCCCCCTTTGGTAGGGAGCTCATTTCCCATTTTGTAAAAGTGACTTGCCAGCACCCTGAAAATTGGAAATTAGGTCATCAAATCCAAGAGATTGGGGCTCAAATCCTGGAAAAAGCAAACTCCGAAGGACCTCAGTCTAGGGTGTTGTGTGCCTTGAGTGGAGGTGTGGATTCCACGGTGGCGGCTGTGTTGGCACAAAGGGTGCTGGGGTCTCGCCTGCAATGTGTGTTTATGAACAATGGATTGTTACGTTTGGGTGAGTTTGAAAAGGTCATGGACACCTTGGTGAATCAATTGCATTTAAATGTGATGGGTTGGGATGCTTCGGAAGTTTTTTTGACCCGTCTAAAAGGCATTACGGATCCCGAAGAGAAGAGAAAAATCATAGGTGTTACCTTTATTGAAGAATTTGAAAAGGCCGCCAAACAAGACCCTAATCTTAAATTTTTGCTTCAGGGCACACTCTATACGGATGTGATTGAGAGTGTTTCGTTACACGGAACTTCTGTTACGATTAAAAGTCACCACAATGTGGGCGGGTTACCCGAAAAGATGAATTTTAAGCTCATCGAGCCATTCCGGGAGTTGTTTAAAGATGAAGTGAGAAATCTGGGGAAACTCTTGGATCTTCCCGATCCCATCCTCCAGCGTCACCCCTTCCCAGGACCTGGGCTTGCCATCCGGGTTTTGGGGGAGGTCACCCCACAGCGCTTGGAAATCTTGCGTCGTGCCGACGACATTCTGGTGAGGGCTTTGCAAGAAGCCGGATTATACAATAAGGTATGGCAGGCATTTGTGGTGCTATTGCCGGTGCAGTCGGTTGGGGTCATGGGAGATGGCAGAACCTATGAGAATGTGGCAGCGGTGAGGTGCGTGGACGCGTCCGATGGGATGACCGCCTCCTGGAGTGTGCTTCCTGCTGAATTTTTAGGCTATGTGAGTTCTCAGATCATCAATCAAGTTCGGGGCATAAACCGGGTGGTGTATGATATTTCTCATAAACCACCAGCCACCATCGAGTGGGAGTAGTTAGGGTTTTGTTTTTAAAAATGAAGATAATGCTTGAAACGGAATCTGGACTGTGTTACGGTCCGGCTGTGTGTGCTGTCGCGTTGCAAAACTTGAGACATGGTGTTCTTAGTTTTCGTCCGACCCTTTTATAAAGAGAACTTGCATGTCCAAGAAGATATTTGTTGGCAACCTTCCTTACGCCGCTACGAATGACGAAATTCATGGCAGCTTTACCCAGTACGGAGAAGTCGTTTCTACCCGTATCATTACGGATCGTGAAACGGGCCGCTCCAAGGGATTTGCTTTCGTTGAGATGGCAAATGATGAGGAAGCTCAAGCCGCAATCGATAGCTTAAACGGCGCGGAATACTTGGGCCGCACCATTGTTGTTAACGAAGCTCGTCCTCGCGAAGGTGGCATGTCTGCTCCTCGTACGGGAGATCGTCCTCGTTACGGCAATAACACTGGTGGTCGCGGTGGAAATGGCGGACCTAGCCGCCGTCCTTACGGCAGCCGTGAGCAAGATTCTTCCCTTTAATGGGAATTTGAATCTCGGTTTGGACCTTGAATCAGTGGCCCCAACTGGGGCCATTTATTGTTCAGAAAGCTGATTTCCCATGGCTTCCTCCCAACTCTTTTTTTGGAGGTCTACGAATTTCCAATAGCAGGCTTGGAGATTTTTAGATCGATTGCTTCCTAGCATGGTGTAAACTTTGTTTTTTTGCATAAAGGGCCAAAATTTCTCCCACATCACTTCTGTGAACTCTTCGTCTGAAGTTGGAATTTTCAACCCGGGAAATTTGATGACTTCCTCCATGAGTAGAGAGATGTTTTTGTATCGGTTTTCATTTCTGTCAGCTAAGGCCTTTATGATGATTTGTCTCACGTTCCGCTTAAATTCAGCGACAATTTCAGGGCTGAATCCATTCGATTCTTTCAATTGTTTTTGTGCTTCTGGACTCGTCCATGTTTTAAAAAATCTATGAGTAAAGAAACGAGTCATCGCATTGTAAAGTTCAGGAGGAGAAGGGAAATTGAGAATATTTCCTTCCTCTACAACTTCTTTCAATATGGCAGCAGCGGGATCATAGCCCAATTCGAAATTTTGCCTAAGCATTTCTTTTGGGTCAAGGTTTCGCTCTTGGGGGGATCTCAGATTCCTCATTTCAAAGGGGAAGATTAAGGTCCGAAAATCACCAGGCTCTAGCTCAAAGGGCTTGACCATCCCATTGACTTCGTGATCTTCAGCTCTCCAAGAGGGTATCAGTTTCTCGCTTAGGGCAGAAAGATCTTGAATGTCAGAGCAGCTATTCCCATCAAAATAGGAGCTTGGCTCTTTTATTGGTCCAAAGACTTTGATCCGGTCCCTGGCTACGGCTTCCTTTAAAGTAATTACGATAGCATAGTAATTACCTAAAGAATTCTGAGCCCATTCGTAGGGTCTTACGCTTCGGTCGAATTTGAAAGTTGGTGCCTTTTTGACAAATGGTGTTCCTGCAGGAATTTCTATCATATAGAGATTCTCTCCATAGGAAGAAGAACTCCAAGGGTCTAAAGCCACATATAGTCCGTCTCCCTGATAGTTATCAGAATCAAAAACGGCGTCACACTCGGACTTTATCTTTTTTTGATCGGCGGGAGAACGTGCCAACGTCATTCTATCTACGCAACCTGAGACACGATCAAACTGTGAATGCCATTGATTCACTTGTTCTTCCGGAGGGACCATCTCCTCCTTGTAGTGAAACGTGAGCAGGGGGGCTTTGGTGGTTCCATAGGTGATTTCTGGGGAAGCACTTTCCTTGACTTTTGACTTTTGACTTTTGACACAGTTGGCGCAGAGTGATAACATAGAAAATAGAACATAATTTGTGGTTTTCTGATACATTCAGTGCTTCTTTTCTATTTGTGAGTGACTCAGTCCATTGTCCCTTTTATGAGTTGCCATGTCAATGCATCTAGAATTTGGCGGTTAATGCCAAGAGAAAATTGAGATAAGTCTCTGAAATCTTTACGGGTAAGGCATCCGTTAAGGTGATGTTTCCACCGTAGTTTTCAAACCTAAAGCCGGCACCAATGCTTAAAAAGGGCTTAATCAGGTAATGTCCTTGAAGATCAAAGAGTAGGGCCGATGGGGAGGTGACTTTGTCTAAGATCACCTCTGAATCCTGTTCGGAGGCAATGTCCGCATTTCCCGTGACCCCAAGCCCAATGCCAAAGGAACTCTTGAGTTCCACTTGCGCACCCACGCGGTAGTTTTGCTGGAGCCCCAACCCGAACGCGCTAAAGCTTGTGTTTCTTAAGGGAGCTCGGGTGAGCACCGTGGTTTTGGTGAGCACGCTGGTGAGGGTGTGCTGCCACACAGGCAGGATCCAGCCTATGGTTTCACTGCGATGGGAGACGGCCAAATATCTAAACCCCACTCCCACAATGAGTGTACTAGACACGGTTTGCTGCTTTGCGTTTTCACTGGCATCTCCTGTGGGGGAAGCCACCTCGATTTCAGGCACAGCCCTGGCCGAAATCCATTGAAGCTGCAGACCCAAGCCATTTTGCAACACCCCTGGCTTAGAAAACGCCAAGGGGTAGAGATCCGCTGCCAGGCCAAAGGCAAGCAAGCTGAGTGATTTGTTGGCCTCTTCGGGCTTTTGATGCATGCCCTTTAAACCCACGCTTTGAATGCCAAAATAGCCCGTGACTTGCCCTTTCCGAAGGGAGGGCTGGCCGTCTTCTCCGGAACCCTCACTGCCTTTCGCCACCACCTGGCTGCCCTTAAATTTGCCACACCTGGACTTTCCGGAAATCACCCGTGCAAAACTTTTGTTGCGTTTCTTTTTTGCAATTTTAGCAACCCCTAATTTTTTAAGTTCTCCTTTCACCTCTTTTTGTAAATAAACTTCCTCACCCACTTCAAAGGGTTCGCCTTCAATTCGAATCACACATCCCTTTTCTAAAGTAACTGTTGCGCTCGCTTTAGAAGTGAGGGGCCGCAATCCTATCAACACAATCACGATGGCAAATATTCTTCTCATTTTTTTATGATCTTCCTGATACAAATAACCTAAAAATTAATGCTGTACAGCGCAGAAACTTGAGTGAATTTGTACTCCTCTGGACCTTGATGGGTGTGTAGCCCTAGCCCGAAATTTTTAAGAGGGTGTTCCGTTAAAAATACCCTTGCTAAAGCGTCAAAACCGTTGGGTCCGGCTAAATGATATTGAGCAGAAAGTTCTGACCTAATATTGGGTAACAGCCCCTCTTGAGCCCATTTAAGTCCGGCGCCTAACCCCAAGATGCTCCAATCGGCTTTTCGATTTTTGGATTTCACCTGAAGACTAGCGTAATGAAACCCCAAGACTCCCAAGGCTTCCAATCGTTGACCCGAATCTTGGTGGAAAGCATAATCACCCGCCAAGTGTAGCTGGACCGCAGTGCCTGTTAACTTAGAGCTGGGGAGTTGAGCCATTAGGGAAGGATAAATTCGGATCTGCGCATCCCATTCATGGGTAGATTCCACGGTCAGGGTGTTTAAAAAAGGAATCTGAAGTTGAGAGGCTTGAGTGCCTTTAGCGGTGCGCAGGTGCATTGGTGGTCGCGGTGGAAATGGCGGACCTAGCCGCCGTCCTTACGGCAGCCGTGAGCAAGATTCTTCCCTTTAATGGGAATTTGAATCTCGGTTTGGACCTTGAATCAGTGGCCCCAATTGGGGCCATTTATTGTTCAGAAAGCT
>JBIIVH010000059.1:0-22983 GCA_044339525.1 Silvanigrellaceae bacterium | reverse complement strand
TTTTGTCATGTCTAACTCCTGAGGCAAAACGCTATTTCTGAATTAACACCTCATTCGTCCATTGGCAATACTGGCTGTACAGCCAACATCAATCCGCGGATGCACCCATCGTTCTTCCGAACTCACTGGAAATCAAAACGGTGGTGTGGGAGAGTAAACTTTCGCTACTTCCCTCAAAGAGAGGAGTTGTGTTTAACATTTGTAGCACATCCTCGATGCGTTCGGAAAGGATCTTAGCCATTTCGGGATAACGTGCGCAACTGGCAGAGTCGTGGGCATCAAAGTTGAAGTTGGCATTTTCTTTTAGGTCATTTTCGGAGATCACCAGTTGAATTCTTTGGGTAAGGCCAGATTGAAACACCGCTTTGACTCCGGCAAGAATCTTTTCAAATTTGGCCATTTCAGGATTGGTGGGCAATTCCATTTTTTGGATCTTGGCTTTAAAGGCTGGAATGGAACTAATGCCGCCGGCAAATCCATTCAGTGCCATTTTCCAGTTTCCATCGGACATGGATTGTGTGGTCTCCAGGTAGTGATGAGAAAGAAGGGAATCCAAGGGGTCGGTTTGAAGGAGGGAGCTTCCATGGGAGTTATCCACCAATTTTTTTAAGGTATCATAGTTAACATTCAAAGTATTTTCTGGATTGGTAACAACGGAGAAAGGAAAAAAGTCTCCTAAGGAAACGCTATTAAGACCCTCTAACTTTCCATCTGCTATGTTTAGAAAATAGTTTCCACCAAAGGGATTTCCGGAAAACAACTGATTCATATTTTGATCGTGGCCATCAAATCCCGCGGATTGATGAACACCAAGCAAAACGCTGAATTTATCTTTATGAGACTGCCAAAGTGAATGGGCCCAAGATTTAAAATAGGCTTTTCGATCTTGGGCATCTGTTACCAAAATGGGTTCATCTTCTGAGTAGTTTTGTATCCAATTGGACTGGGTGAATTTTAAGGGTCTAGCATCAAACAAATAGCTGTTGTCAAATCCATTGGGAATGACGACGTGTAAAAAGAAGGGTTGAAAAGGAGGTATTTGTCCACCAGCGGAGTGTCTACCCAAACCATAGCAGGCAAGCCCTGCTAAGGAAGAACCTAAAAAGGCACGTCTTGATGTTTGCATGGGTGATCTCCTTATTGGTTCAGTATAAAGTAGGGATTAAAAGTCAAACCGTAAACAATGGCTCTAAGATGGTCCGGGCCTGCTTCCGCAAATACCTGCTGAGGATCGGAAAAGGTTTTGGAAAACCATTCCATTTCGGAATCCAATGCTTCCAATCCCACCACCTCCAAGTAGAGCGACTTGAGCTTTTGGGGATCAACAGGAGTGGAGTCAGCGCCACAAAATCCAGCCGTAATGGGGTAGATAGTGGGTTTTAGGAGCCTGGCTCCATCTAAAGAGCAGCTAGTTTTGACAAGAGAGCTAGCAAAGGTCTTTGCGGAAGCTTGATGAAGGTAACTGCTTACTTTGGATAGTTGGCCGTTTTGATGCACCACTTTTCCTTTTACGGAAGCTAATTCACCAAAAAAAATGCTTAAGGCTTGTTGAAAAAAGGGTATTTGATTGACATTGGAGGCTAGGCAGTGCGCCTTGTCTTGGTACCAGGCTTGGCACAGTTTGTGTTTCAGGTCACATTTGCTTACCCAGGGGCATGCGAAGCCGAGAGTCCTTGCTGGAAATTCGGTCCAAAAGGCGGCTAAAACTTTCTTTGGCGCTTAATGCTTTGCCCGATTTGTCAAGGTGGGAAAACTGGACTCGATTTTCCTTGTTTTTGAAGGCTGTGGTGAGATCTAATCCTCCAAATGCCGTCTGTGTGTTGTGGCTAATGTTTTTTTCAGGATTCGTAAGGGATCGAACCCAACCACTATTCCAATTCCCATCGGTATTTTTCCATTGGTGGAGATAAGACTGAAGCTCCGGGCCAGTGATGATCTTTTGATCGTCAAAGATCATGGCTTTATGGTAAATTAAGGTATGTTGATTTCCAAACTGGCCAATGTTGCGAAAAACCCCTGCCATGGGGTCTAACTTGTAGTGGCAGCTGGCGCATCCGGCCTCGGAGGCATGCCGATTTTGGGTGTGGTCGTTTCCAGGAACAAAATTAATTGGGGTGAGGTCATCGCAAAACAGCATATCCAAAACCCGAGCTCCCCTTCTGCGATTGGCATTCGTGGAGGAGTTGGGATTGGCAAAGTAGTATTCAAAATCAAAAAAATTTGTGAAGTAGCCTTCCAGTCCGGGAATCTCTGAGGTCTCTTGAAAAGATGACTCCCAGGGAGGTTTTACAGTTGTATTAGCGATGTCTGTGGTGTTATCCACGTTGGCGGTGAAAAGGGAAATTAAATTCTGAATTTTTTCCAATTCCCTGGCGACTTCTTCTTTCCAGTTAGGCACCTCAAGTAAAGGTATATCGGGTGAAAAGCGTAGATTTGAGCAGGCGATTAACAGGGGTGTAACCTGGTTTTGCCAAAAGAAATCATTAGACCCGCTCACCAGAAACGCATAGTCACTGATTTCTGCAGCGGAGGTTTTATGGGAGTTTGATTTGGCACAAAATTCCGGAAAGGTGGTGGTGGATTCCAAAGCCTGCTTCAGAAAAGTCAACATCTCTGCATACCTGCTCAAGAGCAGAGCCCGAATTTCCTGGGGACTAGCCTGAGAATTGGGATCTTCGTTTTGCCTATCGAAAGGAAAGCCAAATTGGGGAGATACTTTGAGATTGGGGGAGAAAAAACATCCTCTTTATTTTTGTATGTATAGGCTGCATTGAGGGATGCTAAGGAACGTCGAACCAAAAAGCTATTGTATTCTTTCTGTGTCCCAGTGGAGATGAGGTTCACAAATTTTCCGAAAAAGGGATCATCTAAAGCAATTCCCAAGTAATATCGGTGAAAATCAAACACCACATCCAAAGCATCATCATGATTCAACCGTAATTCCTTAGATCGGGAGGGATTAGTTTCCACCCACGGTGCTTGCCAGGTCGAAGATGGGGAGGTACATGGCAATGAGAATAAATCCTACAATTCCACCGATTACCACAAACATGACGGGCTCTATGAGCTTAAGCGAGGCTGCCAAGGCGGCGTCCACATCTTCCTCATACATAACGGAAATTTTATTTAGCATGGCGTCCAATTGGCCAGACGCTTCACCGATAGACACCATGCTTCCCACTAAGATGGGAAACAATTTGGAATTGAGCATGGGTTGAGAAAATCCCTTACCCTTTTGTACACCCTCTTTGATTTCTTGCAACGCTTCCTCTAATTCTGAATTTCCGGAGGCTTTGCTACAAATATTGATGCTCTCAATTAAGTCTACACCAGCGGCTATAAGTGTTCCCATGGTATTGGCAAATCGTGCGATGGCAATTTTTTTAATGATAGGTCCAAACACAGGAAGCCTAAGCATCATGAAATCCACATGTTTTCTCCCAGCGGGTGTCTTACGGTAGACGCTGGTACCAACCAAGCCGCCACCTATGATCCCCACAAAAAGGACGTAGTTTTCCTTTAACCAATTGGACCAATTGACCACCATTTGAGTGAGCTCAGGTAGAGGTTTTCCACTCTCTGTGAAATTTTTGGCCAACATAGGGACAACGTACACAAGCATCACTGAAATCATAATGCCGGCAAATGCGATGATAAATGCGGGATAGCTTAGGGCAGATTTGAGCTGTTTCCTAAATTTATTAGATTTTTCCAAAAGCTCTGAAAGTTTCTTTAGCATGACGTCTAATCTACCCGATGTCTGCCCTGCTTTTACGATGGAGATATATAAGCTATCGAATATATGCTTCTGTTTAGCCATAGCATAAGCCAAATCTTGACCTTTTTCAATGTTTTCCCTAAGCTCAATTAAACCGCGCCTGAGGCCCATGTTTGAGGTTTGAGCCGCTTGCATATCTAAGGCCTGAATGATGCTTAATCCCGCGTCTAACATCACAGAGAGTTGTTTGGTAAAAACCACTTTTTCATCAAGTGTTACCTTAGTTGTCAGAGCTTTTAATAGTTTGTTTTCTTTTTTTTCATTCAATGAACCCAATCCCACCGCTACTGGACGTAAATTCATCATTCGTAATTTGGCACTGGCTTCTTGTTCTGTTTGGGCGGCTATTTTTCCCTTGATTTGGTTCCCATATTGATTTTTGGCGATGAAGTTAAAATTGATAGCCAATGGGTTTTCCTAAGGGGTTTTAAGTTTGAAATCGAGCAAGCCCTGATCGAGTGAGAAGTGCTTTTAATTCTTCCACGTCATTTGCAGCATTTAATGCGGTTTCTAAGGTGATTTGTTTACGAGAAACCAATTGAAAGAGGGAGTGGGTGAGGGTTTGCATCCCAACTTTTTCCATTCCCATCTGCATGCTTTGGTAGACCATGTGTAGTTTGTCTTCTCGGATTTGGGCACGAATTCCCGGGGTAGGAATGAGTAATTCCATAGCCAAAGCCCTGCCGCCCGCAATGGTGGGAAGGAGCTGTTGGGAGAGAACACCTTGTAGGGTGGCCGCCAGCTGAGTGCGCACTTGGGACTGCTGGTGGGCGGGGAACACGTCCAAAATTCGAGTGATGGAAGACACGGCAGAGTTTGTGTGTAACGTACCAAACACCAAGTGACCTGTTTCCGCCATGGTGAGTGCGGCGGATATGGTGTCTAGATCCCGGAGCTCTCCCACCAAAACCACATCGGGATCTTGCCTAAGTGCGCTTTTCATGGCATTGGCAAGGGTTTTAGTGTCACTTCCAAGCTCTCTTTGATTCACAATGCATTTTCGATGATTGTGTACAAATTCCACGGGGTCTTCAATGGTTAAAATATGGCCAGGCAGTTCTCGGTTGATTTTATCGATCATGGCTGCCAGGGTTGTGGATTTTCCGGATCCTGTGGCTCCGGTTACCAGAATAAGCCCTCTACTGAGCTCGCACAGAGGTTTTAGACTGGGGGGAAGACCGAGTGCGTCAAATTGCTTCACTTCGGTGGGAATGAGCCTGAAAACCCCTGCAACCGCAGCTTGCTGTCTAAAAATATTAGCTCGAAAACGAGCCACTCCCTTAAGATTGAAGGATAAATCAATTTCTTTGTTGTCTTCGAAAACCCTTTTTTGCTCTTCCGTCATAATAGAATAACAAAGAGTTTCCGTATCTTGGGGTTCTAATGGGTCTACTTTCACCGGGCAAAGGTCCCCATGAATTCGCATCTGGGGCGGAGAATTCACGGTGATGTGGAGATCGGAAGCTCCTTGGTCGGATTGGGCTTTAAGTAATTGCTGCAATGATACTCTGAGCATTTAGCTAAGCTCCTTTTTTCTCTGTCGTTACCGATGCCTCAAAATCTTGGGCGCTGGCCTCCAACATTTCGGCGATAGTGGTGACTCCCTTGAAGACTTTTTTCCATGCGGATTGTCTGAGGGTTTGCATGCCGGTTTGCATGGCCACTCGTTTGAGATCGATAACGCTTTCATTTCGAATCACCGAGCGTTTGACACCTTCTGTCATGGTCATGACCTCATAAATCGCCAATCGACCTTTGTAACCTGTTCCGTTACAAACTGGGCAACCTTCTCCTTTGTAGATCTTGAATGAACCGGCGTATTTTGCAGGTAGTCCGTGGGAAACCTGCTCTTCTGTTGATACCTTGTCTTCCATTTTGCAGTTTTCGCAGATTTTTCGTACGAGTCGTTGAGCGCAAACGGCATTCAGGGCACTCACGATGGTAAAGGCGTCGATACCCATGTTGCGAAGTCTCTCGATGCTTTCCGGTGCATTATTGGTGTGTAAGGTAGAAAGCACGATGTGGCCAGTGAGAGCTGCTTTGAATGCGATTTCCGCTGTATCTAGATCTCGAATTTCTCCCAACATGATCACATCCGGATCTTGTCGTAAGAAGGCTTTGAGGGCTCTAGCAAAGGTAAATTCGATGTCGGGCCTCACATTCACTTGGCAGATGCCTGGGATGGTGAATTCCACGGGGTCTTCTGCGGTTACGACGTTGTCTGTGAGTCGGTTAAGCTCATTTAAAGCGGAATAGAGGGTGGTGGTTTTTCCGGAGCCGGTGGGTCCTGTGACTACCACCATTCCAAAGGGTTTAAATATGGCGGTTTGGAATTGATTGAGTTGATCACGCTCAAATCCCAAAAGAGTCATGTCCAATTGAAGATTACTTTTGTCTAGCAAACGCAATACAATTTTTTCACCCCAAACAGTGGGCAAGGAGCTCACACGAAAGTCCATTTTCCCCGCTCCGGGAACGTCCACCTTGGTGTTGCCGTCTTGGGGCAGTCTTTTCTCCGAAATGTCCAATTTGGAGAGGATTTTGACCCGGGAGATGAGCGCATCTCGGATCTCAAATCGACATTTGGGTTCATATTCAATGAGTGATCCATCTACTCTGAGTCGGATGCGGATGCTCTTTTCGAAGGGTTCAATGTGAATGTCTGAGGCTTTCTTTTGGATGGCCACCTGAAAAAGTTTGTCCACATACTGGATCACATAGGTGTCTGCCATTTCCGCTGTGACGGCGGGGCCTTCTCGACTGGAGGAGGTGCCCATGCGGGTGTAACGGGTGTTCGTTTCCTCCCGGTTTTTATAAAATTTATCTAAGGCCTGCTGAATGGAGAGTTCGGAGGCCAGCCGAACCCTCAGTTTCACCCCTAGTTTGGTGGAGATATTGTCAAAAACCTCAAAGTTGGTGGGGTCTCCCACGGCCACGATGAGGTTGTTGGCGGCTCGGTCAATGGGGACAATGCGGTATTGATAGGCCATGTCCTTGGGGACCATGGACACAATGGCATCATCAATGGGAAGAAGGTGGGGGGTAACGACTTCGTTTTCGCCTAGACCTTTTTTGAGTAGGTCCATGACCACTTCTTCGGCGGCGAGCTTTGTACGCAAGATATAGAAGCAAAAAGGAGTTCCATCCCGTTTTGAAAACTCTTCTGCCTTGGCAAACTCATCTTTCTTAATGATGTTTGCTTTGCGAATGATTTCAATGAGTCTTTGTGACATATCACCTTCGAGCTTTACAAATCCATCGAGTTAGGGTAACCAACATTTAAGTCTGGTCGTAGCTCAGCTGGATAGAGCATCGGATTTCTAATCCGATGGTCGCAGGTTCGAATCCTGCCGACCAGGCCACTTTTTATGACGGCAAAGTTGTTTTAAGTGGCTGAACTTTCTTTTGGTGGGCCCACCTTTTTTCTTTCGACTTCCTTATTACTCAATATTCAAAGTCCCACTTAACTTATCTAAACTATTCATTTTTTTATTGGAAGATGGAATGGTCCCTAAAAATAGGGTCCATTTAGGGGAAGATTTAGAGGGGAGGATAGCCTGGGCTGCTCTCTTAGAGGGGAGCAGCGCAGCTGGTGGTGCCAATGGTTCCAAGGGATTCATTGATCAACGCATTGGTTTTGGAGGCTAGCTCAAAATGGGCCAGTTGATCCGCGTCAGTGTTCACCGCCCCGGGGGTGCCTAAAGTCTTGAGAGTTTGGGTCACCGATTTTTGAGAAGTGCACAGCACCTGGCGCACTTGCTCTACCAAGCCTTGCCTTTGGCTTACGCTGGATGTGGACTGAGCCACGCTTCCGGCAAAAGCGATGGCAGGAGCCAACTGATTGATGTCTGTGATGCTTCTGGAAGAGATGGTGGTATGCAATCCGCCCAACCATTTCTTTACGATTTCATTGGGAACATCGGGAAGCACAGAGCTTGGGGTTTCTCCCACCAACACACCGCCTTGTGAAAACTCCGTAATGCTTCTGTTTAGGGCCGCATTACCTAAAGCCACCAAGGCATTGGCCTGCGCTTCGCTTCGAACTTTGGCTTCCGTTTGGACCCAAGTTTGTAGAGGATCGGTGCTATCCAAAATTTCTGCCACTTGGCAATTTGCTTTTTTGCACAGCTCCTGGAGCATAAAGATCAATGAAGCATTGGCCTTTTCCTGAGCTTGATTCAACAGTGTTACGTTAGATTTACCCACCGCAATGGTAGAAAATAGAGAGCCTGCAGCGGGCTTCATCACATGATTCAAAGAAACCTGTGTCACGAATTGCGACAGCAAGCCGGTGACAGACTCGCGGTAAGCTTTCACTTTTTCCGGACTGAGGGATCCATCTGTGTTCCAGACATCTAAAGTATTTTGACCAGAAATCTGTGCTTCAAAGCTGTCTTTAGTAGCGGAGAAGGGTCTCCAAAACCCAAGAAGTCCTGTGTATCGGGCGGGCAGGCTTCGGGTGGAAAGATAACTTTTGTTTCCTAAAAAGTAGGAAACCACGTTGCCAATGTTATTTAACGCCGCTAGGGCTTCTTTAGAAGCCTGGGTGTTTTGAGTTAAAATTTCGTTGGCGTCGGCCATTCCTGATAAAGCCTTCACAAATTGGGCTTCTAAGCGTTCCAAGCCTCCCCGAAGGGTTAATAGTCCGTTCACTTTAGAGGAATTTGAGGTCACACGCTGAAGGATGACGTCCATTCCCTGGGCGGGGTTGCTAAAATTATCGTAGCGAAGGCAGAGAGGATCTCTACCGTTCTGGAAGTTATCGGCTTGAGCATCATTACAAAAGGGCAATACGGGAAACGCCTCGGGCGTGGATTTGATTTGTTGAGCTTGGTTGTACACAACGTCAATGAATTGACGATCGTAAGGAAGAACTTTACCCACGGTGGGATCGATGGCTGCCCCACTGGCGTCGGTGTTGGAAAAGAGCTCTCCATCTTCCAATTGGGGTGGATTGTAATCCATCACTGAGTTGGAATAGAGCCAATCTTGCGTGCCAAATTTCTTTACATCAGCGGCGAGGCTGCCTTTGAAATTGTGTTCCATTCCCAATGCATGGCCCACTTCGTGCAGCAGCGTAGATCGCATTAAGGCTCGGCCTGCTTGTTCGGGGGTTTTGGCATAGGCTTCCAAGTCCCCTAGGGCGGCTCTGTAGTCCACCGTTCGGGAGCATCGGATTTTAGCTTTGGATAAGAAGGGGTGCACAGGTCGAGAAGTGGTGGTTTCTTTTTGATTTCGCACCACCCTTAACGCCTGTTCCATGATCTCCCGTGGAAGAACCTCCCCCTCATTGGAAGCAGCCGGCACATTGGAGTTTTTGGCAAAATTATACCAAGCAAATGGCATGTAGATTAAACTGTGGGATTGCAGACCTGTAATGGGATCGAAGCTCTGGCTTTCATAGGCAGCACCGGCATCGGCCACGGCATCAAATTGGATAACACTATACCGAGGATCTCCCAATTTAGCGTTTTCTGGTAAATAACCTTTGAACACCATTACGGGCTTTTCTTTTCGGAAGTCGTTAAAGTAACGGTTCCACCCTTCCACTCCAGCTTTAAAATCAGGAAGCAAAGCTTCCGGGAGATTCCGAGTTACATACCATTCAATGGTTTTGTTTTCAGAAATATCAAATCGGGTAACAGCTTCTTGAGGGGTTTTGGTGACCCCCGAGTTTAGGTCGGTGGAGGCTGGGGCTTCAAAGGAGGGCGCACCAAAAACGCCCACTCGACTCAGTGGGTCCATCATTTCCCCTAGAGCTTTGCTTCCGGAGCGGAAAAGGGCTTTTTGTGAATCTCCCAGGTTTCCTCTTACCACAGCGGCTTCCGTAAACAGGAAGAGTCCTCCACTCACGTCCCGGAGTGTGGTTTCTAAGATGAGAGAGTTGTCGTTGGCGTCGAATTCAATGCTTCTTAACCACCCTTCACGGGAGGCAGAAGCCTCCACGGCCCAGTATTTGGCAGACCCACTTCCGGGTTCCACCAAACGCAAAGTAACTTCCGAATCCGATTCAGAGGTTACATCAAATTCCAACATGTTATCCGTAACGGCGAAGTCCGATTCTACTAGGTGGCTTTCATTTGTAAGAAGAATCAGCCGATTGCCCGCTCTCTGGAATTTTCCTAAACGATGAGCTCCTCCTGCAAGCGAAAGCATATTGGAAAATCCTAGGGATTCATCTTGAAAGGAAGCGAATTGCAAATCAGAGTTAAACGCATACTGGGCATTTAAAAGATTGTTGTATTGAGTTTTGGTAAGGGTGAGGTCGCCCGAAACTTTTGTTTCCGAAGGAGTGACGTTGCTGGGGAGTTTGGAACCGAGGTCAGGGGTTTGAGAGGAATCTTCGGAACCTTGTACGTTCACCGATTCCGTGGACTTTTTTTTCTTTGAGGATTTATTGCCTTGGCACGAGATACCAACGGCAAGCATGGCCAGGCCATAAAAAAACGCATTTCTAACTCTCATCGAAGTCTCCTTTTCCATTTCGGAATTAGCTTCATTCAAATGGACCTTGAATTAAGCTTTGTTTTTCATTGCATAGAGCGTTACCCTTGTAGCTCAGTTAGTTCCATTTGGCAACTCTTTTTTTTAAGTTAACGTTCTGAATAAACAAATTAAAAATGGGTTTGTAGTTTTGTTTTTGACGATTGATTTAAGTTTTTAAAATCCTTAACGAAAATCAATAGAACGAAAATGATTGTAAGGAATTCTTGTGGAATTCCAAATTCTTTTTTGTAATCTTTCTTAGGAGTTTGAGTATGATTAATATGCAGTATCTATTGGTTTTTTTTCTTTTTTTGGGGAGTGTTTTGGGAATCCCCTCTACCTCTCTCGGCCAGGATTCCTCAAAATTGCTTCTTGTATGTAAACAAGGAGAATGGGGGGTGGAACAGTGGTGGAAAAATAATAGAATGTGGGTAAACACCAGAAGCAAAGATTCTAACGGGACTTGGACCAAAACACTAGAAGGCGCCTCCTGTTTGCCAGCAGAGATGCATGACGAATTTCAGTTTCAATGGTGTTGGAAAGAAGGAGAATGGGAACAAGGACATTTGGTGGAGTTTCGAAAATCAGTCTCAAATTCAGAGGGTTGGGTGGCCGATGTTTATGAACGCCATTTCGCCGGCGACGTGCTGCTTACCCCGGAGTCATTGAGTTGCTTCGAGCGAACCCCCTAAAACTGCCCCCATCAATTGTGCTTTTTTATTAAGTTAGACCCACCGCTCTCCGTGAATCGGTGGTTCTTTGCTCTGGTTTTTTAACAAGGATGAAATATGGCAGGAATAGATATCTTAATTCATAATAAGATATCATTATAAATTAGAAAATTACTCATGTGTTTTAATGACTTTAGTGTTGTGAAACCAAGTGTAAATATCCACTAAATCCTGAAGATTGCAAATCTTTTTGGTGGTGGCCCAGGTTCTACGTTTGAGCACCGCAATTCGGTCTCGGAGCATGGCACACGTGTGATTCAAGTCAAACATAGGGTCTCGGCGCTTTCTTTTGAGCTCTCCATAACCTGCCACGCAGCCTCTTCCGCCTGGCACGGTGATGTGATTGGCTTTGGGCCTGTGCTTTTTGATCATGTTTGGGTACATGGGATTTTTATCGGTGGTGATGGTAACATCTTCGGTCATATATTGGGTTAATCCACCCCATAATATGTCCCATCCCTCAGGCCTACCATCCTTTCTTTTACCATATTTTTTCACGCTGATTTTGGCTAAGTTGCCGTTGGAAGGTTGTGTGGAGACTCTCATTCCCATGACAAATCTGGTTTTTGTCTCTACAATCAGGCCTATGGCCAGAGGTTTGAGTTTGGTGTGTTCGAATGTTTGAAGATCGTCAAATTGCACGTTGGAGAACTTTTTGTGTTCCTTTAGTAGCTTAACCTGCGCCTTTCTGGCTTTCTGAGCCAACATCTTGATTTTTCTCTCCACAGCACCATAAGAGATTTTAACGAAACTGGCGATTTGTCGCTTGGGCGGCGGTAAGAGCCCTTGCGGATGGTGTGGTGAGGTTGTGGATTTTGGTCCGAAGTAGGACCCCCTGCCCAAGGGCAAGGTATCATTTTTTTCATGGAGTGGGTATATGCTAGGATTTTCCAAAAGGCGTGAACTAAATTTGATTTTGGTGGTCTATTTTTTGCCAATTTTTTAGTTTCAAAAATGTATACATGCTGATTTCTGGATTAGTTAAGTAAAATCAATATTTTATCCTGTGAAAAGCACAATTGTTAGCTGCAGTTTTGACTATCCTTGACGCTACCTCTACTTATTTCTAAACTCTCGCCAAAGGAGAAATTTATGCCTCAGGTTTTGGTCCCTAAAACAGGTGTATTGTTGGTCAACGTGGGTAGTCCCAAACAACCCACGGCGTGGCAGGTGGCAAAATATCTCTTTTACTTTTTAAACGACTACCGAATTCTGCGACTTCCCCGAGTGCTGCGTTTTTTGTTGGTCACCCTGGTGATTGTGCCGTTTCGAAGCTTTGCAAGTGCCAAAAAATACCGCTCTATTTGGACTAAGGATGGGTCTCCTTTGGTGAGTCATTCTCTTAGGTGTAAAAAATTACTTCAGGACAAATTGGGTGAGGAATTTGATGTGCAAATTGCCCTTGCTTATAATCCGGACCACACCGCCACCAAGGCTTTGAATCAGCTGTTTAAGCATCCGGTTAAAAAATTGCTTGTGGTGCCTCTTTTTCCTCAATCAGCCAGTGCCACCACTAGCTCTGCGATCTTGCATGTCTACAATTCTCTTCAAAAGTATTGGCTTCAGGTGCCCACCACTTCGCTCACATCTTTTTATTCTAATCCGTTTTTTATTGATGCTTGGGCAAATCTCATTAAGAAAACGTTGGAAAATCAATCCATCGAATTTATTTTGTTTTCGTACCATGGTCTTCCGGTGGATCATGTGCGAAATAATGTACCTTTGCGTCATGAATCTAAGCCAGCTTGTGGTCAAGCTCCCGATTGCTGTTTGCAGATAGGACCTTCCAATAGTGGTTGTTACCGGGCACAGTGCATCGCAACCACACGTCTCATTGTGGAGCGCTTGGCTTTGTTGGGCGTGCAGATTCCCCATGTGAGCTCCTTTCAGAGTCGGCTTGGGAGAGGTGAATGGCTTCAACCTTATTCTCAAAACACCCTAATTCAGATTCATCAAAAGGGACTTCGAAGGCTTGCGGTGGTTTGCCCCTCTTTTGTGGCGGATTGCCTAGAAACCTTGGAAGAGGTGGGAATTGAAATGAGGGAAACTTGGATGGAAATGGGTGGCGAATCGTTCGTTCTAGTGCCAAGTCTAAATACAAATGAGGCTTGGATAGACGGGTTGAAAATCTTGGTGGAGCAAAATGCGGGGTAAGGGTGCTGGGTGTATTGGGAAGGCATCCCGTCCAGTGTCTCTTCGAATCATCTGTGGATTTTTCGTCAAATGGTTTTGGATGGCTCCCCTGGGGCTCCTGCTTTTACCTATTGTAGTGATATTGGTATGGCTACCCATTTACCCCACTCGGGTGGCACACTCAAATGTGAGACAAAGACTATCTTTAAGCGGCTTTTTTGCTTTAAAAAGATTTGTTTTTAAATTATATTTTCAATATTTACTATATTTTTTTGAGCTTCTTTTCCTGTTGCCTTTGGGGCTAATTAGCGTCAATAGCGAGGAAAAGCTAGAAAATTGGGTTAGGAATTTGGCTCCTCCGGATGCTGCCAAGCCGTTTGTTTTTTTGGGAGCTCATTTGGGGAGCATTGAGACGATGGGATGGCGGCTGGCTTGTGTGCTTAAAAAAAACCGCTCTTGTCAACTCTATGTATTGGCGAGTCCTAGTCGAAAAGCATGGATGACCTCCCTGCTCCTAAAGATAAGACGGTGGCTAGGCTTGGAAGTGATACTCACCTCCGGGTCTGGATACGTGAAGTCCATGATGCGATGTCTTAAGCAAAATCAGGCCTTAGCTTTACTTGTGGATCAAAAACCTGCCAACCAAGGAATCGTGCTACCTTTTTTTGGAGTTAAGGCGGTGTTTCCGAATGGTGGAATAAGCTTGGGTTTAAGATTCCAATCAAGAGTGGCTTTTACAGCCGCTTTGAGGGTGGGGTTAGGTGAGTTTCGTGTGGTGACTCACATCCCCCGTACCCCTCATCAGTGGCAGTTATGGACTGATGATGAGAAGGAAAATTGGATCATGGGAAGGTATGTGCGCTGGCTAGAGCGCTGCATAAGGACTGTGCCTAGCCAGTGGTTTTGGGACTACAACAAGTGGTCCAGAACTCTGTGAGGCTCAAGGCTTTTCGGAATTCAGTAGAAGTCCATCCACCAAGAAGTCTGCCAAGATCTGCTTATCTTCCTTAGTTAAGGGAGGCATGGGTGAGGGGGGCATTACAAAATCATCTGGACCGATGGCAAGTAAGGTAACTCCATAAACGGTAGGGAACACGGCCTTAAACTTTTCATAGGTGCTTAAATCAGCGCGATCGGCATTCGCGGGGTTATGGCAAATGACACATTTTGGGGAGATCACCTTCTCAAAGGCTTGCTTCCATGTGACCGGTCTTTCAGTTTGGGCTAGGGCGAGCCCGCTGAGATTAAGACCAATGAATAGAGGGAAATAACGTGCCAATTTCATAAGAATTCTCCTTTTTTACAAAACTTACGGTTTAGGTGTGAAAACCAAATTAAGTTCCACGAGTGCGGTGTCCTTTACTTTGATTAACCCAGCCCAAGGAATCACTACTACATTAAAATCTTTGAGATTAAAAGAGGTGTTTCCTGTTACAAAAACCCTGCCATCCTCCTGGGGATTGAGGGTTAAGGCAATCGGCTGTTGTTTGCTGATGCCATGGATGGTCCAATTGCCCAGGGCGGAAACTTGGAAGGTTTTCCCGGGTTCCAGGTGTGTAGGCGATCCGGAGATCTGGGCCGAAACCAAGGAAAAATCGATGGTGGGATAGACGACAGCGTTGTTTCCGGAGGCAGGTAGCTGATTGCCCGTGCAGACGTGTTGGGAGGGGTAATCGGAGATGCTATAGTTGATTCCCATGGCTTCCTGGAGGTGGCAATCCCTGAGTTCGGCGCCAGTGCGAATGGAGCTAATGGGAACTTTGATTGAGGTGGATTTTAGGGCGAGCTGGGAGTTTTCTGTGGAAACCTCTACTAGTCCGCTTGCTTTTAGGGCAACTCCTTTGTGAGTGCCCAAGGTGTATCCAATCTTGAATTCGATGCCCGTGGCTCCGTTTGCATTGGGAACCAACTCAAAAAGGGTCTCTTCCGCAAGGGCTTGGGAGGCCAAACCCCATGCGCCCCCTAAAATGAGAAACTGAGAAAAAAAGCCGTATTTCTTCATGTGCATCCTTTCTTATTCTTGTGAAAAGCTCAAAATCTAATTACATGAACTCTCCCATTATACAAGCTGTAGCGATTGGAAATCGTCAGAAATGCAACGATGAAATAATATCTCAATATAAACAATTACTTAATAATGAACACGCAAAAATTGACTGTCTAAATTTTGTTGAAGATCTGGAGGGGTGCTTGACACGATTGTCGAACTAAAATAGACATTAATTAGACAGATTTTTAAGGAGCTGTCCACTTTTGAAATTAGGGGGTAAGGGTGTTAAATCGTAAAAATTTGAATGCATTGAGAATTTTGGTGGATGTGGCGGCTTTTGAATCAGACGGTCCAGTCACTCGGAAGGACATCGCACTTAGACAACAGTTAGCCATCCCTGTGCTAGATAGACTTTTGACTTTACTCATTTCCGCCCGACTCATCAAAAGCGTCAGGGGCCGTGAAGGGGGTTATTGTTTGGCTAAGGAGGCTTCTGAAATAAACGCTCTAGACGTGATTTTGGCAACCGACCCTGAACCATTTTCTTTAGAACCCCTGGCCTTCGATCCTGAAAATCCCCCAACTCTTCACGCTCGGCCCGTGAAACCCTCCGCACTGAAAGCTTCTGAGCAGACGGCTCAGTTGTTTCACCGCAGTTTGAGGAAGTGCCTAAGGCAAATGCCCCTTCATCAGTTTGTAAAATTTGCCCAGAGCCGAGGAATCGGCCAAGATTCCGGAGTTGACAAAATCAAAACTCCAAGAGAGAAAAACAGAAAACTTCAACTTCAGATGGCCTAATGATAGACTCCGAGCATCAACCCAAATACAATATTTCTACCCTTGCTGCCCTGGCCGGAGTGAGTCCCCATTGTCTCAGAGCATGGGAAAAACGATATGCCCTCATTGCCCCCATTCGCACCGAGGGGGGGCATCGCCTCTACCATGACAACGATCTTAAAAAACTTAGGCACATTGCTTTTCTTTTAACCCAGGGGCATTTGATTGGGGGCTTAAGTCGACTTTCGGAGTCCGAATTAGAGGCAATGGCTCATCATTCTGGCAAATACGCCTCGGATTCCTCGCCTGGGGTGCCTGTTTCGGAAAAGGTTAAGTGCGATTTAGGGGTGTCGTTGGTAGAGCAAGCCCCTCTGGTTTTGAGTGAATGGCTTGAATATGGATTGAAATTTGATGAAGTTAATTTGGTTAAATCCCTGGAAAGAATGCTTGCGAAGCATGATGTTGCTAGTGTTTGCCTGCAGCTGGTGGGACCTTTCCTAAGGCAACTGGGAGAAAACACCTGCTCCGGCTACATGAGTGTGGCCCATGAGCATTTTATCAGTTCGAGCTTAAGAAGTGTTTTGGGTTCCTGGCTGTTACGTAGAAATCCATGTTCAGAACAGGCGCGGGGCAAGATGGTGGTTTGCACCCCATCAGGAGAACTTCATGAGTTTGGAATTTTGGTGGCATCCATGCTGGCGGTGGAGGCAGGGTTTGCGGTAAAGTATCTGGGGCCCAATATGCCTGTGGGGGACTTGATTGGAGTTCTTAATTCCCAGTTGGTGCAGGTGTGTTTGGTGGGTTGTTCCAAAGTGAGCTTGTCCCATTACTCTACCTCTATTTACGATTATTTGAGTCAGATTCACTTGCGATGGGAAAATCCTTTGGGCCAGATTTGGTTGGGGGGTGATAAATACATGGATGCCCGCCAACTGAGTTGGAGCCCAACTCGATTTAGGCAGTGTCTCACTTTAGAGGATTTCCAATTTGTGTTAAAGAATGTGGCTTTTGAAGAGTTAAGCCTGAACAAACAAATAAACACCCAAAATGCCTAAAATAGCTCCTATCCATGCCTGTAGAGGGGGCCATTTTTGATTAAACACCACCAAAATAGGCAGTAAAAAAAGTGACGATAGGGAGGTGAGTAATGCGCCATAGGATGCCGGAACTTTACTGATTCCTGCCACATAACACAAAAATCCCAGCACTCCCCCTAGGAGCGTTGCCAACGTGGCATTGGTCCATGGCTTCATGCCGATGTTTTTGGGAATCTCCTTAAGCTTTCCACTGGCACAGGCCATGGTGAGCGTAACGGCTCCTCCCATGATAAAGCGTATGGGTGCGATCTGTATGATATCGTACTGCTGGGACTGAAAAATAGGCTTTAAAGTTAACAAGCCGGTGCTCTGGCACAGAGCTGCCGCAAGGCAAAGCATGACTCCTTTTTTGGCTCCGCCCTGAACCATGTCCACCTGAGTCCGAGCTCCCTGGGAGTTGGTCTGGGCGGTGGTGGCGATGGCGATGCCGGTGAGAGTGATGCCGCCTCCCAAGAGCTCAGTGAAGTCTAGGGTTTCTCCAAACCAAAAAAAAGCTAGGACTCCCGTGAGAGGAATATTGGACATGAAAATCAAATTGGCCCGCCTGGCTCCCAGAATAGAAAAACCCCTAAAAAGCAACAGGTCTCCCGCAGAGAGCCCTACGAAAGATGAAATCCCTAACAGTATCCAGTGATTAAAGCTTGGAGAAACCCAAGTTCCTTGAACTAGGAACACCAAAAGCAACAGGAGTGATCCTAGTGTGAGTCGAAGACAGTTGTAGATTTGGGCCCCTATGGACCTTATGGCTTGAGTGGCAAATAGGGAGGAAATAGACCATAAAAGTGAACACAAGATACAAAGGAAAATCCCGTCATTCACGATTCCACTCCTGCTTAAGCGCAGGAAATAGGTTGCGGGTCAACTGCGCAAGCATTGGGGATAATCGAATCAATCGGGTAAGTCAACTTTAGATTATTCTACAAACTGAAAACCCAACTTCACCATGTCATCGCCGCAGGACTGAAGCCAGACTAATTTGGCTCTAAGTGGGTGTAAAGGACCCACTTTCACCAGGTATTCGGAGTTCAAGTGAAGCCTGTCGTGGTGAAAAGACACCAAACAACATCCCCCTCTCGGAGCCTCATCCACGATGAGACAGGCAAGATGAATTTTCCCAGGATCTTTTTTCCCGGTCCCTTCCAAGGTAACAAACGCAACGCTTTCGGGATCGGGTTTAAACCTTATGTATCTGCGCCTGCTGGCCTTAAGTGCTGCTGTCATGCTCACCTCCTAGTTACTCTAACATCGTTATCGGAGTCGCTAATCCAAAGGTGAAAGTTTTACCTCTCTTGTGTCAATTAAATGTTACCTTAGAGAAATTAACTTTAAAACAATATATAATTGGCCATTATGTTATTACATGAGGAGCAAATATGGTTTTTATGTGGACAAAATCCATACAACCTAAGGCGGTTGGTTTCTTTTTGCTTTGTGGCCTATACGGGCTCGCGAGCTGCTCTAAGAGTAAGGGTGGGGGGGGTGGTTCCTCACCCGATGCAGGCGCTCGGACTCCTTCCCCAAAGGCGCTGTCTGAAGCAGCGGCGAAGATATTGTGGGACATCAAAAAGGAAATTCCCATGGCTGGATTGGGGATAACGCTGGTTCAGGCTAGGGCATGGAAAAGTTTTAGCAGGGAAAATGCTCCCACCGTGCTTTCGGATGATCATGCTTGGCTTGAATTGTGGTACCGAATTGATGATGAAATGGTGGTTAGATATTTCCATTCCGGCGCTCTTCTATTGGACGCGGATGGTACGTTGTACCACCCAGACCGACCACCTGGGATCAAAACCACACAAGCTTTTTATGCTCCCACTAAAGACTTAACGGCGCCAAACAAAGAGTTTTTTGTGAGTGAAGTTAAAAAACCAGATGCCCTGGTGGAAATCTTTCCGGTGGTTGCCATAGAAACCCTAACCCGCGGGGCTGTGACCGATCCTTCTTACCAAGAGGTGATCTATGATGTTTCCGATCCCAATACAGTCCCCGGCACACCTTGGGAGAAGGTTAAAAACATGGGGGCTTGGAACGGCGACACCAACCTTCTCACCCGCACGGTGTATGTAAACCAAGATGGTAACCAGAAGGGAAAATTAGGATGTTCCTTTTCTAAGATCACCACTAACTCCTGGCCTCAGAAAAAATCTTTTAAATTCTCCGATGTAGAACTTGGATATTACATTGATGTGTCCGGAAATAATGCAAATAACACAATTGCAAATCGAGCTGATGATACCTGGATTGTACCATGGGAAGAAACCTGGGCGGTTACCGGCATTAACCTCACCACGAAGCAGGTCCGCATCGTTCGGCAAAAGAGGGCTCCTATCTACACGGAAAGAACCTTAAAGGCAAACATAGATGAAACCTCTCCTCAGATCTCTGGATTTGAACAGCACTTGCGTTCTTGTAATGAGTCTGCAGAGTCTCAAGGCTCTGTGTTTAGTTTGTGGGGATTTAATAGTGCAGGACTAGGCAGCGCTAATCCCTTCACCGCGGGAAACGACAACGTCTTTTGCCAAGCCTGGAAGGATCTCTCTGATCCTTTGAAGTTTGCAAACATCGTTGCCGCTGGTGCGGCGCCAAACGTCGTGTGTAATTTTACGGGGTTGAGTGCGGCCAGCCTCACAACTGGTTTTGATGGCACGAAATATACGACAAACAAAGGGAAAACTTCTACCTTAAGTGATTATTTTCACACGGAAGGGTCAGACATCGTAGAGGCTCAATTTTAAATAGGAAAAACCATGAAAATATACATTAGTTTGTTTGTATTGGCTGCTGTGATTTGGAATTGTGGAAAATCCGATAAAAAAACCACCTCTCCTGACCCCGTAAAAGACAACGGTGTTAAGACCAATCGAACCGCCGAGGAATCCATTTTAGGCAACGCCATCTTGCAATATGACGTGAAAAAAGAATTGGCCGTGCCTAATCTGGACCTTGCGGTGACTCGTATGAGGGTTTATAAATCCACAGATCCTTCCAAAGGCGCATCTGTTTTGGCAGATATGTATTCGGTTGAGTTGTGGTATAAGCTTAAATCGGATGGGATAGTCAGGTACTGGGTATCTAATCCTTTGATGAGCGCTCCAGATGGCGTATTGTATGAACCTTATGCTCCACCTCAAGCAATTTTAGAGTATGTTCAAAATGAATCAAAGTCTTATTCGGCCATCAAAGTAGACACGGAAAATGCGTTTTTAAGAAAGTACCCAGCCTTTTTTGATTTGGTGGAAAGCCAGGGGAGCCCTGTGGCCACGCCAACTCCTAATGTTACCACGACCAGTAAAAGATTTTCAGCCAGTGATGAGACGGCGCTTGGTAAAACGGGCTTTACCTCCCTCAAAAATTACCAAGTGCCTTATTCGATGATTCTTTTGGAAAGTCATCGGGAAGTGGAAGAAACTGCCACTCCCAAAACGGGTATTCTTTCTTGTGTGGTGAACCGCTTGGAGGCGGGACAGCATAAGGGAATACAGTTTGTGAATCAGTCCGCAGAATTGGGTTTTTATGTGGATAAACAAGGTAATAACGCCACCAATGAAGGGCAACGGACGGATGATGTGATGGTGGTGCCATGGAACCGTTCTTACGCTATTGTAGGAATTAATATCAAGAAAAAAAGCATCAACTTTTTGCGCTCCAGTAGCGCACCTTTTTACACCCACAGATCTTTTAAGGCAAACTATAATGACGTCAACGCAAAAGTAACAGGATTTGAAACTTTGATTCGTAAGTGCAATGAGGCCACGAATGAAGCGAACGCCGCTGTGGGCACCTTGGGTAATTTTAGAATTTTAGCGGCCCAGCCTTCGGGAGGACTTGGGGTGTTTGGATTTAGTGTGAGTGCCATTTCGGGAGTGGCCACCCATTGCCCAGCCTTTGCTACGGCTACGGACGCCGATAAATTTAAATCCTTTGCCACTTATCCCTGTGCCACCACGTGGACCAATCTTTTTGGGGATGGAATGGTGACTGCAGCTGTTCCCGCACCCAACGTTTGGGATGGAACCAAATATGCCCATGATGCGGGGGGAGAGGAAAAAAACATCACATTGGAGGCCACACACATAGAACAAAGTAATATAGAATCCGTGACGTTTTGAAAAACTCATCGATAGGCGGTTGCTCGTCTCATTCCAAGATGCTTGTGCGGCAAGTCATGGAAACTTTTCTTTCAATCAACTCACCCTGCCCCTCTCCATTCAGGAACGTGAGCAGCGCTTGCGCAGTTGGAGATTCTTGGTCCAGACTTGCTGAAATCTCAAGTTTCAGATCTTTCATCACAGCACGATACTCGTCTTTAGTTGAAGATCCCTGATTCAATTTGTTGTGCTCAACTTGGGTCTGAACCCTCCCTGAACGTTTGTCTCCATCGATTAGCGTGAAGAATCCTTGAGAAGAGTTTCGTCCATCCAAAAGTTCAAGACGCAAAGATAAGCCTGATGAAACATCTTCATCACAATCTAGGATTAGGCTTCTACTGAAGTCTAAACCACTGTTGGAGTTTCCACTTTGCGATGCAGCATCGGTTAAATCTGGTACTGCTGTTCGAAGCCATTGTTCCGGATTTCCTGCGGCGTTCTTGTCTAGGCGAGTGAAAAACGATTTTATTACCACGTTTGTCCCATCAACTATAGTTTGGACAAAAGAGTTGACTCCAATGACAGGAGGGTTTTTCATATTTCCATTCTTCAGATACACTGGACTTCCTGAGTCTCCTTTAGCAGTAGATCCTGAATTCAGGCCGCCAAATGTGAATGGAGTAGAAACAATATAATTTTCAGCCAATGAATCAACCCGTGAGTCCAAAAATTTATGTACACTTTCCGACGAAGGTGTGACCTTGGTTAATCGATTGGATCCAAATCCATTCAAAACAATCTCTTGGCCAGGTTTAGCTTCTGAAAAATCCACTGCAGAAATGGATACGTTGGGGACAGCCTCTTTTAATGAAAGTACAGCAATATCAGCTGGTTGACTGCTATGGGGTGACAGGATAATATTCTCCTTTTCAAGTACTTCAAGATAAAGTGGAAATACATCCACTTTTTGAACGGTCACCTCAAGGGATGTTTTATTCTCATTGTTGCCAACCCTTAAAGTAATCTTAGCACCGTCCTCGGGAGTTGAAATTCCACCAAAATTCTGTCTGTTAACCACACAATGCGCAGCTGTGAGATAGGATTTTTCACTAATTCGAACGGCTCCGCAAAAATCGCCAAGCTGCACTGAAGAGGTAAGGTTGTTTTCCGGCACTAAACTTCCATTAAATAGTTTGACATCTGTTGACGCACTAGGTTTAGAACAGGCGGCAAAAGGAAAAAGTATCAATAACCCAAAAACAGCTTTTACTTTTGGTAGATTTGAATTGAATAATGGTTTTTTGCATTGATTGAATTTCATTAACTTTCCCCTTTTAACTATAAACTAAAGGACGAAATGTCCTCGTTTCAACGTGAGCAAAATTCGGACCTACGTCTAGGCCCATTCCTTTTCATGGTAACCACCAGATCTTATTTTGTTCTTTTATAATCCATGGAAAGTGTTTAATGTTTAAGGGTTTGCCAATGTCGAAGTCTTGCTGATGCGCCAAAGTGGCGGAGGTAAGGTAGTCACCTAGAAAACCTAAATGACTGATTTTACGAAAGGTGTCCTACGTACCCTTAACTTTAGGGGTACCCTTCATTTCTGGCCCCAGACTATAACTTTGAATTTTTCTAGTTTATTTAGTGAGTAAATCTATAACAGATGGCGATTCAAGATCTATCTCCTTTTTCCAAAACGGATCCGAATACTTTAGAGCATTACCTATTTTGGCTGAATAGCCAATAAAGAAAAGCAGATGCATCCTCTTTCCCGGGTGCATCCGCGGATTGATGTCTTGACCATCTGGCCAAATTATTGACACCTATGCTGCTGCGATTCCAAATCGGTCTACTTTTTTCCAAAACTGTTCCCATCGCCCATCGGTTATAGCTAAACTGC
>JBIIVH010000107.1:0-4860 GCA_044339525.1 Silvanigrellaceae bacterium | reverse complement strand
GCCCGCCACCCGCAAAATCTAGCCAGCTCGAAAATCAGACCCTAACTCACTAAGCTGAAAAAAGAAACAAAGTTCTTCTTTGACACCATGAATGTTGGGTCGCTCCTGCAGTTATGATAACGTACGGCAGCCACTGCTGTAAAGGCCCACGAACGGGAAAGGCTCGAAAAGCTTGTGCGTTATATGGCGCGACCCGCATTGGCAGAAGAACGCATTTCAATCATTTCTGAAAAAGAGATCCAATTGAGTCTCAAAACCCCATGGAAAGATGGCACTCACTCATTGGTACTGAGTCCGAGTGAGCTAATAGAGAAGCTCGTGGCTCTAGTGCCTCACGCGCGATTTCACTTGACAAGATACTATGGTGTGTTGGCTCCAGGTTCAAAAGATCGCGCCAAATTGCCAGATTTGCCAAGTCTAACAGAGACATTTGAAGAAGAATCTGGGAAAAAAAATTCCAAACGCCGCAAGAGAATTTTATGGGCTACTTTGCTCAAACGCACATATATGGTCGATGTGTTTCAATGCCCCAATTGTGATGGCAGAATGCAGCTCATTTCCGTGGTCGAATGCACCCAGGTCATCTTTGAAACTCTGACGGCAATGGGAATCTCTCCAAGGGCCCCTCCAATTTTACCTGCCCGGAACTCCAATGACCTTTTTTCTGAGGCCTTTTCCGAGTTCGGCATCTAAGTTCAACCAAAAAACGGCAACCTAAAAATTTTCTGCTCTGTTGCGGGATGGGCTATGTATTCTCAAAATAGCCCAGGGAAGCCTAGAAATTGAATAAATGGATACCACCGCGAAGTCCACCTCTGTCCCTGCTCAGCGATCCTGCCAAAATCCCACCCAATTTTCAGCAAATATGAAGTTGCAAAAGTTCTTTTTGGCGCCTATTCTATGGGTCAAATTCGTTTGAATTTCCTAAGCACCGCCTATTCTATGGGTCAAATTCGTTTGAATTTCCTAAGCACTGCATGATCAAAATTTCTCAAAAAGTCGAGTTTGCGACGGAACTAGCTGGGTTTATCCGAGCTAGCCGGTCATCTCTCCGGTTTTATAGGAATTGGGCTCGAGCACCATCATGGAAGCATTTTTTTGAGGTTGCCTTCTGCCAATTTACACGAAATGGTTTCACCATTTAGAAGAAACGCCCATGAATGATCTGTGTCTTGGCAGTTTTTGGCAAGTTGGCTTTTATGAAAACCTTCAAACTTCATTTTGCCATTAGGAGCAGTTTTCCAGTCCGACCCAAAAAAGGAACTGAAAGTGCTGCTGCCATCAGGGCAAATAATATCAGTCATGCTAATTCCTTGGGAATCTTCCAGCCACTTGAATGCAGTTTTTGATTTGCTAGTCACAACGTTAATATTTAATGGTTTAATCGTTTCATCTTTTTGTTTTTCTACTTCCACTGTAATCTTAAAAGATTCAGGAAGAGCTTTAGAGGTGCAATCAGACCCTAATAAAAATTCTTGTTTTACTACTTTTGAAGATTTTGATAGCGCCTCTGAATCGGAATCAGTTGTTGAACTTCTGGATGTACAAGATACTGCAGCAAAAGCAGAGATAAGTAAACTTGCTTTAACAGATTTAGAAACTGACATAATTGATTTTCCTTTGTTACTTTAGTTCTAAATTGAACCGATTTTGATAAAGCAATATGCATGCCATGCAAGATATCTTGAATATTGAAATTAAATCCTGTTAAATCGGGCGCGTTTCAATTTCGCCTTGTCTGCGAGGTGTTCAATGATTTAACTCTGACTAAAAGGTGGTGCTTGGAGCTGGCGACAGAACCAAAATTTCTTTATAAAATTCGCATAAATATCAGACGTATCATAGTAATTGAAGTAAAGAAACAAATTTAAACAGCTTTTATAAAATGTAACAGTGATTTTCTTAATGTTTTCCTAATATTTACAAAGGTTGAAGTCGTCTTTTTTTGTAGAGGTTCCTTCTATCCGACGTCGAAGCGATTTGAGCTGACGGCTGGCTGACGAAAATAGAAAATAGAAAAACTCTATATTTTAGATCGACTGAGTATAGTTCTGGCTACGGAAATGCTGTATCGTTGGAAACTAAAGAAACAGGAGACTGCGGATGGTCTTATTGTTGGGCGACAAATTTATCATATGGCAGGATTATTGAGACTCAACAACACACCGGTTCCAGCAGCCCAAACCTCTGAATGGCTGGTTGCCTGCCAAAATCCCACCCAATTTTCAGCAAATATGAAGTTGCAAAAGTTCTTTTTGGCGCCTATTCTATGGGTCAAGTTCGTTTGAATTTCCTAAGCAACTGGGAGTATAGAAATGCAATTGCGTCATTTTTGTTACTTAATCCCCGTTCTATTTGGATTTTTTTCTTGTGTTCAGAAAAAACATGAAAAAAGTAAACAAAATAGTACTCAGGGAAATGAACAATCTATTGTGGAGTCAAGTTCTACGTGTGGAAAGATTCCTGTTAGCAAAAGTATGTCGCTCCAGAAGCGTATTGTTAATGGGTTTAAATTTTGGACTACAGGTTTTGATTTGATAAGTTTGGAAGCTGGAACGAACCTTGCGACTCAGGAAGAATCTAAATCTTCCTCGGGGTTCAGTAAACCTAAGAATCTTGGGACCATGGAAGAACCTGCAATGTCCTCCCAGAGGACGTTTCAAATGCTTGATGTTAATAAAAAATTGGTGGCAGAAGGTAGCGAAGCATTTCTTTCATTGGTTAAAGAAATCGATGTTTATGATTGTCAAAAGACTTACCTTGGCAAAATAGCAAATTTTACTGGAACTGCGCTTCAAAATATTGCTGATCAAATGGCTAATGCCCTTGCAGAAAAAGCTTTCAAAGCAGCTGTGTTGACCACACCTGTTGGAGCGATTGCAGTTAGTGGTGCAAGTGCTCTGAGTTTGCTGTCACAGACAAAAAGTCTGTTTATGATATTTGATAAAGACAACAAAATTATTGGATTTATTAGAAAAAAAGAAAGGCTAGATACCGATTATGTCATCGAAGAAATCTTTGAAAATGTGGATAGAGCTGATAACGTTGATGGCCTTGAATCAAAGAGCTCTTCTAAAGTAACTCCCTCGCCCCCAAAAGAAACTTGGAGAATCCATCGAAAACCCTTTGAAGGCGGTTTTTTAGACAATTGGCAAATTACTGTGAAAGAGGAGTCTAAATTGGATTATAGGATGATCTTGATGCTACCCGCATTTAAAACAGACAAAGATGCAACTTTACCTGGTAGTTTTGATCTTTAGAAGGTGGGTATCATTTTCCAGTCATATTGCGGTCGATCACGATATCCAAAGCTGCTAGGTAAGATGTGATGTTTTCAAACTCTCCGTCCTCGCCTTCCTGCCAAAATCCCACCCAATTTTCAGCAAATATGAAGTTGCAAAAGTTTTTTTTGGCGCCTATTCTATGGGTCAAATTCGTTTGAATTTCCTAAGCACAGACGGAAGTGAGTCTGTTCGTGCGAGATATGAGGGTCTCAACAACAGTGGCAGCTGACTAAAAAAACTCAATCAGATCAAAAAATCTAGTTTCCGATGTTAGGGGAGAAAATTTCGACTTTGGGGTTCCTTTTCTTGAGAAAATCTATCATCGTACAGGAGCTGAAATCGGTGAAGTGAGCTCCACCACCAAACACGATTCCTCTTCCCGCTGTAGGTACGGCGTTTGCCCAGATCACATTCCTTGTAACGTGCCCCAAGCTTTGCTCTCCAAAGCGGAAGCCAATGTAGGCCTGTTCGGCATCCAGAGCGTAAACCGATTTCTTGTCCTTGCGGGCAAGTTCCAAAAGAAGAAAATAGGGGTTTTTTTCGGGGCTCTCCTCAACTGTCCCGAACCGAGAGTGCCAGGCACTCTCGTAGTAATGGAGCAAAGCTTGTCGTCCTTTTTGGTAAGCAGCGGAGTTCTCTGGCTCCTTGAGAAATGAATCAAGCTCCTTTTGCAGGTCGACGCTAAGCATCTCAATAGCAAGCCACTCCACCTCGCTCGCGGTTACCTTCTCCATCACGAAATTGTAGCCGTCTTTTTTGTTGTGATTGTCGGGGATGATTTGAACGGCATTCTGTGATGTTCCAAAGTTTTCAAGATCGGTTCGTCCTTGGAAGGAAACCTTAGGTGCAGGCAGGAGAGGCCGAACCACTTGTTCTATTCTGAAGTATGGGTTTGGAACAAGATAGCGGTCCTTCAGCTTGTCGCCATGAAGTATGCTCCTCAGTTCGAGCATGCCAGCAATGAAGTCAGTTTCCTCGTCATTTTTTGCGCTATATATGGCGAAGGAACCGGAAGATGTGATGGAGCCGTTGATGCTCAGTTTGATATTGTCTCGGAAATCAAAAAGCGAGCCTTTTCTTAGCCGAATGGTGGATCCTTCGCTGGTTTTCTCTTGAAGCACGCCATGCTCTGGAATGAGGTCTGCTATCATTTGATCATAAGGCACGGATTTCATGACCTGATAGCCGAAGAAGTCGGTCAGATAGGGGTCGGGTTGCATTGTCAGCTCGTCGAGTCGAGCAATATACTTCTGAACGCGCTTTATGATGACCTGGAAATCTACCACTTCCACTCGAGGTTCTGAAGAGGCTGCGACAGTGTTTGATTTTGATGCGCTCGTTGCATTGAAGATTCTCGGAGCGCAGCCTACAACCACGAGTAACATAAAGGGAAGCATTCCGATCAACGGTTTTTTGAACATTTGAGGTCTCCAATTTAAAGGATGAGTGTAGCCTCGAGTATAGCGTAAGCGCCAAATCCAGCCCTGTTGAGACTATTTAAACAACTCATTAGATTAGGAAAGAACGAGTGGAGAGTCAGTATCCGTAGAGGAGGATTTTATTTAGCTTTTTGGAT
>JBIIVH010000058.1:0-24118 GCA_044339525.1 Silvanigrellaceae bacterium | reverse complement strand
CATTTTCGGAGATAATTGCTTTGCATGGGAAGGCGAGTTCTTGATTTGGTTTAGCTTGTAATTCGGCGTCATTGTTGAGTCCGTCGCATTGGATTTTGATGAGTCCGGAGTCTTCGGGTGGAGGAAGTATGGGGATGAGGGTGGGAAAAGGGGTTGGGGGCGTGGTGCCTGTAATTGCACCTGGGTTTTGGGGATTGGCCTCTTTGCTTTTTTTGGTGAGCTCGGGGGCGCAGGCTAACGCCACCAAAAGAGCCGCAGAGCAGATGGGATAAGCGTACATTCTAACGTTCGTTTTCATTTTAGCTTTCATTTTGTTTCCTTAATCCAAAAAATGAGAATTCATTCTTTCCCTTTGGGAACGGTCCAAAAAAATCATTCAAACAGGCAATTTTTGGGGTCTTTCACAGGGCAAATGCCCAAAATACGCTCTCTTTTTTCCTGCTCCGTGGGACTCCGCGTAGCAGCAGGATCCTCTGGCGTGGGAGCCGCTACGGAAGAATTCACAAGCTCCTTGATGCCTTTCACCGCGCCCGTTCCCCCCACTTGAAGGACGTCCATACGGGAGTCCTTCCTGGCTTCAAATAACACCTTCAGGGCAGCCATATCAAAGTTTTCGTTGTCCACCAAGTCCAACTCCATGATGCTTTTGGGCAATTGACCCAAAAAATCCAATGTGGTGTTTTTCAATTGAGAAAGCACCAAATTTTTAAGCTGGGGAAAGGAATCCCAGATGCCCGCAGGCAGGGGCTGTAACAACGCATTGCCGGATAAATTTAAGTACTCCAGTTTACCCATATGTTTGAAATCACTTAAGTTGATCTTAAGGGCGGGATCAGCAGGGTCGCGGCCCGGCGTGGCATAAAGCTCCTTAAACATGGAGCTTACACTTAGGGTTTCAAGCTCTGTAAATGGGGCCAGGCTTGCAAAGTCAAAGGTGGGGTTTTGGCCAATTAAAAGCCGTTTGACTTGAGGCGCCAAGGGGTGAATGGGGGCTAGGGATTTTAACGCCACCCCATCCATGGCAATGCTGTTTAAGAGTTTAAAGGAATTCAACACCACCAAATCCCCTTGGTTCCAAAACTCCTTATCTGTGTCGCTAAAGGAAGAAATGTCAATGTGATGAAGACCCTTCACCAGCTCATTGTAAAAGGCACACCCCTTAAAAGCCGTGCCATCATCAAAATTGTATAAGACTTTTTCCAAAAAGAGGGAAGAGACTCGGTCTTGTTTTTCTGAGCACAGATTCATAAAACTCAGGTTTTTATGGGCGCGCTCTAAGAACGATTCTTTGAGTTTCACCACTCCCAAATGGATGCGGTAGATGCTGGATTTGTATTCTTGAATTTGATTCAAATCCGCCTGAATGGCAGGCAGAGGATTTTTAGCGAAATATTCTTTGGCTTCGGCCAAAATCTTTTCCGAAAGCTCATAGAGGGATTGGACCTTGGAAGGCGTTTCCAGGATGGTGGGCACGGCCTTGCGGTTGCCATCCAAAGATTGGTCTTGGAGCTGTTGGTAAAC
Organism: Silvanigrellaceae bacterium; assembly: GCA_044339525.1. GTDB lineage: Bacteria > Bdellovibrionota_B > Oligoflexia > Silvanigrellales > Silvanigrellaceae > JBIIVH01. The sequence goes on along the minus strand of JBIIVH010000058.1, from coordinate 22,597 downwards.
CTGTTGGTAGCTCAGGGCAAGGGCCTCCAGCTCTTTGGCTTGGCCCAAATACGTTTTAAAATAAGACTCAGTGGCCCCATCGGGAGAGGGCGTGGGTGTGCGGTAAATTTTGGTGAGGTCGGCTCCCGCCGCCGGGGCGCGCAGGGGCCGTTCGCTGGCCTTGGAGCAAGCCACCACGCTCAAAACGGTAGCGCCCATGAGGGAAATGAGGGAGGAGAAACGGTTTTTCATATAGGGATTCCTTCTTTTTGGTTATTTTAATTCATAGTTCCAAGACACAGACACGCCTCCCTGGGGATTTAACCCGGGGCTTAGGCTCCACTTGCGCTTTTGGCCTGCGCCCGGCTGATTGGCCTTAAGCAGCGAGGAATCATAAGTCTTCCAAGCTTGCACGGCACCAAACCCCCAGGCCCCTAAAAATAGCCCTAGCCCCATCATCTGCTGCTGGGTGAGGGATTGGCTGGCCTTTTTGTAGCTGGAGGCTTCATATTCGGATTTCTTTTTTTCAATGGACTGCTGCCAGCTAAACGCCATGTACGTCCATCCCAGCCCCACCAATTGGGTGGCGCCTAATCCCGCTCCGAGCAAAGGTTGCTTGTTCACAAACTGACCCGTGCCCAAAGGCAAAATCAGCGTAAAGGGCTTGGAGGCAAGGGGCTTTGCCCCTCCCTGTGTGGCTCCTGGGGGGATGGGTTTGGCGGCGGCGGAAATGGTTTCTTCCCCAGCCATGGGCGTAGAAGGAGGAACTCCCTGGGACTTTTGCTGGCGCGATTGCAGGAAGGGCGCATCGCTGCTCGCTGCTGAAGCCTGTGGGGCTTTTACATCCTTGGCCAGCACCTGGGGCAGGGGATTGGTTTTTTTGCGCACGTCTTCAAAAAGTTGAACAATGGCAGGCTCGGCCCCATCTTTGGATTCCAAGCGAGACCTGGGGTTTTGGGACAACACCAACGTAAATACACTTTCCGCTTTCTTTTTGTCGTTTAGGATAAACCTTAACGATCCATAAAGCTTACGGGCCTCTTCCAGCTGCCCGCCCGATAGCTGGGCCCTTGGGTACAACACCTTTTCCAGGGCCTGGGACGCTGCCAGGAAGTCTCCCAAAGTGTAGAGCTGCCGAGCCTCTGTTACCGCCGCATAGGGGCTAGAAGGTGACTGGGCCTGGGCCGTGTGGGAGGGGATTGCGGTAAGGCCAAATGGGGTCGCCACCGAGGCCAGGGAAATCCAAAAACCTAATTTCATCACTTTTTTTCCTTTACCAAAGGTTTCCAATTACTAAAATTGAGCCGAAACCGTGGACTGCACCGCCATGGTGTAGGTGGTCCAGGTGTCCCGGCCCCGAAGCGTGGCTTCGGAAAGGGGCATGCCGCCGTACAAAGCGCCCACCCCAAAGCTATAGCCCGGGCTAAAAAGGTATTTGGCATTAAAGGAAGCTGCTGCGCCCCCTAAAGTGCGTTCATTATTGATCCTAGAAACCTTGCCGGGTTCTTTTATTTCCGGCTTTTGTTTGGTTTGCACCACCCATTTGTAGCCCACTTGGCTTTCCAAGCTAAAGAGCCGATGGGGGCTCCATTCTCCCCCCACAAAAAGCCCCGTTCCGCCCAAAATATTGCTGATTCCCACTTCCGTGGTCTTACTTTCGTCAGTGTATTTATAGGCATAGCCTTTGGAGGTCAAGTATTCGTAACCCATTCCCACGCCAGATCGAATGGCAAAGGACTTGCCCGAGTATTGGTAGGCAAAAGTGGCATTGGCGCTGCCCTGGGCCCCCCGCTGGGAATCCACTCCCGTGGGATAACCCAAAACGCTCACGCGCATGGGAACGCCATGGGTGTCGCCCCAGCCCATCAAAAGCCCTGTTTTTAAACTTCCCGAGGGCTTTACGTCTAATTTTTCGATCTTTTCCGTGCGCACGGATGAATCCAAAACAAAGCCCAAGCCCACAATGTAATTGCTAAATTGGCTCACGGCCCGAAAGCCGTAGGCCCCGGAAGATTCCACATCGTTGTTTTTGATCACAGGCCGGGCGTAAAACTCCAGCTCGGTTTTGGCAAAATCGGTAGGTTTGACCGATTGCAGGGAGGTTTCGGATTTGGAGGCCTGGGCGGCGTTGGAAGGCGCTGCAGAGCTCTGGGGAGATTGGGGGGCCACCAACCGGGCTGGGCCCGCGTTTAGGCCCTGTGCCCAGGCGCTGGCCGTTCCTAAAGTCAAGGCAGCACCCAGTCCCCATCCCATGGCCTGGAGAAGCCCCCGGAAAGGAAGGTCCTGGGATGGGTGGAACGCGTGACGGGATTGGGAGTAGATCATATTTTCCTTCTCTTTCATTTGTGTTAAATACCTTGGTAGGGTGGCAAGGGAGTGCCCAGTCCGTCCCAGTAGACCTATTGCTAACAAAGTTCACAGCAGATTCCAAGAGACATTTTTGGGGCCGGATTCTGTTAAAAAATGATTTTATTTCATGGTCTTATGTGTTTGACCCCCAGCACCCATGACACCAAACCCTGGAGAACACTCGTGATTCCTGGAAAACAACAACCCCACGTGCCCGGAGTGGCCATTGCCTTTGTAAAATCCAATAAAGACCCGGAAGGTCTGGGGAGAGTCCAGTTGGAGTACCCTTGGGTCCCCACAGACGATAGGGGTACCCCCATGCAAAGTTCCTGGGCCCGCGTGGCCCGCGTACAGGCCGGTCCCGCCTCCGGCACCTGGAACCTCCCCGATGTGGGGGATGAGGTTTTGGTGTCCTTTGAATTTGGCGATCTCAGCCGCCCCATCGTGATAGGAAGCCTTTGGAATAAAAAAGCAAAGCCGCCCCAATTTTCCACGGGAAGTGATCTGAATAAAGACAATAAAAACACCACCAAAGGCCTCAAAACGAAAGGGGGGGTGGAGGTGCTCCTCTCCGAAGAAAAAGCCAAAGAAATGATCCGCATCAAAGACCCAAAAGGCAATGAGATCTCCCTAGAAACCACCAAAAAAAGCTTCCAAATTAAGATCCAAAAGCAAATCATCAAAATGGACGCCAAGGCCGGAAAAATCTCCATTGACGATGGCCAAGGCAACTCCATCGTTCTGGACAAGAAAGGCTGCACCATCAAGCCCAAAAAGGCCGTCACCATTGGTTCCGGGGGGCAAGCCATGGTACTGGGAGATAAACTCCTCCAGCTGTTCAACCAACACGTCCACCCCACCGGAACAGGGCCCTCGGGGCCGCCCATCATGCCCATGATCAAAGGGGTGCACATCAGCAAAAAACACCAGTTGGATGGGTAGGCCAAGTGGGCGCAAACATCCATGGGGTGGGGGAAGAGCCATTCCCAGCACCGATCCGGTGAGAACTGCACCCATCAATTGTGCTTTTCCTTAAAAATAAGCCACTTAGGCCCAGTATCATCCTCAAAAAGCCTATCACTGCGATTCCAAATAGGACTTTTTTTTAATCATAACAGGAATCTAAGGGCAAAAAAGCACAATAGTCGGGTGCAGTTTTGGAAAGTTGAGTGAACACGAAAACCGAATTTCTAGGCTGGAAGAGAAATAAAGGGTTGCAGGATTAAAGGGATTTTGTATAATGTCCGAAGAATCTCTAAAAGGAGATGGAATGTGGAACACCAAAGAAAGACCGCCACTAAGTATCGGCTCAACCACACGAAACGCAATCCTGAACAAGTGGGTCTTAATTTCCGGGGTGTTGGAAAACGAAGTATGGGTAGATTGATGGAAACTATTGAAAATATTGTAGTTAAATCAAAGACACCAGTCCTTCCTATGGACGAGGCGTGTCTAAATGATGCACCTTATATTCACGAAAATCCCGAGGAAGGGATTAAATTATTCAGATATGGCTCGGCTAAAAATGGTTTGTTTGTGGAACTTTACAATGACGGAACAAGTGGTTATACTATAATCGAGGATGGAAAAATCAAAAAATCGGAAGATTTTTCAATAGATGAAGGTGTTAAACTGTTTGAAGCTGTTAGAACAATTCGAGAAACTTTACCGTCATTTTAAAAAACTGGACCAAGAAAGCCGGGTTAGTGCCGCAGACATACCATTTCCGGATATGTCGTGTGATAGAGCGCGCTTATCAACCCTTGAGTATTTTAGTCAAAAGCGTCCGATGGATGGAGTGTTTTCGTTTACAGTTGCAAGTGTCCCGGTTTCCTTGGGCGAATTTTCGTTCTTTTGTGTTGAAGACCCAATTGAATTCCCGACGGTATATTGAGTTTTAGCGAAACGGTAGTTGGCTTACCAGCCAGCTGCTGCCTTCCAACTCTCAAACCACGGATTTTAAAGGATTTAATGGAGCCCATATTGAGGATTGAACTCAAGGCCTCTTCCTTACCAAGGAAGTGCTCTACCACTGAGCTACATGGGCTTAGGAAATGCACGAAAGCGCATGATGCGCATTCGGAGCAGGCTTCGTTTACCATCGTCCCTGGGGACTGTCAAATAGCTGTAAGATAAAGCGAAATATCAGTGGATCAAAAATTTAGTGGGAGCACCCACCCCACTTCTGGCAGAAACCTTTCCCTCCTCAATTTCGATTTGCTGGCGATGCAAAAGCTGACCATTTACCAAGGATGTGAGCACCACCTCATAGATCCCTGGGATGGTGCGAAGGGTCAAAGTGCTGCCATTGGTGGCCTGAAACTCCCTTTGAGTCTGGAACACGTCCTGCTGAAACGATGTGAGTTCGGCATTGGCGGGGAATTTCAAGGATTCGTTCACCTTAATGAGAATTTTTTTGCAGTTGTTGTAGATAGAAACCTTCTTTAAAAACTCCCTCAGCACGATCAGTCGATTTTGAGTGTCCCAAATCCCCCTGACATTGCCTTCAAACAACAACGCGGGTTCCGCGTCACTCAAATCCAGGCCCACTTGCCCCCTGAATTTTTTGCAATGCTCCCCCAGGGCCTGCCAATTGCCCCGGGCAAACAATTGGCCGTCTAGCATGATGGGGTCATGTTTTTCCAGAGTCGCAGGCACGGCTCCACCCTTGGCAAAGGGGATGGGTTTGAGGAGCTGATGGAGCAGGGCGGGGCTTTTGGAGGGAGAATCCACCACCCTAAAATCAAATTGATGGTCCATTCTTTTGGCCACTAACACACCTTTAATAATACTTCCACTCACCAGCTTGTCTAGCTGAAAATGCAAATGGATGGGACGTTTTTGTTCCTGCTCAATGGCTAAAATTTGCGAGAGTTCTGTATGGGCATTTAATATAACCTTTGTTAATATTTTGGGAAACATCCAGGCTTTGGTGGGGTCAGCCAATAAAAAAAGTTCCGCGGAATGGGAGAAGCTTCGGGGAAGTTCTCGGATATCTTCATTCAACACCGTATCCACGGCCGTGCCCAGGTTTACCAAGGATTGGGGAGGTAAAGAGGCTTGGGTTAGCACCTGTTCCAGGCGGCCCGCGTACCTTTTAAAGTTCACAAATTTTCGGATCACCAAATAGGGAACATGGGTGATCTTTTGTTTGAGCACTTTTTCCGATTCCTCCACAAAAATTAAGGCTTGTTCCACGGTGTGCTGAAGGATGTCTAGATCCGTATTTAAAGAAACTTGTGTGGAAAAAAAAGAGGGGTCCGTGGGCTGGGCGATCCACTTTTCCATTTTTTCTCGGGACTGAGCCGGTGGGTGTTCTGAGATTTCAAACCCAAAATCCCCCTTTAGCAGGAGAGGTAAGGGATTTTCTGACCCTTGCGAGGCGTTAAAGGAAAGCCAGGGCTGGGCTTGCTCCCCCTCCATAGGGATCCCCTGAAAGGGGTTGATGAGCGCAAAAGATTTGGGCTGGGTGCCTCCTGGAAAAGAACAGGGTTTGTGGGTGGGGAGGTCTTTTGAGGTGAGCTGGGAGCGGGTTTGAAACATTTTCCACCACTCTCCCAAATACCATCCCGGCTTGGGAGCCTCCCCACTGGTAGCGGTAGGGGCACTCGACCAACCGTCTTCCCATTGAAATCCCGTTCCATCCGTGGAAGTGATTTTGAATTGTAAGTCGCATTCACCTTCTATTTTACTGGAAAGTACACTAAATAAAGAGGTTGGACCCATGCGATGGACCAATCTAAATTCCCAAGCGGTGACCCTCTCCTGACTGGAGTCCCAAAAGGCCGTGCCCATCGTTGCCCCGGAAAGGGAGATGGAGTAGATTTTGGGGCTGGAAATGGCAGAACTGATGAATTTTAAAGGGGACATCCAGCTCGTTTGGGCCATGGCTTGAGATTTGGATTCCTCAGGGAAAGTGGATTCGGGCGAAGGGGTGCATTGGGCAAAAGCCATCATCCAAAGTAACACCCATAACGGGTTTGATGGCCGTATTTTGATTTTTTCCAACCCAGCTTGGGTGGGAAAGCGTGAAGGCTCAAGGAGATTTATGCGTTTGGTTTCAATTCCCATGATGATTTTAGTTCCTTTATGCTTTTCTTGGGAACAGGGACGTTTTTGTCTGGGTAGGAGCTTGGGCCAAAACCTTCCCCAATCAACCATCTTAAAACAGAAACTTAAGATTGTACCACAATCACAGGGTCAGGAATCCCCCAATGACTCCCAAGATTCAAATATAATTGAAAAAAATATAAAAAAGCGCCAATCTTCACCCTTGCAAGATGGGTTTGAGACCTTGGGGTCGCCTAATGAGTTGGCAACCCATTCCCAAAACTGGGAATCCCAGGGCGGCAAAACCACCCAAACCCAAGAGCTGGTGGGACGACTCCTGGGGGTGTACACCAGCCCCGTGGGAGCGGGTAATTTGGTGCCCCGGGTGAGCTTGCGGGGTTCCGCCGGACTGGCCGTGGCGTTTTTTTGGGAAGATTTTAATTTATCGTCCCAATACGCAGGAGAGTCCGCCTGGGACATGCTTCCCCTTACTCTGCTGGAAGAGGTGCAAGTGCTGCCCTCGGGGGATCCCTATTCCCTGGGGGCCACCGGAGTGGGAGGGGTGGTAAAGTTCAAGTACTGTAAGGAACATTGCCCCACATTATTCCCCAAGGGAACCCATTTTAGGGTAGGTACCGAAGCAGGCTCATTCAGGTATCGGGCCTCTCAAATGGAAGGCCGGGTGCCTTTGGCCATCCCCCATGAGGGTAGGCCGGGGACTCACTCTAATGACCTCACCCCCCATTTGCTTTGGGGAGTGGGAACTCGCCAAGCCGCCCAAGACTTTTCCTTCACTTCCGATGGGGGCACTCCCTCTGATCCCTCCGATGATTACAAAGCCAAGAGGCGCAACAATCAGTACGCCCATCAGTCGGGCTTGCTCCACCTTCACTTCCCCCTAACAGGGGGCCCCTTTAAAAAGGCATCCCAATCGGTGATTTGGGCCAAAGAATCCCGGGGCATTCCCTATTCTGTGCTCTCCCAGCGCCAGGATGAAATGCATCGGGAGCTGGTGGGGGCTCGCACGGAGGCCGTGGCGTTCTGGCCAGGAATGGGCTTGGTGTTCAAGCCCGTTGTGGGATTTCTGGGAGCGGGCAGTGCATTTGATACCGATTCTCAGGGGATGGAGCCTACCCATACCACGAGCCAACAGTGGCAAGGCCATTTAAGCCTGGAAAAAGCGTTTGTGACAGAGGATCTTTGGCAAGGGCAATGGGGGTTAAAGGCGGGCCTGACCCGGGAGCAGATACGCCAATCCACCTCTGTGTTAAATTCCCAAAAACAAAGGGAAAACATAGAGATTCAAAGCCACCCCTTAGCCAGCTTTTTTAGACTTGATGTCCCACTCGCGGATTCTGGGGAAGGCAATGAACTGGCACCCCATTTGGGAAGAGTCCTCCTGCGCTGGCAGCAGACGGGGCAAGATCAAACCTGGAGGCGAAAGGGTTCTTGCCCTTCGGGAAGAGACTGCCAAGGTCCTGGGAATTTAAGCCAGTATTTTCGGGTGCGAAGCGGAGATGTATCCACAGAACTCCACTGGAAAAAAGCGCTTCTCTACGTTCAATGGTCGTCCCTAAAACGCATCCCCTACGCCCGGGAGGTGTTTGGGACTTCGGGGGCGGTCTTGCCGCAGCTTTCCCTGAGATCGGAATCCTCCCAAGTGTGGGAGGCAGGAGTCCAGGCACCCTGGCTATCTTGGTCGGTTTTTGGGATCCGAGATCAAAATCGCATCGAATCGGTGGTGGTGAGCCCCGTGCGCACCCAATCCCAAAATCGAGGGCCTGGGCGCCGGTGGGGGCATGTAGTGAGATGGGAACTTCCTTTGGGACTGGGACTTACCCCCTTGGTTCAGTACGAGTACCTCAAAGCCTGGATTCAGAGGACGCCGGGTTCGGCCTGGGTGCCTCAACCCTTTGCCCCGGTCCACCGCGGGTTGGTGCAGTGGCGGTGGGATCCGAGCCAAGTTCCGGGCAATCCCTTTTCCTTTTTGAATGTGCCTTCCTGGAGCTCCCTTTGGACCCTAGGAGCCCAGTGGCAATCGGAGGTCACCAATGGTGGCCTAGCACAAGAACGGGTGGCCCAGAAACCCACCTGGGATTTGGGCTGGCAAACGGAAGGAAAGATGGGTGATGTGGTGCAGCAGGAGTGGCAGATCCTGGGTCAAAACCTCACCCATGTGCAAGAGGCCAAAGTGTCTGATTCCTTGGGTCGAACCCGCCGCGCCGTGACCACGGGGTACCGCTCTTTCCCTCCCTCCGGAAGGGCCTGGAAGATCCAAACCCGTTGGAGTTTTTGAGGCTAACCGACCTTAAATTTGGCGGTACCCACAGGAATTTTCCGGGCGATCTACCGGGGAGTGGTCCGAAGGGTCAAGGGTGTTCCTTGGGGTTTCAACAGGGGGTTTCTCCATTTTGAGAGTCTTTTTACTCATTTTAGGTCTGATTTTTGGCTGGACTGACCTGCAAGCCCAATCCTTTTCTTCTGGGGGGTTAATCGAAGAGTCCACATTCAATGGCACCGAGTCGTTTTGGCCAGGGGAAGAGGAGACTTGGGAGCCTTTTGGAGGCCCCAATACCAACGATGTGTCCTTTCCCGCTAAAGCATTGGGGCGTCGAAAAAAGAAGCAGCCGGTGAAGGCATCTCCGGGAGATCCTGCCTTGAATTGGACTCCCCTGGGTGTGGGCATTACAGAGACTCCCATTGCCACTCCTGCCCAATGTCCTTTGGCATCCGTTCCTCTGGATAAATTTAAGCACCCAAATTTAAAGGATTTTTTAGAAACTCATGGCCTGGACTCCAGCAATCGCACCCTAGAAAACCAAGCCTGGCAAAGACTCCGGCAAAGCCTAGTGGGAAAACCCTCCCAGAAACAAGCGGCGTTTCAGTATTGTGAGAGGGTAACACCCAATCATAGCTGGATTTTACCTCCCCAGCTCAGCACATTGGATTGTTTGTTCTACCGCATCCAAAAAATGCAAGGGTACCGAGTGACCCGGGTGGAACCGCCTCTCAAGTCTAAAAAAAGAGGCTTCAAGGTGAATGGACTTGCCGCCTTTAAAAAACTCGCAGGGGCTGGCTACCAGGAATCCATGAACCGAATTCACTTTAATAGCATCAAAGCTGGGGAGACTTTTACCAAATGGCAAACCACCGTGGGCTTGGATGATTGCCGTTTTATAAATCCCAGGATCGCCATTCTAAGAGAGTGGGAAAATTTTTTGCCCGCATCTGGGGCTTATGATTCCATGCGTCAAATTTATGTTAACCTAGGAAACTGCTTTAGCCAGACCCACGAAATGTTTGAGTTGATCCATCAACGCATGGGGTTTTTGGCATTGGAAAGAAGGCGCTTTCCCGATGCGGTTCGTTCCTTGGATGCCGCACTTCGTTCTACGGAAAAAACGGAAGAGCACAGGTCGTTGTTTTGGCGGGGGTATCTGGAAGCCCTTAGGGGAATGGAAGCCGGCAAAATAAAACAATATGACAATGCGTACTGGACTCACCTTTTAGAAAAACACCCCTTATCTTTGCACGCCGTGGTGGTGGATAGCTTTCAACACAAAAATTCCTATGAACGCTTGGCAAGTAGGCCTGCTCCATTGGTGGTGCGATACAAAGGAGACACCTGGGATCGGGCAAATCTGGTGCAGTTTTTGTTTAGTTACCTTGTGGCTAAGTCTGATACGGCTGCCTTGGAGTCCTTTGCCAAATACACGTTTGAAAATTACGAACCCAACGATTTTGGATCTAGCCTTTATATGGCTCATGTTTATGCAGAGCAAAATCTCACCCGGCAGAGCATCAAGACGTTACACACAGCCCTGAAAACCCATGGAATTGATTCTCTGGATCGCCATGTATTGATGTTACTTTATCCCATGCATTTTGCAAAAGAAGTCATTAAACATGGAAAAGGAGTAGACCATGCCCTCATGATGGCTTTAATGCGGCAGGAGAGTTCCTTTAATCCCCAGGCCACCTCCCCCGCAGGGGCCAAGGGGCTCATGCAAGTGATGTCGGGTACAGCCCGGTCTCTCACCAGAAAAAAGGTGAATTTATACGACCCCATTGCTAATATTTCCGTGGGGGCTGCCTTTCTGAAAAAGCTTTTAAAGGAGCATGATGATAATTTGGTGTACACCTTTGCTTCCTATAATGCTGGGGGCACCGTGGTCAGGAAGTGGCGCAAACGATACCAGGAAGACATCCCGCTTTTGTTTGCCGATCTCATTAGCTACACCGAAACGCGCCATTATGTGAATGGGCTACTCAGAAATATGCACTGGTACCGGGAACTTCTAAACAAATCCGATGAAGAGGAGAGACAATCCAAACATTGGGAGGTGCAGTCCCTCATGCCAGAGCCGGTGATGTTCGGATTTCAAAAAACAAGCGGTCCGTTGGAATGGGTGGGGGACAGATGACCTAGCCCCCGATTTTCTTTTTAAGGAAGGTTGGGTTATACTTGGGGGAGGTACAAAGCGTAGGTAAACCTCCAGCAAGGGATTTAGGAAGCATGCAGATAAAAGGATTAGGGTTAAGCATTGCAACCACTTTGGCTTGTGTGGGGGCAGTGTCCTGCACCAAAGCAAATTTTTCAGGAAAACAAAAGGCGGAGCGCGCCTCCCCCCAAACCCCTGTGCCCACCCAACCCACATCCCCAGAGGAGACGTCTCCTAGTGAAGAGAAGGTCACCCCCCCTCTCCAAAGAGCTCAGTTTCAGTTTGATGGCATGCAGCAGTTGAATGTAAACCAACCCTTGGGAGAGACCCATCCTGGATCGGGTTCAGGGGGACAAAATCAATCACAGAGCGGTGGCATCATCGTGGTGCCGCCCAATTCGGGGGGGCAAGGTTCCCAGCCCGGAGGAGGAGTGGTCCAAAACCCCGCGCCCCTTCCTCCCCCTGTGATACCTCCACCTGTGGTACCCCCTCCCGTGGTGCAACAGCCTCCCGTGGTGCAACAGCCTCCCGTGCAGCAGCCTCCCGTGCAACAGCCTCCCGTGGTGCAGCTGACACCCGTGGTGCAGCTGACACCCGTGCCCCCGCCTGCGGTTTTAGGAACGGGAACCTGCCCCAAAGGAGACGTGGTTTATGCCGACCGGCAGGGCAATCGCACCGTGGATTTCTCTAAAAATTCCAACGTGGTCTTGGGGATTTGGGGGTCTAAACCGGTTTGTAGGTTTGCCCTCATGAATCGGGGCCAAATCCAGCCCATGTGGTACGTGGAAAAATTTGTGGTGTGGAATGCCAAGATGGGCAAATTCATGGTGTCTAATGCCCCCGTGCTCTGCCATCGCCAAAATGAGTTGGTCCATGTCACGATTGACCAAAAACCCTTGGGGCTTGTGACTTATCCGCTATTTGATAGGCCCAAAGAGCTCACTCCCTCCCCCCAAATGTGCATCGGCCAAGACCAAGGCACCAGTTCCTGGGTGGTGGTGGCGTGGTAACGCTCCAGGCTTTACCCCAAATGGAAAACGCCCCAAAGTGTGAGCCTCCCTGGGGGTTTTTGGAGGGGGTAAGAGAAGATTTTTTATTGCAATTCACTTCATTAAATACTCAAAACGCCTACGATAAAGATGTAGGGCACTTTGTGGAGTTTTTGTCTTGGCAGGGGTTGAATCTCACACACCCAACTCAAGTCACCTCCAAAATGGTGAATCTCTGGGTACAGGTTTTGTGGAATCAAAGGTTAAACGATGCACTGGGAGTGCGCACCGTGGCAAGGAAACTCAGTGGCCTGAGGTCGTTGTTTCGATTTCTGTTTCAGGAAGAAATCATTCCCCAGGATCCGTGTGAAGCCATGGAAATGCCCAAAGTTCCCACGGAGCCCACTTCATCTGTTTTAAACCCCTCTCAGTTGGTGGCGCTTGTGACCCACCTAAGACAAACCTGCCAAACCACCAGCTCTCCTGCCAAAACAAAACGGGCTCTAACGGATCTTGCCATTTTGGAAACCCTGCTCTTTACGGGAATGCGAGTTACAGAATGCGTTTCGCTGTCTTTAGAAGATCTGGATTGGTCCGGTGGCGTCGCCCAGCTGCGCGTGATTTTGAAAGGGGGAAAGGTCCACCGCCTGGCTCTATCCAAAACCCACGAAAGCACTTTGGTGAAGTATCTCTGGGAGGTGCGGGGGATTCGCGCCCACGCCAGTTGTTATGCTAAGGAAATCGATTTCGAGCCCAAAGCGCCGCTGTTTTGCTCCCGTCATGGTAAGGGAATGGCCAAACCCTTTCACCGGTCCGGGGTGTTTCGCATGGTGGGCAGAGTGCTTCAGGACGCTCAGTTGGATGTGAAGTTAACCCCACATGGCTGCCGAGCCACCTTAGCCACCCTTTTGCACGAAGAAAAGGTTCCCGCTAGCCTCATCCAAAAAAAACTGGGTCATGCCAGTCTAGAAACCACTCTTCGCTACATTCAGCGTAATAAAAACGCGTTGATTCAAGAAGTGCAAAACCATGCCGATTGGGTGCAAAACGGCGCAAAGGATGGAACGGTACGGTCGTAAAACCACTTTTTCCTTTCCGGGCTGCTGCATTCGCATTCGACATTAGGAAGGTAATAGGAACATGATCCGATTTTTTACCCAAGGGACGTGTTTAGGGATTTTGGGACTGGCCCTAGGAACCTCAACGGTAGCTTGCACTTCTTTGGGAAAGGGTTCAAAAAGCTCGGAAGAAACGGCGGAAAAACTCCCGCCCGAAACCAAGCAACCCTTCCCCACCTCGGAAGATCTTCAGGTATTGCCAAATTTACCAACGGGTTACCTCGCCTTTTCCTGGGAGCACGACGTCACAACCTCCTTTGGGGATGCGCCCATGATTTGGGAGGTGGAACATCAGACCTCAAAGAAGGTATATGCCGTGCGGGTATCTCCCATTGAATTGAAACCCATTTGCCAAAAGAATGTCTGTCCGGTGATAGTGGGGCTGCCGGTGGGCGAGTATAAATTAAAACGAAGTTATTTTAAGTCTCCCGTATTAAAATCAGAAAAAATCCGATCTGAATCGAAACAACAGGTGAAAAGTCAGCCTGTAGCCACTTCTGTGGAAAAGTATTTGCCTTCCTTTTCCTTAAAGGAAGACACGGTTTTGCATTTGGGTTATGTGTTGGCAAAATTCAACGCCCAAGTGCATGAAGATGGATCTTACCGATTTGATGCTCGGTCCATGGTTAGACCAATGGAACCCACAAAAACAGTGTGGAAAACATTATGGGAAGGTGTGGTGCAATTGCAAGGCAGCTTTTTGCTCAAAGGGAAGGCGGGTGCCTGGGAGGTAAAATCATTTAGGTGGTCCACTCTGCCTAAAAGCCTTCCCAGTGGAGTGGCTCAAGGGTGGACAGAAGAGTAGGGCTTAAGTGCCACCGAAGGGTCTCTTCAATTGCCTTTTCAATGGGGGTTGAAGAGTCATTAAAAAGCCTTTTAAACTTAGAATCATCAACAACAAATGGGAAATCATGCTGGTAAAAAATCTCTGGAAGTTCTCTCATCATTTTGCTGAATATTCCCCCTACATGCACGATGCTTTTGAAGAGAATTGGGTTCAAACCTCTTACCTTGATTTTGGATTGAGTCACAGTCAGAATGCTCTCCAAAAACTCGGCCTCAGACGAGAAGGTTTGAACAGGAAGATGCCAAATCTGGCCGAAGGATTGTTTGGACAAAGCGAGTTTGGCTAGCCCTCTGCCAACGTCAGGTAGGTAGGATATACTATGGGCAACATGGGGAGAGCTGGGAAAAAAAGTATTTTTATGGTTTGCAATTGCCTGAAAAAGTGTGCTTAAGGGGGGATAGGTGACTCCCGGCCCCCAGAAGTCCGCCGCCCGGGCGATTCCCACTTCAATGATTCCTTTTTCATGTATGTCCATTAGATACTCGCTTAGTTTTTTGCGAGCCAACCCTTTGGGCCCATGAGGGAGCATGGGTGATGTCTCTGTAAGAGGCTGATTTGGTTTTCCGTAAGCGTATAAATTGTCCATGAATAGAAGCCTTGCCCCAACCTCTTGACAGGCGTGTACGACGGATTTCACCAGTGGTAAAAGTTTCGTTGTCCATTCCCAATATTCAGGCCTCGCACAAAGCACCACGACTTCGCTACCTTGTAGGGCTTTTCTAAGAGCTACTGGATCAAAAATATCGGCCGTGGCCTGTTCTACTCCGTCTAAATTTTTTTTGAATACGTGTCTGTTAACTCCTCGTAATTCTTTTGTTTTTCCATGAAGATATTGAATACAAGCGTTGCCTGCTAAACCATTAGAGCCAATTACGGTAATCATGATAGCCTCCTTTTGTTACCTTTGTTTAGTAACGACAAAAAATTAAAGATAGTTAGATGTAAAAATGCATGTATTATATGCTTAAAGTATGGATGGTTTTGTGATTTTGTCACTCTGAAGTGCACTAAAACGAAATGTTGTTTTTTGCGCTTGTGTTCCTTTCCTTTTGAAAATGACGCGCCATTTTGATATCCTGGTTTTAGAAAACTGAGATTTCTAGTGAGTGAGAGATTCACAATGCGACATTTTGGAATGGTCTTATGCCTTCAAATACCGTATTTTTTTACATTTCTTGGCTCTGCTTTCGCCGGACAGCGTAGGGAGTTCATTCCTCCCGTGCCCGAAGGATTGAATTGGGATCCGGAGGGGGTATTTGATAAACAAACCGCGCTGGTGGCCAGAGTCTCCCCCTTGGAACCTAAGTGGAATCAAGACGAAGAGTGGGTTTTGTGTTGGTTTAAAAAAGGAGAACGCACTCCCATTAAAGTCCACGGAAAGGATTTGAGCTTTCGGTTTTGGATGCCTCAGCATCAACACGGAATGATGACGGAACCTCAAATTCGAAACCACCCCCGACTTTCCCATTGTGTGGAGATCCAAGGGGTTCGATTTCACATGCCAGGTTGGTGGCAGCTCCAAGTGGAATGGAGTCGGGATGGGGCTTCCGAATCGGGACGGACGGAAAAAGCGGTGCTCAATTGGATGGTGAAGTAAATATGTTTCACATCCTTAAGATATTGATTATTTTATCCTTATTTTTTTTCTATTCCGGGTCCGTTTTAGTAAAGAATTTTATTAATTCATTTGGTTATGCTCAAACTGACCCTGCTTCACGTTTGGATTCCCATTCCTCACAGGTGCTAGAGATTCCGTGGACCCCGATGGAAATCAGTTTACTCAAAAACATGCATATTTCCAAAGCCTTGCGCCTTAAGCCCTCCCATCCCTTTCTTCACGATCCTAAGCTTGCCCAAGTGGGTCAAACGATTTTTTTTGACACTTCCCTGAGTCACAATGGCACGATGTCGTGTGCTTCCTGTCACAACCCTAGGTCATTTTGGACGGGTGGAAATTTCGCAGAGTTTTCCCGAAAATCCAATGACAAAGATCCCCCCAGCTTGATGTTTTCTCCCTACTTTCGATTTCTCAACTGGGACGGTTCTGCGGACTCCCTCTACATGCAAAGCATGAACCCCTTTACCAACCCAAAGGAACATGGTCTATCGGAAGCAGACTTGATAAAGAAACTTAAGGCAAACAGCACTTATCATGAGGCCTGGAAGTCCTTTCAAAAAAAAGCATGTTATGTCACCAAAAAAGAAAAAAAAACAAATCAAAAATGGTGTGCTCTCTCTCCCATTCCGTTTGTGGGAATGGCTCTAGAATCGTTCCTATGGGATATGGAAATGAAGCCCGGACCCTTTGATCAGTTCATTGAGTCCTTGAGTTTGAGCACCGAAAAACAGACTCCACTTTCTCTTTCCCAGACGGCCCAGCAGGGGTTGAAATTGTTTTTAGGGAAGGGGAATTGTGTGAGTTGTCATTATGGACCTCTGCTCTCGGACGGTGAGTTTCATAGTGTGGGGGCTCCCAACCAAACCGAGGAACCCGATGAGCGGGGGCGTGTTTGGGGGGTGCACAAACTTCTAAATAGCCCAAACCATTGTTTAGGTAGACCCAGTTATCCCTTCCTAGTAAATGGATGCAAACATCTCCTGTTTTTGCCCATCAATCGGGTGGACCAAGTGGGCGCCTACCGTACTCCTTCCTTACGTAACGTCTCTCAAACGGCACCCTATTTTCATTCTGGAGCCATTCCTAGTCTGGAGGGAGTCATCCGGCATTATTCTTTCGCGGTTTCCCTTTCCATGGGAGACTTGGAAATCGTGCCATTGAATCTGAGTGAAAAGGAAAGTTTTTCATTACAAGAGTTTTTAAAAATGTTAAATTCAGAAGTACAAAATCGTTTTTTACCTATCCATGATTAGTTTAACTGGAGAAATTATGATTCTTCCCTCTGGACTCAATGCAAGAATGGGCTTTGGATTATCCCTTGCTGTGGTGATAAGTGCAGGATGTAATAGCCGACCAACCGAAGTGGAATCAGAGACCGAGGCTGCTCGGCAACTCACGGCTCCTGCCAACGAAGTGGGGGCCTGGGATCCTGTTTTGGTGCCTCCGGATCATTCGAAAAATGTAAATCCGGTGCATTCTATCATGCTACCTAGTGGAAATATTTTGATGGTGGGCGGAAGTAGCAATCGAAATCTAAAAGGGGAGCGTGGGGTGGAGGTGGACCGTCCGGAAAAGCTCATCCTGGTAGACAACGCTTCGATTTTTAATCCTGTGGCCAAATCTTGGACCCGAGTGCCCGGTTTGCCTGCCTCCATTAAAGCGAACTTTGCCACTGCCATCAAAAAGGGAGTGGATGCCTTTTGTGGAGGGCACATTTTGATGCCCAATGGAAAGGTGCTGATGGCGGGAGGCACATTAAGTTATCAATCTAATTTTCAGGGGGCTCGGTTTCTCTGGGAGTTTGATGAATCCAGTCAGGCGTGGACGGAATTGCCTTCCATGGCTGAGGGGAGGTGGTATCCCACGGTGTTGCAATTGCCGGATGGCAAGATAGGGATCATTTCGGGTCTAAATGGAGGGTCCACTCGTACCATCTCTGATATGTTTGATATTTATGATCCCAAAACGAACCGCGTAAAATCCGTGGACCTAAAAAAGGCTCCTGGTTATCCCTACGGAAACGGGAATCTTTTGGAGCATTATCCTAGAATTTTGCCCCTAAACAATGGAAAATTTTTGGTCACTGGCGATGGATCCGGGATGGGCCCCACCACCCGAAAAAAAACCTCTTTTATGACCGTCACACCAGAGGGAAATGTTTCGTTCCAGGCGGGGCCAGATAGACCGCTGGTGAAGAGGCTTTATGGCACGGCATTGGTGGATCCCAATTCTCCGGCAGGGGATGTGCTCCTTTTAGGAGGCATGCCGGGGGTGGGTGATCCGGGATCGGTAACCCCTCTTTCTAATGCAACGACTCCCACTCTTACCGCCATGGAAAGGTACAATGCCACATCCAACTCATGGGCAACGGAAGCGCAGTTTTTGGGCAAAACAAAAGACGAGTCCAGAACCGGACATTATGCCATAATACTTCCCACGGGTCAATTTTTAGTGATCAACGGCTCAAATTACATTCAAAACCGAGGGACCTATAATCCCCTCCTATTCACCAGTGCTGGGGAACGCAAATACACCTCTAAAGAAATGCAAAGGGCTCAGTTTCCCAGGTTTTACCATAATGTGGCCCTTCTTTTGCCCGACGGACGGGTTTGGGTAAACGGCAGCAACCGAGACCGCGCAACCGTATCTCTGGATGGCAAGGTAGAGCAAGGAAACGTGACCCCTGGCGCGGGAAGCGATCCCAATTTTAAAAATACAGATGGAAAATTCATTCCGGCAGGCTCCATCATTGAACGGGAATTTACCCGAGTGGAGATCTTTTCTCCGCCCTATCTATTTGATTCAGCTGGAAAACGAATCCCTGACTCCGACAGACCTACGGTTACGGAGTTTCCCAAAACCCTTCCCTATGGAGCCAAGGGCGTTCGTCTTCGCGTGAAGGGATCGGGTCCTGGTGGAAAAGTCAATTTGGTAAAACTGGGAAGTGCCACCCATGCCTGGGACAATGGCCAAAAGTTTGTGCCACTTACAGTAGCGCACAACGAAAATGAAGAGGTGCAATTGAATATTCCAGACAACACCTCCTTATTGCTTCCCGGACACTATTTTCTTTTTTATGTGTCTAAAAGCGGCGTGCCCTCCGTGGGAGTCACCGTTTTGGTGGAACCAAAGTAATGAAAGGGAAGAGGATTTTAGGGTTGTTTTTGCTTTGGGGTGGATGTTGGACCTGTACCATGAGAAGGGAAGAGACTCCATCTGCCAGCTCCTCAAAGGAAGCCAGATCAGGAACGGAGGGAGATAAGGAAACCATATCTCCTGCAGACATCACCATCTTGTTTCCCATTCGTTCAACCAAATTAGATTCCGCCCAGAGCACAGCCCAGGTGGTGGCAGAGGTGTCCCGTTTTTTGGTGCCTCAATCCTCTTGGTGGAACAAAAGCTCCCATCAAGCCCTCATAGAGAGCATTCTTCAACCCCTGGAAGAATCCAATCCCGTATCCGGGAGCGTGGCGGAAGACATCCGTAAAATCCCACCGGAACAGTGGTTTACGGTGGGACTGCGATTTGAGGTTTGTGGGTTTACCCAAATGGTTCCAAGCCATTGGCTTGGAGATCTTTCCCAGCCCCAAAAGACAGCTCTGTGTGAGCTGAGCATCCGAACGGTTCAACAGCCCATTGGATTTCGCACCGAGCAAGGCCCAAGCGGCAAAACCAGGAATGTATGGGCCACCGATGATAAATCCCTGCACCTAATCTTTGATTACTCAGGCGGCATTACACCAGAAGAATTCACTCAGCTTAAGGCATTTAAATCACAACTTCGCAGTGAGCTCCAGATCCTAGCTCAAGGGGGCCAATTGTCTCGTGCAACGTTTAAGGCCGTGGTGCAAGCCCGAGTGAATCAAACCCATGGGGAACTCATTTTAAAGCAACAACGGTCTCTTAAGGCCATGATTTTAAAACTGCGGGGAGCCTCAACGGGAGCCGCGCTCCAACCCATTCGGAAAGCCACCGATGACCTGGCAAACTATCTCCAATTCATCAGAAACGATCTTTCAAAAGTGGCGGAGTTGGTTTCCGTGGCTCATATGTTGGCCACGTCGGGATTTAAACCCTCTTCCGAAAATAACTGGGTGTTTGGGATTTCCGTGCCCCTGCAGCCTAACGGACATCTCCTACCCTCTACCTGGAAGCGTTTTCCCATTTCGTTCATCCATGAAAAGGGTGAAGTGGTGCAGGGGCTGCTTTCGCCAGGGTTAGCAGAGGTGTTTTTTGATGAACCGGGTTCCTCGGCCACGGTGGATTTGCAATTATTTGAAATGCTGGAAAAAAATCCGGATGCTAGGGATTATGTCCTTTCCACTTCAGCTTTAAGAGCGGCTATGAAACTGGAAGATGGAGGCCTAGTGGGGGAAATGGAGATGTCCCCGGAATCTGTGCCCAGTTCCCCGTTTAAATCCCTCCTGGATGGAAATTTAGACAAGGTTTTGGATGTGGGGATGTCCCACATCCGAACGCAATCTTGCGTATCCTGCCACCTGCAAGATGGGCTTACGGAGAAGGTAAAATTAACCCCCAGGCAGGCCCAAAAGCTCAAGGGAAATCGCCTGCCCGACACCACCATTCTGCTGGAACAAAGCAAAATGGCTGCCACCTGGAATCTACGCCAATTGGGTTACTTTGCGAGGGGACCTGTTTTGGGATCCCGATTGATTCGTGAAACTTCCGTACAGGTCAATGCCTTTAATTCGCTTTGAACTCTGGTATCCTGGTTCCATTGGACACGACTCCTTTCAAAAGTTCGTGTCCGGTTTTCTAAGGGGCTACTACACGCTGAATCCATCACCCAGCCAAAGGAGCATAAGATTCGATGAAGAAAAGATTTTCGGAGTATTTATGGTACATTCCACTATTTCTTGCCGTTACCATGATCCTTTGGGTTTCCATACGACAGTCCATAGAATATCGTATCAACACGGGTAAATGGCAAAATAAACTAGTTACATTTGATGGCTGGCAGGTGCTGCCTTTAGAGTGCAATGAGTCCAATCAGTGCATCGAATCCCATGAATCTTTGGTCAGTCGATTTTACAACGACCCAAAACTGAGGGAATTTAAAGAGGCCAGGTCCACCCGTTCTTATCGAATCAAGGCCGCTGTTTCCGATATCCCAGGCATAAAAAATATCTTACAATTGGGCGAGTTCTCGGTTGTGATCCCACCCACAGACACAAAATATGTCACATTGAGTTTTTTCACGAAAGACAAACATCTAAACAAATTAAAGTATCGCTTTGATCAGTTGGCCAGCTCATCTCCCCTTGTTTTTCGCTTTGAAAAGGGAAATCCAGGGTTTCCAGCCTTTGAGTTCGAAGACGAGCTGGAGATTGATTTTCATTTTTATGAAAATGGAATACTGGGAACTAAAAATTTTCCCATTGGTTTTGTGACTACGGATTTCTATTCGGACTTTTTTAATGCTGTTGGAGCCACGGCAAGTAAAGACAAAAGTGGAGAAGTTCAGGCCATTTTAGGAATTGTTTTTGTAGCTTTTTTATCTTTCTTTAAAAGGAGACAAAGTTCCTATTTGCCATTTATTGTTTTATTGTTGTCGATTTTTACAAGAACTGTAATGGTGTACTTCATCGAAAATAAAATTTTATTTGAACATACAACCTGGCTCTGGCAGGCGTATGCCTTTTTGCAGTTGATATTTGCCTGGGGTGTGTTGGTGATGTATTTCCAAGTTCATTCCATTTTCCTAAGCAATAGGATGAAACAGCTGGGCGCCTTGGGGACTTTAGCTCTCCTGGCGGTTTCTTTGTTATTAGAAAACCAATTTGGGTTTGATTGGTGGTCGAGTATCATATGGAAAATAGACCCCTACTTTAATCTTTTTCCCATGTTTTTGGTTTTGTGGTTTGGAGTTAAGCATTTTTTCCAAAGCACCAGGAAAAATGTCCCGATCGATTTTAAAGGAAAGTGGAAATACGGGTGGCAAAGCCATCCAGAAATATTTTTTTTAAGTATCATTTTTGTGGCTTTTGGATTGATTCAATTCCCCGTTTTTGTGAATCAGAACTCCAATTCCCTTCCTTATTCCCATGCTGCTTTTTTGGGGGTGATACTCATTTTAAAAGAAGCCTTATTTTATAGGAACGATCAAAAGCTCATGATCCAAGCGGATTTTTTGGATTCCGCTCCAAAAGTCAAAGAAAAAATCGAAGAGTTAAAACAAAAGCACCCTATGCCCTATTTGGCCTATTTAAATCAACAAAAAACAGAAAATGCCTTGGAGTTTGCCTCTGTGCTCAGTAAGGCCTTTGGAGCCATTTCGGGAAATTCAGCTAAAGTGCGCATCTATCAAAGCCCCATCACCGATGTTTTGCCCTACCAAGAGTTTATGCTCTCCGATTTTCGGGACCAAAAAAACATCGATTTGCTCTTCACTTCAGCTCCCCTGCGTCACATCGAAAGAAGAGATCTGAGCGACTTTATTGTACTACGAAGCCAAGGCGTTGATGTTCACATCTTTGCCCACCATTCCTTGAAGGAGATTCCCTATTTTTCCATTAGCTTTGACCTGTTTAAAAATGCTTCTTTGGGAAGGGCGGGAGACTTGGAATTTCTTCTCAAAGGCATTGAGGTCTATTCCACACGCATCAGCCTTTTAATCAACCATGTGAATCGCATCTTCCATGAAAACGACCCCGTCTTGAGGCAGTTGGGCTATCAGTCCATCCTGCAGGTGAAATCGGATTTTACGTTCCAGCGCAGGGTTCCCGCCCTGATGATCGATGTGAGGGGGTATTCAAAGCTGATTTTGCAAAAGGAATTAGGGTGCCTAGACAAAAATGGAAATCCTGTGGATTTAAATCACTCCCAAATTTTGAATCTCCTTTTTAAGCCCTTTTTGGATTTGGCCTACAAACACAAATTGACACGCATTGGCCCCAATGGGGATTCTTTGATTCTCTTTGGCCCTGTGGAGCAAGAAGAAAAAAATAAATGCACCATCATGCTCAAGGCGGCCTTGGATGCCCGGGAGCTTTATGAGATGCATCTGGAGGAATTCAAGCACCAGCATCAGCTGCATCCGGATTCCCACTCTAAAGTTACACTTCAATTTGGCAGGGCTTTAGGCTTTGGGGAAATCAATGTGAATCTCATTGGGGGAAGCTACACGGGGCAATTGGATTACCACACAGAAACCATCAACTTATTGGCCAGGGTGGAAAAATTCA
>JBIIVH010000057.1:0-24261 GCA_044339525.1 Silvanigrellaceae bacterium | reverse complement strand
AAGTAAAAAAGGCATCAAACAGCTTGGACAAGTTTTCCGGAGGAATCCAGGTACCGCCATTTCCCAAACAGAATTTTATAAGAGGTTTTCCGCTCTCTTCAAGCTCTTCTGTTTTAAACCAAAGCTCCCCTTTTTGGTTCATAGCTTGCACCGCATTGCCAACAATATTCGAAAAGACACGCCCCATCTTGAGAGTATCAACGTTAACCTTGTGTTTGTGATTGAGGAAATAAGTGATTTTAACTTTTGATTCTGGATACACACGAAAAATTTCATGAAGCGTTGCTTCAATGAGAGATTCTGGATTGGTTAATTCTATAATAGGAGCTGATTCCGATCCAATTTCCAAAACATCCGAAATCATACCGTTCACCGAAGCCATGGCCTGCTGCACTTCGGGCAAACATTCTTTAAGGAGTCGCGTTGCTACGATAGGGTTATCTTGTCCTTCAACTGCATCGATGATCATTTTTAACATGGAGAAGGGTTTACGCACGTCGTGGGCTAAAGACTGAGTTGTGCGCGCTACTGCTTTGAATTCCGTGAGCTTTTTTAAAGAATCCTGAGCTAAAAAGTGCGCAGCGGCAATTTTTTTAAGTTCTTCCGGAAAGCCGGAGTACTCTTCCATTGAGCCCGTTTCATTGGACACAATCATTTTGTTGAGCTGGTCCAAAGGAACAATGAACCTCTTTTTTAAATGAGCAAGTAACAGAACACAACAGAATATACTAAGAACAATTTGCGCGAAAATTAAAGGAACAGAATCTTTGAACACATCGTCAAAGAGGAAGGGAACATTTGCTTTAATTCTCAATTCCCCCAGCTTTTCATTGCCAAAGTCTAGGGGGAATGCCTTTTCCACAAAAGGTGGTGAAAGGTTAGGATCTTCGAAATGAGCCTGAATTTTACCATCCAGTTCCACTCTCATCCCTTGCTCATTTGCCATTGCTTTCAGGAGGTCTTCCACCAATTGACGGTCTTGAAGGAGGATATTGCCAATGAGGCGAGGCTTGTAGAGTTCGTAAACATGCTCGATTTGTTCCTGTTTGGTGCTCCTGATGCGCTTATCAGAAAGCAGGTACACCGAATAGGTCTGAACAAAAGTCAACGCGATTAAAAAAAACAATAGGAGGTTTACAAATACAAGAAAACTTTTTTTAAGGTTCACGGCCCAGCGCCCTCAAATTCAAATTTAGAAATGTGAATCTGGGCTTTTCGAAAGGGTGTATCCTGATAGGCGAAGGTTCCCGTGACGCCCTTCACATTCGAATTCTGAAGGCAAGCTCTGACCTTTTGGGGCTCAATCCGGAATGTATCGGCAATACAGGAAAGTGCCAGAAACGTGGAATCATAAGCATAAGCGGCAAGAACCTGGGGTTTTGTAGAATACTCCTTTTCAAATGAAGCAATGAACTGCTTTGCACTGGCATTATTTTTATCCCAGCTGTTTGTGGAAACAACCTCTTGAAAATTGGAAAAGAGTGCCTTTCGATTGCTGAATGCAGCAGCATCAAACACCCAAGAAGGGCTCCCCATCACTCGGATTTTGGAACGATTCAGTTCTTGGGTTTTCAGCACGGAAAGTAATTCCACTGAGGGTAGGGGATACATTGCCAGAACAAAGGTTGCAGAGGGTGAAGCAGCCAACTGAGTAAGCATTTCTGGGGCAATTCTTCCGCCGTCTGAAACCTCCACCATCACAGAAGGTGATTTGAGTTTGAGCTTGAGTGCCTCAACCAGAGACTTCGAGTATAAGTCACCACTTTGTTGAAAAATAAACACATCTTTTGTTTTCCAATTGGTAATCGTTCGGGCCATCACGCTTGAATGATCATCAATAGAAGAAACGGCTGAAAGCACATTCGGGTAAAATTGAGAGATTTTGTCTGCCCCAGCGGCAGCAGAAAAGGCAAAGGCATTGCCTTTTTTTAGAAGTGGTCCCGCAAGAAGTGCCTCTCTACTTGTGTACATTCCTAAAAAAACTTTACATCCACCTTCTATTGCCTTTTGAAGCGCGGTAAGATTTCCGGTGTCCGTGGAATCCGTTGGGTATTCCCTGATAAGTGACGCCGCTGAAGAAATGATTTTTTTCTGTTCCGAAAAGTTTTTAAGGGCCAATTTGTGGCCCATGGAAAGAAAATTTTGCCGGTCAGGGGATGTTAAGAGTCCGGGTGAAGAGGTAGTAACTATGCAAAGTTGCGACTCCAAACCATAGGCAGCGTTGCAGCGAGAAAATAACGAAACAAAGAAAAAAAGGAAGAAAAATTTAGAGTTTAACATGAATAAAGCGATCTCCCACAAAATTTCTCATTTTTTCTATAAATCTTAGCGCCTCAAAAAGCCACCCTGAGTGCCCGTGAATCGAAGAAATCGTTTCAACTTTTGGGTTGAATCCCATACTTTCTAAAGCACCAGCAAGACGCACAATTTCAGATAGTGGCGTCAAAAAGTCGTTTTCAATTCCAATAAGCAAGACCTTTGGAGGTTTTTTAAAGGCATAAACAGGCTTAAGTTGAAAAGTTTCTACTAGGGAGTTGAGAATAATAAAAGAGAATGCATTGAACCTAGTAGAAAAATCAGTACATTTATCCAAAATATCTTGATATTGCATTCCCCCACAACGTTCCCAGCTCATAGGCGAGTCGCTTTGAAGGTCAACTGGAAAGCGTTCCTGAGAAACTTCATGGGCAATGCAGGTGCCGTACTGAATGAAACGGGCAGCAGCAAAAAAATGAAGGCACTCTCGATTTTCATGTTTTTCTTTTTGAACAGCTTTCAATGCTAAATTTCTTTGAATTCCCAAAAGGGATCTTGAAAGCGGGGGTACAGGACATCCTGCAATAGAAATCACAAATTCTACAAATTCAGGGAAGCTAAGCCCAAAAGCAATAGCTTGCATACCGCCAAACGAGCCGCCGGAAGCTGACTTTAACGACGAGATACCAAGCACCTGAAGTGCGCGATAAATTGCCTTCACCGAGTCATAAATGTCAAAGTACGGAAAACTCAAACCATATTGCATTTTACTTTCTGGACATATTGATGCTGGCCCTGTAGATCCATAGCAGGATCCCAATGAATTAAAGCATATTATTGCATCACCTCTCTCAGCGATGGATGAATCATAATTAAGAAGCTGAGGCCACCATTCCTCAACTCTATGAGAACCAGAAAGACCATGAAAAATGAGATGCCAATTCTTCACCGGCCCGGTGCCCGTTTTAAATGACTTGTATTGCAGATGTGCACTATTGAGGGAATGACCAGAGCACAACGAGAAAGGGCTCTCCTGTGAAGCAATCTCTGCCAGTCCCAATTCGATATGATCAAATTGAAAAAATGGCAGTTCAGTCATTTTTCACCTTGATGATTTATAAATATGAGGTATTTAAAAAGACCAAAAAAAGTGAGAAAAGACAAACTTGGAATGGCGTGACGCAGACCAATGTTAAATACAGAGAGGTTAAGATGTTCCAGGTTTTGAGAGTAAAAGAAAACGAGCATGCAGATGAGGGGAAAGCCCAATGCATTCGCTTTTCCAATTAACCTGGAAACTTGCTGAGGCGAGAAGGTTTCAACTGCCATTTTTCTCAAGGCAACGCGCGCGCTTCCAAATCCGAGTCCCAAAGCTAAAACACTCAGGTAGGAGTACCACTGGCCTTGTGGCATTAAAAAGAACCCGATGCTACAGACTCCGCCCAAAACCCCCAAACCGATTAGAAGTCCTCGGGGCAACTTTGATTTGGTAGCGAAAACGATTCCAGAAAAAGCCATTCCCAGTGCCAAAAGCGCATCCACGTAGGCCGCGTAATCCACTCTACTAGCAGCAAGTTCGTGGGCAGCAACCGGTGTCATCATATTAAAGAGTCCTAAACAAGGCCAAATCAGTGCGAATGGTAGAAGGATTTTTAGTGGAAAATTGCCAGCCTTTAAAGAACCTTCATCTCTCGGTTTTTCAACATCATCTGGATTCCGTTTTTGTAGTTTCTTTAAATCTAGGTAGATGTGCTTTGATCTCACAAAACTAAACACAGAACTTATGGCAAAGCCAAACCCAATGAGCACAAAAATTTGAGATGAGGCTAGCCTTTTTGAAAATGGAGCGATCAGGAGTGGACCTAAAAGCACCGCTACTTGTGTGATTGTCATGTTGATGCCACCAAGTTTATGCAGGTACTTGGAGGTCTTACCTTGGCATTCTTGTGCAAACCATCCCTCGCTCAATGAATCAATGGCAAAGAAAAGAAACCACATGAGAAAAATGACCAGTAAAAATAATACAGTCTGATGATGTGAAACGCTTGCAACGAACGAGAGCAGGGAACACAACACGATGGCTATTCCTGTGCTTTTAATACTATTGTAAGTGCTCAGTTTTTTAGACAAGATCCCAACAAGAAGTGCAGGTGCAAACGATAATATTACAGACAAAGCAAGCCCGTTTTTAGTGTTGTTCTCATGGACCAATACCCAGTTGGCGAGCAAGAGAAATCCGCATCCTGCCAATCTAAAAAGAGGAAGGCAGCAAAAGAACAAAAAAGGAAAAAGGTTATTTGAGTTCTCCAGATCCTGAATTTTCATCGGAGATCCATTTGTTTTTTCAACGGTTGTCATGTTTTTTCCATTTCAAAGATCTGCGATGAAAGGTTTTTTGCAATATCAATATGGGTAAAATTTTTGGCGGTGCTCTCCGTAATTGGCATTCGGAATTCTACCATTCCGAATCTACTAGACCAATCTATTTGTCCTTTGCTCTCCATCCCTATTTGCCCCGTAATGTACAAGTTAATGACGCTGGGTGGCAACGAATCTGGGGAGTGAATCTTTAAAACTCGACCCTGCTCGGGGCATAGAAAAGCCACGGCGCTCGCACAAGTGGCCTTTGCCTTTTGCACATGATCCACCAGCTTTGCACCGAATGCTGGACTGGGGTCGAGGAACGACAAAATGTGCAGTTCGTATGGGTTTGTTCCGTAAGTTCGCTCACAGAGGTCCATGATGACATCTCCTCCCGAGCGTGCCGCAACTTCGATCAAAATGGGGTTGCCTTTTTTGTCTATTCGCATCTCCACATGGGCCATACCCAGTTCAATGCCGCAAGCCGCGCAGGCGCTCTCAGCAAGTTTGCGTATTTTTTCAGAGTGATTCAAATGCGAAGGAACCAGATGGCCGATTTCAGCAAAGTGGGGCTCGGGGCCTAGATATTTATCCGTCACAGAGACGATGGCATACCCAGCTTTGGTGCACAAAACCTCCACGGAGACTTCGACATCAGATTCGATATATTCTTCAATCAGAAAGGATTCGTTGCTGATTCGAAAGGTAGCAGCGTAGAGGGAGGTATGGGTCAAAGCAGCCTGGTACGCTTCAGCTAATTCTTCAGGATTATTTGCTTTTCTGACACCTCCGCTGCCTCCAAAGTCTATGGGTTTGAGCACTACAGGAAACGGGAGGAACTGAGGAATGGTGGAAAGTTCGTCTTTGCTCGAAATTCGTTTTGATTTTGCACAGGGAAGGTTATTGCTCTCAAAGCAAATCTTCATGAGCTGTTTGTTTCGACAATTTGTGATCGTGGTTTGACTGTGAAAGGGGAGATTGTAATGGTCTGAGATGGCTCGCGCCGTCTCTAAAGTCCATTCATTTAAAGTCACGACGGCGCACGGTTTAAGCCCATTGTTGCATTTCTCGAATTCTACAACCGCCTGAAGAACTTCTTCCGGCGCCACCGGATTTGCGCTCAACGTGTGATCAAAATGTCGATTTTTTCCAAGCACGGCCTTTGGGGTTACAGCAAAAATCATTCCCGGAAAAGCTCGAACGGCAGCGATCACTCCCCTTTCCCGCAGTGATTGTTCGGCACCCAACACAAGCAAATACTCACCTTCGCCCACAACCCGCTCGCATTTAGGGGGATTAACACTTCGAATGGACCACATTTTCTGATTTCCTTTTCAATCGCCTTTAAGACGGGTGTCTAAAACAAACGAAAAGGTAACTAACACAGTGAACTTTTTTAGTCAAAAGGTTTTTTCGAACAAAGCTTAAGTTCACTCAACAACTGTGATTCTCCTTAAAATCCGAATACTTGGGAGGTAACACAGATCGACACAGCTAGATTGGCGATGGCGGTACTGCCAATCGGTACCCATTAAACTCACAAGATCTCGATTTTGTTATAGAGAAGGCATTGGTGCGCCGTGTTTTACGGGCGAAGTGAGGCCACCCTTATTTTAACGGCGACGCATTGAATCCAGTCGAGAAAGGCGTCGGCAAGAATGTCAGGATTCACGTCTGGAGAGTCCAACCAGAGTAGCTCGCTAGAACCACGAGAATGAATTGCGCCGTGACAACTCAGATGAGGGGTCTGCTTGGCGTGCAAAACTCCAAGCCGTAATGCAGTGATACAGGCACTAATCCGGCTTCGCTGGTTCCTATCGTCACGGTAGCCTTTTAGGATTGAAACGACACAGTGCGCAAATTCTTGTTTGCGCTCATCCAAAACCTGTTCCGGACAAAGGATAGTTATATTCATCGTATCGAGCGAGACGTCGAGAAGTACATCATAGTCATAAATTGGGTAAATCCCTTCACGAGTGGCACGAAAAAACTCTCGCGAATAACCGGGAGAAAACTCTCTCCGAATGATGTGCCGAAACAGCGCAAGGGAATCTTGATCCCCGGGAATATTAAGATAGAGATTATCATCGCGTTTAGGTGTACCATGTTGGGTCGCCAAAACAAAAGAAGTTAGAACTGCTCTGCGCGACAAAACCGCAACAGGCGACGCTCCAATTCGTTCGATTAAAGATTTCAGAAGTACGTCAAGATGTTTTCTAAGGGTTGTCAACTCATTGCGAATAAAGTTTCCAACGAAACGAGTCGACAACGCAAAACAGTCCCTGTCAAGAGGTATCGCTTCCCTCAGTTTTTTGGAGATGTGATGCGCAACTGATATCAAAACGGGCTGTGAGAGCCTGGAAGTATGGCTATCTTTAGAGTCTATTCTCCACTCAAGAACTATCTCGGCCAAAAGGGGGTCGCGATGGCTGATATGCTGCCACTGAATATGAGGGTGATTCTCGGCACATATCGCAAGAATGCTGGCGTCACGGCCAAGCGATATGTTTTGAAGCGTGCACTCGGTGAGGTTGTGAGTTTGTGCCGTGGAGTCGATTCCGAGCATGTTTTGAAACATCTCGCTGGCCTTATGAAACGACACGCTCAGAAACGGAAGCTCGTCTATCAATGCATTTGGATTTGCATAAA
Source organism: Silvanigrellaceae bacterium (assembly GCA_044339525.1). Classification (GTDB taxonomy): domain Bacteria; phylum Bdellovibrionota_B; class Oligoflexia; order Silvanigrellales; family Silvanigrellaceae; genus JBIIVH01. The sequence goes on along the minus strand of JBIIVH010000057.1, from coordinate 16,995 downwards.
CGCAACAGCCTCTAGCAAGTCTTTGTGCATAGCCTGTCATCCCACCCTCTTGGAATCGAGTGTAGAGATGAGACAAAAAAAGTGCGTCGAGGGCAGCATAAAAAGATGATGCTGTTGCGGAAGCGATGGCTTTCTTGGTTTCTCTTAATAGAATCGTACGATTGGAAGTGGAAAATAGTTCATGCACATGCGACGCGAGAACTAAACTTGATTTCTTTGCGCCTCTCCAATGAAACTTGATTGGAACGTTGTTACGACGAAAAAAACGGTTCAGGCAATGGAGCATCACAGCTACTCCAATGGAATCTCCGTTCCCCAAACCTGGAGCATGCCATGCCAGCCAAGGCTCTGGTTCCGAGGACTGCCTCATTATAGGTAATGCATCATCGTACTTGGTTTTGTCGTTCCAGCGCTCCAACTCTCTCACAACCTGTTCGGGGTTAAAGACCCCTGTTACAGCACATACCGCGCCAGAAAGTTGGTATCCTCGTTGAGCAAGACGTTTTAGATCGCCTATTGAAGTTGCGCCTATATCATCGGGTCGTCCAAGAACACTTCCAAGATACCAACATGAGGCGTCGAAAACTGCATTTTGTGCGCGCTCGATGTTGTTTGAAATCAAGTCTTCCGAAGCTTCGTGAAGCTCCGCCAAGACCACTCGTTTTTCGCGCTCCACGACTGCATCACAAATTAATTCCACGCGTCGGCTATGTCTTTCGCCCCCGCGTCGCAATGATTCATAGAGGGCTGATGAAGGAACGGAATAGAAGAATGATGTACAGTCGGGATAAGTGCAGGCATTGACATGAATGCCTCCAACCTTTTCCAACCAGCCGGCATGCGAGAAATTTTTCTCGTCCTCAAGTCCCATATAAACATGTTCAAGCAAATGAGCGCGTCCCCTGGCCTCCTGCTCGACTGTAGCGCCAAATGGAAAAACGAGACTTACCGATGCCATGCCACGCGAGGAATCAGGCGCTAAAATGACCTCTAAGCCGTTTCCCAGGAGTAAGCGCTGTAAGGACTTGGAAGGATTTAACATGAAAAGCCTCTCGAATGATTTTTAACAAACAGAGCCATTTCAAATCCGATTCCTTCGCCAAGAAGGTCAGCGCATAAAATTTCGTTCTGCATCTTTTTCAAAAAAATTCGGCTGTAGAATTTCGAAAGAGCCTTCGCTTCCAATTCAGAAAGTAGGCTCGTTCCCGACACTCGACATAGATGCTGGGTCCAAAGGGTGTTGCGCTCTGAGAGAACGATTGCCACTAAAGAGCGAAGATCTTCTTGCTGATGGAGACTCAAGGACCTTAAAAATCTCTTTGCCATTGAGGTGTTATGAAGGTCTGAGAAACGATTAACTCCCAATTTGGCGAGAAGAGACAATAGCATGTCTCTTCCATGCACAAGAATGGTTGCGCCCTCTTGATCTGTCACATAACCGGCGGCGAGGTGAAAAGGAAAGTGCTTGCCCATGGCAGTCATTGCAACGGCTATCGTTTTGCCATGCTGAACCACTGCAGGTTCAAGCATTCTTGTTAGTCCAAGACTGCGATAGGAAGGATGAACAATGGTGCGATAACGAAGTAGTATTGTTCGGTTAACCTTCGCAATTGCCTGAATACGTTCTAGCGCGTCAGGAAGAGGTTTGCGCCAAATGCAAACAGCGGCTACATCACGGCCGGAACGAGCAACCATGATCGTAGATTCATCACTATCATTACTATCACCACAATCGTGACTTTCGGACTCCTGCAGGTAGTGAAACGACTGGAGTGCGGCGAAATCCTTCGCGTTTCCACGTTCTATAGTGATCCTGAAGGAGCTCAGAAGTTCCTGCTGGTTTGGTTGGCTAATGCCATGGTGTGACTCGTACGTAAAAAAACCACCCAGATGAAAACGAACTGTGTGATTTGGGCGTAAATACTCCTCAATGTCATCATGAGCACTGGCGACAACTGCGCAAATATTACGCTGTCGACATAGTTTTTGAAAGTGATGCGCGGCAACACGAGCCGCCGGTCTGTCGACGAGAGAAAGAAATTCATCAACAACAAGAAACCGAACATCACTCGAAATAGTGACTGCAAGTCTGGCACGAAACTTTTGCCCTTCGGAAAGGTGTTCATAGGGCTGGGACAGCACTCGTGCATCACCCAACCCGAATCTTCCGAACCATGAAATAGTGTCGGATAGCGGTTTTTTCAATAGATCAACTAGCGGGGCATTGCTTGGGAGTGAATCGGGGAGCGTTACCGCATCGGGACAATGCGCCAAGATTTCACGCAGCCATGTGCTTTTTCCAGATCCACTGGCACCAGTCACAAACGTGATTCCAGCTGTTGGCAAGGAGGGTGTAGGCCGTTTGCGCCAATCATCAGAATTGGCGGACGAAAGCCCAAACGTGTCACAAAGAGCTCCGAGATGTGATGGCTGCATAAAATGCTCCTTCCTATTCAGCTGAAAAGCAACTCGTAGAGAGATGACAAACAACCGCTGAAGAGTCGCAAGTCTGAACATCAATAAGAAGATCTTCAAGCCAACATAAAACATCAGAGAGTATGGCCTCTGTTTCAGTTCGTTTTTTTATGGTTTGAATACTCTCTATTGTTTCCATAGTTCTTCGAACATCCAATTGCTAGCAGCGATTGAAGCAACGGCTGACACAGCGTCGTGCTGCGGAACTAACAAAATCATCTCCTTCTATCGATTCCAGTTCGGCAAGAATTTCATCAAGCGACACGAGGGAATCGGCCTCGGGCGCATTTGTTTCAACGGGCGTCATCTCGGCATTTTTCACATTATTCAAGCTTTCCATGTTACAATCTCCAAATCGAGTGGGTCCATGACCACTGTTGTTTTTGAAACCGACTATCGGCTTCATCTATGAAGACTTCTGAAAAAGAAAAACGCTGCAGGCAGGACAAGTTTTTTAATGGATAAAGCTGCCATCAAGCAATTCTTCTAGGCGTCCTTGGGAAATGCGAAAGAACCGGGTACCAACCTCACGAGCAAAAGCACGATTATGAGTGACGACGATGGCGGGAATCTCCTTCTCAACAAGTTGAGCGGAAAGCGCGCTGATTCCATAGAGATCGAGATGATTTGTGGGTTCATCAAGAACAAGAAAGTTTGGAGCGGCAAGACGAAGACGCAATAGGTGCAATCGAGCCTTTTCGCCGCCACTACACACCGAAACAGGTTTTTGCTGTTCTTCAAAAGGAAATCCCGCATCAACAAGTAACTTGCGCAGTGCTGGGTCGTCTATTCCGGAGACGTTATCACGCACAAAACGAAAGATACTGATGACCCCCTCAACATTAGAGAGATCTTGATCATAATAACCAAGCGAAATCCTCGGATTAAAACGAAAATCATCGCTGCCCATTCGGAAAGATTGCATTAGAGCCCGAACAAAGGTTGATTTTCCTGTCCCATTTTCCCCCAAAAGAATCACTCGCTCTCCAGGGCCAAAAAAGAGATCGCGATTTTTGAATAAATGTCTTCCATTAGGTGTCGAAAAAACCTGCTCCGGAACATGAATTAACCAGTCCGCATCGAAGGCGCGACGAGTTATTGTTACGTTCCCATGGCGTTCCCGAACAACGGTCTGTAGAGATTCCTCCATTCGTTCCATGCGCTTTTGCATGCTTCTAGCGCGCCGCGAAAACTTTTCATTATGATACACTTGGCCCCAGGTTGCCAGCGTTTTCGCTGATTCCTTTACTCGTCCTATCTCTTTGAGCTGAGCCCTCCGTCGCTCTTCGCGCGCTTCATCTTTGACTCTCAATTCATCCACAGCTAACGAATAGGAAAGGTCGAAACACTCCATGATGCCATCTCTCAGGAACCAGGTGCTGTTGCAAACGCGATCTAGAACATCGACATCATGGCAAACCATGAAAATGGCGCACCCCACTCTTTCCGACAAAAGGTCCTCAAACTTTTTGATCCCTTCAATGTCCATATGATTGGTTGGCTCATCGAGGAGAAGAATATCGGGATCTTTGGCCATCTCACACAGCAAGACGGCTCGGTTCACCCATCCTCCGCTGAGATGGAGAAAAGGCATGTCGAGCATATCAATAGGAAACTCAAACTGCGCTGCGATGCATTCAATCCAATGAATCATGGGCGTGACCAGAGTCTGTCCAGTGAGTGATTTTTCAACTTCACGTCGAACGCTGTTGTTCATCTGAACTTCGGTGAGGAACTGAGAGACGTAGCCCACACGAAGGTTTCGACGCTTTGCGAATGTTCCGCCCGAAATCTCAGACCTCCCAGCGAGAAGAGAGAGAAGACTCGTTTTCCCCGCGCCATTTTTCCCTACGAGAGCAATGCGTTGGCCCTCATGGATATTGAGGGAGAGTTTGGAGAAAATGACTCCGCCAGAGTGGGACAATGTTGCCTCATTTAAACTAACTAGAGGAGCACGACACATGAAAACCTCATCCTTAAATAAGATACAAAGGAAGCACTGGAACCCCATTAAAAGGTGCTTGCCAGGCGAACGAGTAAGCCGAAACACCTGTAAAAATAGCAATTCCTCGCTTTAAGAAAAGTTCAAGAGTTTTTTCGTCAGAGTCGAAGAAAAATTCACCCATTTTATCCGCTTCGAAACATGTGTTTCCGAAAACCTTGGCTTGCCACGAGCGAGTGCCCTTTCGATTAGGTAATAGCATTCTTGGCTTCGACCATTTGAGGTGAGCTTCGCTCGATGCCGCTACGATAAGTGAAACAACATCATCCTTCCGACTCCATGACACGATATTAGTTACAAGAATACCGCTCTCCGAAGAGAGGTAACCGCCAGGTTCAAGAAATGCTGGTGTTTCTCCTATTACTGAACGAAGCTTTTGAAAAAGGGAGGCTCTAACGTCCTGAGTGAGATAGTGCAAGCCTCCTCCTAAGCTGAAAAACGCAACCGGGGAACTACTTTTTTCCGCGATGCGTTTAAGACCATCAGCAAGCTCACAATAGGTTGCAAGAGTGTGAGGCCGCAAGCCGTCATGAATCTGAAGTCCCACCTTCCAGCCTTTTTGAACAAGTTCTTTTAAGACATCAGGGACACGATCGGCCGCCATTCCGAACCGACTTGGTTCCATCGAGTCCAATTGGGTGGCATCAACCACAGTGGACACGTTTACTCGTAAGCCGATGGTGCCTTGAGGTACGCAGGAACAGATGAGATCCAGTTGCGTATCAGTTTCGATAATAGCGATGACAGACGCATCAATCGACCACAATAACTCCAGGTCGTTTTTTGCCCACGCAGGACCACAGAGCTGAATCCTTGACGAAGGCGCAATGTGCGGAAGAATCAGTCGAATTTCAGTGGCATTTGAAACATCAAATCCCATGCCTGCAGTATGGGCCATTCCAAGAGCTTCTCGATCTGGAAAAGCCTTCACTGCTGCTACTAATCCGAACCCAGACTCGGCCGCCTCTGTCGCAAGTTCCTCATAGCGTTCACCCAGCGTGGCACGATCGAAGAAATAGGACGGCGATTCGTTGCAAATGTTGGCATAGTGCGCGAGAGTTCGTGAAAAAAAGGATTCGGAATTCATGCGCTCTCCGATGACATTCTGGGATCAGCGATCTCTCTTTGTTGACGCAGGGAGAAGGAAATAAAAAGCATGGTAACCGCGGCGAGAGGAAAAATACTCATCAAGGCTATCGCGCGTGGTGGTGACGTGACTTCGAACAAAAATCCGGCAACTGTATACGATCCTCCAATAAAAAGCGACATAAAAAACGATTCCAAGGAAAGCATGGTTGCTCGCATTTCCGATGAAACGCTCTCATGCAGCAGGGCGTTGGCGGAAGCATGAAACAGATCGGGAATACACATGGTAAGAGCAAAAATGACGAACGATGCGAAGCCACTGACAAGGCCATTCATTGCAATCAATGCGCTGCACAAAAGCATGCCGCCTATAATCAAAACGTTTCGATTGACATGTCTGCGGACAAAGGAATTGGCGAGCGAGAGAGCTGCTCCGCTGAGTTCAAGAACCCCATACACCAAAGCAATGCTTCTCTCCGATAATCCTTGGGCGTCGAAAAGGCTTTGCGCAAAGACAAAATACGGTGTGATGGCGGCCTCAAAAAGAGCAAGAGCCACAATCAGCATCAGAAGAGACTTTCCATCTCGTTTGCTTAGGAATGAAAAGACGTTTTTGATGGTAAATGGAACATTTTGCGTGACCGCTTCTGCTTCGGCATCGTCTTTAGAATCCGATCCCATTTCGAATTTAGAGTTGTTCGGTGCTGTGTCATGAGGTATAGTGGCGTCTTTAACCAAAACAAAAACAATGAAAGCCAGCGTTGTTGCTGCCAGATTTCCAACATAGAGAAGGCTCCATGAGATGTTGGCCAGGAAACCGCCACATATCATTGACAGGCCGAAGCTAGCCGTACCAACCGCATGAGCACGAGAGGCAATTTGCTCATAACGAGGCTCCATGCCGCTCCTTTTAAGCATTTCGTAGAACAGTGCCTCATCGGATCCTGACTTAAACGAAAACCCAAGCCCTTGAATCACAAAGAGAGCAAAAAATAGCCAGAAGTCTTGCGCGAATAGCATGCCTACGGCATTGGTTGCCAAGAGACTCAAGCCAATGATCACAGAAATCTTTCGCCCATATTTGTCTCCAATGACTCCCGTAGGAATTTCAGAGAGCACATTCGCCGCAAATAGAGCACTCTGCAAAAGCCCGATTTGACCTTGTGAAAGGCCTCGATGCGACAAGAAAAGTATGAAAAGCGCTCGACTAAACGATGCTCGGGCCAGTGCCTGATACAGGTAGTATGGTATGGTTGAATTCTGAAAAAGTTGCAGCATCGTGGGCCTCCTTAGGCTCTCTCTTCCAAATGAAACCGGGCCGAAACTGACCGTGGTTCAGGGTTGATTCACGGAGGCTAACGTTTCTCAAAGAAAACAGATGCATTCCCAATACTGACGCCTGCAGCTTCTGAGTAAAGTCACCCCCCTTGCCTATTAAGACGGAGTTGCCGGGAATTTGCTGCAAGGAGGAAGGTGAAAGAGCCTGCTCAAGCAGGAGTCGACGCTCGGGTGAGCCTTTTGGTAAGCAGAGATTCCGCTCGATAGCAAGGAACAAACCAAATCGGGATTGCAACTGAGGTGACCATAATCGCAAGCGAAGGTGACATTTGCGCCAGGGAGCGTAATAATCGTCCTGCTCAGGCAGAATGTCGATTCCAAAGCATGAAAGTCGAGTACGAAGGAGCTTCAGAATCTCTAGATTGGGATAGAAGTCATCGTACGCCACAGTAATCGCTATACGACCTTGTTTTGATATGCGCGCTTTCCAGTCGGATAAGAGGTTTTCATATTCTTCCTTCGATAAATCTTGCGACAGAGTTTGTGAAAAAGGCGTCACCACATTTCCGAGTTCCATCGATAGATCCTGAAGCGAGACCACCTGTTTGAGAAGATCCCAGAATTCACGTTCTTCTGGAAAAGGGAGGGCATCGGGAAGAAGTGAGATGAAGACTCTACTCCTTCCTTCACAGAGAAAACCAGATCGCTCCCACCGTTTGAATCCATCCACTGGAAACTGAGTATCACACGTTAGGGCTATGGCGCCGCTTGAAAACGCCTCCACGGCGCTTAGATGATTTTGAATCAATATAGCGTTTAGTTTTTCTATCGCGCCTTCGAGGTTCTGCTGCCAAAGCGGGTTTTTTTGATTGGCTACAAAACTCCACTGATGCCCTGCAACACTTGCAAGTCGATAAGCGCCTGCGGCAAGGAGGCGATTGGTGGGATGGAGAGGCGACATGTACGACGATGAGAGTAAGCAAATGGATTCGTTTAGAAGTTGGGGCGAACGAAGCCAAAACTCCAGCCTGAACTGGCTGACCACATATAGCTTTCCTAGCATTCTGGTGACATCAAAAAGAGGATGATTCCGATTCGAAACAATCTCGTTCCAGGTTGCTACATAATGCTCGGCCAAAACAACGGTTCCGTCTTCAAATCTCGAGTCCTCTCTGAGGTGAAACGAAATAGTGTTGTTCGAGGTTATCCAACGGTTGCATCCCAATGGTAAAAAAAAACAGTCTTTCGACTGCACCACCAAAGGAAATGCCGTTAGGGAAAGAGTTTGAATGGTGATATCATCACGTGCATCATGAATGCTAGTTGAGAGGAGCTTTGCATCAATCGCGAAACTCACAGACATGAGGTACTCCTTGCGGCGTCCAAAGGCGATTTCAGACTGTAAACTCCAGGGGCTAGGCGAACGACCTCTTTTCGGCAGGAATCGTCAAAATAGGCATCGATGGCAAAGAAATCGAAGCCAAAACCAGAGGTTTGCACTGCATCGAAGTGGTGATTCCTGAGTCGCTCCGCCATCGCCTGAGCACGTTCCCTTGACGGCCCGTCCAGAGCCAGCAGAAGAAAAAGTCGATGATGGGGCATCATGATTTGTTGTTTTGGCATCAATTTGAAGAACTCTCCATAGAGGATCTCAACCGAAGATTCAATGCGCTGAAGACGTCTGTCGAGTAGAGAGTAGGCTGTTTCATCGCCCCAGAAGGGCGGGATATCTTCGATTCGGAAGTTACGACCTGTGCGCACAACGCGCGCTTTCGCTTGGTTGCAGATGTCTTTCACATGCTTCATCCGATCGCGATCGATTCCAATTGGAAAGAGCGCGAAGAGAGAGCCGAGCCGTCCATTATCCAAGCCCAGGAAATCGAGTTTCAAGTGACTTCGAAGTAAAACAATGGGTACCGTGTTGACGCGAGCCCACGCGAGAAGTTTCCTCATATGCGTCGAGGAACGTCGCCAGCAGGTCGTATCAACAGCGACACACAACTTTCTTTCCTCCTCGCCTACACGCTCAGGAAGCATGTCAAGCGGGTTGCTCTTCGAGATACTGTCAAGATAAATCCAGCGAAATGGCGAGTTCTTGGGGCCTAAACCTGCAGTTTTTCCCTTCATCTCAGTATGGAGCAATGATGTTTCGAAATACGGGTCGGCTGGCATTTCTAGAGTATGGTCATCAACCAGGTCAAAAGCCTCGAAAAAGGATGCGATGGCGGCAATGCCGGATGAGCAGAAGAATCCCGTCGACAAAAAGCCAACTTCTTGAGGGTTCAGTCCGTACGCAAGCGGAAAAAGATCTCGTGTAGTTTCCAAGTCGAAACGTTGATAACCATACTGGAATAACGTACCCGCGTGACAGAGATTTGAATACCCATCTCGTCGCGAAGTTTGTGAGAGTGTCGAGCCGTGTCTCTTCCAGAAGGCAAGTTTAACGGCTTTTCCTAGAGCCAGCTTGTCAAGTTCGCTCTTTTCCGGAAGTTCCCATTCATGGGGACGGGAGCCCTCCGGGGCTTCAATGCTGGCGTATTTCCTCAATAGAGTCATCTCGGCGAGGAAAAGTCCCTGACAAGCTTCCAGATTTGCGGTAGTGGAAAGTCCGGTCATACCAGCTCTCGCCTGCAGGTTTTGTGATTCTCGAAGTCGTATTCTAAAACTTGATTTTTAGAACTCGGTGCCAAATATCCAGACAAAAAGCGCACCGTTTCGCCGGTAACCAATGCACTAATAAGGGCGTTGGTCCAGCCAATGGAGCCGCTGTGAGGCCTCAGCTTGGAAGATCCAATTACCTTTAACGCTTCTTGAAGAACGTTTTCATGCGACAACATATCGAGTTCATTCGTCAAAAGCGGACCAACATGTCCGTTAGCGAGTCCGACAGCTCCAAAAATAATCGAGCTGTGATGAACTCTCGCCCACTCGCAGAGTGCAAGTTGAATGACAATGGGAGGAGTATCGGCGCAGCAAACAACCAGGTCCACGTGTCGATCTCCAAGAAGGGCGTCGAGGGTGGCAGCTCTTTCAATGCGACCGGAGATTGCATTAAATACTAAGTCTGGCCAACGAGCAAGCAGAAAGTCTTTGAGTGCATCAGGTTTTTTGCGACCGCAATCCGACCGAGAGAATGCGTATTGTCTGTTTAGATTGGAAAGCTGAACGACATCGTCATCAATTCCAGTTATCTCTCCAACTCCGGCCGAAGCAAGCCCTTCGGCGACCAGTGAGCCAGTTCCGCCACATCCCACAATCAAAACGTGAGCATTTTTAAGATTTCGAAGAGCGCCGTCAACGTCATCAACATACTCGGCAAAAAAGTTCGCCTGTTTTTCAAGGTGGTCGAGTCGTACAGAGCCAGGTTTTGCCATTGTTAGAAAACCGATCTGTTTAAGTTTGCGGATGGAAAGGTTTGCAACTGTTTCGGACTCGATAATCTGGGAGAGTTCTCGAACAGTTGCTCCATATCGCAATGTCTCAAGCGTTTTCACAAGGCGTTCGCCTCCGCGGGGAAATGCAACCGTTTTGCGGCCGATTATGATGATGCCGTTGTCCGCCTGCCGTACCCACTGAGTCGAAGGCTTCAAGAAATACCGCTCATTCATTCAAACCTCCCAAAAACCATGCCGCAAGCCATTCAAGGAAAACATGTCGGTGACTTCGGTCAGCGGCAAGTCTCATCGCAGACCGAGATCAGTTACTCTATCGTTAAGACGGCTGAGAGAAGAGAACGTTGCATGGGTTGCATGTTTTTACTTTTAGTTCAATATGTTAGATGTGTTCGATTGGGCGGTACCGCCACCGGTCATTTAAAATCTGGCACAAATCATGCTTCCAGCGAGTTGTAGTCACATTCAGACACGTCAACTTCGAGGTTTGTCATGATTTCTTCCTGTACTTTCGATCAAGCCACCTTTCTCTCTCTTTCTCACTCTGCGGCCAAACAGGCCCGACGGTTCCGCCTCGGCAACGAAGAGGTCCAAGATGTTCAACAAGACGCCATCATTCGTCTGCTCAAGTACATGAAAAACGGCAATGAAGTGGAAAACCCCGTGGCTTGGATATCACGAGCGGCTCACAACATCTGTTTGGATCTCTACCGCAAACAACGAACACTTAGAGAAGAGATGTACGCCTACTCAACCGAAATCCAAATACTTCCAGAACAGGATCAATCGTCGGAAACAAGCATTACGGTTTTGATTGAAGGCGAACCGGTCGAAATCGACTCTCAATCTCTTCAAGCCATCCTCCCCGACGCTATCAGGGAAGATAGAAACAAACAAAGACGACAGGTTTCTGAGATGTGGTTTTTGCAGGAGATGAGTGCAGCGCAGATTGCGGCCAAAACCGGTTTACCGCAAGGTACGATTCGTTCTCATGTTTCTCGTTTTCGTCAGGTATTGCGAGAATCAGCTCTAGCAAAGGCAAAGTCTAAACTGCAGTAGGTTGAGGAGAAAGTGGTTCTCATGGAAGCAACTGTTTCCCAAGAAGGATTCCAGGGGTTTGAGTATGAAGTCGGGAATTTTGCCCTCCCTTTTTGACTTGACAACCACGACTAAGTTCAGCCACCCCATTGTGTCCCAAAACTTGCCAGTGTGTCTAAATTTGGGACAGTCCAATCGCCGCGATTGAGGTTACAAATCAAAACAGGACTGGAAATCCCTTTGGTGACAAAAACTAATTTAAAACGGGTTGATTATTGGGTTGTAATTATCATATGTACTTAGTAAGGAGAGAAAATATATGATTTCTACAATCCACCGCGTGGCACGCTTGCCATCGCCCTTTTTACTCGAAAATGAATTCTACGGAGGATTTCTATGAAACATATAGTCATTGTTGGTGGAAAAGATTCTGCGCCCTCTCAACTTTCATGCGACGGATTTGTCGTTTCGTTTATTCAGACTGCCAAAGAATTTACGGAGCTTCAAAAGCGAATTTCGGTTGACACAGAAATAGTTGACACCTTCACGGTAGAGAGCATTGTTTCGGCCCTAAATGCTCTCAATGCGCGTCGGCCCGTCGATGCCGTCGTTTCTTTTTTCGAAGAATGCCTTTTGCCCACGGCCCAGGCTGCGGCTGCACTTGGGATCCTTTCAAATCCGGTTGGCCCTGTTCAGATGTCGCGAGACAAAGTTGCCATGCGGGTAGCCCTGCAAGATTCTGATGTTCCCAGTGTGCGATTTCGTAGTTGCACCTGCATGCAGGACGCCGTCGCCTTTCTTCTAGAAGTCGGTGGGAAAGTGATTTTGAAACCCGCGACCGGTTCGGGTAGCCGAGGCGTCGCACTTGTCGAGACACCCCTAGATGTTGAATCAGCTTGGGCATGGCTGATTCAAGAAAGTTCGCTTCCGGCCATTCTGGAAGAGTACGTCGAGGGCCCGGAATTCAGCATTGAAACTCTGAGCATCGAAGGCGCACATGAGGTAGTGGCCATAACAGAAAAGATCACATCTGGGGCCCCTCATTTTGTTGAAACTGGGCATCAAATCCCAGCGCGTCTGGAAGAGAGCGAATGCGATAGCATCCATGCTACAACTCTCGCACTTCTTGAACGTATTGGCCACCGCTGGGGGCCCGCTCACACAGAGTTACGCATGACTAGGAACGGTCCTGTGGTCATCGAGACTCAGACTCGTTTTGGGGGTGATCAAATTTGGGAAATGGCTGCACTGGTGACGGGAACACTCCTTGCAGAGGAAACCATCCGTGGCCTTTTGGGCCTTCCTAACATGGCAAGGCAACCCGTAACGCCGGCAGCAGCTATCCGTTTTTTCACGCCCGAGACAGGGGTTATTGGAGAAGTAGTTGGTATCAGTGAGGCAAAAGGCTTGCCAGGCGTTGTTCGGGTTGACGACAGCAAGCTGGCTCCGGGGTGTAAAGTGGGGCCCCTCGGCGCCTCATCGTCTCGTTGTGGCTATGTCCTGGCTCAGGGGGCTTCCACTCAAGTGGCAATGGACAACGCAGAAAATGCCGCTTCACAAGTGCAATGGACAATTAAAAAAACTCACTTAAAAACTATATTATAGAAAAGAAACATAAAACATGCAAATCGGAATTTCAACAAATATTCTTGATAACCCCCGCGAGGTGTTTGCCTCGATAGAACGCCTCTCGAGTGATTTCCGTGCCATCGAGATCGAAATTGCGGAAGAGGCCCAAGACTTTCTTTTTGGAGAAGATGCAACGGCAATAGCAAAGGAAACACTCAAGCTGAAAGAGTTTCTTTCCAGTTCTAAGGTCCATTTTTCCGTTCATGCCGCCTGGTTTGGAAGGGATACAGATCTTGCCTCTGCATTTCCAGAAGAACGAGAAAATTCAATTTCCTTGCTCCGCCGAAGCATCTCATTTGCTCGAGAAATTGGAGTAACACAGGTTACGTTTCATCCTGGATATGCAAAAAAGCAATCCATAGAAAGCCAAATTGCTAACCTAAAAGAAAGTCTAAGACAAATTATTCCCGAGGCAACCCAACTTGGAATCACGTTGACAATGGAAAACATGGGAGCAGATCGACCTGCATTTTGTATTTTTACTCCCGACCAAATGGTAGAAATTTGCTCCCAAACAGGCATGAGGCTGACTTTGGATGTTGTGCACCTTGCGTCGCTGATTCCACATGAATCATCCACTTTCGATGAGGCATTGGTCAAATTGATTCCTTATACCGATGAACTCCATATTGCGGACATGAAAGGGCGCTGCCACCGCCATCTTCCCATTGGCATAGGAGATTTTCCGTTGATGCGCATTATGAAACGAATTGAGAACCTTGGTTTTGAAGGAGCTGCGATTGTCGAAGAGTTCGTGAAAGAGTACACCCCAGAAGAGTATATTGAACGAGCTCGGAATTTTAAAGCTCAGTTTGATGCACGGCACCTCTCATGAGTTTGGAAATGCTTTCGAGCCGGCTTCGAAGAACATTTCTCACGGCCACGTTTATTTCTAGTCTTGGCTCTGCGGTGAGTATTCTCGCACTTGGCAAACTTTTTTATGATAAGACCCAAGACGCGAGCGGATTTGCTTGGGCCTTTGCCGCTGAGCAATGTGCACAGCTGATTGGGCTTTACATCGCAGGGCCCCTCGTCGACAAAAAATCTCCCATGAAGCTCGCCGTGGCAGCGGACCTCTTTCGAGGAGCGGCGTTTCTCATCTGCGCTGGCGTTGCCCTATTTGGCTATTGGCAAGCAGCACTCGGATGCGCAATCTTCGGAGGATTTTTTAAGCCCTTTCATCGGGCCTCCTTGTTTCGTTGGCTCCCTACCGTTACAAAAGATTCTGAATTGGTAGCTATCAATGGATCTCACGGATCTGCTATTCAACTTGGCGCTCTCCTGGGAACGGGAATCGCGGGCGTTCTGTTGAGCATTTTGCCGGCAGGGTTTCTGATTGCTTTCGATGGCCTTACTTATTTAGCATCTGCCATGGCTCTGCGACGCCTGCCCGTGGGAAAAATGATGGAAGAGGTAGTGAATGCGCCTCCCCATACAAATTCGATTTTCTCAAGATTAGGGTTTGGCCCTTGGCTTGAGTCTGCGCGCATGATCCTAAAATCACCTGTGCTTGCCCTAAGAATTTTATTGAGTTCTGGCGATTATCTTGTTGTGGCATTTTTCAATGTTTTTCTGATTCCATTTTGTGGAACCATTCTTGGCAAAGGCCCATGGGCAGCGTCACTTCTCGATGGTGCGTTCGCGTTTGGAGCAGTAGGAGTAGGTTGGGTTCTTTCCCGTTTCCACGGGCTGGCAAAAAGCATTTCCGTCTATTTTTGCGCATTTGCCATGACTGCGGCTGCCTTTTTCGCGATAGGAGTTTCAACAACGCTAGGAATGGCATTTTTATCTTGCGCCCTCATTGGTCTTGGTAGCCGAACTACCCTTGCAGTAAACACAGCGAATCTTCAACAGTCGTGTCCTAAGCCACACCTCGGACGCATCTCCATCATTCGCAGCGGTTTGGTGTCCGTTTGGAGTCTCGTACTCATCGCTCCTATCGCGAAGTTTGTGGGGCAAGATCTTCGGGACGGTTACTTTATAGCATCAGGCGTATTCACCGCATTCTTAGCCCTGGCAGGAATCATCGCATTCAGCGACCGCGCCAAGACAAAATCCAAAATTTTCGAATCGGCATGATTTTATTGTTCACAAAAGGCCGCACGAACCCATTGGCGATGCCGCCCAATCGAACACTTTCCGGCTAAAAATTCAAACCCCCGCAGTTATGATAACGTACGAGGCCTTTTCTCGATCTCAAAAATAAATTCTTTTCAGTTTTCAATCAGCTTCGCCCATTTTTATTCTAGTCAGTGGCATCTAACTCGTCAAAAAGCGTCCAAGCAATGGGTACTGCGCGAGCGCCAGAGGGAAGCAACAAGACCAGCAATATCAGTAAACTTGAAATAATCTTTGTTAAGCCCATGGACTCCAACCTCCATCAACGCACAAGCTCGTTCCCGTGACAAACGAAGCCTGCTCGCTGGCGAAGAAAACGACAGCAAACGCAACCTCCTCGGGCCGTCCCAGTCTCTTCATCGGAATTTGCTCAATTGTTGATTCTCTAACAGAACTAGGGTCTGTTCCTTTAAGTTTGGCGGCACCAGAAAAGACCTCTTTCAGCCGTTCGGTCTCAGTATATCCAGGCAAAACATTGTTGACGGTAATTCCCATTTCGGCAACGTCATTCGAAAGGGTTTTGGCCCAGTTGATCACCGCACCGCGAATGGCATTTGAGATCGCAAGACCTCTTACCGGAACCTTGCCAGAAACCGAAATGATATTGATGATTCGGCCACAGCTGCGGCTTCTCATCTGATGAACCGCTGCCTGACTGAGTTTCATGTTTGCATAAAGGTGGTTGTTCAAAGATGGGTCGAAGTCCTCAAAGTCTATATTCAGCGAAGCACCAGACTTCGGACCTCCAGAATTATTTACGAGAATGTCAACTTTAACTTCTCCGCGTTCAATTCTTTTGCTCAGAGCGTTTACCTGAGCTCGATCTGAAAGATCGACACCAATGTGTTCAAGCTGATCGGATGAGGGACGACTTCGAGAGACTACAGTCACTCTTGCTCCTGAAGAACGAAACAAGGCAGCGGTTGCGGCACCGATTCCCTTAGAACCACCGCATACCAATACAGATTTTCCTGAGAAGTCTAAATTCATTAGAGCGTTTCCTTAAACTGAAGTAAAATCATATAGAGGGCAGTTCCCCCAAAAATACTTACCAGGGCATTTCGAAAAACCAGATGCAATACAACAACAAAGCCAATTCCCGCAATGGCAAGGGCAGCTCGTTCAGCAGACTGAGAAAAGTCAGCTTGAGCGGCACTCAGTACTAGGACGGTAAGCGCTATGGGTGGAAGAAGGTTTAGGGCTGCTTTAACCTTTGTGTGTTGAACGAATTTCATCGGTAACACGAAGGGGACTCCGCGGGTGAGCACACTCGCACCTACTAATGCCAGTACAAACCAAAACAGTGAAGTATCAGACTGCAAAGCGTCGGCCCTCCCATAAACCCTCCAATTGTGATTCAGTAAATCCATGACAAAGGTCAGTCCGTTCAGTCTCATTGTTAGAGTCTGAATGAATTTGACTCCTGAAATCAAAGCCGTTCAACATCTGCAACTCCAACAGTGAGTTCCACCCAATCCTACGTGCGCCAAGCACGTGTGGACCCAGTTAATACCAAATTATTATGTCTACTGCAATAAGAAAAATATCGACACTAATTCCAGATGTTAGCTGCAAGGAAAGATCTCCGACTTTCTGTCTCACTGAAATAGAAAGCAAAGAAACGTTGGAAGATCCTTCCATTCGAATTACGGATGCTGCCAGCAAAGCAACGGCCATTAAGCCCTTTCCCGAGGAAAATGAGCATGGATTTGTGCCTTCTAAATCGGGAAGAGTCGATTCACTAGAACCATCAAAAACACAAGTTGCTAATGCTAAAGAACACCTCAGACAAACCTTTGAAAATGCAGCTCCTGGATTTAAAAAAGAGATGGTGGCTTGGATGGATGACATCCACATGGTGTTTGAAAGGGATGCACAAACCAAACAAATGAGCTCTTCTGAAAGGCTTTCTTACCATCAAAAGGAAACCAAACCCATCGTTGAAAGGATGGAGCTACGGGCCAGAATAGAGCTTAG
>JBIIVH010000056.1:0-24735 GCA_044339525.1 Silvanigrellaceae bacterium | reverse complement strand
TTCAGGGTATCTCTCATAGATTTTGCCGAAAACTGCATGGTGCAGACGGCTATTCCTATTAACTTAACAGGACACACTCTCAAACAGAAAGGGGAGAGCAGGAAAAGAGTGTGTTGAAACCATCTGACGACCGACAAAATTCCTAGCGTATTTTGTTGGCCTTGATAGGTTTCCGAGCCATTGGCCTTGTCGCTATTGCAGCTGCGGCCTTTTTAGCTCGCATTCCTCTCTGCCCTAAAGGACAGAGTTTCTTGCTCGATATCGATGAACATTTTGGTGCTCAATTGTGGAAGTTCGAGTCTAAAATTTCAAATCATTCACACGGACCGCCACCTCATTGAAACCAACGGAGATGTGCTCTTGGTGAAGGGGGTGGTGGAGCGCATTGGAGGGATGGCCTTAATTTCCCTTAAATCTGGTGATCCTAAATCCCCAAAGGAGGAAAAATGGGTCACACCCTTAAAGGATCACTTGGCGGCCGTGGACTTATGCTTAAAATCCGTCATCGGGGGAAAGCTCAACCTCCCCAGTCTTCAAGGTTATGGGGATATCCATGCCGTGGGTCATCGGGTGGTGCATGGGGGAGAAAAATTTAAAGCCTCCATGCCCATCACCCCCGATGTGATTCAGGGCATCACAGACAACATGGATTTGGCGCCCTTACACAACTCCGCCAATCTCATGGGCATCAAAGCCACCATGCAGGCCCTGGGACCAAGCACCCCGCAAGTGGCTGTGTTTGATACCGCCTTCCATGCCTCCTTGCCTGAAAAGGCCTACCTCTATCCCTTGCCCTATTCCCTTTACCGACGCCTTAAAATTCGAAAATATGGTTTTCACGGCACCAGCCACCGTTATGTGGCGTATCGGTACCGAACCCTGTTGTCTATCCCCAAGGAGCAAGTCAACATCATCACCCTTCACCTGGGAAATGGATGTTCCCTCTGTGCCATCCACCAAGGGATCAGCGTGGACACCACCATGGGATTTACCCCCCTGGCAGGCGTCATGATGGGCACCCGGACGGGTGATTTTGATCCCTCCATCTTGGAGTTTTTGCATCACAAAGAGGGGATTGGGTTTTCCGAATTCGACACCTTACTCAATAAACAATCTGGGTTACTGGGGATATCAGGCCTCACCAATGATATGAGAGATCTCCTAGCAGAAGAATCGGAGCATCAAGACCGCAGGGCCACATTGGCCATCGATATGTTTACTTATTCTATCCAAAAGCACATTGGCGCTTTTTTTGCGGTGTTGCCTCACATCGATGCGCTGGTGTTTACCGGGGGAATCGGGGAAAACGCCCCCGCGATCCGGGAAAGAATTTGCAAGGGTCTAGGGGGTTTGGGTGTGCATCTAGACAAGGAAATCAACAAATCCGCCGTGGGAAAAGAAGCCTTTATTCAGGCTTCCCATTCCAAACTCAAACTGGCTGTGATCCCCACCAATGAAGAGCTTCTCATTGCTCGTGACACCTTCCGAGCCTTACTGTAAATGCCTTACAAATGTAACACAGTTCCTTTTAGTGGCCCAAGCCTTCTAACCATTTTTCGCATTGGAGGGCTGCCTGGCATCCCCTACCGGCGGCCGTTATGGCCTGTCGATACAATTTATCTTCCACATCTCCTGCCGCAAAAATCCCAGGGGTAGAGGTGAAGGTACCGTTGTGGGTGGTCAGGTATCCCGCTTGGTCCATTTCCACCACACCCTTTAAAAAGGAGGTGTTGGGAGTGTGGCCAATGGCCATAAAGAGGCCATCCACTGCCAAGGTATCCCTGGACCCAGTGATTAAATTTTGGGTAATCACTCCTGTTAAGCCAGAGTCATTGGCCGTGGTGTCCACCACTTCCGTGTTCCAAATCACTTTGATTTTGGGGTGATTCAAAACCTTATCTTGCATGGCTTTAGAAGCCCTAAATTTGTCCCGGCGGTGAATCAAAGTGACCTCAGAGGCTAATTTGGCTAAATAGTGGGCCTCTTCCATGGCACTATCCCCGCCCCCCACCACCGCCACCTTTTTTTGGCGGTAGAAAAATCCGTCACACACAGCGCAAGTGGAAAGTCCATACCCCATAAGCCTGGCTTTATTGGGCAAATCCAGTGTGATGGCGCTGGCACCCGTGGCCACAATCACGGCTTTTGTGTAAACCTGCGTTTCTGCGTCAAGTGTGATTCGAAATTCCTTTGGACCCACTTGATGGAGCTGGGTGACGGTACCGTCTAAAAAACGGGCCCCCACATGCTCGGCCTGCTGGCGCATCTGATCCATCAAGGCCGTCCCATCCACCCCTTGGGCAAATCCAGGAAAATTTTCAATCACCGAGGTGGTGGTGAGCTGCCCACCTGGTTGAAGGCCCGCCACCACCACGGGCTGCAAGGAAGCTCGGGCACAATAAATGGCAGCGGTGAGGCCAGCAGGGCCCGATCCAATGATAATCACATTTTCCATGATGCACTTCCCTTTTTGCTAGACAGGAAAAAGGGGGCCTAACTTAGCACCCCCACTTTAGCGTGGGCACTCTATCCGATTTCCCAAAAAAGGGAAAGACCACGATAAAGGGGCCTGCAAATGTCCCTCCCCTTTGGCTAGGCCACTACTTTTCGATTTGCTTCTCAACAAAATTCTTTATCTAACAAATTCAAAGGCTTTATCAAAGGTTCCCAAGTTAAAAATGTTAAAGTGGGTACCCCCATTGACCTTCCAAAAACCCACTTTTCCTTTTTTACAATCCTGAAACACCTCCACTTCTGTTTCTTTATCGCTGTTGAACAGCTCTTTGGAACCCACTTCCACTCCCGCGTCCTGTCCAAAAGACGGGTCGGGCTGAATATTAAGGTCCATAATCCCCACCTTTGAGGAAGTGACTTGGGAGGAACACTGATTCCGTTTTGCCCAACGTTTGACGATGTCCGAGGGAGGTGGAAACCAGGGAGCGGTTGGGTTTTCGGGTCTGACACTGGGATTATCAAACTTCACGATTTTATCTTTGGTGCCATGAATATGCAAAATGTTTACCGGATTTTGTGGCTGGCAGAGGGATTCGTCGGCATGGGAACTACCAGCATAAGCTATGATCCCTTTGTACATTTCAGAATGATTGCAGGCCAAAGTGTGTGCCATAAATGCGCCGTTGGAATATCCAAAGATATACACCTGAGCGGGGTCAATTTTTAGGTCAGGATCGGAAGTGACGCGCTTCACCAGTTTGGTGAGATATTCATCGTCATTGGGCTTATCCATCCCGCAGCACTCGTTCGTGGCATTCCAAAAAATCTTCTGCTCTTCCGATCCAGGCTGAACCTGGCCTAAGGTACCCCTGGGAATGAGCAACACAAAATTATGCTTATCAAAGCTGCGTGGTAGGGCAAATATACGAGCTAAAGATTCAGGTTCGTTACCCAATCCATGCAAAAATAGTATCAAGGGACGTTTTTCACTCGATCGACGCTTAAAGTAGGCAACCGAACTGCGGCCCTCTTCCACAAATTCTTTTTTGGGCACGAAGTTAAAGTCGAGCCCAAAGGCTTTGGTATGGGATTCTTCCTTTTGCTGCCGGGAGGTGCACGAGGGAACTCCCAGCAATAACAAGGAAAGGGAAGTAAAGGTCCGCGTCAAAGGGAATCTTGCGCAAAACAGTGCTCTCAGAATCATACGAGCTCCTATAAAATTTTACTCATTAATCCATCATCCATTCATTCCAAGGAGGTCTTACTTTGCAACTCTAAAATCGGCAGGTTTAAGGTCCATGAAGCTAAACCCATCTTCATCCAACTGGGGTTTCCCTTTAATACACACGATTTTTCCAGTTGCCTCTGAAATCATATCAGGCTTTTCAGGCACCGAGATCTGAATCAAACTTCTGTGATCTGAGCTCATGGTCAAAATACCGACTTTCATTTTGGAGTTTTCTAATCATCCGCAGATTTCTCCAGGTTTCATAAGAGCCCTCAGGAGAGGGATGGCAACGCCCGTGTACTTCAGGGAGGCTCTACCATCGACTCCAATGAGAATTTCATGCTTGCGGTACACTCTAAGGGGGCTGGTCATATGCAGTCGCTGCACCCTAAAAGCAACTCCATTTAAAATGTTTTAAGATATTCCAACAAAGCATTAATATCTTCCTCCGATTTAGGCCAATTCCCCTCTGTGGTGATCACGGGCTCTACTCCAGAGGACACGACCTCGCTCAGATTGTTTACTTTTAAATTGTAGTGACCTTGATTGCTGAAGTTTGCAAAGGTGGTTTTGTAAATGGAAAGATTGGTAAACTCTTGACTCAAGGATTCAAGCGATCCAAATTCTTTCTCTATTTGAACCCGATCCCAAACAAATCCCACGTTTTTGGAATCATAATATTGGGCACCTCGAATGAATTCCGTTGGTCTTCTCTCAGGAGGTAGTAAAAGATGGCGCAAGGTGGGCACCGAACCATTATGGAGGTACGGTGCCCGAGCCCAAATCCCTCCCAAGTTCAGCGGGATATAGCCCTTGTTGGAGAGATGAGTGGGAGTGACGATATCTGGATCTTCTTTCTTGATTCCAGTGTCCGGATCTTTTTCACATACGGCTTTGCCCCCGCCCAGTCCCAGCCTAATATGGCCTTTCACACACCCCGCCTTTAGAGCGCCTCTCATGAGATCGACCATGGTTTCATTTTGCACCGTGGCACGGGACATGTCCGTGGAAACATTAATCCACTTGGGAGCATTGGTTTTAGGATTGAGTTGAAGGGCAGAACGCTGCCATTTCCATTTGGAGGCAGGTCCGGTTTCATCCCGCCTGCCATGACAATCACTGCAGTTTTGTACAAAAAGATCTTTTCCCCTTCCGAAAGCTAATTTGGTATTCACATGAAAAGGATAGGGAGCGGCAGGGAGTTTTTCCAAAAAGGTGGTTACGATCCTTGCGTTTTGGGTGTCGATGGCATTGGGGTCGGCCACGCCTCCCAAAGAGGCCCCCAAATTACGGTAAAATTTGTCTTTCATGTTGCCATTCCAGTTTCCGTAAGCTCTTTGATCTTGATCCCAGACGGACATAATGTCGGACACGGCCGTGCTTTTGGGAAAGTGGGCGGATCGGAACTGTTCCAATGCGGCTTCCGTTTGGGCAGCCGTTGGGGCCAAAACCGAATTTGCCAACCCGAAGGCATCCAGTTGGCCAGGCGTGCCATTGAATTTTCCCTCTTCGGCTCCGTTCAGACTCACCCACCCTTCGCTGGCACGGATGCGTTTTTCGTAGTCCTGATTTATGGCGATTCTGGCTTTTACCTTGTTTCTAAATGCCATTAATATCAGCTTAACTTGTTCCGGGCTCTTATAAACCACGTTCTTTTCAAATAGAGAATCTATTTTTAGAGCCTGTTCCTGAATGATAGAGAACGAACCATCCGCATCCCCAAAGATCTCACGCGGCGTAAGCTCTTGAATTTCTTCGTAGAATCTTTTAGCCGTGGCGGCGATTTGATCATCATTAAACATAGGATGGGTAGCCACCCTCTCGATGGTGTTCCGAAATCGATTGGAATCAAATGCCACATTGGGAGCGCCCGGAATGTAAATGTATCCACCATTGGAGGATTGCTCTGTAAATCCTGCATACCCATTTCCCACTTGGCTCTCAGAACCACGGAGTTTGACCCGTCCAATGTGACATCCACCACAAGTGATCACGGATATGGCGACGGGGGGCCTAAAGGGAGATTTGGAGCCATCTGGCTGAGTGGCAGGAAGGGACAGATCGGTGTGGGTGAATCCAAGGCCCAATGGAAGGCTACGGTCGTGTTTAGACCACTGGGTGGGAATCTTATGTCCAAATCCCGCGAGCCTAAAAAGGTCTTCCTTTTTTCCCACAATCTCCGGTAGAATCGTGGGCAGCACTTGAAAAATCATCAAAGGAGGACCAGCGAAGCCTAATGGAAAATCTCGCATCCATCGAAACCCCTCGCCAGAATTTTCAGTGCCACCATCGTTATTTTCGATGTATGAATTATAGTTTTTCATTCTCTCTTGAAAATGTTTCAACCATTCTCCAGTGGGGGCCGTTCCGGAGACACTTTCCAGTTCTGCACTGGGTTGGAGCGTTTGTTTTACGGCACTTGACCTCTGCTTGCATCCCCCACTCCCTGCCAAAAACAAAAGTGCCAGGTTTTTTCCTAGCCTACGACTTTTTTTACAATGTAACACATCAAACCTCACAGCAGATGAAACAAATTAAAGAGGAAATTTGATCTAGAGTGTACTGTAGTTTGGAATAGAAAGAAATAGAACCGAACTTTTAGACAGGATCCCCTTTAGGTGTTCCATGGGAAGTTAGAATCAAAAACCAAGGGGAGGAAAACGCTAGCTGTTTTTTTAAGGTAACGTTACAGGACTGGCACAGGTGGGTTCTTTCGTGCAGCGTTCCGTAACTTCCGCGACTTTCTTTTTGGCGGCCGGGGTAAGATAGGGATCAAGGCTTGTTAGGGGCAAACTCCCCTCCACAAAACACACTCGGTCCTTCTTATCTTGCTCTGTGAGATAAAACACTCTGGCCCATTTACCATCTAAAGATAGTTCCAGAGCCGACATCTTCTGAGACTTTAAGGGTTCGCTGTCAAAGACTTTAAAAAGAGATTCACCACACCTATCATAGTCGTGTTCCGAAGGAGTCGCATTTTTATAAACCCGATCCAAACGGCCTGCCTCGGGAGAGCTGGTGAGCGCTTGTAGGGTGGGCAAACTCCAAGAGGAGGAGGTCTCTAAAATCACAGGAGAGCGTTTTTCGCCTGTTTTAAGATCCAAAGCCAGATTGGGCGC
The DNA here is from genome assembly GCA_044339525.1 of Silvanigrellaceae bacterium. GTDB lineage: Bacteria > Bdellovibrionota_B > Oligoflexia > Silvanigrellales > Silvanigrellaceae > JBIIVH01. The sequence goes on along the minus strand of JBIIVH010000056.1, from coordinate 17,934 downwards.
AAAGGCGGCCTCCCGCGCTTCTTCGGCCAGGGATAAATAACCATTGTCTAACCTAAGATAGGCCGTTTCTGTAGGGTAACCCAGCGTCGCCTCTTTGAGCTGGGCATTGACTTTTTCTTTTACAGGCGAATCCAGACCGGAGATCACCTGGGGGTACCAAAGGAGGAGGGCTTCCTTTTCCTCTGAAGGTCGACTCTCCCAGCGAAGATGGAGGGCTCCCAAAGATTCCTCGGGAGCACACGTTCCTTTTTCCTTGCAGTGGGACTGCATCTGTTCCACCTTTTTCCACACTTGGGGGGAAAGATGGCGTTTTAGGGATTTGGTGGGAATCTGGGTTTCAAGATGACAATTGGCCCCAGGGTATCCAAAAGAAAATGTGAAATGGTGACCATCTAAACTCAATTTACCAGGATCAAAGGAGCTCATAGCGATCAATTTTTCGGAACAACTCGATTCAGAAGTAAAGGAATATTCTTTTTTAGATTTGATGAATTTGAGAATGGGTTTCGTGGGGGCTTTAACCTCTGTGGCTTCTCCTGCCACCTTATCAAAGGTTTCTCCTGTTTGAATATCCAACACGATGATTTGGGTCACGCATATTTCAGCCTCATCGGGGCAATAGGAGTTGTGGTTTGTAACCATTAAAAAACCATTTTCTAGCTTAAATTCAAAGCTTTCCTCCATATATTCAGGATCCGTTCCTTCTCCAGGACCATAGACGGACTCCCGTATGGACTGATTGATTTTTTTCAAAGCCTTAGGAGAAGCTCCCTTAAAAAACGACGGGATCCAGCCAAACGACGTCCGCTCCCAACGATAGTGCATGTGGGCAATGCGTCCGGGGGGAGGAACTCCATTTAGCTCGATGCGCCGGTGGACGAGCTGTTGGCGCAAGCAGGTGAGTTCCTCTTTGCAAGCCTCCAATTTAGCAACCCATTTTGTATGAGCCTTTTTCAGGGAGGTGGTCACCTTTTTGCGTCTGAGCTGGAGTTCATATTGGAAGGCCAGTTCATTGGCCTGGTCCTTCATACGATTTTCGGGAGCGCAGATGATGGCATCTAAGGAGCGGCTGATATAGGGCGTTCTCTTGGCGTCGCTAGGGGCTTCCGTGGCAGAATCCTGGGGGGTTTTGGGGCTTTGGCACCACTGGGCGCTCAGGACTTCCTCTTGGGCCAAGGCCTTAGAAGAAATTGAAAAACGGGCAAATGTATCTAAGAAAGCCAGAGGCGCCATGGGTATGGCCCCCACTCCGGCTGTTAGCAAAATCAGTCTTCTCCATGGCATGGTCATCGGTATTTTCCCCTTTATTGGCTGATGGGTTCATCCCAACTGGGGTATACAAAACCAAAACAAGGGGATCAAGGGACATTTTTTTCAAGAGGCGTTTCCCTCCAAGGAGGTCTAGTGCTGGAAAGACTTTCTTGACTTTAACCGGCGATAGGCCTTGGCCTGCACAATGACCTCGTGGGTCCATTGGGGGCCTAAAACTCCTTGTTGCTCCCAAAGTTTGGGAAACATACTAATGGACGTGAGTCCTGGTAATGTATTGATTTCATTAAATACAAACGCTTTGGTGGCGGCGTTGTACCAAAAATCAATCCGGCATAATCCGCGAAGCCCAAACGCCTGAGATAAAGTAACAGCATACTCTCTTACTTTTTGCATTTCGGGGGCACCAAGTCTAGCGGGAATGAATTGGGCGGCTCCATCATCATTGATGTATTTTGAATCGTAATCGTAAAAATCTTTAGGGGCTATCTCCCCTGCTAAAGTAACACTGGGGTGGGTGGGAGTGCCTAAGAAGGCCACTTCCACTTCCGTGCCGTGCATCATTTCTTCCACCATCACGCAGGTGTCGTATTGAAAAGCCTGTGTGATTTTTTCTTCCAGCTGGTTTGATGTATGGCATTTGCCCACCCCCACTGCACTTCCCAGGGCATTGGGCTTCACAAAACAGGGGAACCCAAATCGCTTTTCCAGCCGCTGCAGCACTAGGGCAGAACTCTCCTGCCACTCCTCTTCCTGCACCACGCAGTAATCATTCACAGGCACTCCGGCATCTTTGGCCAGGCGTTTGGCGATGTGTTTGTCGATGCCAATCACACTGGCGCGAATGTCACAACCCACCAGGGCCATTTCCGCCAATTCCATCAGACCTTGAAAGTGCCCATCCTCCCCATTGGGACCGTGGAGCACGGGGAACACGGTTTGGCTCTCTAGGTTTAATACCCGAATCCCCTGCACGGGAAGCTCCTGGCAAACTGCAAGTGGAAAAGGCAAAAACACACTTGGCTCCACCGCGGTGCGGCGGGCGGACCCAAAGGGATTTTGACCTTTGCAAAGAAGCTCCAGATTTTGGGTGGTCCAATCCTGAAAATCCGTGGATAAAAACGACCCTTCCGGTGTCCAGATCTCCCCCGTTCTTTGGATCCCTGTGGGAATGATGCGGTAGGTGGTGGGTAAAGATTTTAGCACAAACAATGCGGATCTTAGGGAGATTTCATGCTCGCTAGAGCGTCCTCCAAATACTACACAAATGTGATTTTCTGAAGTTTGATAACCAATCAAGGGAGCCTCCATTAAAAAGTGGGTGGGGGTTTAGGCGAAGTTTAACACAGTTTAACTGGATTTAAGAACCGAAAGTCGATAAATTGTCTATTCGCAAAACAGCACCACCTTTGGAGGCTATGTGGAAATCATAAGATTGGATCCAGCGCCCTTTGCCCAACACTTTCAAGAAAACACCCACCCTAAAGTGCTTTTGGATATTCGAAACCCCGATGAAACCGCTCTAGGGGTGATAAAAGGGGCCAAACTCATCCCCATGCCAGAGCTCACCACACAAGCTTCTTCCCTTCCCAAAAACGCCTGGATATACGTTTATTGTAGGTCGGGAAATCGGGTACAGCTCTCGCTGGAGCAATTTGAAAAACAGGGATTTCGACATGTGGTGGCAGCCATCAATGGCGGTTACGAGCACCTAAAATCCATTCTCTAAAAAAAAAGGAACCCTTAGTGCGTGGGTTCCTCAGCGAAGGGGGGTTTTTCGTGGTGGTGGTGGTTTCGTTTGGAATGGGCTTTTTTCATCTGCTCACAGGCTTTTTTAGTGGCTTGATGAATGCTATCGTACATGTCACCGGATTTAACCGTTACATCTCCTTGGAAAGGTCCATCTTTCCACATGAGGTGGGTGACGTGGGAACCGGCTTCTAAAGACAGAGTCCACTTAGACTGAAACTGATGCTGGGCCAAGGGGGTTAATTTTTCCAAGGCTTCTGCCGTGCAGCTATCTTTGATGGCTTCCGAGAGATCAAACCCGTGGGCTGTAATTTGTATGGGCATAGGCATCTCCTTTTAGAGAAAAGAAATCATTGTGAGGCTGACGAATTCCATCAATGAGGGTTTTGATCCTCAAAAACTCTTCCGCACTCAACTTCATATTGTATAGCTCAAATAAGATATAATAGATAGAGCTCATCAAGACTTTTTTCAAGGCCACCAACATGGCATCGGGGGAGGAAGGATTGGGGGCCATGGATTGAAGTTTCCGAGAAACCCCGTCGCGTAGGAGGATACATCGAATGATATTTTCTGGTAAAAAACCTATTAAAGTGAGGAATAATCCTCCTCCAAAATAGGTTTTTAAAAGCTCATTGGATTCATCCACGATATCACTCCACCCATCCATATTGTCTCCCTGCACAGCGGCTTGAAGCTCGGCAAACATAAAGTTTGCCTCTTCAATCAGAGCAAAAAGCAGCCTATAAGCCTCTGATGAAATAAAGGTTTCACTGATCCCCCAGGTGTCTGAAATCACCCCCCTTACAAAAAGCTCCCAAAGTCCTTTGTTGGTGTAGAGTGGGGTGAGTCTGGAACCTTTTGTTAGGATCTCCGTGTAATTCCCATGCTCTTGAACAATGCTCACCATATCCCTTAAGAAATCATGGTCCGCCGCATTTAGGGAATCCGCTTCTAACCTTAATTCCGGTTTTTCTGAGGCACAATAATGGAAAATGTCTATAAATTTTTTCTCCACCAAACTAAAATTCAACAGATCTTCCAAATGAAATTGCACGGACAGCTCCAGCCTCGGGACCTGAACAAGAGGCTCAAAATGAATCTCCACGAGGTGGTAATGGGCCAAGGATACAATCACCTCCTGGCTCTGGATGTTTAATGCATTCCAAAGGTCGCGGGTGGTGAATCGACCTTCTTGAATTAATACATCACCAAACCGCGTTTCATGTGTTACCTTACCAGCCGTTTCAATAAACACATCCAGGGGCAATCGTCCCTGACGAAAAAGAACCTCCCCTAACCTTTCATCCAACAAATCGGAGTGGGCTGAAACCACATTACCTCTCCAGAAATGCAGTATTTTTTTACAACCAGGGATCTTGCAGATCATGGTACCCACAAACCCTCGTTGAGAATGATCTAAAATGACAGAGGGTATCGTGGTACCGGGAAGTGTGCCATGGAACATAGAGTTCTCCCAGAATTTGAACTGAAAACTTTGTTTATGATAAGAATTTTATATTGAAACTTTCCAAGAAATCTTATGCCAGGACGAAGGAGTAATCAATGTTTCCCGTTTGTTACTATGCTAAATTCACATAGTTTTAAATAATATTCAATTAGGTCTTTGCTTATGAAAAAGTATGAATTCTTTTTTAAATTTAAACGACAAAGGGGTGGGAGGGGGGGCTTCTGGAGGGGGTGGTTCCCGACCTGCCGTTGGAGAGGAGGGCAATGGTGAGCTTTTAGGGGGCGCTGTGGGATTAGGATTGGCCAACTCAGGAGTTTGAGAGCGCAGGAGCTGAAGTGCACTTTCTTCCTCCAAATTAGGTCCTTGCCATTGATTAAACCATTCCTGTTCCGCTTTGGCCTCTTCCTCCAGGAGGTCATTGGTGGGAGTTAAGGGCGCTAAGGGAGCCATCACCCGATCCAAGGGCTTGGGCAAATCCTTAAATGGGATGTCATCGGCTGGTGTGTGACTTATGGAAGGAATGGAAATATCCGGAATTTCAGATTCTGTAAACGAAAAAAGTTGGGAGGAGGAATCAAACAAATCCAGATCCGGCAGGGTTAAGGCGGGAGGTGTCTGGGTAGTGCCCGCCAAAGGGACAGGACTTTGGACTGCCAGAGAACCCGGAAAATCGGGACCAACCGTGGGTGGATCACCTGGACCTGGGGTGGGATGCTCTGGGGTTGGCACATGAAGGTGAATGGAAATTTGATGAGTTAGAATCCTTGCCAGCTGATTCAAAGCCGGGGGAATCTCAGAATTTGTGGTTAAAACCGGCAACAGAGTTTCCAAGGCTTCCGGAATGCGCCCCATTCGAGCCAGCAGGGTGGCCAAATTATGAGTGAGGGTGTGCCTTTGACTATGGGAAGAAGCGATTTCCCGCGCCGTCTCATAAATCGGAAGGGCTTCCTCCAACTCCCCTTTCTGAACCAGACTCAGTGCGTGCTGATTAAGCAAAGCAACCACATCAAAATAAAGATGGGCAGATGGATTCAGACCGTTCCCCAGGGAGGCAAAGGGCGAATCGTGATGTTGGGATGCCCATTCCCTTGCCTCCTGCAGGGCTTTGGCCTTTTGCTGGGTGAGTAGCCAATATTTAATTTTGACATACTGAGAATAGGAGGATTGAAACCCCAATTGTCTGAGTTTAGCCAATAGAGATTTGGCTTCTGTTAGGTCATTTAAATGAATTTTGCAGGCGGCTTTCAGAGTTAAAATCTCCCCTGACTTTTCCCATTCCAGGGGACCCGACTCTAAAAGTTCGTCCACCTCAAACCATTTTCCCTGGGCCAATCCCTGGTAAGCCAAGGTAAGTGCCTGAGATAAATGGAAGGTGGAAGGACCGTTGCTCAGTTTTGACACCACTTCTCGAAAAAAGGACTTTTCATTAAAAGGAAGGGGCAGAATGTGGTTAAATCCGAGCCGCCTGAGCCCCAGGATCTCCTGCTGGGACTGGGCTTTTAAAAAGGCAAACAACACGGTCTGAGTGCTAAGTCCTTTATTTTCAATTTGTTGCTGATTTAGGGAACGCAGCCACGCCGCATGGTGGGGGGCTAGGTCAAGCTCTCCCTGGAATCCCAAAACCACAATGGAGATGGGTGTGGACTTCTCCCCTGGCTGGGCTGGGCTCCACTGACGCAAAAAATCCGTGGTGGAAGGCAGGCTTAAAAAGCGCGTGATCTGTAGTCTACGGGCTATCCTCTTCAAATGAAAAACCGTATCGGTGTCGAGTCCCGCCACCAGCATTAGTCTGGGAGAAAGGTTATACATGTGAGGCTAAGTCTCCAGGGTTTGTAGGGGAAGAAAGTAGGGGTTTGGAACCATTGGACCATGAATTCCCATCGGAAACAACGGACCCAAAGGGTGGACGTCAAAAGTGGGCATTGACTTTCCGGATTTGAATGGTTAGGGTGCGACCTCTCGTGCCTTTTTAGGGCCGCATCGCTGTTCACGGCTGCTTCTGCGTGTGGGAAATGGGTTCCCTGGCATCGGTGGCTACGTTAAAAAAAGGAATTATTTATGGCACTCAAGTTAAGATTACAACGCTTCGGATCAAAAGGTAGTCCTTTTTTTCACGTGGTGGTCACGGATTCTCGAAACGCTCGAAACGGCCGTTTTATTGAGAAATTGGGGTATTACAATCCCATGACGGAGCCTTCTGTGATTGAATTGAAATCCGATCGCATGGCCCATTGGTATAAAGTAGGAGCTCGCCCTTCCGACTGCGTGGCCAATCTTCTTTCTAAGAAAAAAATTGACCTGTCTAAAATCTAATCTGTTTTCTTGAGGTTAGGAAGCCGGAGGTCACGTGGTGTGACGCCTAACCCACTGTCTTTTTCCCATCCCGGAATTTTAGTAAGCACACCTGGGGAAAAAGCAAAAGGTGAATGGAGGTGTGTTTCCAATAGGAGTTCTTTTTATGGCTACCCATAAATCTGCAGAGAAACGCGCCCGCCAATCCATCAAACGTCGCGATAGAAACCGCGCCATTTTAAGCGAAATGAAAACGGCCGTGCGTAAGGTTCAAGACGCCATTGCTTCCAAAGACTTGAGTCAAGTGGATGCCCTCTTTCGTGCCGCTCAAAGCACGATTGCGGTTACCAAAAGAAAAGGCGCCATCCATGCCAATAACATGGCACGACGCATCAGCCGTTTGTTTATTCAGGTGAAAAAGGCCAAAGGGGAACACCGTCCTGCTGCCAAATAAGTCACTTTGAACCCCTCATTTCCCATGACTTGTGAAGTCCCTCTGCTTTGAAGCTGTGGATTAACCCGTGCGCTTGAATGTCTCTTAGAGCTTCAAGCCTAGCCCGTCCACCCTCTGCCTTAATTCCAATCCCGTTTTCCAAAAAGGCAATTTTTTCTCTGAAACTTTGATTTTTTCGCCGGTTTTAGGATTTCTACCTTCCCGAGCGGGGTATCGGCGAATGGTGAAGGCTCCAAACCCACGGATCTCCACACGGCCTTCCGTGGTAAGGGAATCAATGATGCTGTTAAAAAAAAGATTAACCAAATCCTCAGATTGGGTGCTGGTGACGGAAGCCTTAGACGCTAGAAGTTCCACAAGTTCGCTTTTAACCATGGCAATAGACCCCTCTTCAAGAGAAATTTCAAAAGACAAGGAATAGGATACCAAATTAAGGTTGTATCTCAAAGCCTTAAAGGGGGTGCCATCACAAATTTGTTAAAACACAGCTCCATTGGCACCAATAGGCTTAAGAGACGTTGCGGTTTCATTGATTTTGGGTGGGAATGACGGTACCTTCAGGGACCTTCATCTCTTCTAGGAGCGTCATTTCTATGAAAGTCGCAAAGCCACCCAAACAAATCCACTTCCCCCAAATGGAGACCCAAATCCTGGCCAAATGGGAAGCAGAAGACACCTTCCAAAAAAGCTTAAATCATCGAAAAGAAGCACCACCCTTCCATTTTTACGATGGCCCTCCCTTTGCCACAGGACTGCCCCACTTTGGCCACTTTGTGCCCAGTTCCATCAAAGATGCCTTTCCCCGCTACTTCACCATGAAGGGTTACCACGTGGCCAGGCGTTTTGGATGGGACTGCCACGGGGTCCCCGTGGAGATGTTGGTCCAAAAAGAGTTGGGGCTGCAAGGTCGGGCCGACATCGAATCATTTGGAATTGCCCAGTTCAACCAAGCCTGCCGGGAGTCTGTGCTCCGCTACACCGGGCAATGGCGCCAATACATGAAAAAATTGGGCCGGTGGGTGGATATGGAAAACGAATACCGCACCATGGACACACCCTTTATGGAGTCTGTGTGGGCCGTGATCCAAAAGCTCTGGAACCAAAATCTCATCTATGAAGGCTTAAAGGTGGTGAGCTATTCCACCGCCCTAGGGAGTGCTCTTTCCAACTTTGAAGCCAGCTTAGATTATCGGGATGTGCAAGACCCCTCTGTTACTTTAAAGGCGCGCATTGTGGAGGGAGGAAAATGGGAAGGTGCCTCCCTGCTGGTGTGGACCACCACCCCATGGACCCTACCCGTTAACGTGGCCGTGGCCGTAGATCCAGAAGGGACCTATGCCCGCGTCAAACCTTCCGACTCAGCCGAAACACTCATTCTATTGCAGTCTCGCCTTCCCGATTTCTTTAACCCGGCACAAATCCAGGTATTGGAAACCTTTAAAGGCCAAGAACTGGAAGGACTTAAGTACCAGCCTTGGTTTAACTGTTTTAGCGAAAAATGGAACGGGGCGTGTCACCGCATTTATGGCACAAGTTATGTGCTCCATGACACAGGTACCGGCGCCGTTCACACCGCCCCCTGTTTTGGAGAAGACGACTTTGGCTGCGCCCAAGCCCACGGCCTCCCTTACATAGACCATATTGATGTGAATGGAAATCTCTTGCCCGGAAACCCCACGGGCACAGAAGGGCTCTATTTTAAAGACTCCGACAAACCCCTCATGGGACTTCTCAAAAAGACAAATGTGGTGTTTAAGCACGATACCATCGTGCACTCCTACCCCATGTGTTACAGAAGTGGTACACCCTTAATGTACCGAGCCCAACCAGGCTGGTTTGTAAATGTGTTGTCTATTAAGGCGAAACTGCAAGAGAACAATCTAAAAATCAATTGGGTGCCCGATCACATCAAAGAAGGTCGATTTGGACGCTGGCTGGAAAACGCCCGAGATTGGAATATTTCCCGTTCTCGATTTTGGGGAAATCCCATTCCCATCTGGCAAAATGCAGAAGGAGAGCGCATTTGCCTAGGATCGTTGAAGGAACTTCAAAGGTATTCCTCCCAACCCATCACCGATTTGCATATGGAACACATTGATCACATCACCATCCCCTCTCCCACCGGAAAATCCGACCTGAAGAGAGTGCCCTTTGTTTTGGATTGCTGGTTTGAAAGTGGATCCATGCCCTATGCCCAAAACCATTACCCCTTCGAGCACGCCGAGGACTTTTTGAGTCTGTTTCCCGCCGACTTCATTTGCGAGGGACTAGACCAAACCAGAGGATGGTTTTACAGCTTAAATGTTTTGTCTACGGCTCTTTTTGGGACGCCGGCCTTTAAAAATTGTGTGGTGAATGGCTTGGTATTGGCCGAAGACGGCCGCAAGATGAGCAAAAGCCTCAAAAACTTCCCCGACCCCATGGAAACCATTGACGCCTATGGATCCGACTCCATTCGATTGTTTCTCCTCAATTCCCCCGCCACCACCGCCGATGAGGTGCGATTTAGTGTGGAAGGCGTGAAAGAAAACACCCGTCGTATTTTGTTGCCTTTGTGGAACGCCTATTCCTTTTTTAGCACCTACGCTAGCCTAGAAGGGTTTTGCCCCGAAGAACATGCCCAAAGATTCCCCCAAAAGTCTTCCCACGATATGGATCAATGGGTGGGAATGCGTTTTCAAAAGTTGGTAGCAGAGGTGGACGAAACCATGGGGCGCTACCATATCGCCAAAGCCGTTCCCGCCCTGGTCGACTTCCTGGACGACCTCAACAATTGGTACATCCGGCGCAGCAGACGTCGTTTTTGGGAGGGAGATGTTCATGCATTTTCTACCCTTTTTGATGTTTTAGTGGGAGTGTGCAAGGTCATTGCTCCTTTTGCCCCTTTTGCTGCTGAATTCTTTTACCAGGAGCTTAGCTACACTCACGCCATGAAAAAAGCGGGCAGTGTCCATTTGGAGTCCTGGCCGCAGGTGAGGGAAATCACCCCTCTGGAATCCCACATGGACGCCCGTGTGGCCCTCACCCGCCGCGTGGTGGAACTGGGCCGGCAAGTGCGCACCCAAAATAAACTCAAAATAAGGCAGCCTCTGGCTTCCATCACCGTGGGATTATTGGATGTGGAACAGAAGAAGGCATTAGAGAGCATGAGCCAAGTGATCGCCGAAGAGTTAAATGTTAAACAAGTGTATTTCTCCCTCCAACCCGATTCCCTGGCCAAAATCTTTGTGAAACCCAATTTTAAGGCTTTAGGGAAATCCTTGGGAGATCGCATCAAAGAACTCCAACAGGCCCTGCAATCCCTGGACGCCAGTACGTCTTTAGCAGCCCTCAGGGGCGACGCCATCACCGTGGCCGGAATCCCCTTAGACGCAAGCCAATATCAAGTGGAATTGCGACCCTCAGGCTCCCAGCTAGTGGCGGCGGACTCCCAAATGGTGGTGTCTTTAGACCCCGTGATCACCGATAGCTTAAAGTGGGAAGGACTCGCACGGGAACTGGTGAGCCACATTCAAAAATGCCGAAAATCGGGAGATTTTCAGGTGGAAGATAGGCTTTTTGTGCATGTGGAGGTTACAGGTCCCTTGAGTCAGGCGTTGCAGGCCAATCTTTCCTACGTGGAGGATGAGACCCTGTGCCAGTTTCAACCCCATCCACCCACCCACGCCTACCAACAGGAAGTGGACCTGGAAGGAGACAAAGTAACTGTTACGTTGTGGAGTCGAAATTAAAAGGGATGCAGAGTTGGGTGAAAAAGGGATTTTTTGCCTAACGGAACAGAGGGGTCAAATAGACTTGAATTAAAGAGGCTCTTGGCCTAAATTGAATTCAACCAGAAAGGGATTTAAAGATGAAAAAATGGGGCATAAGTGCGTTGGTTGGGTGTTTTTCTTTGGTTACTTACTCTACCTCCCTAGGAGAATGCCATGGTAAGGAGCAAATGGGCGATGCAAAAACCTTTGAAACTCCCGATGGGGAAGTAAAAGTGAACATTAAGGGTCTTAGCTGCAATAGCTGTGTGCAAAAACTAGAAACCAAATTGCGCTCCGTACCGGGATTGAAGGGCGTTACCTTAGTGCTTCATAAAAATAAAGCTTCCATTATGGGACTTCCTAAAGAATTTAAACAAGTCCAGTTGGTCTCTGCCATCAAAGAGGCTGGCTACGAAGTTCTTTAAATCTCCCTCATACGCCTGGATCCTAGGACTGGCCTGCCATGGGTTGGGCTTTTTACCCGTCCCAGGGGCTCTGGCGCTTCCCGGGCTAGCCCTTCTGGCCTTGGGATTGGGGCTTTGGGAAGATTGGCTCCCCTCCCGCTGGGGGCTTCCTAAAAATCTAGGTGAACTGTGGAAATGGCTCGGGGTAATGGCCCTGGCTTGGGCTCTACTAGGGGCTCTTTTTTGTGTGGTTTTGGGTAAGGCTCTTCCCCACTTGACCCAATCGGCGCCCCCAGGATGGTGGGCATGGAAGCTTGGACCATGGGTAGCTGCAGTCCCCCAAACCTGGCCCTTGACCCTTGTGTTTATTGTTTTTTGGCAAACCTGGGCCGAAGAGGTGTTTTGGAGAGGACTGATCTTCAGTGCCCTCCTGGGAGTCCCACAACCCCATCAACCCACCCAAAAACCCTTTCTAGTGTGGATTCATGGGGCCGTGTTTGCCCTTGGGCACACCCTGCTCTATGGAGCCCAAGGCCATTTTTTAAGCTCTGTTACTTTAATGTATCTCTTTTGGTTTGCTTTGATCGGCAACTGGATCTACCTCGCCCGGCAAAGCCTCTTTCTCCCCTTCGTGTTTCATTTCGCCTGGAATCTTTGGCTTTGGAATGCCCATTCACAGCTGCAGCCATTGAAATCCGACCCCCTCGGGGCATGGGTGGCTTTGGAAGGGCTCTATTTCGACCGAATCCATCGTGACCCACTGATCGGATGGTTTCTTGCGTTTACGGTGATAGGATTGCACTCAGCCCACCACTCGAAAAAAAGCAAAAACTTGCTCTAAAAAAACCTATTTCATGGTGTAACTTCATCTTTTTTTACCCTCTTTACAAGACAATTATTCATTCTAGTTTGACTTTCACTCATGCAACCTGGCGTGACTAAATAGTCACCCAAGCGCGGTTCTGTTACTTTAACATCTAACCTGGTTTGCTCCAAAGCTTGCGTTTGAAGCAGACTTAATTCCTCCCTAGAGATGACTCCTCCTGAGTTGAGGCTCGTCCACTGGGTGCGAAAGGGGTCTTTCACTAGTAAACCATTCATAGATTCTTCTGAAATGCCCAATTCCCACTTCACATCAGACTTATTTAAAGAACGATTGAAGAAGCGATAAGCCTGATTCACCTGATCGGGAAGCTTTGGATCGATACCAAGCTGACTTAGAGCCTTAAAATAAAAAGAGTTGTCTTTGTCCATAGCTCCTTTAAAGAAATGATCTTCGGGATAAAGCTTTCCAATTTGTTCCAACTCGGGTGCTGAAAACACAGAAGCATTCGCGGTGGAAAAGGCTCGAATTTCATCCTTTTTATAAACCAATCCGGAGCCATGACAGTTCATGCAGGACACTCCATTCACAATTGCTGAAACAAACTGAGGCGGCGCATCATTTTGCTTAACGATATTGGTGGGACCTTTGTCCAGAATGGCACCTGAGGTATCCACCAATCGATATCCAAATAGCCCATTGGGCAGCTGGAAGATAACCTCTCCGCCGGCATGAAGAAAACTTTTTTCCGAGTTAAGTGGTTTGGGGCCCAAAGGATTGGAGAAGATATTTTGACTGGCCTCAAGAAGGCTAAAGTCATAACTTAGCCAGTAGGCAAGACCATTGGACTGCAAATGACGCTCCACCATGCGATTCTGAGAGGAAACCCCTGAATTCTTGAACCCAGAACGCATCACCTGATTTCCCCTGAGATTCGCCAGAATATCTATGCCAAGGGGGAGGTCCAACTCGGCTTGCGTCAATCCGAGCTGCAAAAGTCTTTCATAGGGGATCGGAAGAGTGGCCGTGGCAATCCACCAATCGGCTCGGATCAGATAGTTGGGCGAGCCGATGGCAGTGCGCAACGCCGCATCACGCTTGGCGGTCTGCAAAAATAAGGCATTTTCTCCATTTTCCACGAATTGCAAAGTGAAGGGATAAAAGTCAAGCATCAGATCTTCAAAAACCTTGACAGGAACAGCAATTTCATTCAACTTCAATCGATAAATCAAACTCTTTGGATCAAGCGCAACGGGCATGTTCAGTGCGGGAGAGCGAGACACACTATTTAAAACTTTAAAGAATGCTTTGCGCATGTTATCCAAGGTGGTTTGACTTGACCCAACATTATTGGCAACATGAAAACTAAAGTAACGAACTTGAGATCGATCCGCTAAAGGAACATTCTGATTAAAATCTTTCTCTATTATATCAATAACATCATGGATCTCTAATGGTACCGTTTCGACCTCCTTTAGGCTTGCGATCCAGTCTTGGATCAAATCCACTTCCTCTGGTTTTAGGGCACCCGAGGGAGGCATATTGCCCCCGGGAGCAAGCTTTGTATAAATGAGGGAGCGTTCTGGACTTCCTGCCACCAAATATCGACCACTCGCAAGCATGGCCTCTACGTTGTCCAGAGCCCCGAAGTTACCTTGAATGTTGGTAGCACTGTGACAGCCCACACAAGACCTATCCAGCACAGCCAAGGCCTCCGACTGAAGCTCTTGAGAGGTTTTGGGGACATCCGTTTTTGGAGTATCTGTTTTTGGAGTATCTGTTTTTGGAGTTACTGCTGATGCGTTGGAATCGTTCAGCACCAAAGAGCTGGCCCTTCTGGGAAGGATGTGCTCAGAGACCCTTCTTTCACAAGCCACCACCAAAACGGAAATCAAAATCCACTGAAAAAAAACAAAGCAATGAAACCGCATTCACTCTCCATCCTATAAAGAAACCCCCAGAATTCCTGGAATCCCGGCTTACCTGGATCCTCTAAACCAAGCATTTTTTAATCTTAAACCCGACAAAACCACCATCGGTAAATTCACTAGAAAAAATAAAAAAATTAAAAAACTCTTATTTTTTATATGGTTAATAGAAGATTAAACTCAAAATCGCAAGGTGCCAAGCAAGGGGAAGTGGTTTGACTCAAGAAATTGAGGGATGGTACACACCCTCTTTCCTTAGTCGCCTCGGCAATACCGAGCATCGGTTTTGTAGCTGTAGAAACCTGCAGCAGAAGGACTTCCTCCAAGCTGAAAAAACACCTCCCCATCGTCAGACTTACCTGCCAGGGTCCTCCTGATATAGGGCAAATCAGAATTAGCTCCAGAGTCGGTATTTCCAATGAAATTTCGTGGAAGGAGAATGGTTTCGCTCACGCTGTTTGCAGCATTACACATGTCTTCCGGATTACCATTTTTCGACTTCGCGACAGCCTTTTTTAGGTAGATGATGATGTTATTGTTGTTGCCGGGATTTATGCTTGAGACTTTGGAAACGTCTGTGATGATGTAGGTTCCCTTTTTAATGGGGAAGGCCGATCCCTGCTTCATAACTCCATCAGAATCTGCCACCAAGACCTCGTTGCCCTCCAGACGCGTATACACACCAGACTTGAAATCTTTTTTGACAATCAAAACGGTATCAGCAAGCGCATTTGCAGAGGTTCGTTGCGTTCGGACGGAGGCCTCGCTGGACTCCGTCGCCTCGGTGGCTCCCCGACAGCTGGAAGTCGAAAGTGCTGCCCCCAGCACAAAAACGATAACTCTCATTACACTCCCCCTTAGTGAAAACGCCCAGAGAACCCCTTCAAGCCAGACAGAGTCACCTAAACTATACACGCTCTGTGCCCCAGTCCCGAACTGTATCGGCATTTCTGAAAGATCGTTTAGAACAAAACTTGAATTGCCCCTAGCCAATTGATTTTGAGAGTTGCCAAAAGGAGCCCCTTTTTGCAAAGAGGGCGGCCACCACCCAGACAAAAGAAAAGTTCCGTTGAGGGACAAATTGGCGCCCAAAGGAGCGGATCCAACGTGGGGCAGAATTAGGAAATGCACAGTTGACGAATGGAGTTTAGAAAGCTTAAGCCCTAATCGCAGCTTCAATTGCGGCCACATCGATTTTATTCATGGTCATCATGGCAGCAAATGCTTTTCTCGCAGTCTCTCCACCCTTTTTGTTTGACGCCACTAAAACACGTGGTATGATTTGCCAGGATATTCCCCATTTGTCCGTACACCATCCACAGTTACTTTCTTTTCCTCCGTTCGTCACAATGGCGTTCCAATAGAGATCTGTTTCCATCTGATCATCAGTGGAAATTTGAAAAGAAAAGGATCCATTAGGACTAATCACAGGCCCGCCATTTAAGCCAATGCAGGCCACACCACACACGGAAAATGCTACCGTTAAAACATCCCCTTTTTTCCCTCCTGGATAATCAGTGGGAGCCTGAAAGATTTCTCCCACCTCACTATTAGGAAACGTAGAGGCATAAAATCGGGCGGCTCCGAGGGCGTCGTTATTAAACCACAAACAAATCGTATTTTTCGAAATCATTTCTACTCCGTTAATCGTCAGTTCTAAATCACCAAGTCGTATTTGTTACTTTGTCTAAATAGAGTACGACGATTCCCGGGTAAGAGTCAAATTTCACTTCAAAAATCCCCAGCACAAAAAAGAGGGATTTTATTTTAGTAAATACGGCTTACATGTATATGAATAATCGCCATCACTAATATGCTTTGTGACAACAAACTCATACCCGACCGTTAGAAAAATGGTTGGAGGACAACCTTCTTGATTCAGCAACGGTTTTCGGACTAGAGGAACCAGCTCTTTTTGCTGAAAGATCTTTACACCCGTGTTTCCATCGTAGCTAGGAACATAACCAACACAGTACTCTGTCAGATCAGCAAACAAAGTTTTGGTCAGGCTCACCATCATTTCCGAAACAGCTGGACAAAGATCACCATGCTTTTCCTTTTGAGCATTTGTCTGCGCCATAACCTGATTGAAAAAAAGAGAACCAAAAATTACCGTAAAAATAACTCGATTCATCATCGCTTTTATTCCTTAAATTGCGTGTTTCAACTATTGAAAACGCTTTACACTTCTAACATAGCTAGCAAATGAGGTGTAAGAATTGTAAAAAGTATTAATTTGTGATACTAATGGTATCATGGAGCGAGCTATGATGAACGAAGCAATACTTGCCAGACAACAACTCATAATGAAAACAATAGGATCGCAGATCCGTGCTCAAGGGTTGACCCAGGAACACGTGGCGAGCGTTCTAGGTGTTTCTATCCCGACTCTCAAACGGTGGCTCGCGGGAAAAGGAGTAAGTCTAGATTCTTTATTAAGAATCATGAGCCTGTTAAATTTAAGCTGGGAGGACATGAGTGCGGCTTTGACAACACAAAGCGACCACACATTCACTTACACCCGCAAACAGGAGCTTCATTTTGTTCGCTCTCCCAGCACTCTGGCTGTATTTGATCTGCTTTTACGAGGTGAAAGCCCATCACTCATTCTTCAGACCTCTAATATAAGTTTAAGCACCTTAAATCGATATTTGTCTGAACTAGAAAAACTAAATTTAATCGAAAGAGGAATTCGAGATAAAATCACACTCAAATGCAAAGGAGAACCGAAGTGGATATCCGGTGGACCACTTCAACTGTTTTTTTTGAAAGAGGCCACAGAACAATTTCTTTCAAAAGAGGTTCAACCTGCAGCCACATTTGGTATCTTTGAGCTGGCTCCCTCCGACATCCCCGAGATAGAGGTTCAAGTTGGTGAACTCAAAAAACGAATGGCTTATTTACACAGAATCGCCAAATTTCACCCATCTAAATCCAAAATTAGCATTGGTTTTCTGTTGAAAATGGCTCCCTTCATCTGGAATCGACTCCGTACCATTGAGGAAACTTAGGTACCCTGTGATTCTAAAACTGCAGTTAACAATTGTTCTTTTTTTAGTATAACATACTGATTTAAAATAACTAATTCCGAATTGGATTTGTAAACTTTTTTGAAAATGGAAAATTGGCAAAAAAGAGTCCACCAAAATCAAAAATATTCCACGCCTTTTCAAAAATCTTAGTTTATACCCACTCCATGAAAAAGATGATGCCTTGCCCTAGGGCAGGGGGTCCTACTTCGGACCAAAATCCACAATCTCACCACACCATTCGCAAGGGCACTTACCGCCGCCCTAGCGACAAAAGGCTTGTGCCACGCGGCTATTGTTATGATTGCCAGAAAGGCGCAGGTTAAGCTACTAAAGGAACACAAAAAGTTCTCCAACGTGCAGTTTGACGATCTCCAGACCTTTGAACACACCAAACTCAAACTCCTGGCCATAGGCCTGATTGTAGAGATAAAAACCAGATTTGGTATGGGAATGAGAGTCTCCACCCAACCCTCCAATGGCAATTTAGACAAAATCAGCGTGAAAAAATATGGTAAGAGAAAGGATGGTAGGCCAGAGGGATGGGACATATTATGGGGAGGTTTAACTCAGTACACGACCGAAGATGTTACCATCACTACCGATAAAAATCCCATGTACCCAAGTGAGTATTCTTAGTAGGAGTCGTACACAAAGCCCCAGCAGGTGTCAAAGCAGGAAGCTTCCGCTATGGGCGTCCAGCAAGCTCCTCCCTTTTCCAGGTAAAACCCATCCACCCAAATCCCTTGCTCTTCCACCTTCG
>JBIIVH010000055.1:0-25164 GCA_044339525.1 Silvanigrellaceae bacterium | reverse complement strand
CATTCAAAAAACCTTTTTGCCAGCAAGCATCACCCGGCACCATTATGCGCCGGAAGTTTTGGCTAAATATCACAAGTTTTTTGAAATCAGAAGCCAAATTCACACGGCAGATTTTGCCTCCGCCATTGTTTATTTTTATTTTAGCCATCTATTGCCCATCCCCGAGCAACCCAAACACACCACACCATCCATAAAGAACATAGAAAACCTCGTCTCCAAAAAAGCATTCCATTGGCACCTTGGTTTTGACCCCTATGCTGCATTAAGAGCGTTTTCATGGATGGCCCCCAAGAGCCTTCACAAAGTGGGAGTGGGTCTATACTGCTATGCCATGTTGCTGAAAGCAGAGCCCGATCCTTTTCCAAGTCCCGCCCTTCAGTCTTGTTTGGATTTGGCCCACTCTCCCGAAGATTTTTCGGCATCCCACCCAAATCGAAACTCCCTCCCAAAATGGGATTGGGACACCAAAGAGCTTTTAGACACCCTAATTTCAAAGTTGGAACAAGCCAAAAACGCTTATGAACCCGATTCTCATTTTCAGGAAGGATTTTCACATCTCATTGAATATTTAAGGAATTAATGATGGCTATTTTTGTAAAACAAAGACGATTTCCTGGCACAGAAATTCGTCTGTTACGTCAAGAATTAGAATCTAAAGGAAACGTTTTTTTTGTGGGCTTGGATCCGGATTGGCAACCCGCCCAACCCCGACAAGAACTGGACCCCGATAATGCGTCGCGTTTTTTAAAGGTAAATCTTTGGGATCGATCGAGTCAAATCAAACAGCGCTATTTTGATATTTCTCAGAGGTTTCCACCCGAACAATACCCGCAAAAACACGTTCAACTTCGTCCCTCTTATGAACTCCTTTATAATGGAATTCAACGGTTGAACTGGTTTTGGAAAAGTGGATTGATAAGCCTTTGCCTGGACAACGGCTCCTTAAAACATCCCTTCGAGGTTTTTAAGCCTGAGAATGTCTTTAAAAATTGGGAAAACCCCAAATGAAAGCCTCGGACCCTCAAATGGGATCAACCCAGAGTGACCATTCCAAGTGGTGGACTACGGGAGTCATCTCACTTTTAATTTTGTTTTTGATAAAAATGTTTTTCATCCCAGCGTTTGATTTCGATGAGTCGATTTACATTCAAATGGCCAAAGAAATGCACGTTCGTCAGGGATTGATTGTCGTTCCCACCTGGGATGCCACCCCATATCACCACAAACCGCCCTTTTACCTGTGGGTGATTGAGTTTTTTTGGGAACTCAAAAAACAGGTGGGCTTGGAAAACGTTTCGGGAATGGCAAGACTGTTTTCCTTTTTTTGTCTTATGGCGAGTGGGTGGGTGGGAGCCCACTATTTTCCTTCTTTGACGAGTGTAACCCCCAAAGGTCCGCCCCCCCCATCGGATCGGTTTGCCAATCGCTTTAAAATTCTCATGTTGTTTTCCCTACTGAGTCCTTACTTGTTGATGGGTTCCTCCCTTATTTTGCTAGATCCCCTATTGTGTTTTTTTTTACTTCTCACTTATTTAGGAATGGGAAAGAAACTCCAGAAATTAAGCCAAGACCAAACCCACAACGCTCTTTCTTGGGGAATCGTATGGGGAGTGGCTGGAGCAACAGCGGTAAAAGGTCTGATAGGTGTGGTTTTACCCATGGGAGGACTGGGTTGTTACCTCATTTTTAGCTATTGGAATATCCTTTCTTCCAAACGCCTTCCCTGGATTTTTCAAGTAGCTAAATGCATGTTGCCTAGTCTCATTTTAGGATCCGTAATTGCCCTATTTTATTATGGATTTATTTATCTATCCGGCGGTAAAGAGTTCGTTATTGATTTTTTCTGGGTACACCATTTTGGAAGATCCACCACCGCCATGGAAGGGCATTCAGGCCCCATTTGGACCTATTTACTTGTCATGATTCTTTCCGGAGGACCACTGGTCTGGATATGGAATCTTTTTTTAGCCCAGCATCTTCGCAGGGCATCTTTTAAGGATCTTCCTGCTTCCTTTCAATTTTTGTTTGGAAGCGTCTTTTTTATCATTTGTTTCTTTTCTTTATTAGCCACCAAGCTTCCCAACTACATCTGGCCGGCACTTCAATTGTTTCCCGTGATGACCCTGATTTTATTGGTTCAAAATGAAAAACATTTCCCATCTCAGCCCCTACAAAGTTCCTCTGGTAAAGTGATCGGATATTTGGTGGCAAAAACCTCTCTATTATGGAAAACTTCCGTCTGGGTGGTCTTTGCCGTTTTATTATCCCTATTGGCCATTGCTTTTCTCATCTCCACAACCCTTATCCCATTTTCATTCCGAGAAAAATGGAACTGGGTGCTTGGAGACGTTTCAATTCCCTATGTTTCCTGGGCCATTTCGCTTTTGGTGATAGGAATGATAAGCTGGAGGCTAAAACGCCTGTTCCACAAAGCACCCTCCCAGCAATGGAATCTATGGCACCACTATCTCTTAAAAATGACCGCGTTGCATTTATCTTTGTTTGTGATATTACTCTATATTATGTTTCCATGGATACTCCGATTCACCCATTCCCCGCTTCAAGAAGTCACAAAATATTTAGTTTCATCGGGTGCCACCGAGGTAGGAACCTTAAAGCTCATGAGCCCCACCTTTAGCAACTACTTTTTTCCAGGTACCTTACGTCAACACACAGATGAGGGAGCTTTTCAGTATCCGTATGTTGTTACCTATGTATGGAAAAAAGATGTCTGTGAAAAAAACCACTATCAAGATATCAAAACAGTCCATTTTTATATCATTTGCAAAAGATAGATAATAAACAAATGTCATACAAAAAACTCCTATTAGCGGCATGGTACTTGGTGTTTCAAGGTTGTACGAGTTTATTGTTTTTCCCAGACGGTCACCTGTATCTCACACCGAGCCATGTGGGACTCTCCTATCAGTCAGAATACTTACTCAACTCCAACGGGAATTTGATTCATGTCTGGAAAATTTGGAAACCAAATCAGAAGTCTGCCTCAAAAGCACTAGTACAGTTCCACGGAAATGCTCAAAACATGACCTCCCATTTTTTGGGTGCCGCATGGTTTTGTGATATAGGGTACACCGTATTTGCTTTTGACTACCAAGGATATGGCCTTTCGGAAGGTTTTCCAACCATTGAAAATTCTGTTCAAGATGGGGTTATGGTTCTTGAATATGTCAGAAAACAATTCGAAGATGTTGTGGTTTTGGGTCAAAGTCTAGGGGGAGCATTGTCCATTGGAGCCTTAGCCCAACGGCCCCAGCTTCCTGTTAAGGCTCTGATCATTGACAGCTCTTTTTTTGACTATAGGGAGGTGGTAGAGGATGTGACCTCCCGATCCTGGGTCCTAAGACCCTTTGGCTTTGCCTTTGGGTTTTTGTTTGAAAACCACCACTCACCTAAACAAGTGCTTTCCACCCTGAGGATTCCCATTTTGGTCACACACGACCTCCGGGATCCCGTGATTTCCTTTGATCAAGGGAAAAAATTGTTTCGTCAGATCCCTAACCATGTAAACAAGGAATTTGTTACCACTGACTTCGCAGAACATATCGGAGGAATTCAGGGTTCGCAAACATTGAGATCTAAAATCATAAACTTCCTGAAGTCGGCGATGCGTCCCCAAACCACTGAGCTTCAACTCAACCCTTGAAAAGCCCAAAAATTCCCGGTACAGTGCTCTAAGAAAAACTAGCCAATCAAAAAAGATGGTCTTTTATGGCATTCGAATGAGAAGGAGTTACCGTGAGACTGTTTAAACTCGCAATAATGGTTGCACCCGCGTGTGGTATGTTACCTTCCTTGGGACTGGGTCAAGAGGCCTATGGCGTGGCTGGCTGTGGACTTGGAGCTATCATTTTTAAGCCATCTGGACCCCAAACCTCCGCTGCCTCTTCAAATTTCATCTACTCTAATCAGTCCTTTGGTATCACCTCTGGCACATCCAAATGCAAGCCTCTCGGCGGAGAAGCTCCCAAGTCCGCGGCTCGGCAGGAGCAGGAAATGTTTGTGGCCGCCAATTTAACCACCTTGGAAAATGATGTATCCAAAGGCGAAGGAGATTCGGTTTCAGCCTTAGCACAGGTACTGGGTTGCCGCGCAGAACTCGCAAAAGATTTGGGGCCTGTATTACAGGCGCGCTACAACACGATTTTTGCATCGGTGGGGTCTGTGAATGTACTAGACTCCATCGTGTCCACTCTTTCTCAAACCAATCCTTGGTCTTCGGAATGCCTTAAATTAGAGACAAATCAAGCAGGGGAATAATCATGACTCGATTGAATCCATCCATCATTGTTACGTTAAGTGCTTTGGGATCCCTCGTTTTAGGGAATGTCGGAACGTTTGGCTCTGCCCTAGCGCAAGCTAAAAAACCTGTTCCCGCTAAAAAAGGCGCTCCCGCTAAAAAAGCTCCTCCCAAGGCCCCTCCTGCAGCAGCGCCGGCAGCCGCTCCTGCAGCAGCACCAGCAGCCGCTCCTGCTCCCGCCAGTGCCGCACCTGCAAAGGGCGCCGTTCCAGAAGCAGAGGGAGACGATACCGCTGACGCCGCAGCAGACCAAGCCCCCGGAGGAGAAGCAGCCAAAACCGCTGCAGCAGGCTATAAATACCCCTATGGAATGGCTGGATGTGGTCCCGGAGCACTGTTTATTAAAGGTCAAGGAAAGGGAGCACAGCTTGGTGTGTTTACCATAAACTCAGCCATTGGCAGTCAAACCTCTGCCATCACTTCAGGAACTTCCCATTGTGGAAAAGCGAAAGAAGTGGCCATGGAGCAAGAAGTGTTTGTAAAAGCCAATTTGGTGGCGTTGTCTAAAGAAGCGGCCCAGGGTGACGGTGACACTCTTCAGGCATTTGCCTTGCTACTTGGCTGCGAAAACAACAAAACAAAGACGCAATTTGCAAAGTTAAGTCAAGCAAATTATGCTCAAATTTTTGCACAAGAGGAATCCTCAGCTGTATTAAAACAATGGAGCTCTTTGGTAAAATCCCAAGAGTCTCTTGCAAAAAGCTGTATTCGCGTATAACTTGGCCTGGATTTTAATCCCTAAATCCAGGTTTATATGATGAAATACTTCCCCTTGGTTTTGTCTTTCATAGGCACTTTATTAGCCCCCCATTTTGCTTTAGCTCAAGAGCCCGCCTCTTCCGAAAAATCTGTAAAATACAAAGATTTTAGCCAACTTCAACAAAAGCAGTGGCGTCGCATTCTCCTTTACACTCCCACTTGGCTGGGAGGTGAAAGATCGATTGTGGATGACAACGCGTTTTTTATGGAACCTTCGGGAAAATGGAACCCCGAAAAAGAATGGAACGTATTTTATCGAAGCCTGGAGGCCCTTGAAAACGCTGGAAGAGACCTTAGCTTAAAGGAAAGTTTAAGTCCCAAAGACATCCGTTGTCGATTCCCTAATCGGTGGACATTTGCTCAGGAACGCAGAAAAGAGGCGGGTTTAGAGGTATGGCCCACTCCCAATTGCACCCATCTCAATTACTTCCTTAGTCGGTCCGTGGCACAAAAGGTGGCTCTGTCCTTTGCTTCACTCTATCCTGGCGGCCCAAGCTCCATGTTTGGCCACACCTTTTTGAGATTATTCAAAAACGATGTTTCTTCGAGCCAGGGAGGAATGGGCTTTCACGATGTTTCCTTCAACTATGCTGCGGTTCCAGACACCACCGGACCCATTGATTATATGTTGAAAGGACTTTTTGGGGGATTTGGCGGGGCTTTGCTCACGTTTCCACTGTATTATAAAATTCAGGAATATAGCCAAGCGGAGCAACGAGACATTTGGGAATACCGACTCAATTTTTCGCCTGAAGAGATTCAATGGATCGTGAGAGGGGTCTGGGAAATCGCTCCCCATAAAATCGACTATTATTATTTTGACGATAACTGCGCCTTTGTAATGCTTCAGCTCATGGAAATGGGAAGGCCAAGTCTCGATTTTGTCTATCAGTTTCCCTTTTGGGTGGTGCCCTCAGACACGGTGAGAGCGGTGTACGATACTCCTAATTTGGTGGAGAATGTGGCTTATTATCCATCCACTACCAAAAAATCCAGTTTGCGGTTAGCAAATCTTGATCCTTTAGAAACACAGTTTTTTGAAATCCTAGTGGATAAACGAGACTCTTTTGTTCCTTCAGAAGTCTGTGTAAACGCTAAACAAACCCATTCTAAGTGTTTTGATTCTCTTACCGACGCCCAAAAAAGAAAAATCCTAGATGCACTACTCGATCATTTAGATTCTCAATTTAAGGTGTCCGGAACTCTGGCTCCCAAAGCCATTGCCTCCATTAGAACCGATTTATTAAGCCAGAGAGCAGCCATTGGCGGCACCACCGAAAAGGTTTCACCACAAATTCCGTGGAACGAAAGTCCCCATCGTGCTCACAAAAGTCATCAGTTGGGAGTGGGAGTGGGACTTTGGAAGACCTCCAAAGTCATCCAATCGCCTGTTACCTTAATAAAGTGGAGACCTGCACTTACCTCACCTGTGGCCGCATCTCGGGGCTTAAGTCGCAACATGTCCATTGGTTTTATGGACACAGAAATTCATGCCCGAAATCAATCAGTGGATCTCCATAAATTTACACTTTTTGAAGTGAATTCCATGGAGCCTTGGCAAGAGTTTGATCAAAGTACCTCTTGGCGTTTGCATTTAGGGTTTGAGCGAACTTCAACGCCTCGCGTCGATTCCGAACAGATATCTTTGGGCGGGGCCATGGGTTTCACGGTGGGAAGCTCTGCCTGGCAGGCTTTTTCTCGGGCAGGAACGGCTGTGGGAACCATGCGAATTCAAAATCAAAAAAAGGAATGGAATCCTTATCTAGGACCCCAATTGGCGCTGGGAACTTTAGCTCAAGGCAAAAAATGGAGGGTCGTTTTGCAGGGTTCTCTAGCCAGAAACTTCACCACTCAAGACACCTTTAATGCCCTGAAATGGGAACAAAAAATCAGTTACTTTCCCCTTGTGGACTGGGAAATTTGGGGGGAAGCAAACCAACACGAAAGCCTACAATGGCAAATGTTTTTTATGGGAACCAGTGTGTTTTTGTAATTTGACCTCTCAAGATTTAAAGAGGTTTTTAACAACAAAAAACACGTTTTCTTTTCGTTCCATGAGCCTTCGAGAATAATAGGCCTGCCAATCCGTTCCATAAGGTACATAGACGGTCATGTTATGGCCTTCTTTTGCAATGTCTTCCCAGGTTTTTTTGCGCATGCCATAAAGCATCTGAAACTCATAGCGTTCTTTATCTATATTTTCCGCTTTGATTTTTTGTTTGCAGTGTTTAATCACCTCATCATCATGGCTTGCAATGCAAATTCTCTGCCCGCTGGTAAGAGCCAGGTCTATCAAGCTTAAATACTGTTTCCTAATGGAAGCCATATCCTGCAACGCGACGTTTGAGTTTTCTTTATAGGCGCCCTTACAGAGTCTAAAACGACCGCCAATCTCCAGCACCTTTTTCAAGTCGGCCGGGGTGCGATGCAAATAGGCCTGTAAGACAATTTCAGGGCTTTTAAACATTTTGGCCATTTTGAAATACATATCCAAAGTGCGGTCTGTATAGGGAGTGCCTTCCATGTCAAATGCCACACGATTACGAAAGGCATCTGCGGCTTTTAAAATTTGGGTGATGTTGTGCTCACAAAGATCCCGATCGAGATCCAATCCCAACATCGTAAGTTTCACAGAAACATGGGATTTTAATTTTTGACCCTCAATTTGTTCCAGAAGTTGGATGTATTCTTGAGTAAATTTATAACAATCTGAACTATTTTTAATATTTTCGCCCAATACATCCAAGCTTGCACTTAAATTTTTACGATTTAGCTCTTTAACAACCTCAAGAGCTTCCTGCATGTTTGTTCCAGAGATAAATCTTTTGGCGTAAAATGGAACGCTAGACATAAACTGTGTATCCTCTGCTGGCAAGTGAGGTCTGCAACGACCGCCGAGGACCCAAGCCTAGTTCAAAGAGGAATCTCAATCAAGAACGAAAAAAAGACCCTTTCAAAGTCTCATACAGGTACTAGCCCAGGTTTCATTAAGCCCGTTGAGCCTAGCAGTGAGTGGATACCCCCGGAATCCAGAAGGGCACATCATTCGACCCATTTGACCCAAACCAAAAGCCCCACGGCTACATCCATGGGAATCTCTATAGTCGTAGGCGCACACTCCATTAAGGGAATAGGAATAGGGACTAATGGGAAGGTTAGGATTTCCCACCGGAGTGCAAGCGCCCACCCAGGTGTCATCCTGACCTTGGTAACGCGCTGATACTGAAACGAACGCAAATCCAGGAGGACAGGTTTTATTGGCGGCCATGGGCCACACTGTCCCTACATTGCAGGTAGGGCTCGCATGATGGTGAATGCACATGCCATATAAGCTCCCCGCCGTGGCATATAAACCAGGAGACTGCACCATCTGGGGAGCCATTTGCCCTTGAAATAAACAAGTTCCCGCCCAGACTTCGTTTAGCCCATTTTGATCGTTTACGTTATAACGTGCCGTAAATGGAGCGTACACAAACCCCTGGGGACATTGTTTTTGGGGTGATACAAACTGACTCAGTACATCACAAGTGGGAGAATTATGTTGATGCACACACAACCCAAACCACTGGCCTCCCATGGGGGGAGGAACAAAACCCATGGTTCCTGGTACCTGCGTTAGCATCACTCCTGGACCTTGAGTCTGGAATACGCCGGGACCAAAGGCCGATGGATTGTTGAAGAGAGCCGGATCCACACCCGGTGTGCCCGTCACACTGGGCGAACCTGTGACGTTAGGAGTACCGGTTTCCGTAGGATTGAGTCCATTATTATTGGCCGCCAATAAACCATTTTGCCCAGGATCCCCCTCAGACGGGCGCGTCTGCACAGCCGTAATCTTTCCTTCTTTTTTTTCAGGGGACTTCGTTTTGGTGCAACCCAAAGCCAGGAATAAACAAAACCCAAATAGACCTTTATTTTTACCGATGGAGTCAAATCGATTAAACACAGTGAGACCTTTCCATTCTTCAAAGTAATACATTGGTTTAAAGACCCCAAAGGGAGGTACCTCTCAAACTCCATTCGGATCTAAAACGAACTCACCCCTAGTGTAACCTTAATTGGAAAATTTCCCATAAAACTGAAATTTGACACTGTGTTTTTAATGTAAAATCGATTCACTTCTAAATACAGTGCTCGCCATCTAAACCCAAATCCCCAGCTGGATTCGATTCGGGCTTGATTTGCCTTTGGGTATAGGGCATTACGTCCATGGGAGGCTTGGCCATACAGGCCTGGAAACAGGAAAAACCGAAGGGACAAGTTACACATCTGGAACTGGGTGATGCCAGAGGTTTCCTTATTTTTTTCCGAGGTCCATTCCCTGTGACGGGCGCAGCTCGTCCAAAAGGCGTTATCCATGGGTTTTCTGCCTCCCCATTGGATTTTAGGTCCGTGGGAAGATGCGTGGGGCATAGGCTTCTGATTAGGGTTTTGAAAGGCTCCCTGCCATCCCAGAGTGAGGTTTGGCACGTTGGTCTGCATGAGCTGCGAAAACCAATGACTCAGATAAAGTTCACCCTGAACGTGAGTGGGAAGGGTTCCTTCGTCCTTTTTTTGACCTAAACCCACCCCATACCCCACCAAATAGAGAATTTGAATGGATCTGGGTTGAGACATGGTGGAGCGATAAACCTGATCCAAAAACTGAGAACGCTCTTTCTGTTTTAAATAGGAGGCAAAGTACCAAGGCTCTTCATCCTCTACCTGGGGATTTTTGGATTGCGCCAAGGTATTGTTTTTCTGCAAAATAGTGCAAAAAACCAGAACAGGAAGGGTGCGGATTGAATTTTTTAAGAATTTCATAGTTAAAGAATTCTATGATATAGGCTCCCCTTGTGCCACCCGTGCTAAAGGAATTTTATATGTCTTCCTCCCTTTTTGACATCAAAAAAGCTCAGTATTTGGAACAAGCCAACGCCCATCGCCTAAAAGACATCTACCTAAAAACCCATTCGTCTGAGCAGGCTCTGGAACTACCGGAAGGCCAAACCGACGTGGCAGTGGCAGGCAGAGTGGTGGGGCTTCGTCCCATGGGGAAGATCATTTTCGCTCATTTGTTTGATTTTACAGGAAAAATACAGATCTGCATTCGAAAACAAGAAGATAATTCCAATTTTGACTCTTTTTTAGAGCAGGTATCAGTAGGGGATTTTGTGGGTTGTGTGGGAGAGGTTTTCCTCACCAAAACAGGTGAAAAAACCATTCGAGTGGCCTCCTTTGAGCTATTGAATAAGTGTTTGCGCCCCCTACCTGAAAAATATCATGGGTTAGAAGACGTGGAATCCAGGTACCGGCAAAGATACTTAGATGTGATCATGAATCCAGAGTCTAGAGTGGTTTTTCAAAAACGAATTCAAATTGTACGTCATTTGAGACGTTTTTTGGAAGACGATGGATATCTGGAGGTGGAAACTCCTGTGCTTCAAACTCAGCCTTCTGGCGCGCTAGCGCGACCTTTTTTCACCAAGCACAACGCTTTGGGGATGGAGTGTTCCCTGCGCATTGCTCCTGAAACCTATCTCAAGCGCTGCATCGGGGCAGGCATGGACAAGGTTTTTGAATTTGCACGTTGCTTTCGAAATGAAGGCATCTCTGCACAACATTTGCAAGACTTCACCATGCTTGAATTTTATGCTTCCTATTACAATTCCACGCGCATGCAAGAGTTTGTGGCCAAGATGATAAGCTCCCTGATTCATAACGTATTTGGCACAGCAAAGGTTCAACTGGGAACTGGGGAAAATAAGCATGAAATTGATTTTAGCGGAGAATGGCCTAACTTTGATTATTGTGAACTATTGCTTAAACACGCTAAAATTGACATTCAAAAATGTAATACAAAAGAATTACTTATGCAAGAATTGGAATCCAAACAAATTTGGATAGAAGACGCCAAATCCTTAAGCTGGGCTAATTTGGTGGATGCCCTGTATAAAAAGACAGTCAGGCCCCACTTGATTCAACCTTGTTTTATTAGCCGCTATCCGGCGGAAATGGCGCCCCTAGCTCGAAGGAATGCCGCCAATCCTCAGTTTGTGGATCTTTTTCAATTTTTGGTGAATGGGGTGGAAATTGTGAAGGCTTATAGCGAGCTTGTGGATCCATTAGATCAGAGAACGCGTTTCGAAGAGCAATTAGCCGCCAAAGAAGCGGGAGATGAGGAAACCATGCCCATGGACGAAGATTTCCTTACCGCCATGGAACATGGATTTCCTCCCATATCTGGAGTGGGAATTGGAATCGATAGGCTAACCATGGTGTTGTGTGGCTGTGAAAACATTAAAGACACCGTTTTATTTCCACTTTTAAGACCTCAAACCTAAGTAACATCAAGCGGCAAAGTGAATCCTATGACATATTCTTCTCGGACCCAGTGTTACCTTTTTGATGGCATGGCACTCTTGTTTAGATCTTTTTATGCCATGAGCCGAACTGGGCTCACAAGCCCTCAAGGCACACCCATAGGGGCGGTGTATGGTTTTTTAAGGATTTTGCTAAAGATCCTAGAGAAAAAAGAATTGAGTCACTTGGCCGTGTGCTGGGACCTTCCAGAACCCACCTTTCGGCACCACATGTACCCTGCCTACAAGGGAACGCGCTCCAGTCCTCCCGAAGATCTCGTCATTCAGATTCCCATCATTCAATCGTTGCTGGTGGAACTAGGCGTGCCCGCCTACAGTCTAAAAGGATACGAGGCCGATGACATCATAGGGACCTTTGCCAAAAGGTTTTCGGATCAGGTGGATGTTTATATCGTTTCTTTAGACAAAGATTTCTTGCAGCTTGTTAACCCACAGACCTTTCTTTACTCCTTAAAACAAGGAGACGAATATGAAAAATGGGATGCACAACATGTGTATGACTTTTATGGAGTTAAGCCAGAGCAGATCATTGATTACCTGGCCATTCGTGGTGATTCCGTGGATAATGTCCCGGGAGCCAAAGGCATTGGAGAAAAAGGGGCGCAAAAACTTTTACAAGAGTTTGGAACTTTAGAGTCCATTTTCCACCGGGTAGATGAAATTAAAAATACGAAAACAAAAAACTCCATTTTGGAAAGCAAAGAAAACATATTATTATCTAAAGAGCTAGTGACCATCGAAACGAATGTTCCCTTAAACGCTGATTTAAATGACATCCGTTTTACGATGGAACAGCTCAGAAACCCCACCACCCAATCGGCACTTGAAAATCTCAAAATGGGCTCCTTATTAAGGCTCGTTTTTCCCAATGGCAAAGCCATCATCCCCATAAAAGAAATCACCTCACCCAAAGAGCCCCCCCAGGACACCGCCAATTCATCATCCAGCTCCTTAGTGTCAAAATCGGAAATCGCCCAGGAATCCCTGATCCCTGAAGCCAAATCGGGCTGGGGAGAAAGAAACTACTTTTGCGCCACCCAATTGGAAGATGTGGAAATCGTGGTTCAGAAAATCCTGAATTGCAAAAGCTATTTTGCTTTTGACACCGAAACCACAGGGCTCGATATCCTTTTATGCCAACCCATCGGTTTTTGCTTTTGTTTTGAGGCCGGGATAGCTTATTATGTGCCCATCAGCGGCCCTCATCTGGCACACGTTGCCTACGACCCAAAAGCTGCTTTAGAAAAAATCCATGCTGCTCTCATGCAAACGAAAGCCACGTTGGTGGCCCATCACTTTAAATTTGACTGGCATATGTGCTCCCAGCTGGGGTGGGATTGGGCCCACAAACCCTACGCCTGTACCATGGTGGCCGGATGGATGGTGAACACGGAATCCCCTGGAGGTTATGGTTTAGACGCTCAAAGCCTAAACCATTTGGGGCTCAAAAAAATCCCCACTTCTCAGCTCATTGGTAAAGAAACTGGTTTTCATTCCATGACCCAAGTGCCATTAGGTCAGATCAGTGAATACGGCTGTGAAGACGCAGATGCTACCTTTAGACTTTGGGACTTGTTTCACTCTTTATTAAAGAAACAAAACTTAGAAGATTTGTTTTTTAACACCGAAATGCCCATCTTAGAAATTCTTCTTCGATGCGAAAGAGCGGGAGTTCATGTGGATTCCCTGGCCCTAGCGGACCTTTGTGAGGAATGCACCACCACCATTGCCTCCGTGGAAAAGTCGATTTTCCAATTGGCGGGGGAGACCTTTAACGTGGCTAGCCCCAAACAGCTGGGTGCCATACTCTTTGAGAAGTTAAAGATCCATGAAGCCATGGGGTTTAAAGGAAAACTTGCCAAAACCACCCTGGGTTTCAAAACGAGCGCGGGCGTTTTGGAGGAGTTTGAGGAACATCCCCTAGTTAAAAATGTGCTAGAGTACCGCGAACTCTCCAAGCTCTTAAACACCTATATCCAAGTGCTTCCCCAACTGATCCACCCTTCCACAGGGCGTTTGCACACCCACTTTAACCAGATTGGCACCGCCACGGGTCGGCTTTCCAGTAATGATCCCAATTTGCAAAACATCCCAGTCCGCACCCCTTTGGGCCGCAGAATCCGTGGAGCCTTTAGCGCACCCAGTGAAGCCTTCTCCATGGTATCTGCAGATTACTCTCAGATCGAGTTAAGGGTTTTAGCCCATTTAAGCGGGGACGAAGTGCTGAGTCAGTCCTTCCGAAACGGAGGCGACATCCATCGGGACACGGCCGCCAAAATTTTAAGTAAAGACCCCAAGGATGTCACCAGCGAGGAGCGCAGCCGAGCTAAAGCCATTAATTTTGGAATCATCTATGGAATGGGACCCCAACGACTGGCAAAGGAACAAAACATCACCTTAGCTCAGGCCAAAAAATTCATTGAAACCTATTTTAATCAATTTCCTAAGGTCCGAGGATTTCTAGACTCCCAAAAAAGTCTAGCCCACGAACTGGGGTATGTTTGCACGGCCTTCGGCCGAAGAAGACATCTCTCCTTTTTGCAGGGTGCCAAAGGAATGGAGCTTCGAGCGGCAGAAAACATGGCCATCAATAGCCCCATCCAGGGTACGGCAGCAGACATTGTGAAACGTGGTATGATTGCCACTCAGAATGCCATTCTTAAAGCAGGGCTGAGAAGTCAGGTGCTGCTGCAGGTACACGATGAACTGGTTCTGGAGAGTCCAGTGGAGGAGCTTAAGGTGCTGATGCCATTAATTAAAGAAACACTTGAAAATGCCGTAGAGTTTAGTGTTCCATTAACCGTGGAAGTGCATGCCGGGAAAAGCTGGCTGGAGGCAAAGTAACATGGGTCCTTTAAAGGTGGTTTCTTCCCTTTTTAAGTCGGGGGTTTTAAAAAACGGGGCCCGGCTCGTGGCCAATCGCCCGGCGGCCACTTCCGAAATGAGTATCTTAGGACACCTCAAGGAGCTGCGTCAGCACATTGTAGCGTCGTTAAAGTGGTTTTCGTTTTTTTTGGTTTTGTCTTTGATTTTTATGGATGATGTCATCAAATTCCTAAGGTACCCTTTTGAACAATACATGATCAGCAAAGGAAAAAACCCCCAATTGGTGTCGCTTGGTTTGTTTGAAGTCGTGATGATGAACTTCAAGATCTGTATTCTAAGCGCACTAACAGTAAGCATTCCGTTTATTTTGAGAGAAATTTGGGCATTTGTGGAGCCGGCCCTTTTTGAATCGGAACGAAAATTTGTAAAGCCACTTATGATTTCCAGCATCATCCTGTTTTACATAGGTGTTGCATTTGGATTTTACATCATCGTACCTGCATTTATTTCTAGCACTCTCGATTGGGCCAGCGAGTACGCCCGAGTGGAACTCACCGTGGAGAGTTATTTTAGCAGTCTAACCACCATGATCATGATGTTTGGCGTTATTTTTGAGGTACCTGTGATCATGAGTTTACTGGGGATGGCGGGCATCATCCACTCTACTACACTCACCAAAAATCGAAAATTTGTGTTTTTTGGAAGCATCGTAACGGGCACCATCCTTTCACCTCCCGATATTTTTAGTCAGACCGTGGTTTCTTTGCCTCTTTACGGAATGATGGAAATCAGTATCTATATCTTAAGATACATAGAAAAAAACCGCTTAAAAGAAACTTCAACGTCCACCTAACCCTTCTAACAAATGAGCGATTATTTCTTTAAATTTCCCGCAAGTCTAAATTCTTTTGAGATCCCATTAAAGTTTGGCCGCCTACCCAACCATTTCTTGACGTTTTTGGAAAAAATCCCTATTGTAGGGCCGATGAATCGGTGGGGTTCCAATTTTGGGCAATGCCTCATGGCATCATTCATAGGAGGTTTATTTATGAAGGCGATTGTAAGTTTAGTGGGACTCACAGCATTGATGGCAGGACAGGCTTTCGGTCAGGAAGCATCTGCCGAAAAAGCTCCCGAAAAGAAAATAGATTTTTCAGGTATCCTGCAGGGAAAAGTGAATCTGATGGACTCCCGCCGCAGCACCACTCCGGATTACTCTCTTTCCATTCCACAGCTAAACGTGAAGGTGTCTGAAGGCATCGCTAAGGGCCAATTGGATTTGCGTTTTACTGGAAATGACGCTTCAAGAAGTGACGGTAAAGAAGATAAATATCATAACAACGTATTGATTCGTAAGGCTGAAGCTGGTTTGGATCTCCCCTCTAAAACTGGGTTTCGCATAGGTCGTGTGCGTCCTGGAAATCCTGCCATTTGGGGAGCGAACATCACCACCACGTTGGACGGTTACGGTGGAATGGATGGCTTGATGCTGAAACAAGAAATTCCCCTAGGAGAAGGCGGCAAGATTAAGGTAGCAGCCACTCTAGGAAATAACCTTGTAGTGCCTAGCACTAAATTGGCTCGCTCGGATGTCTATGGCGAGGACACAGGTTTTTATCCTAGCTTTAAAAAAGACAAAGCCATGGTGGCCAGCTTGGATCTAGAGTTGTCCGGAGTTAAGGCTGGATTTTATTACGGTGCCGAAAAAAATCAAGTGAAAAAAAATGAAGCCGCTAAAGTAGAAACCACACCTACTGCCGCAGATCCCACCAAGTTTGAAACCAAGTCTATCCCCGCCAAAAAGACTTTTGCCGATGTCACTCACCTGGAAGCGTCTTTGGGCTATGATATGGACGGCATTGGTGCCGGTGTGGCCTACCAGCTCATCACCACCGCCAAAGAATCCGAAGGTTCTATTGACGGCAAAGGCAAAGTGGTTCGCACCACCACTGTAACGGATAAGAAAGTGAAAGAGTCCATCCTCAGCCTAGGGATGAACGGAGATTCCACTCTGTTTGGAGTGAAAGATTTGGTTCAAACCGGTGATAAACTCACCTATGCCTTGTCCTATGCCGTCTCGGCAACCCGAGCAGGCGGCGAGAAAGAAGCCGACAACGATCAAAATCAAGTGGGTGTTTCCTTCGGATACGGCGCTGGTGCTTACAATGTTGATCTTAACTACGCCTATACCTTCTCTAAGGCCAAACAATTCACTGACAAAGATGAATCAAAGGCTGGAGCTAAGAAAAACTTTTCTAAGTTGTACCTAAATAGCGTTTACAGCTTCTAATTTTTTCAATTTGTTCTGTTTGATAGCCCTCTACTCTCTGGAGTTGAGGGTTTTTTTATTTCAAAAAGTGCTTTTAAACAATCCTCTTGGGGTGAATCTAAGAAACACCCCCATCCAGTTTGGAATTTATAAAGTCACACTACCCCGATCGCGATTGATTTTATGAGACCCTGTTTTGGAATCCTTTTTCACCTTCACTTCTAGAGTGTTTACCGAAGGAAAAATCTTTTTCACCCCGAATTTTAATCGAGATCCGTCTACTTTGGTTTTGCACATCACATCCCATTCCGCGTGGAGCTCTCCATGACCGCCTTTGGTGTCGCCCTCATGGGCTTTCCAAGGTTCAATGGATTTTTGTGTCCATTCACATCCCAATTTAGAATCAAAAAGGATCATGGATGCCGCATTTTTGGATACTTTATCCACGGCTTCCTGTGCTTTTTGCTTTTCTTCAGGGGTGGAAGGTGCTTTTTCTGTTCCATAGGCATCTTCCGATGACATCTCCAATTCCACACTTACTTTTGCACTTTCAATGGAAACGGAGATTTTGGCCGCTCCATGATGCCCGTGACCGGCGCCTGCCTGTGCCAGTTGGGACCAACCAAACCCAATCGCCATCACTCCAACCAGTTGGATACGTTTGTGGAGCCAGGGACTTCTCACATTGGAAAGGGGAGTGGAACAGAGACTCTGAATTAAATCCATAATAAATTCCTTTCAATATTCACGTGTGACTGGAATGAACGGGCCCCACACCATGTGATGCGCCCTCATTAACCAAACTGTTTTTTCTTCGTCTCGCTGGCGCATGAAAAATCAGGTAGAGTGCAGGTAAAACGACAAGAGTCAGGAGCGTGCTACTTAGGATCCCCCCTACCACCACCGTCGCCAGGGGTCGTTGGACCTCTGCACCAGTGCCGGTATTAAGAGCCATAGGAATAAACCCAAAGGATGCCACCAAAGCAGTCATTAGAACAGGTCTCAAGCGGGTCATGCAGCCCTCTTTGATCGCTTCATTCAGGCCTTTTCCACCCTGGCGCAACTGATTCACAAAGGAAATCATCACAAGCCCATTCAACACCGCCACTCCCGAGAGGGCAATAAATCCCACCGCAGCCGAAATGGAAAAAGGCATTCCTCTGATCAAAAGGGAAAGGATCCCACCCGTCATGGCTAAAGGAACACCAGAGAACACCAATAAGGCATCCTTTAAAGTGCCAAGAGCTTTAAAGAGCATCCCAAAGATTAAAATAAAACACAATGGTACTACAATAGAAAGCCTATCTCTTGCTGAAATCAGATTTTCAAATTGTCCACCCCACTCTATCCATTGTCCCGCGGGTAGTTTCACTTCCCTTTCCAAATTTTTCTGAGCCATAGAAACAAAGGAACCCAGATCTGTGCCTCTTACGTTGGTTTGCACCACAATTCTCCTTTTTCCATTCTCTCTGCTCACTTGATTTGGACCTTCTGTTACTTCTATTTGAGCCAATTCCAGTAAGGGAACAAACTGCCTTCCCTTCTCCTCGGAATCCACGGGAATGGGAAGTCGTTCCAGCCTTTTTAGTTCCGGTGCCTGAACATTTTGTTCCAATTTCAACATGACGTCAAAACGTCTGTCGCCCTCAAAAATCTGCCCGGCTTCCTTTCCTCCCACGGCCACCGCAATGGCATCCTGCACCATTTTCATGGATAAACCATATTGAGCCAATGCATCTCTTTTAAAATCAATATTTAAGGATGGAAGTCCCTTGGTTTGCTCCGCACGAACCCCAGTAGCGCCAGGAACCCTCTGCAACACCGAAACAATTGAGGCTGCCGTTGATTCCAAAGATTCAAAGTCATCCCCATAGATCTTAACCGCCACATCGCTTCTTACGCCGGCAATCAATTCATTAAATCTCATTTGAATGGGCTGGGAAAACTCAAAAGCGTTGCCTGTTAATTTCCCTAAATCCCCTTCCAGGCGTTTAATAAAGTCTTGCTTGGGTTCCCGGGGATTGGGCCATTCTTCTTTGGGTTTCAAGATCACAAATGTATCACTCACGTTGGGCGGCATGGGATCGCTAGCCATTTCCGCTGTGCCCGTCTTAGAAAAAACATATTTTACTTCAGGAAACTTCTTAACAACGTTTTCAACCTGAAGTTGCATTTGAGTGGATTGGGTCAAGCTGGTGCTGGGGATCCTCATGGCATGAAAAGCAATGCTTTTTTCATCTAAGGTTGGAATGAACTCCTGTCCCAATTTCGTAAATACAAAAAGTGATAAAGCAAAGATAATTATGGCAGAAACCACTACGGGCGCCCGATTTAATAGGGCAAAGCTTAATATGGGTTCGTAGATTCTTTTGGAATGTCGGATCAGCCAATTGTCTTTTTCTGTTACCTTACCTGTAACAAACAAGGCCACACAGGCCGGTATAAAAGTTAAAGATAAAATAAATGCCGCCACCAACGCAAAGATCACGGTAGCCGCCATGGGCTGAAACATCTTACCCTCTACCCCAGTAAGAGTAAGGATGGGAATATAAACCGCAATAATAATCGCCTCTCCAAAAGCAGTGGCACTACGAACTTGTTTACTGGCATCAAACACCAACTCAAGCCTTTCGGATAAAGTAAGAGTTCTGCCCAATTCATGCTGTTTTTCCGCCAACCGACGCAAACAATTCTCAACAATGATCACAGCTCCATCAATCACCAGTCCAAAGTCAATGGCGCCCAAGCTCATCAGATTTCCACTGATTTTGGCCTGAACCATCCCCGTGGCCGTCAAAAGCATGGAAATGGGAATTGCCGTTGCCGTAATCAGCGCTGCTTTTATGTTTCCCAACATCAAAAAAAGGATTACAATTACAAAAATAGCACCTTCTATCAAATTTTTTTGAATGGTTTGGATGGTGGCATCCACCAAGGTGGTTCGGCTCAGTTTTATTTTGGCTTCAACCCCCGGAGGCAAAGACCTGTTTATGGACTCCATTTTTTGGGAAACGGCACTGGCTACGGTGCGGCTGTTTTCACCAATCAGCATAAGCGCAGTTCCAATCACCACTTCTTCTCCACCTTCGCTGGCACTGCCTGTTCTCGCCTCTTGGCCTAGAAGTACCTTAGCAACGTCTCGAATTCGAATAGGTACCCCTTTTCGCAGGGAAATCACAATATCATTGAGCTGCTCTGGAGAGGCCACTCGACCATCTACCTTTAAGAGATAGGCTTCTCCGTTATTCTCTACGAATCCAGAACCCGCATTAAGATTGTTGTTTTCAAGAGCTTCTACCATTTCAACAAATGAGACACCATAAGCAATCATCTTGGAAAGGTCGGGCTGCACATCGTATTGCTTAACGTAGCCCCCAATCGCATCCACGCCTGCTAATCCTTCCACTCCTTTGAGTTGAGGGCGGATGATCCAATCTTGAACCGTTCTCAAATACGATGCCCGCTGCCAGGGTTCCTTTAAACTTTCTCTTTCTGGCGTTAAATAACTTCCATCGGGCTGCCAGCCTGGTTCGCCTGATTTGACTTGAGCCTCTGGGTTGGAAGGATTTTGAAATTCCACGGTCCACATGGAAACCTCTCCAAGCCCCGTGGAGATGGCTCCCATTTTGGGGTCTGCGCCTCCCGGCAATGCATCCCGGGTCTCTTGCAGTCGTTCTGCAACCTGCTGACGGGCAAAATAAATACTCACTTGGTCTTTAAAAATTGCCGTAACCTGAGAAAAACCATTGCGTGAAAGCGACCGCGTGGATTCCAATCCAGGAATGCCAGCCAGAGCCGTTTCAATGGGAAACGTAATTTGTTTCTCAACTTCAATAGGTCCTAATCCGGTAACTTCCGTATTGATCTGAACTTGATTATTGGTGATGTCTGGCACTGCATCAATGGGAAGACGCTGAAGTGCAAATACTCCAACCGCCATGGCTCCCAGAGTTAAAAACAGCACCAAATACCTATTTTTAATTGAATACCTGAGCAAAAATTCCAACATACAAAATTCCTTCAATTAATGTTCGTGGGCTGCTTCACTTTTTGCAAGTTCTGCCTTAAGAAGGAAACTCCCTTCGGAGACGTAGGTTTCTTCAGGCTCTAACCCTGAAAGCACTTCCACCCACTCCGAGTTACTTTTTCCAATTTCTATGGGACTAGGAATAAATCCTTCATCCGTTTGAACAAAAATCACCTCTTTTCCTTCCACTTTTTGCATGGCTTTCCTTGAAACCAGCAAGGCAGCCTCTGCTGCACCCAGGGAAATGTTGGCGTTTACAAATAAACCAGGACGAAAATTTCCGGATGCATTATCAACCATGACATGGGCATTTGCAGACCTCGTTTGGGCATCCAAAATGGGGCTCAAAAATAGGACCTGACCTTCTGTTGTCTCAAGACCACCGGAGAGGGTGATTTTAGCTTTTAGCCCCACTTTAACAAAAGGAAGATCCTTTGGATAAATCTGCAACACCGCCAGTACTTTTGAAAGCTCAGCAATCACAAATGCAGGTTCCGCTTCCTTTGTAGTTTCACCCACCGTGAGGTGTCTTTCCACCACAACCCCCTTTAGGGGAGCCTTGAGATCAAAACGAACCAATGAAGCCCCCGGTTCCGCAATTTGTTCAGGATCCAATCCAAGGCTTTGAATTTTTTGTTTTGTTCCGTCATATTCAATTTGGGCGGCGGAAAGTTCCTTTTTTGCACTCAAGTAATCCTGTTCAGACACGATTTTTTTGTTGAAAAGTTCTTCTTCCCTTTTGAAGGCACTTG
Source organism: Silvanigrellaceae bacterium (assembly GCA_044339525.1). Lineage (GTDB taxonomy): Bacteria > Bdellovibrionota_B > Oligoflexia > Silvanigrellales > Silvanigrellaceae > JBIIVH01. The sequence continues at coordinate 3,851 of JBIIVH010000055.1, read as the reverse complement.
AGGCTAGAGTGCGTTTTTCTCGTGCGGCTAGCCAAGCTGTTTTGATATCCGCAAGATCTCTGCTTTCTATCACTGCCAAGGTTTCCCCTTTTTTCACCGAATCGCCAAGCTTTTTTCGAACTTCCTTCACCACGCCCTGCATCCTAGGCACCACATGGGCCACTGAGTCGGGCTGGGCCTCCAGGCTACCTTGCATGGAAATCTCCGTAGAAATCTGCCCGCCTGAGGCTTTTTCTAACTTAACACCCATTTTTTCCAGTTCCTCGGAGGCCATTTTAACCACACCCTCAGAATGGCCTTCTACATGTTCATCTTTATGGTCTCCCTCTTCTCCGGGCCCGTGGGAGTCTCCATGGCCATGGGCGTCGACTTTGGGAGCCGGAGCCATGCGTCCTACGTACACCGCAACTCCAAGGGAAACTAAAGAAACTAAACCCACCAACAATATCCATACTTTCATTTTAGAATTCCTATTTTTGCCTCAGTTGAATACAAAGACTTGATTTGAGAAAGACCCATTTCTGCATCTCCAGAAAATAAAATTTGAATCTGGGAGCGATGAAACAAAACCAAAGCCTCCAGATACTTTTCTTCTACCGAAAACAGTGTCTCTTGCGCTTCCACCATTTCAAGATAAGAGACTCTTCCCTTATCGAAGGCCTCTGTAAGTAAGAATGTGGATTCTCGGAGTTTTGGAAGAATGTTTCCCTTAAGATGATTGGCTTTTCTCATTGAAAATTCTAAAGTGTTTCTGAGATCGGTGGCATTTCTTTGCGTCTCTCCTGAAATGTGGCTTGAGCTAAGTTGCTCCATTTCCATTTGCATCTGCACCAAGCGGCGTTCTCCCTGGTTTCGATCAAACAAGGGGAGCGGAAAAGAAAAACCCATTGAAAAAAGCGGGTCATTCTTATAACTCAACACGGTTCCGGCCGTTAGGTTGATATCTGAGAAGACTCCCTTTTGGGCTAGTTGCAGCTCTGCAAGATTTTTTTTCACTTTAACCTGAGCGATTTTCTCTGCCAAAGGTTGCCCCAGCTCTATACCAGTTACTTTAATCTCTTTTATCGTTTCCAACGAAAAAAGGAACTGGGATGCATTGAACTGAGACACTCTCAAATAGGCTGCCGCCCTTCTAGAGGCGATTTTTTCATTTTGTTCCTTTTCCTCCAGTTCCATTTTGGCCAGATCGGCTAGGGAAAGGGCTCGACTTTGCTCCAATCCTGAGAGTTTTCCTGATTTGAATTTCTGAATGGCAATCTGTGCCGTTTGGGATATCAGCTGAAAGCGCTGGGCCATGACACGATTCAGGGCCTCCTTTTCCTTAAGATCCAAGAAAGCAAGTGCCACTTCCAGCAGAATATCTTTTCTCTGTTTTTGAACCTCCAGTTGGGAAAGGGCAGCCTCCTCCAAAGCAAGTTCCCTTTTGGCGGCTCGTTTTCCCGGAAGCTCCACAGGCATTTGAAGCTCCAAAACCACATTCCCTTTTTTGAAGTTAGGCAACTGGGAAGCTGCGACATCTTCTCTAGAGACTACCAACTCGGGGTTGGGCCAGACTGTGGCTCTTTCTACCAAAGCCTCAGACATCCCTTGAGTTTTGTTTAAGGCACTTAAAGGCCCGAATTCCTTTTGCACTTCAGATAACAAGGTAAAAAGATCTTTTGGCACATTTTGGGCCAGTGTTTCATTGGAAAAGAAAAAAGATCTTAAGAATAACGAAATTAAAGTTAGATTTAAATTTTTCATAAATCTCCAAAGATTCTGCCAGCACAGAGCGTTTTATCGTGACACCAGGAGGAAAGGTCCACCTTGCGTCGTCACAATCAAAATCAGCTACAACAACAGGCTAATTATTTATAAAACTTGAATAAAAAAACAGTGGGATGGCACAGGGGCTAAATTAGGATTCGGATGTTGGGAATGAAAACGATAATAGGGGAAGTCAAAATCTTAAGCCAGGCCTTAAATTTCATTAAAACGAAATCGGGATTGGGAGTAAACCCTGCCATTCTTAGTCCAAAAAAGACAGAGCGCACGAATGAAAGAACTGTTTTCTTGAACGAGGCCAGCTGCGAAACCGAGAAAATCCCCTTGCCTAGACTGCCCGCAATATCCAAGCAGATCAGTTCATCTGGGCACGATACGCCATGAAAAGGCTCTCCGGGAAGGTGGGATTGAAAGCCAGAGGAGGGCGTCCCCAGCACAAATCCAGAATTCTCACAATCGGACTGGCACTCAACAAAATCGAGCAAATGGGGAGTAGACAATACGGAAATCAACATTGCAAGTAAGACCCCAAAGATCTGAAAGAATGTTTGATTATTTTGTTTTAAATAAATCGTTCCCATGCTATTCAATGGCAAAAGCCTTCCCCGTCATTAGCTATCAAAGAATCTTCACCCTACCAATCGAGCCAAGATAAGTCAAATATTATTCATTGCTGCAGAGTAATCCAAAGCAACTCACTGAATTTGTGGGTCACATTTAAAAGGACTGCTGATTTGAAGATTCTTCGGAATGGGGTTGCCTTCCAAACTCCGAGGGCAATTCACAAACTTTAAACATGGAAACATCAGAGGTGCAGTGATTTCCTTTTGGGTATTCCCCGAGATCGAGCCCGGAATGGCCAAAAATGACCTAACCATTTGCCCCTAAATTTCTTTAACATTTCCCATTTGAATGGCAAATTTAAGCATGATTAAATGTACCTTAAGGTGAGGTATAGCATTCGGCTGTGGGGCAATGTGTGCCAATTGCAACGCCTCCCAAGCCCTCGCTCGTTGATTGCCTTTTCTAAGTTCCTTAAACTTTTCAAGGTACCAATCTACCAGTGGTTTCTTTCTTAATAGGCCTGTTTTCTGCACTCCAACCTCCTAAACTCTACCCATCAACTATCCCTTGATGCTTAATTTAAAACTACCATTCCTCGGCCTCCCTATGTCAAATCTCAATTCCAAGGTAAAATCCTGTTATGCTTAAAAAATATCAATTTTTTTACGGCCGTCCATGGACTCTTACCCAAGACCCTAATCTATGTTACACTTTGAATGTGAAAAACCCAGGAGTGTAGCAAATGTTTCATTTTATTTCGAATCAATGGAAATCTTTTCTTTTGATCTTTGTTACCTCCTGTATCAAGCAAACCAGCACATCAACGACAAAAGAATCTGTTTCCTTAAACAATCCAATTCTTCAAAATACGAAGGCACTGTCATTTCAAATCATCAAAGCGGTCCCGCTAAGTTTGAAATCCGAGGAGCCACTTCCTTAGAATTTTGTCGCTTTCCAAAATTGAGTTTCAAAGTGGAAAAAGAAACTTTTAGTGCGTCTTTCGGGGGTGTCAGGGAATTTCAAGTGGGAACACATTGCGACCCTGATCCCAATAAAAAGGACCCTGCCATTAGATTATTTGGTACAGAAGGACTTAAAAGAGAGCTGCTCGTCTATCAACTGGCGCAGGTTTTGGGCGTTCCAACATCTCGAGCTCGCTTGGCCAAAGTGGTCTACAAAGAGATTACTTCACAAAAAGAGTTGATCACAACCGATGCCTTGCTCATTGAATCTCATAAAGACGTTGCAGATAGGCTCCAATCTACCCAGCTAAAGTCCCACGAAAGAGACGCCGTTAAAAGGTCTGATTTAGAGGCCAAGAGTGCTGTAGAAACACATCTTTTCATTCTATTTGCGGCAAACCTTGATTTCATTTTTAACGACATTTCAGGAACAATGAACATTAATGATCCGGTAGCTTTCAGGAAAGATGTCTGACGTAAACAAAAGGAAACTAACACGAAGAGGTTTCCCTGTCAAAAAGATTGTCCAATGTTACTTTAATTTCAGGCATCTGGGTTTCG
>JBIIVH010000133.1:0-5330 GCA_044339525.1 Silvanigrellaceae bacterium | reverse complement strand
TTCTTCAAGAACACCATCAGCAAAATATACCATTATCGTCACTTTTGAATCCTCGGCTTTTAGGATTCTGTATCATAGTTTTTGATAAAATGTAAAATTTCAAAATTCTAGGCCGGCCAAAGTATAACTGTTACCGTGACCGATGGGATCCCAACGCCACCACCCAATTGGATCGATTGTCGGGGCTCCCTTTCGGGCTGCTCTACCAGACTGTGATGCTCTCATCAAACAGATCCAAAAGGGGGGTGTCCTATCAAGTTTTATATCAAGAACAAGAAGGCATTTCAGTGGGTTACTGGAGCCTTTGCCATGTGCTTTCACGGCTCGTAAAAGCAACCAAAGCCCTTCCCACGACCCTGCGCTTAAAACACGTTCCTGGGGGAAAAGCCTTTGTGGATTGTATAGATGGGATCGATATTTAGGACTTAAATACAGAGGTCCAATCGACTCAAAGAGAAGGCAAATGTGGAGTGCCATGCTGGTCTCATTCAGAGAACTTTTTATCAGGAGGTACGAAATCGAAGCTATTACTCTGTTCCCTATCGGAATGTAGGTCAAAAAGTGAGAGTTATCGGTACGTTTAGCAAAACAGCCATTTATGACCTTAAAACCCTGGAAAATATTGCCTCCCATTCCACCTCACGAAAAAATGGAGAAAGATGCACAGATGAATGTTTCTCATGGAAAATTCAGCCGAGAATCCATGGAATATGCTTCTCAAATCGTGGTAGCAGATGCCTTAGTGGATAGGCTCACAGAACCCAAGCGAGACCGTCATCCTAACAGGAGGCCCGTACCGTGCCAGGCTCTGAAAACGAGAAGCCAGTGAGGTTAAGGCCGCCACTTTGCTTGACATCGGGAATTAAAAATGAGAGTCCCAAAAAAGAGAGATTAAAAACCTCCCGTAGCTCGCCATTCTGTTGGTGGAGTAAAGACCCAAATGACCGGTGGCGGTGCCGCCCAATCGAAAACGTTAGTAACGCTATACATTCAACCCAAATTAATTTCCTTGCGGTGGAGGAATTCATTCGCTGGTACTAATCTCCCGGGTGACTATTCTGGGCTTTTGGAGGCACCATGGTTTCTGTGGGATGTGAAATGCTGCAATACGACACGCCAAATGATCAATTGGTTGAACGTGGGCTAATTTCTCATTTTCAAATGACGACTCCCAATCACATTTCATATTCGCATGAAAGGGTATATTCCCAATTGGGTGGGGCGAAACTTATTGCACACAATAATCTGTTGAATCCATTTGGTATAGATAGTTTGGACGAGCTGGTCCCAGTTGCAAAGAAAATAGACTCTTTATCGCCGATTCATGTCGTTGAGCACTTTACATCTCTCCGAAAAGATAACGGTGAAAAATGCGGCATTCACTGGGATGCAAATTTTATTGAATTGGAAAAAAGCGTAAGATTTTTTCTAGAATTAAGCATTGGGCAAGCTGTTTTTCTTCTCAAGTTATGCTTGAGAACGTAATGGTCACTCATGACGTGAAGCCTTACTTTGATTTGTTGCTAGAGACAAAGGAAGAAACTGGCGTGGGCATTGTTTGTGATGCTCCTCATTTTTTTGTCAGCTGCCAAAGTGCAGGAATGACCCAAGCTGAGACTTTCACTCTTGCGCGCGAGTTAAGTCCACTTCAAATACATATAGGCTCCGTGTTAATTTCCAACGGATTGCTGAATGACAATCATGCAACGTTAGTTCCCTGGATGCCACGGTGGGTTGCGAAAATGTTTCCTAAAGCTGAATACGTTACTTTAGAGCAGAGCGATAGGATGCCCTTTTCGCAACTCGAAAAGCTATTGCTCATGCTACAGAATCCTTGCTCAGCAGAAATACCTTCAGCTTTATTGGTAAAAAATGGAATTTCGGAGATTGACTTCAACTCTGAGCTGCTCTCCTCAACCAGTAGAAATCAAGGCTTACCTAAAGAAACAAATACGAGTCCGTTTTTTCTTCAACAACCTGAGCTGCGTACCGCTATCGATTTATATGAGTATTTTTGGGCCTTTGTATGCCCTTTGGAGTCGGTTCGGATATACGCCAAGGATGTCTCTGTCAAGGAGGTAATGCCACTCCTAGCGACTGTCATTAAACGTGCTCTTTTGAGTGCAACGTGGTGGAACAACGAACAAGATGAACCGATACAGATTGAAGTTTTAAGTCCTCATATGGATATCATCTATTCTCGATTCCTATCCAAAAGCCTTGTACTTAAAGAACATCGCTTTCAGAATAATGTTAAAGAATACCGATTCCAGGCATCTTGTGGCCATTGGCTTCGGTTGGTTGCGCCAATCATTTTTCAACCCGTTTAAAAGGAGGTCCTTTATGAATCAACAAGAAATCGATTTTTTGGATAGTGCATTGGAAAAAGCCGCAGAGATGCTCGACCAGAACACGGGCTCGGGAATGTAATCACCTTCGGAGTTTGTATTCCATGAAGCGCTCATCAGCTTTTTTAATGGCCTCGTTCTTGTCGGCGTTTGGCGATGCACTACTTGTTTGCGCTGTGCCGTATGGTTTGGGAGCTGAGAGAGACGATGTGCGCTTCGCTGTGATAATGTGGCTTTTCCCAGCAGTGGCAATATATACGGCATCTCTATTTGCGAGGTTTGTAAAGAAGAGAGTAAATTCTGCGAGACTCGATTATGGCTTAATTCTGCTTACAGTCGCAGCTATAGAGCTTATGTTCGCCTGGTTACTTGCAGACAAAGGCCTTACTTCAAATCAGTTGTTACTTTTTTCTTCCGCTTTTGTAGTGTTATATGCGTTTACAAAAGAAGGGATTCCAAGAATCTTTTATAATGTTTCCGTATACAAATACTTTTTCTCCGAAGCCGACTACGCAAAGGCTGCTGGACTTAAGTCGTCGCTTGATATTTTAGCTTATGCATTAGGTGGACTAACTGCTGCATATTTAATTTCGAATTCAACTTGGCGGTTAGCTTTCGCTATAGATGCTGCGACTTTTATTGGTCTTGGGCTGGTGCTCATTTTTTTTGGAAGGCAGGAATCTTCTGACGAGGGCAAGCTAGATATTTCTGTGTCCTGCGTTTCCACTTCTACTCCCATGAATCGTGGCCTCGCGCAAGCATTAGGGCCGTTCCTGGTAATTCCTTCGGCTGTTGCTATTCTTTACGGGATTTCAGGGGTTGGTGGGAATTACACGCCTCTCATCGCTGAGCGATTTGGAATCAGTAGCGCGGCGCTTGGCGTGGCTTTACTAATCCTTTGTCGTTTACCAGGCATGCTTGTTGGGCTTAAAATACAACCCATCATCTCGAAACTAGGGCCAAGTCGAATTGTGTCCGGCGTTCCAATTTTATCAATGTCTGCTGTATTTCTATTCTTTTTATGGCCAAGTAAATTGACGCTTGTCCTTTCTTTTGTTATGAGCGGAATCGTCATTGGGCTCTTTAATCCAGCTGATATGGTTCTACGTAATTCTTTGCCGCGGGACTCACTTTTTCAACTAAATTCGTATGCAACCAAGGTGTTGGCAATTTCTCAATTTGCAGGCTGTATGCTCGCAATGGTCGCTTTTTCTGGTTTCTTTAGTGTAGAACCTCGACTTATAATTGCCACTTTAGTTCCTGTTTTGGGCCTCATTTTCTATTTCCTTCCTAAGATTATCGTAAGGATACTGTATAGCAAACAGGATGGTTTTTCTTCGGGCCACAGGCTAACGTTCCTGCCTTCAATTCCGCTTGCTTTGATGGTTTGTTTAATTGTTTTTCTTGGCCTAGCTATTGGCCCACAAAAAAATGAAAAACACTTTGTTACCGCGATATTGCCTTCTTTAAATCAGGATTTGCGACTGCAAAAGGACCTTACGTATTCTGCTTTCATTGTCCTCAATGACACGAGTGCTCATTTGCGGTAGCTTTCAGGAAAGATGTCTGACGTAAACAAAAGGAAACTATCACGAAGAGGTTTCCCTGTCAAAAAGATTGTCCAATGTTACTTTAATTTCAGGCATCTGGGTTTCGGGTTGTTTTTGGTGTTTTTTCTAGTTGAATATCCTGATCCGAAAGACTTTTAGGGATGGAGAAACCCTCACCACTAGCGTGCCTTTTGTGGAGACCGGCACCGCTGCGCTTTCCTCGCGCCCGTCGGCAGCCAAGGCTGCCCCTGCGCTAAAGCTTCGGGGTGCCCTTGGGAGCTTCGTCGCTTCGCTTTTGGTGCCCGGCTCCACAAGCGTAACACGCTGACGAACTCGGACTACAAAAATACCAACGCGCTACGCGCGTTTTTTGGGATTTAATTCGATACGCGGTTCCAAGTCCCAGTTCCTAATCTTCCCGCTCCAGCGCTCGGGATGAAGCTCTTTAGCTGCTTCATAGGTTGTACGACGTTTCTTTAAAATTTCAGCATCTTGGCCACTGTGACGATCGTTGGGAGTGACAAACTTTATTCCACTATGAAGGTGAATTTCGTTGTACCAATTTACAAATCGATTCATCCACTTGGAAGCATCTTCCACACAGGAAAAAGGGGTTTCAGGATACCATGTTCGGTATTTCATTGTTCTAAACAGTGATTCTGAAAAGGGATTATCGTCCGAAACGCCCGGCCTAGAGTAAGACGCTTTTACTCCTAGGGCACTCATCGTGCTCATAAAAACAGAACCCCTCATCACAGCGCCGTTGTCTTGATGTAAAGAAAGTTCATCGTATCCAACGTTTTCATCATTGCAGGATTTAATCAAAAGTTCTGATGCCAACTTTCCACACTCTTTCTCTTGGACGGTCCAGCCTACGATTTTTCTGCTATAAACATCCATAAATAGATAACAATAGAAATGTTTTCCTAAAACCCGGCTCCGCAAATAAGTAACATCCCAGCTCCATACCTGATTGGGACCAGTAGCTACCAAAGATTCAGGTTGATGATGGGTGGCCACGCGTTCTCTTCTTCTATGTTTGTTAAGCTGATTTTCCTTTAAAATTCTGCTTAATGTACTTTCTGACCCAAAGTATTCTCCTCGAGTGGCTAAAATGGGTACAATTTTGGATGGAGACAAGTCCACAAACTCTTTAGAACAAGCTACTTGAAGAAATTTATCCCGTTCTTCGGCTGTTAACTTATTATGGACCCTTCTAGGGGAACCTTTTCGACCATCTGTTTTTTCCGGGTTTGAAAGATATCTAAAAATGGTTTTAGATGAGGTACCTAGACAAGAAGCTGAATCTCCAAAAGAAATCCCTTCTTTCCGAAGTAAGGTCACTCGCTCTATTAACCTATTTCTTTCATCGGGGCTGGTAACTCGTCCTGGTCTTCCTTGAAGATCTCCAAGACTTTTTTTTGGACATCAA
>JBIIVH010000054.1:0-26108 GCA_044339525.1 Silvanigrellaceae bacterium | reverse complement strand
GCCCGCCACCCGCAAAATCTAGCCAGCTCGAAAATCAGACCCTAACTCACTAAGCTGAAAAAAGAAACAAAGTTCTTCTTTGACACCATGAATGTTGGGTCGCTCCTGCAGTTATGATAACGTACGGAGCCGGCATCAAAACTCCTCGAACGCATCCGTGCCGAGCGCGCCAAAGCCATCAAGAATGGCGAAATCAAAAAGGCGAAAAAAGACGAGCTTCCGCCTATCTCCGATGACGAAATCCCATTCGAAATCCCCAAGTCGTGGGAGTGGGTGAGGTTGGGTGAGGTTGGTGCATGGGGCGGAGGCTCAACTCCAAGCACATCCAATGAAGAATTCTGGGAAAAAGGAACAGTGCCTTGGGTCACTCCAAAAGATATGAAGCGAACTCATATCTCTGATTCCATAGACAAGTTGAATGCTATGGTTACGGAAACAGGAAAACTTAGTTTGTATCTTCCAGGCTCGGTTCTTATGGTAACTAGAAGCGGTATTCTTAAACACTCGTTTCCCGTTGCTATTCTTAATGTTTCAGCAACCGTAAACCAAGATATCAAGGTACTGATTCCATCTTCTATTGCTAGTTCAAATTGGCTCTTTTTCGCGACACGGGCTTTTGAGAATCAGATTTTGGAAACCTGCTCGAAGGTTGGCGCAACAGTTGATAGTATAGACACCGATAAGCTGATGAATTTTTTTATTCCGATACCGAGCCGGGAAGAACAAGAGAGAATCCTATGCTGCATCCAGCGGGGGTTTGCTTCTCTTGATAGTTCACGTCGCCTAGTGGCTGAGATTAGTTGCATCGTGCCGAATGCAAAAGCTTCACTCCTTGCCTCCGCCTTCTCCGGCCGTCTCGTCCCGCAAGACCTCGCCGAAGGCACAGGCCATGAGCTTCTCGCTCAAATCCTAAATGAAAAGCAGTCAGCGGCAACAGCTAAGGAAACAAAGAAGACAAAAGCTGCCAAGGCCCCCAGAAAATGAGCGCAGGAAGTTCCGCACATCCTTTGTGGCAAAACAAATGCATCAAAGTTCTTTATCGCGCACTTTGTGACCATGAGGGCAAAGCGGATGTGCGAGTCTACTTTGAAGACCTGTACGAGAAGGCTGCTCCTGCGGGACTTTTGCACAAAGACTTTGTTTCAAAGTTTCCAAACGAAGTGCCGCAACTTTGGTGGGAAATGTTCTTCGCGAATTGGCTTATGCAGCAGTCGTTATTGGCGGGGATAACGACACCTAAGAGCGGGCCTGACTTTTTAGCGACCTTGGGCGAGCAAAAAATCTGGATTGAGTGCACTGCGCCTTGGCCAAAGAATCATGCGCGCCGAATTGACTCAACGCAGCTCAGTGGCGTTGGGACAATCAATCCAGACGATTACCTTCTTGCCATCACAGCAGCGATGAGGGAAAAAATCGGACAACTTAGCAGCCTAGCTGTCGCGCCCGCAGATATCCGACTCGTTGCAATAAACCTTGGTACCGGCGCCGATGTCCACCTTGTTGTTTGGGATGACCCTCCTCTCTTGTTTCAGGCGCTTCTTGGAGTCGGTCCTATGGCACTTCAGATTCCGGTTAGTAACGGTGAAGCCGACACCTCAGAGATTCGCGCAGTGCCAACATTTAAAGAAACAGTAAACAGTGCGAAAGGCTCGCCTATTGGCCTTCGTGGTTTCTTGGATGGCTCTTTGAGTGCGGTGAGCGGGGCGTTTTTCTCCAGCCATCGCTATATGGATTGCCCGAAAGCTGAAGAAAGCCAGTTTGACTTTTTGCACAACCCAACCGCCGCAGTGTCGTGCCCCCGGAAGCTCTTTAGAAATGTGCGCGAGTACGAAGTGGCAGACGGCTTCGTGAAGGAGGTGAGTTAAATGTCGATTGTGAGCCCAGGCTTTGACCAAGAGAGCTATGGAAACCTTTTAAGCGAAATCAAAACCCGAGTTCGGATGGCTCGTTTCTCTGCAATGCAGAAGGTGAATGCCGAGCTCATTATGCTTTATTGGGACCTCGGGAAAGTTATTTGCGAAGCCCAAGCAAAACAGGGCTGGGGCAAAGGAGTCGTGGAACAACTTGAAGCCGACTTGAAGGCAGGCAACCCCGCAAACTTGGGCTTGTCTGCCCGCAATTTGTGGCACGCCCTCAATTTTTATCAAACATATCATGGAGATGAAATTCTGAAACAGCTTGTTTCAGAAGTCGGCTGGGGGGCCAATATTGCCATTCTTCAAAAGTGTAAAACCCCCGAAGAGCGGGAGTTCTACCTCAGGATGACTTCAAAGTTCGGTTGGTCGCAGAATGTTTTGAAGTTGCAAATCCAGAATCAGGCATTTCAAAAAGCAGCGCTAAGCCAACAAAATTTTGAAAAAACACTAGCACCCGAGCGAGCCGCCCAAGCCATTCTAGCACTGAAGGACGAGTACACCTTCGATTTTCTGGAGCTCACCGAAGAGCACACTGAGCGAGAACTCGAAAGGGCTCTGCTTCAAAAAATTGGGCGCTTTTTGACCGAGATGGGCGGGCAGTTCACGTTCCTAGGAAATCAATACCGCGTGAACGTAGGCGGAGATGATTTTTACATCGATTTGCTCTTGTATCATCGAGCTTTGCAGTGCCTTGTCGCTATAGAACTCAAGACGGTAGAGTTTAAGCCTGAGCTTGCAGGCAAGATGCAATTTTATCTGACCGCATTAAATAAACAAGTTAGATTGCCACACGAAAACAATTCAATCGGTATGATTTTATGCACCGATAAGAATCGAACTGTGGTGGAATATGCACTGTCGCAGTCAACTGTGCCAATGGGTGTGGGCACCTACACACTCTCGCCAAGCTTGCCAAAAGAGCTTGAAGGTAAACTTCCGTCCGCTGAAAGTCTTACGAAACTAGTAGACTCCATGCGCCGCACAACGACTGATTCAAATCAAACCAAGTCTGCGAAAGTTGAGCTCAAATGACATCAAAAGAACAGCTACGTAACATTGTGAACCGCTGCTGCGACATCATGCGCACCGACGACGGCATCAACGGGGCGAGCCATTACACCGAAGCGTTGAGCTGGATTCTGTATTTGAAGTTCTTTGCCGACAAAGAAAAAGAACGCAGGGCCATGGCCGAGCTCGAGGGGGACGAGTACCACCCGCTTTTGAAAAAAGAGTTTCAGTGGGAAGAATGGAGCGACCCTAAAAAGGCACTCACAGGCAAAGAACTCATCGACTTCGTCACACGGGTTGATGAGGCCAATCCTGGTCTCTTTCAGTATCTCGGCAGTTTGAAGGGGCCAAGGAAGGCGACCCGCGTGATATCGTGTCTGCGATTTTCAAGAATGTGCAAAATAGGTTCAACTCTGGCTATCTTTTGTGAGAGGTGATTGACCTCATTCAGTCTATCCATTTTGATGTGGGGGAAGAAACATTCTCGCTCTCCCACATTTATGAAGGCCTATTGAAAGACATGGGCGAAGGCGGTGGAAACGCCGGTGAATACTACACGCCGCGTGCATTGATTAAAACAATGGTTGCCATGATTGACCCAAAAATAGGGGAAACCATCTACGACCCTGCCTGCGGAACGGGTGGGTTTTTGGCGCAAGCGCATTTGTATCTCGAATCCAAGGCCAAAACGGCCGAGCTGCGAAAAATACTCAACAACAAAACTTTCTATGGCAACGAGAAAACACCGTTACCTTTCGTGCTTTGTCTGATGAATCTAACGCTGCACGGTCTTGACTATCCCCGCATCTCAAAAGAAAACACGCTGCAAACCGATATCCGGCAAATCGATGAACGCGACAAGCACGATATCATTCTTGCCAACCCTCCTTTTGGCGGGAAAGAGCAGCCTATCATTCAAAAAAACTTCCCTATCGAGGCCATTGCAACCGAAATACTATTCCTGCAGCATATAGAAAAGAAGCTCAAGAAAGGCGGCCGTGCGGCGGTGGTGGTGCCTGAAGGTGTGCTGTTCCAAACCAATGCCGCCTACCAGCAGGTAAAGGAACGGCTGGTGAAGGAATGCAACTTGCACACTGTGGTAAGCCTGCCCCCAGGCATCTTCTTGCCATATTCTGCAGTCAAGACTTCGTTTATGTTGTTCGACAAAACAAAACCAACAAAAGACATTTGGTTCTACGAAGTGCCCTTGCTGGAAGGCAAGAAGCTCACCAAAAAAGCGGGCATCACAGAGAAGCATTTTGAAGAACTCTTGAAACTGAGCAAAAAGCGCGAACAAGGAACAACCAGTTGGAGCATTCCTGTCGAGAAAGTGATTGCCGATGGCTACAATCTTTCGGCGGGTCACTACAACCCCAACGGACCAGAAGAAGAAATTTTACTTGAGCCGGAAGAGTATGCGCTGCAAATAAAGGAACTGCTGGCCGGTGCCATGAAGAATGTGGATGAGCTTTTGGGGGAGTTGGTGATTGGAAAATAAATTAAAGAAAATGGATTCTGATTTTAGGTAAAGATGGAAATGATTTCAAATTTTTCAGTTAGAGGCGGGCTCCGCCCGAATCGGTTTAAAAAAATTTCAGTACCGTAGGTGTTTAGATTTCCTCTTTTGCCAGGAGATGACGAATGAAGATTGAAGGTGAAGCGCTCAACCGCGTGCAAAAGCGGATGAACGAATTATGGCCCCAGGGTAAGGCAGCTCAATGCGCCGTATGTGCGCATTCGAATTGGACTCTTAATGATACAGTGTTTGAGATGCGTGAGTTTCATGGGCCGCAAACAATCATAGGAAGCGGTGCAATTTTTCCAGTTGTTGCTCTCTCCCGCAACAACTGCGGAAATACCCATCTTCTGAGCGCCATTCGACTTGGCGCTGTCGCTGTTGACGCCGGCCAACAGCAGGAGACTGGCAAGAATGAATAATTTAACTTTTGGGAAGGACGAGAGCACTTCTGAGAATCCGACCTCTCGAGGTCTTCCCACTAGTGGAGCATTGAACCTAACAACCCCTCCGAATCACCGGCACGTCCCAATTCCGGCCCCAACGTGGAATGAGTTGCTTAATACCGTAAAGACATTGGCTGAGGCTCCTAAGGGTCTTGAATGGGCCAAGAACATTGTTTTTATTTTCTTGGGCGCGAGTCTGGGCGCTGGGATTACAGAGCTTCAACAAAGCACAGCCGTGACCGATTTTTTGGTTGTGACCATCGTTGTCACTATGGTTCTGGGAGGAACGAGCTTCGTGCTGGGAAAGCGTGAAACCCTGAGAAAATCAGCCTCGAGTATACGCGACATACTTCTGACCATTCTGACCGTTCTTTATCAGGCGTCAATCAATCCTGAGCACACAGAGTTCTTAAAACCAGAGGCTGCAAGTTCAAAAGAGATAACTCTGAAGGCCAAGTTAGTAGAATTGATTGACAGCTTGATTGAGAGAAGCAAGCGGTAGATTAGAAGAAAGTAGTCGCCTCAGCTGCTGTCTTACTTGATGTCGGAGACTCCCAGGTCCTCGCTCACGGTCAATCCTCTTCTCAATCCCGCCGCAAACGTGATTTCCCAGCCCAAAAATTAGCCGAAAAAAACAATGGAAGAAAAAAATTCTACCAAAACATTGACTTCCGTTACCTTTTGATATAGGGTCCCTTCTTTCCTAATCTATTGAGTTGTTTAAATGGTCTCAACAGGGCTGGATTTGGCGCTTACGTTACAGCCGTCCAGCATTCGAGGGGGTTTCGTTGGCCATTAAACAAGGAACTTCAGCGAGCATACTAGGAGAAAATGGAGCTGGTAAAACTCTCCTTTTTAATGGTACTTTGGGTCTTCAAAGACCCTTCCAGGGGGAGATAAGAATTTTTGGAGAAAAAATACACTACCCACAAAGATTGACGAAGATGATTTTTAGCCAGGTGGCTTGGGTAACAGCATCGGCAGAAGACATTCAGGACTTGAGTACTACACGCCAAATGACGTGCACACTGGCGCTCATATAGAAAAGAAACAACATCGAGATGCTGTTCTGGCCTATGCATATTCACGAAACCCAAATCGGTTCGCAAAGGGAGCGTCCAGAGCCGCTTCAGCACCTGAGGCCGTATGGATCAACAAACCTAAATTGGAGGATCAAGCTATGGTTGGTCAGGTTAAACTTTGTCCTGGCGATGTCTCAAACCATTGACACCTTCCGGTGGGTGAATCTATGCAAATCATCCATCCGCAACTGTTGAAAGGCGAATAAACATATTGGTCTTCAAAATGATGGGATTGAGATGAACCAATGTATGATATTTGTATCACAATAGGAAGTTTGGCTTGATTCACTGGATCCAACTTTACCACCAACCCTTTATCCCCATTTTGAAAGGAGGCAGACTTTCCATTTACCAAAACGGCTTCAATGTTTAGTTGATTTTTGGCAAAGAGGATTTCATTTCCACTTTTGGGAACTTCAGGCATTCTGATGGTGGTTTGCCCTTGGAAATGGCGAATCGCAATATTTGGTGTCATCTTGACTTCATACTGATAAACCTCATTTTTTTCTCTATCTTCCTTCGGGACGGGTGGAGTTTTTGTGGGTGCAGAAAGATACCCAAAGTTGCCTTTCACTCCAGCTCAGGTCATTCCGTCTTGCATTTGGACCGAAAAGGAAAATCAGCTGAGGGTGAGAGGGTTCCCATTGTGGACATGTCGTTAAACTTCAATTCACTTTTCTGGTCTGAATTTCAGATTAAATTACGGTAATCATTAATGATTGTAAACTCACCACGGATTTTCATTGAATTTTTTAGTTGTAATCCTTCCCTCCATTTGTTACACAGCCCCCTTAGGCGCGCAAATTTTAAGAACATTATGGAGCGAACACATGCCGACCAAGTCTGGTACATTAACAAGATTAATTGCAATTGATGCTTTGGGTCACGTACTCACTCGAAACACCCACGCCGATCAGGCTCTGGACAAGCTTTTTTCTCAGCATTCAGAGAATCTTAGCGCCTTAGACCGAAGCTTTGTTTTCGAAATGGTTTATGGCTCCCTGCGGTGGCTCGCTAAAATGGATTGGATCTTGAAACACATGCTGGATCGCCCTTTTTCCAGTTTAGACACCCGCGTGGTCAATGCCTTACGGGTGGGAACCTATCAAATCTTTTATATGGAAAAGGTTCCCGATAGGGCTGCCGTTTCTGAGACGGTTGAGGCCCTGAAAAAAATGGGGATGTCTAAAGCCAGCAGTTTTATCAACGCCGTCCTTCGAAGAGTGGCTGCACGGGCTGAGTACTTTCCCAAACCAGACAAAGTAAAAGAGAGGGCAGATTATCTTTCCATGCATTACTCCCACCCCAAATGGATGGTGGAGCGCTGGATGAGCTGGATTTCATCGCCCAGGCTGGAATATCTTCTAGAGGGCAACAACGAACATTCCCGGTTTGTGTTGAAAGAAATCAAGAAAAATCCCATTCCAACTGGTGAAAATTTAGGCACGTATCTGTTGAGAGAACATGGCCTAGAGTCTCGAACCTGTGCCTTACCCCAGGCTTGGATTGTGGAAAAACTCCCTCCTTTAGGAAAATGTGAAGCTTTTGCCCATGGTTGCTACCAAATCCAGGAAGAAGCAGCCCAGGTGACGGTGAACCTAATCAAGGTGCAACCCCACCAAAAGGTATTGGACGCCTGCGGGGCTCCCGGAGGGAAGTCGATTGGACTCCTAGATGCGGGCCTTTTGCCGGAAAATTTGACGGTTTTGGATCTTTCTCAAAAACGCATTGTAAGATTGATGGAAAACCTAACTCGGTGCAAGGCCGGACCCGTAAAAGTGGAGCATAAAAATGCTTTGGATTTTGCCTTGGCGAATCAAGGTAAACTTAAATTCGATAAGGTGGTGTTGGATGCTCCTTGCTCAGCCACGGGCGTGATTCGAAAACACCCGGAAATCAAATGGCTAAGACATCTTGCCGATGTCAAGAAATGCGCTACGGAGCAAGAACAACTCCTCAACGGATTGGCTGAGTTGGTCGATTTAGGGGGCGAAATGATTTACATTGTCTGCAGTATTGAAAAAGAAGAAACCACAGACCAGGTCGATCGTTTTTTAGAGTCCCACCCTCAGTTTAGGCTTTTGCCTTTGGAAGGTCGTATCCATGATTATTATCGAAAGTACCTCAACCCTGCGGGCTGCTTTCTCTCACTTCCGGGCAATTCGGATAAATTGGAAGGGTTTTTTGCCGCTGTTTTTAGGAGAGAAGCTTAGGAGAGTGGTTGGGATTGGGGTGCTGGTGGCAGCGTGTTCCCTTTGGACCACAAGTTTTGCTCAAACTTCTGGAAAATTTCTAGAAATCCAGCCGGAGATTGAAAAACGGCTATCCTTGGCCACTTCAAAAATCGTTGTATTTACGGAAAAAATGACGGATGGATTGTTGGCTACCGTGCTTCATCAAGCCAAACTGGGTGGCAAAGTGGTGGAAGTCTATCTGCAAAAGCAGGGATTGTATCATTTTTCCTCAAGACACCATTATCTCAATGAAAATGGGGTATTGCTGGGGATGTACAAACCTTCCCATGGCGAGCAAAAACTCCATTCTTTTTTATTTGTGGATGAAAGCGGGTATTTGATCACTGGACCATTAGATGTTTATGGTTTAAAATGGATGGAAATTTCCCCTTCCCCTCTCACCTTATCTCAAGCGGTACAACGTTTTAACCCACAGGCCGGATTTCCACAGATTAGACAACCATTGGTTTCAGTTCAAGAAAAAAATAGATTTATCAAAACGTTGCAAGCAGATTCCCCCCAAGCCATACGTGGAAAATCCCCTGATTCGGAGATGAGCTTAGAAATTCCCAAGAGATTGCCGAAAACCACCCGCTTAAAGCTCCTAAGAGAGGGAAAAGCCTCACCTGAAGGTGGGTTGGAGGCCTCCAGGCCCATTCCAGGCCCCTCTGCCCCCTTGGAAAATGAAGAGACCCTGCCCTAAATTCTGAATGTTTTTTGACGCGTGTTCGGGAAATACCTGTGTCTTGGAATTTTTGTGCTACCCTGAACCTTAGGTTCAGACATACAAGGTAGGGCAGAAGGAATGAAGGCAATTCAATCCGTTAAAAAAGCGATTGCTATTTTTTTGGCGTCCTGGGGCGTTGTAGCATGTGTACCTTCATGTCAGGATTCCAAAGTGGCAAGTCCTGAAGAACGGCTACACAAGTACATCTCCACGGCGGTGAACATCACCGTATTGGATCAAAAACAAGAGTTAGCAGAACTTACCAGCGGTAGTTTAAAAGAGTCCATTTTAAATGCCACGGAGAGTGTGTTTAAAAAAGCCTATCTGGAGAAACGTTACGAATTTAAATCCTTTGAAATTGTGAATCGAGTGGAAGTGGCTGGTAAAAAGCAAGTCGCTCTAGATTATAAAATGGTTTATCGCAGCTGGATTGCGGGCGAGGTACAGGAAAGAGCTCCTCTGCAGGAAATCGTGAATCGGGCCAACATGATTTATGAAAATGGTCAGTGGGTGATTTCCAGAGTGGAAAATCTGAACCAGAGTTTAGAATGGGAGGTGGGAATGTCCCTGGATGGAGTTTCCACGGAGGGAGTAACACCGGAAAGTGACCCTGTAGAAGTGCAATCCAGTCGAGAGATCTCTGGGGAGCAACTTAAAGAAGATCAGGAACAGGCCATGCCAAGCAGCTCAGCACCGGAGAATGCCTCCCCAGGTCAGACCACCACAGAACCAAAATAGATCGTGAAATAAGGAGCCCATACATCCATGAAAAAAATTCTAATTGCGGACGCCAGCAAGGCGTCACTTGTCATTACTTCAGAAGTATTAAAGGACCATTTTTTGGGAGTTCAAGTGGTGGTGGCGAGGACTTCTCAAGAGGCGCAGGACTTGTTTAAAACCACTCCGGATTTGGACTTTGTGATCATTGATTTTGATTTGCCTGACAAAGATGGGGCTCAAACGGCCATGAAATTAAAAAAGATAAGAGATTGTCCAATCCTGGTGACGGCCTTTGAAAGAGATTATTTGGCTGAATTTTTGTTAAAAGAGGTGTCTGGGTATTCTGATTTGATGGATTGGATCCGCAAACCCATCAAGCCTGAAAGTTTTGTGCAGATCGTAAATCGATTTAAGGATGGTAAAATTCGTCTGAAAAGAAGAGTGCCTACCTCATTTCCTGTAATGGTGGAAGCCATTAGTTCCAAAGGAAGCTCTTTTTATCCGGCCCAAATTCAAGATGTGGGGCTCAGCGGAGTGAAGCTGGAAATCCTTTCCCATTCCACGGAAGGAAAAAAAACTCGTACCAAAAAGGTAAACTTTCCTTGGGGAGAGAAACACAAAATCGTGCTCCATTATCTTAAAAAAATGTTGAACCCAGATACCAATTTTCTGGATGAAAAAGTTCAAAGTGAATTTTGGGAGCTGAGTAAAAAAAGTATTCAGTTTGCTGTAAAAAAGTCAACTGAAACCTCTGTTACCATGGCAAAGTTTTCAAAAACGAAACTGGAGAAAGAAGAAATTAACAATGAATTCAGCAATGTAAAATGCAAATTAATTTGGGAAAATGATGCAAATCAGAGCATGGGCTTGGAGGTGACTCCCGATCAATTCTCCAAACATTTGTTTCACTCCACACTGGAAACCCAGTCTAATCGGACCGGTGAATTTGGGGCGGATTTTCTTCCCATTGACCGAAAACAAATTCAGCCTGTAGACGCGGGAAAAAAGCAAGCATGAGGACTAAGGTGTTGTTAGGGCCTTCTAGTAGAATAGGGCTTTGTGTAGTGAGAGGGGTTGCGAGAAGTTGGCTTCTGACGGGCATATTTGGGCTTTTTGTCACGAATCAGCAGGCTTATGGAGAAGAAGATCCCCTACTTTATGAAGGTCAAGTGGTAGAGCAACAAGGCTGTGTCATTGTCATCAAAAGTAGTTACATTGCCGTGGGTGAAACTTGGGAACTTAATCAAAAAAACCCCGCCACTGGAATGAATGACATTTTGGCTAGAGTGGTGATTGGGGGCAAAGATGAATTGGGGTTTGGCTACGCTCGATTGAAAGAGGACGCAGTGGGTTGCCGCAATTACGTGGGTAAATCCGTGGCGCGCATCACAACAGTAGCCGTTTTGAGCTCCAAACAGGTAGCGGGCAATCCTGCCATTCTTGTGGTGCCTCCCAAAAAATCCAGCTGGCCAGAGGCTGGTGTGAAATGGGATAATGCCATTGGAGTGGGATGGCATGAAGTTAAAAACATTCATTATAATCCAAGGCATTTTTATGCCTCAAGTGCCTTGCATTTGGATTCTTCTCTAGAGTTGTTCCCATTCTCATTTGGCTCGGTGGGCTGGTTTGCTCACAATGTGGGTTTGCAGGTAGCAGGAAAGTACGCTGTTTCTTTATCGGAATCTGGAATTGAAAATGATAAAAAGGAAAGAGTGGGAGATAATTCTTTTAAATATTGGGAAACACAGGTTTTGTTTCGAATGAGATTGCCTAATCCCACGGAGACAAATGTGTGGCGACTATCCCTGAGTCCTTATCACCGAAGGTACTTAAAAAACAAGGGAACACAACCAAGCGTGCGTACCCCCTATTTGGATTATATGGTGCGGGGGGGATGGGCTGAACTTGGGTATACCTGGCGCTCTCAAGAAGCCAAAATGGAATGGGAATTCCGATTTGCCACTCTGCTGGGGGGCAGGGGAGAAATGAAATATTATCCCTCTTTTGAAGAGGACTTTCCAGCTACCGATCCTCAATTTACAACAGGCAGGTGGAAGAATCCTAAGATCTATAAGGTATCGCTATGCTACAACAAGGAACTAACGACTAGATGGGATTTTAAATCAGGTGTGACTTGGGACAGAGCGGCTTCCGCTTTAAATGGAAAAAATATCAGCATGCCCTCTCGAAATGCAGTGCATTCTTATTTTACACTGGATTTAGGTGTTAGACTAAAGAGATAATCTTTTAATATGTAATTCTACCAGTCTTTTCCTGGGTTAGCTTGCGCCACTTCCAGATGATCTTGCTCAAAAAGAGTCTCAATTTCCTTTCTGATTTGACTAGCATTGCTAGCCATGCTCGTTGTGTCATTTCTAAATGGCAAAAGCTTATGCACCAGCTGGATATCATAGTTCTTAAACCAGATGGAGGCTCTTTGGGTTTGATAAGGGGAGTGACCTAAGCAAGCGAGTGCTTCTTTGGAAAGGGCTACGGCCGCATCAAAAGTTTCCCTTTCAAATCCATGCACTCCTAGCTCAATGAGATCGTAGGCGTGGATCATATCATAGGCACGTGCAAAGATCTTTAGGTGGGGATAGTGTTTTTTGAGCATGGCTACCAGAGTGTTTACCTGGGTCACTTCATCGATGGCCACAATAAAGCATTTTGCTTTTGAAATACCTGCACTTTCAAGAAGATCTTGCCTCAGAGCATCCCCATAAAAGGCTTTATAGCCAAATTTTCGGACTCGCTCAATGGTTTCAGGGCTACGATCAATTAAGGTAACTGGGACTTTATGTAACATGAGCATACGCGCGGCAATTTGGCCAAATCGACCAAAACCAGCCACAATGACGGGTGAGGACTCATGTTCCATATCGTTTTTAGGTTCTTCTGAATCTGGTAATTTGATAGAAAGTCTTGGGCTAATCACTTTTATATAAAGTACTGAAAATAGGCTTGTCATCATCATGGAAGAGGCAATGCTGGCGTTTAGCACGGCGGACTGGGAACCACTCAAGAGCCCCAGCTTTTCAGAAGTGGAAAATAATACAAAAGCAAATTCCCCTATTTGAGAAAGATAAAGTGCGAATAAAATGGAGGAATTAAGATTGAGTTTGAAGACTTTGGCAACCACAAAAAGCATGCCAACTTTTATAACAAGTATAGAGATGAGAGTATAGAGAAAAGGAAAAAAGCTTTCCGATACGACTTTTAAGGGCAATGATGCTCCCACGGATAAAAAAAACACACCTAATAGCAATCCTTTGAAGGGCTCTAGGTGGGACTCGATTTCATGTCGATATTCAGAATCTGCCAGCAGAACTCCCGCTACAAAGGCCCCCAAGCTCGCCGAAAGCTGAATGCTTTCCATGGCCAGGGCCATACCCACCACGATGAGAAGGGAGAAAGCCGTAAAAACCTCGCGAAGTCTAGTAAGGGCAATGACTCTAAAAATTTTTCTCATGGCCAGTTTTGCAATGACAATAATGACCAATATGCCTGATATCTTGAGAAAAAGTCCACCCTTCGCAGGCTCAGCGGCAGTGGGTGAGACAGCGAGCAGGGGCAGTAGGGAAAGGAAAGGAATGACGGCTAAATCCTGAAAAAGAAGTACGGTGAATCCAGCTTGTCCGGAAGGGTCTTTGTCCAGACTTTGCTCATTGAAGAGTCGCATGGCGATGGCTGTTGAGCTGAGACTGCACCCAAAACCAGCTACTAAGGCACTGAGTATGGAGTAGTCTAAGAAATAAAATAAGGTGCCTAAGACGACGGTTCCTGCCAAAACTTGGGTGCCACCCATCCCTAAAACCTGATATTTCAGCTTCCAAAGCTTTTGGGGGCGTAATTCTAGTCCGATTAAAAAAAGAAGGATCACCACCCCAAATTCACCAACGTGAAACAAAGAAGCGCCCATGTCGAGCCAGTTAAACCCTTCCGGACCCGCCAAAACACCACCCACCAGGTAAGCTAGCACCGAACTGAAACCTAGCTTGGTAAATAAGGGAACAAAAATACATGCCACAAGAAGAATGACAAAACAAATATGTATGATGGAATCATTATTCACTTAGAAATTCCTTCTTTTGGGTTATAGAGTGGAGTAAGGGATGAGAGGGTGGGTAGAGTCGATCAGGTTTTTTAAGTATTTAGCCCACGAAATACAAGAAAAAGTGAGTTGTTCTGCTTTGAAATCACTGCCATGAAAAATAAAGGGTTCCAGATAGATCATTTTGCATAGATTGGCTGTGGCTTCGAAGGGGCGTAACAGTTCCGTAACGGAAAAAAGGTTGCTCCCTTCTCGACGATAGGCGTTTGTATCGCCTCCGCAGGTGACCAGCAGTTGAAGTCCTTTTCCACTTAAGGCATTTCCCCCGTGACCATAAGCATAACCAAGAAGAAGTGTTTGATCCAGCCACTCCTTTAACAGAGCAGGTGTGCTGTACCAATAAAAGGGAAACTGAAGGACGATGAGATGTGCTCGGTTTAATTTTTCTTGTTCTTTGCGAAAATCGATGAAGAAATGGGGATAGATGTCATAGACATTATGGCTAGTAACGTTACTAATGTCTTGTGAAACCTGAAAAAATCGTTTATTTAATTTGCTTTTATTGAAGTTTGGATGAAAAAGAAAATATTCGCACGGTCTACTTGCCATAATGAGTTACTCAATCTTAGGTTTAGTAGATCTATCATAAAGAATCAATTGATGTATTTCAATCTGTTCAAAAACGGTCGGGCTCAAAAAGTTGCTTCATTTCTGGAGGGCATTCTAATGTTAGAGAAATGGGTGCGCCGGAAGGGTCTTTAAACTCCAGATGGGATGCATGCAAAAGGTGTCGCCAACTTACCTTGGAACAGGGATGATTAAGCATATTTTTTGCATAGGTTTTATCGCCTACAATGGGAAACCCAAGTGCCATGAGGTGAACTCGAATTTGATGGGTCCGACCTGTGGTAGGGATACATTCCACCCAACTTACGTCCTTTTTTTCGTTATAAGTTTTAAGTGAGTATTTTGTGAAAGCACTTTTTGTATTGGATGACTTTGATTTTTGAGAATAAATGGGAAAATAAGTGTTCTTTTCAAAGCTGCTTTTTCCTATGGAATAAGAAATCATGCCTGAACTGGGCGTCACTTTTCCAAACACAATCGCTTGATACGTTTTTTTAATCTTATGCTCTCTAAACTGCTCCTCAAAATAGGCTCTTGCAGAGGGATTTCTGGCAAGAATCATTAACCCACTGGTATCTTTGTCAAGACGGTGCACCAAAAAAAGATCTTTTTCCGAACCAAATTCGGGAAAAATGGTTGTTACTTTCTCTATGATGGTTCCCTTAACGCTTTCTAGAGTGGATTGACTGGGCACTCCTGCAGGTTTGTGAATCACAACATAATTTTTGTTTTCCAGGACCAAATTTTTTCGGTCAAAAGTATCTTCAAAAGGGCTTAGGCCTGATTTTATAGTACTTTGCTTACCACCTAGCGGGAAATCTGAGACAACGCCTGCCTCTTTCCAATAGATTTCGACTTGGTCACCTATTTTTAGGTATCTCTTGGCCATCAATTCTCGTTTTTGATTTACGTATGCTCCGCCCGAATCGATGATTTTTTTGATGGATTTGCGTGATAAATTTGGGAAAAGTAGCGTACAAATTTGATCTAACCTGGGATCATCCTTGAACTTCGCGAACTGTTCATCTGTTACTTTGTTTTTTTCACGTCGCATCATTTTTGAATCACTCCCCATCCTTAGCTTCAAACTGTGAATCATGCGTAAGCCATTGTTCCCAGGTTTTTCCCATGTGTGGGACGTATAAATCCGGGAGCACAAGCGTGTTTTGAGAAACGGAATTGAATAAATTCGGGTATTCTCCACTCCTGAACAAAGCCACCATTCCCTGGCCCAGGATGGATTCCCAAGGGCCCGAGGCTGGATTTGAGATCTCCCCGAAATAGCTTAGATCTGCCACTACTCCCGCCTTTTCCACCCAAAGGGAACCGTGGGCCTTATTTTGCTTTAGAAAATGTCTGAGCTTTAGAGTTCTAAGATCAAAGTAGGCCCGTGGAGTTACGTTTAGCACCTCAAAAAGCACTTGCATCTCATCACTTAGGGCCTGGGCAAGTTCCCTGCCAAAGGAGGATTGTTTTTCCTGGGTCCAGTGGGGTGGGATTTCTAGCCAGAGGGGTGTCAAGCACCCGCGACCCCACCATGTGGAAAGCTGCTGAGCTTGCTCTGAGAGGGACTGATTTTCCACAACGGAGGCGGACTGACCATTTAAGATCGGTCCAAAACCCTTAATTCTAGAGCCTGGGGCGTGCTTTTTAAAGAGATGGATGGTTTGGTCTGTTCCAAACACAAAAATGGGATTGGCCCCATGGGGAAACATGGAAAGATCTTCGTGGGACCATTCCAGTGCTTTGTAATGCAATTGTAATACTTTTAGGATGGCCTTTTGCTGGCGGAAAATCCTTAGAGACAGGGGATCCATGGCTCTTAAAGAGGGCAATTTTACACTGATTTTTTCAAATCCAAGAGCGAGTGCCCAAAGAACAGGTGCTAAGGTAACTATAGGAATATTGGCCGATGCCACGATGCCTAAATGGGATCCTGGCTTGACTCGATGCAGGGTTTGGGGAAGGAGATGGGCTTGCTCCCCAAAAAGGGATTGGAGCCATTGGATTTCCCGGGGAAGCCAGAGGTCTTTTTCAGACTGAATGCCATCCAAAAAATGCGGTAATGAGAGCGATTTTGGGTTTTTAAAAACAGGATGGGGTGTGCTGGTTTCGTTAAGCCTAACATAAGAATCTATGTTAGAAGGTGGCTTCCACACAAAGTGATCGGTCACTCTTAAACTGCATCCTTTCACCGAGGCGTCGGGCGCCCGGCCCAAAAGTTGGAATTCCTTGGACCAGCCGGCGCGGTTGGGATGGGACACACTCCCCCAATCTTCTGTGAGCAAATACGCACCGGAAGTGGGTCTAAACGCGTCCCAAAAGAGAAGCAATCCGGGTTCGCCTTCATCTGCCAAAACCCAATTGGGATGGATGGAATCCTTTTCTGCGGTAGGTTGGCCGTTTGACCGTTTTACGGCAGCCACCTGCAAACTAGGCGCGCATGTGAAGTTTCCCAGCTTTTGGGTGGTGTTCCAAGCCTGGCTTAACAACTCACACATGCCATACTCACTCCAAAAGTGAATCTGTTTAGTTAATTTAGAATAAAGACTTTCTAGTTTGAGTTGGAGATCTTCGGGGGGAATCCAAACCGTTCGTCCTTTGGTGCCACCCGTATCAATCACGATGAGTCGATCCCAATTTGGGGCTTCCCCTGACTTAAAATCAGAAAATTCATTAAATAGAGATAAGTGGTGGTATGACGTGCCAAAAATGATGATGTTTTTATTCTTTTCCTTTTGATAAGTAGACTTCAAACTCTCCAGAGTAGGAGTCAAATAGATTAGCTTAACATTGATACAGGAGCTAAAAGCCCCAATCATATGAGCTAAGCTACTGGTGGGCCATTCATAGGGGGAAGGTACGTAACTAATACAGGTCCAAAGTGTTTCTTGGGTGGAAATCGTTTCCAAAAGACTGGAAAAAACATGGGCAGAGGCGTCGAGGGAGTGCTTCCACGCCTCTGCATCCACCCAGTGCATGGCCTTGGAATCTTCGGTGGAACCGCTGGATTCAAGCAAAATGGAGTTGGGATTTTTGGATTGGAGTTGGCTCTCTAGAAAATTTTTTTCTTTATAACACCAGATGGGAACCACCCCTAGAGGGTTGCCCTCCCGATCTTGAACGAGTTCCCACCGGGATGAAAATTTGTTAGAACTATCCATAATTGATTAAGTGTTCCTGTGTAATAAAAATTCCTTGCCCTAAATACCAACTCCCATACTGGTTTACGACACATCCCCAGGGGAAGCAAGCGTAAAGGGAGTCGTTGTTGAGGAATCATTGATGTGGTGTACGATAGTGGGTCAAGGCTTGTCTTCACGCGCCCAGATAGTTTACTTTAGAACGAAAAAAAAATGAGGAGGTTGGATGTCTTTTTGGAAAAGATGGGATTTATTAGGTTATCTGCTTCTTCTCATCAGCAGCGTAACCTTTGACCAGTCCACCAAATTACATGCCCAAAAAAGTCTCATGACCTGGTACGATGAGTCTGAGCTTCGCTCCTACCGGGCGGATTCGGTTTTGGTGGGTCACTTGGGGGTGTCCCCATCCACACGAAGAGACCTGGAGCTTCCTGAGGAGAGCCAAAATTGGATCGACTTTAGGCTCACCTATGTTCGAAATCCCGGTGCCGCTTGGGGATCGTTTGGAAATGTCCCTCAAAAGTTTAGATTGCCTATATTTTACGCAATCACTGCGGTGGTTTCGGTAGCGCTGATTTACATGTTTCGTACTAGCAAAGTGAGCCAACGTTTGAACCGCACCGCATTGGTGTTGGTAATGGGTGGGGCCTTGGGAAATTTTATAGACCGTGTTATGCTTCAGTACGTTATTGATTGGATTCATTTTCATTGGAAGATCGGGGGTTGGGAGTATTCCTTTCCTGTGTTTAACTGGGCAGATGTATCGATTAACGTGGGGATTGGTCTGATGATTTTAGATATGTTATTGGTGAGTCTGGCCGAGAAAAGGATGGCAAAGCATGCTTAAGAAGTACTCTCTCTATTTTTCCTTTCTGTTGCTTTTTATCGGAATCTTTTCTTTGGACCAGTCATCCAAGCTTCATGTGCAAAAAAGGCACATGTCCTTCTCCCATCCTCAAAACACGACGGATTATGCCGCTAGCTCTGATTTGATCTTTACCTGGGGGCATTCCCCATTGTCCATCAGTCAAGCAAAGTTGGCGGATCCTAAAGTGGAACAGGAAGTCACCAAAAATTGGCTAAATTTTGAGATAACTTATCTTAGAAATCACGGGGCCATCTGGGGGATTATGTCGGATAATCCTACCAAAGGAAAGTTGGTGGCATTTTATTGCATGACAGGGATTGCTATTCTGGGTGTTTTTTTTCTATTTAAAAAAAGCAGACCCAATCAGCACTTGTATCGGTGTGCCCTAATTTTTGTGATGGGTGGAGCACTGGGTAATTTTTTTGATAGAATTATGTTGCAATATGTGATTGATTGGCTTCATTTTTCATGGAGAATTTTTGGTTGGGAATATTCATTCCCTGTATTTAACATCGCAGATGTGAGCATTGATGTGGGAATTGGTCTCATGATTTTGGATTCTATTTTGAATCCCGAACCGGCAACGGCTCCAAAACCAAAAGAGACCTCTAGTGCGGACTCTGGAAACTTGGCGAAAGCTTAATAGAAGGGATGTTATTTACGAATTCCCAACTTACCGATGAGTGTGGTGTAGCGGGATTCATCTTTTTTCTTGAGGTAATCCAAAAGACCACGTCTTTGACTCACGAGCTTTAGTAAGCCGCGTTTGCCGGCAAAGTCTTTGGTATGGATTTTGAAATGCTCTGTTAAAGTGCTAATTCGGTAGCTCAACAGGGCGATTTGCACTTCTGGAGAGCCCGTATCGCCGGGTTTGGTTTGGTGTGCTGCAATGATTTCAGAACTTTTTTCTGCTGTTAACATCGTTTCGCTCCTGGGAAAACCCAACAGGGGTTCCCGTTTCAGAACCATCGAGAAAGGGAACCACTCCTCAAAACCCAATGGAACTAGTATGAAAAAGGACTGCTAACATGCTTTGAAGTTGGTTTCAATTCCCCAATTCAAATTAAGTGGGGGAAGTGATTTTTTTCGTCTTTTTTCATTTAAGGGAAATCTGCTAGGATAACTTGGTTCGTCCAACGCTTTTTTTAGTGTCCATCTTTGGATTTTGGAGTGATGTCAGATGGTTCAGCGAAACTCAGGTGCACTGCCTCTGGGGCTTTTTTCAGGAGGAATCTTAGCAGAATGCCTTCCCTCTGCGTGTGGGGGGCAGGAAGCCACGCCTCCTAGTTATATGACTCCCGATGAATGGGGAATGTGGGAAGCACTAAAGGCGGGCATGAAAAGTGCGGGGATAGCGAGCCCAAATCCCCCGGTGGGTTGCGCCCTCATGTTGGCTGGAAAAGTTTTGGCCACAGGCCACACCCAGGAATTTGGAGGGTGGCATGCGGAACGGCACGCCTACCAAAACTGGCTTAAGGGCCAAGGCCTACCCCAAGGTACCCCTCTTCCTCCTGGAACCGAGGTTTTTACCACTTTGGAACCTTGTTCCCATCAAGGGAAACAACCCCCTTGCGCCCTGTTACTTCAGCAAATTTTACCCAGTCGCGTGATTGTGGGTTGTGGGGACCCCAATCCCTTGGTGGCAGGTAACGGACTCAAAATGCTTACGGAGTCGGGAATTCCTGTGAAACAGGGAGTGCTGGAGCGGGCTTGCCGTGCGTGGCTGGCCCCCTTTTTACACGCCCATTCCTCTGGCTTGAACCGACCCTTTGTGGCCTTAAAGTGGGCTCAATCTTTAGATGGATGTTTGGCTGACGATCGGGGAGAGTCGTTTTGGATTACGGGCCAAAAATCACGGGCCGTGGGGCACTGGCTTAGAAGAAAATACGACATGGTTGGAGTGAGTATGGCTACATTTCTCCATGATAAACCCCAACTTACCGCTCGCGACTGCGCCCATCACTCACTTCACCAGCCAACTAAGGTATTATTTGATAGATCTGCTCGTTTGATGAAGATTTCTTCATCTGAATTTTCTGATATTTTGGGGCTTCATTTTGATAAAAAAAATTGGGTTGTTTTTTGTCAAAGTCCAGATCCTTCCATGAAACTTTCTGCTCTTTGGATGGAGAGATGGGAACAACTGGAGGAAGCTGGGGTGTTGGTTAAATGGACGAGTGATCCTCATTTTTTGGCGGGATGTCTGCGGATGATTCAGGAAGAGGGCATGCAGTGGTTTGAAAGAGGGCGAGGGATTCAGAGCATCATGATTGAGGGAGGACCTAAACTTTTAGCGGCTTTTATGAAGAATGGTTTGAGTGATGTGAATCACATTTTCATTGCCCCGCTGCTGATTAATGGGAGTCTCAATCGTCCCATCCAAGAGACACCCAGCCCAATGGACCAGGTGAAGAGATATGGACTTATCAGCACTCAAGCCATTGAGAACGATGTTTTGGTGGAGATCGAAACCTAAAGGGAAGTAGCAAAGAGGTGTTTTAGAAAGAAACCGATCTCGGTTTGACAGGTAAAGATTGGTTTTCTATCCTAACTTACCAAGTAAACAATGATAAACCTTTAAAAATTCTAAGCCATTAATAAGAAAACTAATTTGTAAAAAAATTAAATAATGATTGAAATGGGCTCAAATCTCCTATATTGGTATCGGTATTGCGCTTTCTGATTGAGAAAGCATTAGAAATAGCGAGCAGCAGAATAGTTAGGAGAGATTTGGATGTTGGAAAGGGTGGCCATCACTGGCATAGGCATTTCCTGTGGGAATGGGAACACGATTGAGGAATTTTCTACGAGCTTAAAAAATCAGGTTTCTTCCATTGGGCCAGTAAAAGCATTTGACGCGTCTAAATACAGGGTTAATTTGGGTTCCAATGTGAATCTAGATAAAATCTCTACTGAATTTCGTAACGCACCCATTCCCCGAACGCTCAAAATCCTACTCCACGCCGCCCATGATGCCTTAAACTCTGCAAGCCTGGCCGGCCAATATCTGCAAGAGCGAAAAGGGGTTTACTTGGCTGGACCTGCTTGCTCGGTGTTTGAGTCGGAGCGATTTTACACGGATTTTTTAACAAAAGGCCTAGATAAAACTAGCCTTAGGGATCTGTGTTACTCCAGCTGGGATGTGGGAATGAATGTGCTTTGTGACCACTTTGGGCTTTTTGGTCCAAGGAACACCATTTTAACCGCATGTTCCTCCGCTGGGGTGGCCATCGGAATGGGATTTGATGCCATTCGACTGGGTGATGCCGATGTGATGGTGGTGGGTGGAACAGATGGGTTTAGCGAACTGACCTATTCTGGTTTTCACGCACTAAATAGTGTGAGTGATGTGCCCTGCAGACCCTTTGACGCCGATCGAAAAGGATTAAGTTTTGGGGAAGGCGCAGGAATATTAGTGTTGGAAAACTTTAACACCGCCCAAAAACGCGGAGCCAGAATTTTAGCCGAGATCGTGGGGTATGGCGCCATTGGCGAAGGTTACAATCTCACCGCCCCTAATAAATCCGGAATTGGTTACATTAAAACCATGGAAAAAGCCATTCACCAAGCACAGATCCATTCCGATCAGATCGGTTATGTGAATGCCCACGGCACAGCCACACCCGTGAATGATGTGGTGGAGGCGCAAGCCATTGCGAAAGTTTTTAAAGATAGATTGGTACCTGTTAACTCCATCAAGAGCTTAGTGGGGCACTGCATGGGTGCCGCAGGGGCTGTGGAGGCGGTAAATTGCGTGGTTTCACTCATGGAGCAATTCATTCCTGGTACAAAAAATCTCCAAAAATTAGATCCTGAAATTAACATTAATGCAGTGAAAGAGACTCAAGAAGCCCGGTTTGATTATGTGCTTTCCAATAGTGCTGGGTTTGGAGGAAATCATGTTTCTGTGTTGTTTAAGAAGGGAGAAGTTCTGTGAAAATAGCTGTAATGGGGATGGGAAGTCTTACACCCTGGGGGCAAAGTAACAAAGCTTTCGCCGATTCTTATGCGACCCTAAAAAATGCTTGCGTGCCCAATGAATCGGTGGGTCGTTTAAGTAACAACGAACATTTGAAAAACATTCAAGTGGCCACTTTAGGCGAATTTCAGGCTAAAAACTTCATGCCACCCGCTAATGTGCGTAAGTACGAAATCTATTCCAGACTTGGAATAGCTTCGGGTAGATTAGCCATTGATAGTCTTGCCAATCCTTTAACCTCCTCGGACTTTGAAGACATGGCCATTGCGGTGGGAATAGAATCCACGGGTGCCATTAGCGCAGAATACTATAAAGACCTCGTGGTAACTGGACCTGAATCTTGTAGTCCCAGAAAATTTCCCTTTGTTTCTGCCAATACTTCTGGCTGCCACATGGCCATGGAATTTGGCATTCAAGGACAAAGTATGAACTTGGGAGGTACTTTTTCAGCTGGATTTTCGGCTTTTTACTGTGGAATTAAAATGCTTCAGGCAAAAAGATCTGAGCATTGTATGGTATCAAGCATCGATTATTTGGTGGATGTTAATTTGATGGGATACTCGCGACTTGGGTTATTTAAAAAACATCCAGATCTTGCATTGGGAGAGGGGGCTGTTACTTTTATCCTTCAAAATTCTTCCTCTGAAGTGCAAGAAGGTCAATGGGGTACCGTGCTGGGTTGTCATTTTGAAACACAACCGAGTAAACCTTGGCTCTGGAGTAGCTCTTCCGAAGTGCACCAACGATGTCTTGAAAAGGCCACTGGAGATCATTCCATTGATAAGATTTTTTTGGCCCAATTTGAGGGTGCCCCCTATGCCGCTTCGGAAAACGAAGCCTTGGATGGCTTAAAAAACGCCTATGGAGCCGGGCGATTGGCTCTAAAACCTCTACTCGGCGAAAGCGGTGGATTTGTCTTTTTACAGCTTCTAGCGGCCTTTTGTGAACCCAAAGGCACTCGGTCGCTGATCAGCGTGGTGTCTCCGGCGGGAATGCATGGTGCGATATTGGTGGAGTCCCAGGGTCGTTCCATGAAGGAGATTTTTGTATGACATCAGCATTACAAGAAATTCGATTTCGTGGAAAAAGCGCTAAATACTTCGTATTGGAAGATTTGCGCCCTAGGTTTAATGAAATAGATTCTTATCAAGTGATGTGGAATGGGCATTATGTAAACTATTTTGAGATGGCTCGATTAGCCATGTGCAGGCAGTTTGAATTTGATATGGAAACTTTGAGTAAATTAGGATATTTTCTGCCTGTTTATTCCTATGGTGTAGATATCATGGAGTCTGTTTTTCCTCAGGATGTTTTTAAGATTGCAGTAAGACCCTTAGACTTGAAGCCTGGAATTTTTAGCTTTTTACATCTGATGCTTAAAGGCCAAAAGATAGTAGCCGTTTGTAAGCTTAAACATGTCATGATCTGTAAACAGTCTTTAAAAGTGGTTTCTAGTGAGAAACCAGAAATTCGGGAAGTATTTAATCAGTTTGAAAAAACATTTGGAGTTTAAAATGTTAAACAATAGTTATACAAAGCTCAGAGAAACCATTCACATGCAACTTACATTGTGCCCACACAATGTGCCCTGCTTTTTTCATTCGGATATTGATCTCACTAACTTCCATAAATTGACTAAAAAAGCCAGACCAACAGCCTACTGGACTCAGGCCTTTTCTAGAGCACTTAAAAAACACCCCAGAGTGAACGCGGGATTTTTAAGACAACGATTCGTTGGAGGTCCCGCCATTGTGGCTTGGGATGAAGTATCAGCAGCCATCAGTGTGGATAAAAAATTTGGTGAGGAACGATTTCCCTTTTCTGCTGTTTTGAGAAATTCAGACCAATTGAGTTTAGCGGAGATTAATGAAAGACTTGATTATTTTATTAAACAAGATGTTTCAAATATTAAAGAATTTGAAGGATTTTTGAAATTTAGTAATTTACCTAGGTGGATGAAAAAATTTCTGATGCGTCAGATGACGTATTCTCCCGAAAAACTCATTTCCAAAATTGGTACATTCAGCATCACAAACCCTGGAAAGTGGGGACCCCAATCGGCAGGCACCCATTCCCCTAGACTTTTGGTGTGTCTGGGTGCTCCAAAGGATAATGTTTTGCCAGTTACCTATAATTTTAATCACATCATTACCGATGGCGCTCAAATAGGTGAGTTTCATCAGGATGTCAAAACAATCATTGAAAACGTAGATTTTTTCTAACAAAGGAGAGTACAATGAGTCAAGTTCATTTAGACCAAGTTAAGGCCATGCTGATCGAAACATTTGAGCTGGAGTTTTCTAACGAAGAACTCACTGGAGAAACCCAATTAATGGAAGAGGGATTGGGTTTGACCAGTGTAGATGTTTTGGAAATCATTGTTCAGCTGGAAAAATCATTTAAAGTAAAGATACCCAATGAAAAAGTGCGTAAAGATGCATTCCAAACCATTGGTTCCTTGCATGCTTTTGTAAATGAATTTAAGGCAACTGTGTAAAGAAAAATAGGGGATTGGAAAATGGATTACTTGAGCGCTCATCGGGAAAAAGAGTCCCAGTATTGGAAAGATCAGGTGGTATTGGTAACAGGTGGAAGCCGAGGAATTGGAGCTGCCATTGCCCATCATCTGGCTCAGCTTGGGGCAAAGGTTGCGATTAACTTTGTTTCTCAAGAGTCCCAGGCGCGTCAGGTCCAGTCCCAATGCCCCCCAGGTCTGACCGAGGTTTATCAGGCCGATGTAAGTGACCCAGCTCAGGTGGAACAAATGCTTGAGCGCATTCGTGCTGACCTAGGTCCCATCTCCATTTTAGTAAACAATGGCGGTATCACCGCTGATAACCTCACCATGACCATGACCAATGAACAGTGGGATAAAGTGATTGGGGTGCATTTAAATGGGGCTTTTTATACCACTCGTTCCGTTTTAAAAGATATGACCCTTAAACGACACGGAAGAATCATCAATATGGCTTCTGTGTCAGGAGTTAAAGGAACAACAGGTCAAGGTAACTACAGTGCCGCTAAGGCAGGATTAATCGGTTTTTCTAAGGCCATTGCCCGTGAAATGGGACGCAAAAAAATCACTTGCAATGCCATCGCACTAGGAGTGATAGACACACAAATGTTGGAAACCCTTTCTCCGGAAGTGTTAACTCAGTACAAAAAAAGCACTTCCGTGCAGAGATTGGGTACCACTTCGGAAGTGGCCAATTTGGTGGGATATTTGGCTGGACCCCACGCTGGATTTTTAACCGGACAAGCTATCATCATGGATGGAGGCATGATCTGATGTATTCCATTCAGACGATTTTGAGTGCATTGCCCCATAGATATCCATTCATTTTTATCGATAAAATAGTAGAACACGAGCTGGGGCAAAGGGCGGTGTGTGTTAAAAATGTTTCCTTAAGTGAGGATGTGTTCCAAGGACACTTTCCGGGAGCACCTATTTTTCCCGGAGTATTGATGGTGGAAGCGGGGCTTCAGGCCACACAAATTTGCCTTACCGATCTTTCGCAATTGGGGGCAAATGAGTCTAAAGATTCCGCTCCTAAGGGATATCTACTTCAGATTTTGAAATTCCAGTTTCACAAGCCTGTGCTTCCGGGTGCGATTTTGACCATTGAGGTGAATATTGTAGGTTCCGCCATGGGAATGCACCGAAGTGAAATTATGATCACAGACGATGCAAAAGACAAGGTAGCCCATGGCACCGTGAGCGTTGGTGCGCAGGAGCGGCCGTGAATTATCCTACAGAACATCGTCAGCCCTTTGCTTTAATAGACCGAGTT
>JBIIVH010000010.1:0-93440 GCA_044339525.1 Silvanigrellaceae bacterium | reverse complement strand
ATATCAGGATCGCTCACATGATTCGCACTGGAATGATCGCATTGGAGATAGAGTTCATTGGCCTGAATCGATCTTTTTTGAAGCAATTTATCCAGAACAATTCCCAGGGCAAGGGTTCTGGAGGTCCAATCCACTGATTTTTAGTCCATAAATTTCTTTTTTCCATTGCTTGATTCACTTCATTTACCCGGGTGGGAGTGGCATCAGCAGCCATGTACTTTGCATTTGCCAGTTGTTTACCCAACTCCAAATATACATAGAAGAAGTTTTTCCGCGGAAAATCCCATGCTAGAGCTTCGCTCTTCACCCACCCATGCTGCTAGTCGATTCATGCGGGTCTCTATATCCGATTTCACTTCTTAAACCTCCCATGCTAAAAATTTTTTGCATCAAAAGGTTTGTCAAAAGTCTTAAGAGGGCGCCACAGGGCTGGATTTGGCGCTTACTGTAAAATCGGAAAAGACTATTATCTTTCTCTGCGTGAGTCTGACGCCTTTGCCGTCTATAAAATGGAGGTCAATGCCGCTGGTATGGTGATTACCCCGCAAAGTTTCAGAGTGAAAGAACTGGAATCTTCGGGTCTACTTTGGACGAGTTATGAAGCCGATGTTTTTAATCAGATTTCTGAAAATGTCTCAGGGGAAGACAAATCCTATAATGCCTCGAACAGCAATGAAATCATCGTGTTAAATTCCCTGCCGGAACACAGCATTTTATTGGCCAAAATAGCAAGGCCTATGGCTACTACGCTTCGAATCTATCGAACCGATTCCGACTATTTAAATAAGGTAGAATCCAAAGTTAAGAAACCAATCCACTGGCGTCGTTTTGCCCTATTTAACGCACGTAATCATTAGAAAGTTTTGGTGATATCCCAGCTGCGCCGCTTAACCTCCGCCATTCGCTCCCTGTCTAAAAACAAGTCGTTTTGCACAAAACAACTCTAAGGACTACGCGATATCCCAGCACGATTTCAAAAAAATCTTCTTAACAATAGGCACTTAAAAAACTGGCACTATTCTTGCCAAAAAGTCTATGTTCCTAAAGAAACCTCATTGAACACTAGGAGAAATTCAATATGTTACCCATTAAAAGCATGTCTAATCTTGTTGTGCTTGGTACCTTAAGTGTCACGTTAGCAGGATGCAGTTTATTTTCGAAAACCTCCCATTCATCGAAAACCTTTGAACTCAAACAAGGGGAGCCAGACCCAGCCTGCCCCAAAAATCACGTAAAAATGCACTTCTCCATGATTCCCACCCTTGCAACTGACCAGATTCCTCAAACGCTTCTTCGCAACGATGCTGATAACAAAGAGCTAACTTTGATTCAGCCAGATGAAAATTCAAACGTACTTATCGAAACCTGCATGGACGCTGATGGGAAGCTTTCCAAAGTCCTCAGTGGTTCCATTTACCGCAAAAATCTCACCACTTTTAATAGTGGAAGCATCCAAGAGATGTTCTCTGGCAGTCAATGGCTATCCACCTCCGGACTTTCAGAAGCGGTATTCGGAGACGTAACGCGCCTTAATGCAAGGCTTTCCATAGACGCATTTGAAGCGCCTCCAAGCATTCAATTAGTGCTTAATGGATGGACTTTAGGTGGTAAGAATTTTATCACTGCAAGATTAGCTCGTATTGAAAATGACAAGAAAAATGCTTTTAATGACATTTTAGTGGGCGAACTGGTTGCCGACCTGCCCAAACAGGAAAATGGTTGCTCTGCCTTTGAGGTTTTTGAAGAAAAAGTCACAGAATACACACACGCAACGATTAAAACGAAAATGTGTTCCACCCGGCGTGCCCATTTGGATGCCACCATCTATCGCGCCTTAGAAATTGATGTCCAATTGCCAGCTCAAAATGGGAACCCAGCCACACAAATCAAAGTGAATGAAAAAGAATTGGAAAAAAAAGCGGAATTTGTTTTTGACGGATCGACCATCCATGGTAATGCTTATGGATACCGATTAAAGAAAGGGAATGATGAGGTTTTTGTGCTTGCAAAACACTTTCTTTTAAATGGCTTTCCCAAAGCCTTAGTTCCTAAAAATTTTCCAGAATCCCACTTGGAGTCTCTTCTGGAATCCGAGGAGTTTGACCCAGAAGTGGCCGCAACCAAAATCCATGGCGCCGCACTTTCCGTAAAACGAACCTCTCAGCCTTGGACACCTTTTGAAATCAAGCTGATAGACAAAGAGACCATTGATCCAGTGGAATAAAGTTTATCCTTCCCATTGATCGCCACAATGGCCACGGCTCTGAAAGGAAGCCGTAAATCCAGAACTCACCTTACTCAATACATTTAATGTGCGTGGATTCACTTGGGCCATATCTAAATAAACTAAAAAATCATGGCATCCAAAGGAAGGATCAAACACGGGTCCCCCACACACCTTTGCTCCTAAATTAAGGTAACCTTTAAAGAGGGGAGGCAGTGAAGGCAGAATTTCAGATTCCATCTTTTGAGAATCGATTTCTGGCAGGGGAAGCCTGGCTGGGCATTGAATCCCTTGGGCCCAATTACCCGTTTTTTGTAAATATTGAGCCAGCTTAAGAGCTTGAATGTCATTGACTCCGTATACGCTCACACATCCTAAAAGCCCGGAAAATCCATTGATTTGGATGTATTGGGCCAATCCACCCCATAGAAGCAAGGGCACTGTGCCCTGACGGTATTGGGGGTGCACGCAGGAGCGCCCTAGCTCCAAAATCTGCCCAGAGGTAGCACCTGGAAAGTAAGTCAAATCAAACTCTTGAGCGCAATAAGTACTCAAACCATGGCTTTTTATTCGATTCCATGGCATCATGCGATAAGTGCCCACCACACGATTAGACTGCCTGTCTTTCACCACTAAATGGTCGCTAATGGCATCAAATTGATCCTGATCTTTTCTCAAAAGATCACAAAGCAAATCATGGGCTTTCAACTCTTCAAAAAAGACTTCGTATCTTAATCTATAGATCTCTTCCAGGTCCGAAGGGGAAGCTAAGGACACCTGTAAATTAGCACCTTTCGTTTCTGTAGGTTCGGTTTTCTGAACCTCAGACAAGGCTTTTTTAAGTGGGCTTAGGGTAGGCAATACTCCTGCCAAAGGTACTGGATTTAGAGGAAGAGTATGTATGCTTTGTGCTAGTTCCATTGCATCTCCTAATGTTTAAAAAAAAAGTGAATTAAAGTACGATTATTTCAGGGTCGAAATCAGAGGTCGCAGTGCCTGTCATCCGTCCCGCCCAAAGGGAACTAGAAACCAAAGGGAACGTTTGACTTCTTTTGGGAACTTGTGAACTGTTAAACAAACAAACTTTCGTTAGCTTTTCTAGAGCAATGTGTGATTGTCTACGCACGAACGACGATTGCCATTTTTTGGCTTGAGAAAAACCAATGGATTCTTCCTCTTCCGCCATTTTAAAAGGTAACAACATTACATTTACTTGAGTGGGAGGCATCTGCAATAACATCCACAGATGCGGGAAAAAGGCCTCTTCTCCTATCCAAGAAACCTCTTCTTGATGTTGATAGACAATGCTTGCCAAATGAACACAGGGATGGGAGCAAGCCTGGGCCGCCCAAAAGGAACCCGGCTTCCATTCGGCTGAAAGGGGGGTATAGCGGGAGGACGTGGTGCCTTCGGGAAACACCACCACCGATTTTTCACACAGTGCGTTTTTGATTTGATGCAAAGCACGCACACGCAGGGATAAAGAGTCTCGTTTCACAAAAAGGCCACCTATGGCTTTTCCCAAACGTCCTAGTAGGGGCCAGTGACCCACTTCGCTTTTGGCCAGGAAAACTCCAGGAATCAAACTTCCCAACACCACCACATCAAAATAACTCACGTGATTGGCCACCACGAGTCTGGGCTGGTCTAGACTCCATTTAGACTCAGCAATACTAGGAAAAAACGAGGGAGTTCCCCTTTCCTTTTTTTCTTCCAAAACGGTGCAACCAACTTTGAATTTTAGCAAATTTAGAATTTTTCTGCAGCCCCATTGCACAAGTTGCGCTTTTCGGCGAGTGCCATTTGTACCATTCAAATGAGAAAAGAATGAAATCCATTCCGCCAAAATCACCATTATCAATAGTATATTAACAAAAATAAAAAGCCGGAAAATTCCCCTAAAAATATACCGATTTCCATTGGAATAATGCATCGTTCCATTCCTATTGCGTCATTCGGCCTTTCAAAAAACCTCTCAAAAAGTAAAAATGATTGCCGATATCTCATTCTGATTTTGACAGGACACCTAAAAAGTTCCAATTCCTATTTGGATAAAATATGTGATAAAATTGTATGAATAAAAATTTGAGTAATGTAACAATCAAGTGAATTTAAAAAGCGGAAAAAAGAATGTCGAAGAAATTACCTTTTAAAGAGTATCAACTCATAGAACAGTATCTTCAGGCTCTGCCTGACTATTTTCGTCACATCGCAGAGAAAACCATTGAAACACCCACAGACTCCATGACCGTGCATCATTTTCAAATTTGCCATAAATCCGTTTCCGAATCTGAAAGACTACCCGTCTTATTTATTGTGGCTGGGGTTCATGGTTTGGAAGCCATTGGAATTGATATTCTCATGAGTTTTGTTCATCACTTGTATTCCCAATTGCACTGGAATCGAAATCTCCAAGAAGAGTTTAAAAAGGTAAAAATCCATTTCATTCCCATTTTGAATCCACATGGTTATCTATACAATCAGCGATCTAATTTTAGGGGTGTGGATCTCATGCGAAACAGCCCTACCGAATCAGACACTCCCTGGCCTTTTGTGGGAGGGCAACGATTCTCCAACAGGCTTCCTTACTTCCGGGGGAATTATGGTTTTGAGCCGGAAAATCAATTTTTGCTGCAGGAATTAAGTCGAGTCACAAGCACTTCTCCCATGTGCCTTTCTTTAGACTTACACTCGGGATTTGGGGCTCAGGATTTTTTGTGGACCCCTTACGCCAAAAGCAAGGGCTTCCCCCCACAGTGGGCCCGATTTGAAAGGATCAAGTCCCTCATCGATTCCACTTTACCTAACCATGTTTACACCATTGAACCCCAATCCAATCAATACACCACGAGCGGAGATCTTTGGGATTTTGTATTTGACTCGATGATTGAAACGGGACAGATCGAGCGAAATCTATTGTTACCTTTTACTTTGGAGGTGGGAAGTTGGGTTTGGATCAAAAAATCCCCATTTAAAGCCTTTCGCTTAAAGAATCTCTTTAATCCGGCCCATTCCCACCGACACAAGCGCGTATTGAGACGTCACTTACCCCTACTCAATTTGCTGCTTCAGCTCACCTCTCAAGGAATGGATCTTTTTAAGGATGAAAAAGAAGAATGGCCTCTAGCGGGTTAGAGGCTTTCTTTTTACCAGGTCGTTCCCACCAAAGGAGAGAAGGACGAACCCATTTGTAACGTCTTTTCAATGGCATAGGCATCAGGCAGAAAATAGGCCACAAAAACTTGGAAATCAATGATTTTGGATTGATAAAAGGCCAGCTGAGAACTTTGACTGGTTTGGGAAAGCTTGTCTTGGGCCAAAAGGGCGTGATCCAACAATCTCCAAGAAACCACGATATGCCCCGCCAATCTCAGCAACTCTGTGGTATGAAGCAGAACTTTGGAGGTTTCCGACTGGGCTCCCCATTGGGCTAGCTGCTGCAACCCATTTTGAAAGATCCGACTGGCGTCAGAAAAGGTTTTAAGCTCTTCCGAAAACAACTTTTTAGTCTGAGCCTCTTGGAGAGTAGCCCCAATTTTGCCTTGAAGTTTTTTAAGGGTGGCTCCTCCATCTTTCAGGATTTTACGCGTCACAAAATCGACACTTTGAATGCCATTGGTCCCTTCATAGATGGCGCTGATTTTGGTGTCTCTCATAAACTGTTCAATTCCATATTCAGAGCAAAAGCCATACCCGCCATGCATTTGAACCGCTTCACTGGTCTGAAGCATGGCTTGATCGGTGGTGTAGGCTTTACAAATGGGGGTGAGCAAGCCGATTTCGGAATCCTCCTGGGTGGTGTCAAAAAGGTTTGCCGTGTAGAGACAAAGAGCACG
The DNA here is from genome assembly GCA_044339525.1 of Silvanigrellaceae bacterium. GTDB lineage: Bacteria > Bdellovibrionota_B > Oligoflexia > Silvanigrellales > Silvanigrellaceae > JBIIVH01. The sequence continues at coordinate 87,380 of JBIIVH010000010.1, read as the reverse complement.
CATGCCCCTACCCATTGCTCTCATTTTAAGCATTGTCTTGCACACGTCGGGATGCTCCAAAATCACCTTTCCAAATTGCTCTCTTTCTTTGGTGTATTGAAGGGTCATTTCGTAGGCCAAATTGGTTTGCGCTTCCCCTTGCACGCCGCAGTCTAATCGAGCTTCATTCATCATGATAAACATGTTTTTCATGCCATCAAATTCTTTTCCGATCAGCCAACCTTCACAATTTCCATTTTTACCAAAAACCAGTTCACACGTGGCGCTTCCGTGAAGCCCCATTTTTTCTTCAATTTTAGCGCAAACGACATCATTACTTCCTGTTATTTTACGCTGGGAATCCATCTTAAATTTAGGAACAATAAATAAACTTAGCCCTTTCGTTCCAGCGGGAGCGCCTGGGGTGCGGGCCAGCACCAAATGCACAATGTTTTCATAAATGTCATTGTCACCGGAAGTGATAAAGATTTTGGTACCTTGAATGGAATACCTATCACCCCCCAAAGGAGTTGCCGTGGAGCGTAAATTGCCCACATCACTGCCCGCTCCAGGTTCTGTGAGACACATGGTGCCCCCAAATCGCCCTGTCACCATAGGCTCTAAATACGTGTTCTTTTGCTCCGAAGAGCCCACCAAATGTATGACATTTGCAGCACCTCTAGCCAACATGGGATAGAGGTACCAAGAAATGTTTGCTCCTGTGGCAATGGAGCTGCAGGCGATGCTTAAGGCCCTGGGAACGGGAGTCCCGCCCGCCGATTCATGGAAGCCTAAAGAAAACCACCCATTATCGTAAAATTTACGCGTGCTTTCTATAAAACCCTGAGGAGTTTTCACTCCCTCGGGTGTCCATTTGGCTCCGCTGGCATCGGAGGTGGACCTTAAAGGAAAGATCTCCCGTTGCACGAAGGTAGCAAACTCCTGAAAGATGTTGAGTTGGTCTTCCCTGGTCAACCCAAAGGGGAGATTTTGTGTCTGAAGACAGTCAAATAAATTAAATTCAATATCCTTAGAATCCCATTTGAATTGAGCCATGAAAATTCCCTTTCTAGTTAACTTACTCCATTATTTTCCAAATTTGCCACGTTTAAATTGTTTCTTCACTTTTTCCACTTCCGTCCACACAATTTCAGAAGTTTCAATATTAGTTAAACGCATCTCCACTTGATAAGTCACCGTCTTATAGCCACCTTGTTGAGCTTCAATACTGGAAACCGCTCCTACCAGCATAAAGTCTGCAGAGGCTTGTTTTCCAGGTCCTTTGGCTTTGTCTTTTTTAACCACACCGGAATTTTGATACTTATATTCTTGAAGAATCTTGTCTCTTTGAGCTCCATCTAAAAATCGCACTTTCCCACTATTGATAAGCTCATTTCGCACCGATTCAAAGATCTGTTTGGTATCGATGTGTTCCGAGGTTCGGTTTTCAAAGTCATCTACCAATACGAATGGTTTCTGTCCTTTGCTTTCATGTTCAAAATCAATTAACCATCGCTTGCTCAATGCACTTTTGATCATTTTCTCACCAAACACTCGTGCATCGGTTTCATTCCATTTATCGTCCACAATTTCCACTTTATTAGGATCTGCATAGTTTCCTTCCATTGTGGAAGTACATCCCACCAATCCCAATGTCAGAACACCTGACGCTAAACCCGCCAAACGAAGTAAACTTTGTTTTTTCAACATTTCGACTCTCCCGCATCCCATGATTAAATGTGCCAAGGCCTATAGCCCCTTTGACCAAACACCCACTCTACCACATTCGTAAAATAAGGATCAAATCACCGAAGGCAAAACCCAGAATCACTTAAGGATTGGCACTTATTGAAAGCTATGGGGGTCCACATCCACACGCAACCCCACATGGTGGCTGGATTTCCAAAGACTCAGCACGGGGCCCAAAATCTGCTGAGGGTGTAGAGTTTTCAAAAAAGAAACACACATTTGAATTCTAAAAAAATCGTTGATTCTTTCCACTGGAGCTGGATGAGGCCCCACCAAAATGGCTTTGGAAGGGTCCAGGGACTGTGTTTTCCAGAACTCTAGTATCAGCCGCGCCAATTCCTGTGATTTGATTTTAATTTGATCCAGATTTTTTCCTTTAAATTCCAGCATAATTTGCCTATAATAAGGAGGAAGTTTTTGAAGACACCTCAAGGGAAGTTCCCTACTCCTAAATCCCATCAGGTCCCGTCGCAAGCTCTCCAGAAGCACCGGGTGCTCCGGAACCAAAGACTGCACACACACCTGCCCTGCCAAGGATCCCCTGCCACTTCGTCCAGCGGACTGACAAATGAGCTGAAAGGTCCGTTCTGCGGCTCTAAAATCAGGCATGAACAATCCATCTTCCACGTGCACAATCACCACCAAGGTTACATTGGGAAAGTCATGGCCTTTTGCGAGTATCTGTGTGCCTACCAATACATCAAATTCTTTTTTCCTAAAACCATCGATCACCTGGCGCAGTCTTTTTTGACTGGTGAGCACATCTCGATCGAGACGGGCTACCTTAATACCAGGAATTTGATCTAGGAGTTCTTCTTCAATGCTTTGGGTTCCCGCCCCAAAAATATTAAAATGAGTGCCTCCACACGCGGGGCAAACGGTTCTGAGTTTTCTTTCAGATGAGCAATAATGACAAATCTCAACCGTGTTACCTCTGTGAAGGGTGGTGGTTACCGAGCATTTGGGACACGTCAAAGGTGTATTACATCCGCAACACATGGAAAACGTAGAGTAACCACGACGATTATAAATCACCATGGTTTGTTCTTTCCTTTCGTGGATTTCCCCTATTTTTTCTATGATCTCATCGCTTAAAATCCGCCCTTTAAATGGCACGGCGGAACTTCGTTGAGGCACATTTGCGGATCCCAGGTTCATCTTTCCCCGAATGAGATCTCGGATGTCTACAATGGTCACTTTTGTGGGATTGCCAGAGAAGGAACGCTTGAGTTTCACATAGTTGTATTTACCTGATTGGGCATTGTGAAACGACTCTAAACTTGGGGTGGCACTTCCCAAGCAACATTTGGCTCCTTCCAAATGGCTGCGCATCACGGCCAGATCCCGAGCCTGCACACAAGGCATTTCGTCGGTTTTATAGCTGGAATCATGTTCTTCATCTACAATGATAAGTCCCACATTTTGAAGGGGAGCAAAAATAGAGGTGCGCACCCCCAGCACGATCCGGCATTGACCCAGCAACACTCGGTACCATTCTTTTTCATATTCCGTGGGCTCCAACCCGGAATGCAACAAGGCCAACTGTTCCCCAAATACAAGTCTAAATCGGTCTGTCATTTGGGGAGTGAGAGCGATTTCGGGCACCATCATAAGAGCATTTTTTCCCTGCTCCAGAATCTTAAGCACGGATTGAATGTAAACTTCCGTTTTGCCACTGCCCGTCACACCCTCTAATAACGTAACACTTTTGGAGGAACCTAATAAGGTATCAACGGCCTCCTTTTGGTCTGGATTCAGTTCTTTGATGTTCTGAGCACCAAATGGTTTTTTGGAACTTTCTAAAAAAATTTTTTCCGTTTTCCCAAGAGTTGGTAAGGTTACACCTAAACTCATTTGGGTGTCGCCAAACCTTTTTCCCAAGCGGATTTCCAAAGACTCTCTTTTTTTAAGGTTCCAAAAAAAGCCTGGGGCCAAAAGACTAATGCATCTGCCTAGGCTTGTGAGGTAGTACTGGGACACAAACTGAACCATTTGAAGCAATACGGGAGGAAAAGGCACAGAAAAGGAAAGAAGACCCAGAACCCCTGCTGTTTTGAAGGAGGGTGGTTTCTCTACACCCATAAACACCCCCACCACCGTCCGGGTGCGCAAGGGCAGAAGCACGGGCTGACCCGGACTTAGCTCCAAACCTTCCACGTGGTAGGTAAGAGGCTCAGGATGCCCATCCACCACACAAAAACGGCCGTACCAGCGAGGAGGCGCTTGCTTTTTGGTACGACCATTTGCATCCTCAGCCATGTCAACTTGAAGATAAGGATCCCCCATGCTTCGTCCTTTGTGTGTTTTTGATGTGGATGGAACCATCGTTTCCACGGATTCGCTCCGGTATCTCATCGGCCGATCCTGGCGTCAATCCCCATGGAGGGCCGTTTTGCTGCTCCCCTTTGGGTGGGTTTTTTTGGCCACATGGATTTTTAAGTTAGACAAACGATGGGCCAAGTCTAGTGTGTTGTGGACACTCACCGTGGGTCTTAAACCCCGTCAAGTGGTGAAACAATGGAAAATCTGGATGGAGCAGTTTGCACAAATCTATGGATTTCTGGAATTTCCTGAGGAGTTTCAGAGCCTAACCCAAAGCGCACAGAATGAAGTCTGGTTTGTAAGCGCCAGTGGAACCTTTTGGGTCCGAAAGATCATCCAACATTTAGTGCCCCCCCAAAGCCGCTACCAGGTTTTGGGAAGCCAATTAGGCTGGAGATGGGGTGGGGTGGTCTTAATCGAACCCAACTGTTATCACCAGCAAAAGATCCGAAAGCTAAAGCAGGTGTCCAAATCCCGGTTTCAAGTTGATCTAGACCAACTTCCTTACTCCGCTCAACCTATCTTAGAGCAAGCGTACTCCGACCACCCCGCCGACCTCCCTCTGTTCCAAAGCGCGCGTCTTAGGCATATTGTGTGTCCTAAACCAGAGCATTTGAGAATCCTGAAAAAGGCCCTGGAAGAGGGTCACTTCGAGGTCCGGAAATGGAATCCCAAGTTAGGCCAAAAGTTTCCTTAAAAAGTCCAAGAATTCTTCTGACTTTTTACAATCTTAACTTACCCCTTGCCAGCTGGCTCAAAAAATGCCATTTTTTGCCCGCTTACTTATTTTTAACCAAGTCTGGCGGAGGTGCACATGAATCACTTTTTTTCTCTTGCAGAGTCCATGGGTCATGAATCGGTTGTGTTCTGCAACGATCCAGTGTCCGGCTTAAAAGCCATCATTGGAATTCATGATACCACGCTAGGACCTGCTTTGGGGGGAACTCGCCTCTGGAGCTACGACAACGAAGCCGATGCTTTAAAAGATGTGATGCGGCTCTCTAGAGGAATGACGTATAAAGCCGCTTGTGCCGGTTTACATCTGGGGGGCGGTAAGGCCGTGATCATTGCCCGGCCAGAGCAAAAGACGGAAGCCATGTTCAGAGCCTTCGGTCGGTTTGTAAACTCCTTAGGTGGAAGATACATCACCGCAGAAGATGTAAACACAGGCGTTGTGGATATGGATTTTGTGCGGGCGGAAACCCCCTACGTTACTGGAGTTTCCAAGGCTTATGGAGGAAGTGGAGATCCCAGTCCTGTTACTTCTCTAGGCGTATTTTGTGGTTTGGAAGCCGCCGTTAAACTCCGCTTAGGACGCACCGATCTCAAGGGCGTTCGCGTGGCCGTGCAAGGCATTGGAAACGTGGGTAAATACCTTTGCCAATACCTCTCTGAGGCGGGAGCAAAACTCGTCGTATCCGACATCAATGCTAGTCGCGCCCAAGAAATGGTTAAACTTTATGGCGCCACTCAAGTGGAAAACGATGCTATTTTTACAGCAGATGTGGATGTTTTTGCCCCTTGTGCCCTGGGCGCCATCCTCAACAGCACCACCATTCCACTTCTCAAAGCCACCGTGATCGCTGGCGGTGCCAACAATCAGTTGGAAGACGAAGTGAAACATGGAAATATGGTAAAAGATCGCAAAATCGCCTACTGCCCTGACTACGTGATCAATGCGGGTGGTCTCATCAACGTCTACAATGAACTTCTTGGCTATGACCGCGAAAAGGCACTCTCCGAAGCCAAAAACATCGGAAAAACCATTCAGTCTATTCTGGCAGATGCCACCAAGCAAGACATCACCTCCAACGAAGCCTCCCGGATCTTCGCTGAAAATCGCATTAAAAATGCAAAGAATCTTAAAGCTATGTCCACACTACAAGATTCCGCACTAGGTAAATTGCGCAGCACTCGGATGAGTTAGTCCCCACTAATTCAAAGAGAAAAGTAAAATCTCGCCCAATTTACCTTCGTTCTGAATTTCCAGGCGAGTGGCACCTGAAAATCCCACCGCATCTCCGGTTTGCAGTGGTGTCTTTAGCCCTGTCACTTGAAACTCCCCTTCCACCACATGTAACCACCCAAAGTTCCTGTCTTTGGGCACTTCAAAGATGATTTTTTGGGCTGCTTCCGTGAAAATAGAATGGTAAAGACCAACGTTTTGATGAGTCTCTAGAGGCGCCCCCGACCCCTTTGGTCCCACAATCCCATTCCATTGGGCAGGAATGGACTCTCCAGATGGGGTGTATTTGGCATACTCTGGCTTAGAATCCTTCACATTGGGTTCAATCCAGATCTGAAAAAGTTGCGTGGGAAACCGAGGTGAGGGATTGAATTCGCTGTGTTCCACTCCCACACCCGCACTCATGTACTGAAATTCGCCCTGTTGAATCGTTTCTCCATTTCCCATGCTGTCTTTATGGGTCAAGGAGCCTTGTCTAACGTAACTAATGATCTCCATATTTCGATGGGGATGAGTTCCAAATCCACTACTGGGTGCAATGTAATCTTCATTAATCACACGCAGCGCCCGAAAACCCATCCACTGGGGGTTATAGTAGGAAGAAAAAGAAAAAGAGTGGTACGACTTCAGCCAGTCAATCTGCGCCAAACCTCTTTCGAAAGAACGAAGGATTTTGAATTCCATTTTAAACCCCTTGAGTGTTTACTTTACCCGCACTAGACCTAATCAAATAATAAGCCCCTACTGTTAGAAAGCCTGAAATCACTCCTGCCATTAAATAGGAAGCGCCTCCAAAAGGGTGCGATGATTTAGAAGAAAAAAATACAAAAACATTTGTATAACATACCGGCGCAAACACGGATATCAAACTATTCAAGGCCATCATGCTTCCTTGAAGTTCTCCCTGCTCATTGGAGGGAATATTTGCCGAAATTTTAGACTGCAACACAGGACCCACAACGCCACTCACCCCAAATAAAGGAATAAACAAATAAACCATCCACCCCTCCTTTAAAAAAGCAAACCCACAAAACGTGAGCGTTGAAATGAGAGTTCCCCAGAAGATGGTGCCATTTTCTCCAAGCCACTTTACAACTGTGTTGATCAGTCCTCCTTGCACCACCGCCATGGATACACCCACCAAGGCTAAAGAGACGCCTACGTCGCTGGCATTCCAACCGAATTGAAATTGGGTGAACAAAGTCCAAGTGGAGGGATGCACTTGGCCCACCAAAAACATCAATGCAAATAATGCGATCCATTTTAATGGAAAATTACCTAAAAACAAGCGCGCAAGCATCTTAAATGGATTGATGGCAGACCAGGTAATGGGTCTTCTGTGTTCCTTTGACAGCGACTCCGGCAACACAAACCATCCAAACAGAAAATTTAGAAGCGACATCAAAGCAGCCACCAAAAAGGGTGTTTCTGAACCTCCGTAGTGGGCCGCCATGCCACCCAAAATGGGTCCGGCAATGAATCCCACCCCAAAGGCCGCTCCAATCAAGCCAAAATTTTTGGACCTGTCTTCAGCTAAAGAAACATCTGCCATATAAGCCGACGCCACGGTGTGAACAGCCCCTGTAAGTCCTGCTAGAATGCGACCCAAAAAAAGAACCCCCAAATTGGGTGCAAACGCCATCATGAGATAATCCAATCCACCAAAAAGTAACGAAACAAGTAACACAGGCCGACGACCAAACCCATCTGATAAAGCACCCAGAAGTGGGGATGCCAAAAACTGCATTAGGGCGTAGATGGCCACAAAATACCCATACCAGCTCGCCACAAATTCATTTCCCTGACCAAACCTTTTGAAGATATCAGGTAAAACGGGAATGAGAATTCCAAAACCCACAGACTCAATAAACATGGTGCCCAAAATAAATCCAACCGTCGCTTTTTTTTGCATACTCTCATTCCTTAAGGCACTTATTTTGTTCAAGGGCAAGGCTCGTTTATGATCTTAAACCTTTTTTCGGCGATCCCCAATCACTCTAGCCGGATTTCCTGCCACAATGGCCCAATCTTCCACGTCTTTTGTAACCACAGAACCCATCCCCACCACGGCATGGGAGCCGATTTGGACTCCATCGCAAATACAAACCTGAGCCCCAATCCAAACGTCCTCTCCCAAACGAATTCCTTTAGAGCGAACGTTTTGAGACTGAATGGAACGATTGGGATCCATCCCGTGGTTGAATGCAAAAAGAGACACACCTTGAGCTATGCGACTTAACCTTCCTATTTCAATTCCTGCCGTTCCCCCGTCCAATGTTACTTTAGGATTCAGACTCACACTATCTCCAAGCGTCACCTTGCCATGGACAAAGGTTAACGCACCAATGCTGCAATGATTGCCTATCACTACGGGTCTTCTAGGTTCCGCAAAGATCTGCGCGGAGGAAGCCAAAAAACAGTTCTCCCCGAAACAAACTGTTTCCATGGTCTCCAAATGTCGTTGTAACGATTTTTGCCACGGAACCGCCCATTCCAAATGTTTTGGCTTAAGTTTAAAATAGAGCCACGGCATCCATTCCAATCGCCTTTTGTGTTGCTCGATCAAATCCAGACTCCTACTCTCCAATCCTTTCCCTCCTGTTCCGTTACTTTTGAATTCTTATTCTATGCATGCCAAACACGAATTGGTTGAGGCATGTGGCATTTTACGGCTATTGGTGACTGGTGTCGATCAAAGCTTGATCAGTATCTATCCTTGAGACACGATTTGAGTATTCCGTTCATTATTATCTTTATGATTTAATAGGTTTTTTTTAACACCCTTCCCCTTACTAAAACTCGGCGTGAATCTTGCTTTACAGTTTCTGAGGCCAAATATGAGGGGCAACACATGACCAACAACTCGATTCGCACCAAGTCTTTTTTTATCGCATGCTCTGCAATGGCGTTTGCCCTGGCATGCTCCAACGAGATTCATTCCGCTAAGACGCCTGATGGGGGTGGTGATACCCAACCACCAGCCCAGGAGGTCGCTTTCCAAGCAGAAGGCCCCCAAGCCTCAGACGAAGACTTTCCCAGAGTCCTAGAACATATCTTAAAATGGGAAGGGAAGTGTTTCGACCACCCCAATGACCCCGGAGGCCGCACCTACATGGGCATCACCGCCTCCCGAGCCCGAAGCCTGGGATGGAAGCAGGATGTGTGCAAAATGCCGGAAAAAATGGTGCGAGATATCTACTTCACCCACTATTGGAAAAAAAAACCCCATCAGTTTCCTTGGCCACTCAATTTGGCAGTGATGAACACCCAAGTGAATTCCGGCGGTGGCAGAAGCGCCCAGTTCATCAAACGCATGGCCGATCAAAAAATAGAAGGAGACGCCACGGCCAAAGCCCTTTGGTTTCTCCAACAGCAAGTGGATTATTACCATTACTTGGCCAACAAAAGATCCAGCCTAAAGGTGTTTTTAAAGGGTTGGCTCAATCGCAGTGCCTACATGAAAAAAGCGATTTTAGGCATCACAAATCTCCAGGAAGAGCTCTGGGAAGAAGGATCAGAAGGATTTGCGAAAGCAGTTGAGGATGCTGGTGAAATTTAAAATTCTATATAATTTTTTTTAATTATATTTTTAAATTCAACACTTAGCTCACTCCAAATTAAAACATCCACTCGAAACGGTAAATCCGATTCCTCAAGATCTAGCTTAAGTAGTGCCAACTTTTCAGGCGGAACCGCTGGTGGGTCAATGATAACCAAATCAAGATCCGAGTGGGGTTTGGGTGTGCCATGAACCCGAGACCCAAAGGCCCACACGGGATTTTGGGGCAACATCGTTTTTACAAAGCTGCGTACGAGCAGCTCATGAGCTTTATCCATTTTAATTTTCGATTCTATCATTTTTTTCACTGAGTTTTTGATACAGCTTTCTGGCTTCTATTTCAAGTTTAAAGGCACAATCTACAACCTTGATGGCTTTTTCTTCGCTGTAGGTATGAGAAACTTCATTCCGGCGCTCCCTAAAATAGAACCAATCTTCGGGCCGCTCAATGTATCCGCGTTCAAATCCTTCTCGAATCAACTCTTTAAATGACATGGCATCGGCGGCGGCGGAATTTGCTAAATCCAATTCAAGCTGACGTTTAAGCATTTTCCAACTCAACTCATAACAGTACTCAAAACGTTGAATCACCGCGTCTCGAACCTCTTCATCTTGAGGTGAAAGCCTGTGGCGTGCAATGGCACGAGTGAGGCTAAGAAGGGCTTTATCGAAGGAACGGATATCTAGCATGTTCTACCCTGACTCCTCTAGGAATAAGGCCAAAGGATTCAGTGAACTATGGCCTACATCCAAGAGATTTGCAAGTTTTAAAAAGAGAACCTTATAACCTCGAACCAAAACCCAGTGATCCGTAAGCGCAGTTTTGAGTTTCCATTACTCCACGTCAAATTCCCAGTCTGAAGAACAAATTTCCTAAGACAACAAAACTCTTCCTGATATCTTCCACTGGGACTTTTCGATTTTCAAAAGGACAAGGTTATGAAATCTGCTGAAAATCCTATACAGTCTCAAACTCCCTCTTCTACTTTGATTCCAAATGCAATCGCGGGAACCTTGTTTATTTTTTCCTTTGTTAGAGGCTACTTAGATGGCTTCTCTCTGCCAATTGAACCCAGCCTATCTGAAATTTTATCATTTGCTTTCAGAATCGCCATGGAGAAGTGGAAACAAAGCACGTTAGAAATGGCTGCGCTCCTTATTATTTCAATATTTTTAGCTGTAATGTTAAATATATTTTTCTTATGGATATCCAAACATATTTGTTATCTTTCGTCTATTTTGATATCCTATTTTCTGCCTCCCCTAATTGTAATTTTATTCATCCGATATTTTTTGGAAGACATGACACTTAAATTTCAATTTTCTATTAGTCTTTTTATATATCTAATTAGCATATTAATTGAAAAATCTCCGCCACCAAATGAGCCGAACTCATCCACATCAAACATATATTGGACTTTTTTTTGGGGATTATCACTTTTATTTACATCCATATGTTCATACAATAGCGGAACTATGTTTTCCTATACTTCAATGCTCCCCCAGGCACAGCTAGATGAAAAGAAATCCAGGGTTTCGATTGTCTGGTTTGCTTCGTCTGCCACCTTTTATCTGGAGCACTGTACCACAGATAAAGTCGTAAAAGGAGTTTCAAATGATGATCCTGCAAAAGTATTTTTCGTCCGCAACCTTAAAGAGGAACACGCTACTAAACGTTTTCGCCCTGATTGCAGTCCTGATTATACAAAATGAATCAAATGCCAGTTGTGAAATAACACTCTCAAACAAAAAAATAATGTATGGTGCATCATGTGAACAAATAAAAGGGAAAAGATGGAAAATTTTGACTTGTCAGGGAAATACCTGTCAAACAGGTGGAACGATAAAGATGAATTCAGACAAATGCGACAATGGACTTACAGTTCCCACTGAAGTAGAAAAAATGGGGGTGCTCTCTTCAACTCTTTTTCTAAACGAAAAACTGCCGAAAAATACAAAAATAATACATTCTAGCAAAGGTTTAGAAGAATTTATAAAGAGCACGCCTTCACAACCTCAGACCTTGTTTATTTCGTTGGAAAAATCAGAGGATTCAATCAATGAAACTGAAAATATTAAAAATTTATTAAATGCAAACAAAAACAACGAAAAAACTTTTAAAGAAGCGGTTATTCTATTTAAAGAACATGACACAGCAACTTGGACCCCCAAAGAGGGGCTAACGATAAAGGGACCATATCAGGCTAAAGTTCTGAAAGAGAAGGAATTACCCGAGTGTAAATAAGAAAATACTGCCAACCAAACTCATCCAATGCCACCGTTAAAAAACTCAAAAAACAGTATCTGCTTTTTTATTTTGACTCCAGGGAAGGGATATTTTGAGTCACGCAATGAATGGATCCACCTAGCTGGATGGAGTCATCGGAGGGGATAAATTTCACTTCATAGCCAGCACTGTTATACATTTGTTCTACATGTTTATTGTGTTCCAAATGTTCAGAATAACTAGGGACCAATGCGGTTCCATTTAAAAGTAGAGAATTTGTGTAGGTGTGCCATGTGTCGTTATCATCTAAAAAGGCTGGCACTCTTAAGATGCGGTAGGGTTCACCTCCTGGAGCCACTAGGGATTTAAAAATCTCTACGGTTTCCTCCATGACCTCCCTATAAGGAGAGGAATTCGTTTCTGAAATCAAAATGGTTTTATCATCGAGAAGCTTGGCGAACATATCCACATGGCCCGTACCATCGGTGGGTTGGCCTGGGTATCCTGCATAGGGAAGTGCCACCACGCGTTTCACTCCATAAGCATTTTCAAGGGCAAGATGCATCTGCTCCGTAGAGAGGTTTGAATTCCACTTATAAGTTCGTTTTGTGGTGAAGAGAGTGCCATTACTATCCACCATAAAATTACCACCATCCATCACAAACCCAGACTTCACCACCGGAAGATTAAGCCGACCACCCATACAGGTGGGAACGGCGTCATCATAGGTTCTAGACCGATACATTCTGTAAAAAACGTCACTTAGTCCCAAAGTAGTGGCACCACCCTGCCCATTCTGAAAAAATCCAATGGGGCCAAAGTCCCTCATCCACATGGTATCTGCGTCACAATCAATGGATTTGTATTGCGATTGTAATACACCCCTGGGAGCTTTTTCTGGACCTCCCACCGCCCAAATTTGCATATCGGAAATCTCACCTGCCGCTTGGACGATGTCCCCCAGAAAAGAATGATCACCGTTCCAAGATAACACCACAGCCGATTGTGCGGAATATTCCGGTGGAACCTTAAGGGATTCAAAAGATAAAGATGCCTCAGATGCATCTGGAGCCTCATGGGCTTCCTGCTCGTTTGGCAAAGCAAATTTTGGAAGCGAAACCTGCGAAGCATTTGCAGATACATCACCATTAAGCTGCCCCAAAAAAACCAGTCCCACTAACCCAAAACAACCCCAGTTTACCCATTTCCAATCCACGGTCACCCCCATAAAATCACCTTTTCCACAATCTATTTTTTACTCGCTTCAAATAACCTTACCGCTCCAAACAAAAACCGAGTTTCCTTCACCTGCCCAAATCCTAAAGTCTCCAATTGAGATTTAAACAGATTCCCTGAAGGCATACTTTTAACACTATTAGGCAAATATTGATAAGCTTTTTTATCGGAAAACACTCCACCAATCACAGGTAAAATATAATGAAAATACAGATGGAACAGGATCCCCATCCACCTCTGAGAGGGTTCAAAAAACTCCAGCACCATAAGTTTACCTTGAGGTTTTAAAATTCTCAAAAAATCTGCCAAAGCCTTGTTTCGATTGTCCACATTTCGAAGACCAAAGGAAATGGTTAGAGCATCTGCCAAATCCGATTTGAGCGGGACGTCTTCCGCGCTACCCCATCTAAACTCCACCGTCTTCCGGGATAGGCCCTCAAATTCTGTTCCTTTTCTTTGTTCAGCCACCTGCAGCATTCCAGGAGAGATGTCAATTCCCCAAAACTCTTTATAATCAGGTCGCAGTTTGCTTGTTTGAAAAACGACATCGCCCGTTCCAGTGGCCACATCCACCAGAACTCCCTGGGAAGGAGGTAACGACTGAGGCAACCGATGGATCATGATACGACGCCACTTCACGTCCTGCCGAAAAGAGAGTAGCCGATTTAAAAAATCATAGCGCCCAGAGATCTTATCAAACATCTGTGAAATGTTTTTAGAATGGGGGCTGAGCTGTGCTGTTTTATTAAGATCCATGTGAATTCCTAAATAGATTGATTAAAATAAGTGACTAAAAGTTGATTAGGGGTTTGAACAAGTGGCAACGGTACCGATGTCAAATTAGATTTCAATAAGGTACCCATCCCCACTTTACATTCCAAAACCAAGTCCAACGCCTCTGCCAATTGCTGATTCCAAAATCCCATGGCATCTCTGAAAAAACGGCCGGATGGGTAGTGGGGAACCACTCCTTGCCCCACTTCGTTTGACACCACTACGCAGGAACAGGGTAACGTTCCGATCCAATTCCGAAACTCATGGCAGTGCTCTTCCAGGGCAAACGCAAGCTGATCCTTGGAATATCGTTCCGAGAGGTCATAAATCAGAGACGCCAAGTAAAGAGTTAAACAATCCAAAATGAGAAGAGAGTCAGGCGATAATTTCTTCCCTACTTCTTGAAAGGGCACATCCTGGACGAGCTCAAAATGACTGGGTCTGGATTTTTGATGTTGCTTAATGCGACGCTCCATTTCAGCGTCTTGCTTCATAAGTGTGGAAGGAGCCGTAGCCCAATAAACCACACTTTTATGAGCCGCTCCCAAGTGAGTTGCAAAGGCACTTTTTCCAGATCGGGCGCCCCCGAAGATAAATAAGCTTGTCATTGCGGTGCTTTTGAGGTAACAGCATCAAGAAATTTCTTAGAATCCATGGATGCAAACATTTTAAAATGAGTTAGAAATTTCATTATGGATTCCACGGAAACAGCGTCCAGATTGTCTGTTGGTTTATGCCACTCACTCAAATTCGTCCAATCAATTAAATGCAAAACAGGAATCCCCTTTTCCAAAAAGGGCTTATGATCATCCTCAATCATCCCATGCCAGTGGGAAACTTTCAACTCTGACTTCGGAGCACCCGAGGGAGGAGTTAAAAAATAGGGAACAAGCCCCTTGTGTGACTCTCCTGTTAAAAACAGGGATTGATTTTTATGCCCAATCATATCAATCACAAACACCATTTGAATGGGTTCATGGGATAGAAAAGGCAATGAATACAACCCCTTTTTGGCCTTTAATTGACTCGCCAAATACCTGGACCCATAAAGGTGATCTGGCGCTCCAAATTGCCTTTTGCCTCTATACCAATCTTCAAAATTAGCCTCTTCCCCATCCAAAAAAGCAAGTGTCCAGGAACAATGAATCAAGGAATCTTTAGGAAATTTGTTACTTTTTTTCCATAATGGAAGCATCTGGGCTAAACCTAAGAGTCCAACCGTACTAGAACCTCCGTCATTGGCGCCTACAAAAGTAACGTTGGGAAAGTATTTCGTGTCGTAGTGACCAGCCATCACGATATGGCATTTCTGAGTTCCCTTTAAATGAGCCACCACATTGATACCTGTTACTTTATCTTGGCTTTCTTGAGGCCACTTCCCCTTTGGACGCTGAGGTATGACCGCTTCAAATTCTTGCAGGTGAACTTTCCATCCCAGCGATTGGACTTGGGTTTCCAGATACCTAGCCAAACCTCGCTGCTCGGGTGTTCCCATGGGATGGGGCTGTTCCACAAAGCGTTTCCAGTGCTCCCAGAGAGTTTTTTCAAGACAGCCTTCTGCTTCGCAGGCTTTCGCGGCAAGGGCCCATTTCCCCCACCCAAAAATCGCTAGGGTAGCCACCCACCCCACCCATTTTAGAAGGTTCCATTTAAGCAAATCCCTTTGAGAATCAGCAGTTACCACGCCTTATCCCTCCCATGAATCAAATGAGACATTTTTCGCTGCAAAACCAAACAATCTACCCAGCCCCATCTGACACTTCTGTGAATTCCCACCTTAATTCACCACTTTCCAGCATACTTACCCCCACAGCGATCTAAAATCAATTCGTCTTCCCCAGTAAAAAAGACAAATCGCATCAAAGAATCCCTTGAAGTCCCTGCCAACTTCTGCTAGCGATAGGGGTGAAAAAAAAGGGTTTTCCAAATCGCTAAACCGCCGGAGAAATTATGAAAATCTTATTGGGAAATGATGACGGTCACAGCGCCATCGGGATTCAAACCCTAAAATCTTCATTGGAAAAAGAAGGTCATGAGGTTTATGTGGCCGCGCCCACTGAGGAGCGAAGTGGCCAATCCCATGCCATGACATTTTTTAAGCCATTGGTGGCCAACTTAGTGTCCGATCGTTTTCTCACGGTCAATGGAACTCCTGCGGATTGTATTGCCATTGCCTTACTAGACATATGGAAAGAAGTGGAATTTGATTTGGTGCTTTCTGGGATCAATAAGGGCTTAAATGTAGGCACCGATGTGAATTATTCCGGCACTGTGGGTGCCGCCACCGAAGGCGCACTGATGGGGAAAAAAGCCATCGCTGTTTCCGTTGATCTCGATCGCCTCCATGTGGATGGAATCACTCCTGAAGAAGCCTATTTAAACACAGCAAAAATGACCATCGGCATCATAAACCAACTTCAAAATTCACA
Organism: Silvanigrellaceae bacterium; assembly: GCA_044339525.1. Lineage (GTDB taxonomy): Bacteria > Bdellovibrionota_B > Oligoflexia > Silvanigrellales > Silvanigrellaceae > JBIIVH01. Next base: position 71,139 of record JBIIVH010000010.1, on the reverse strand, counting down.
ATTTAATTGGCCTAAAAACGTGGTTTTAAACTTCAACCACCCAGGGTTCCACCCAAAGGGTCTCAAGCTCGCCAAATGCATGAGCCAAAACATGTACATTCCCCATTTTGAAAAATTTTCTCCCTCTAGCTCCCATTTATCAAACCAAAAAATCTATGTGCTGGGGGGTAGCAAGCGAAGAGTGGGTGCCGACACCAGCCAAGACGTGGGGCTCATCATGGAAGGTTACGCCACTTTATCTCTTTTAGATTCCAGACAAAGCAGTGCCAGTTCGCAGGAAAGCCTTGGATTTGCGGTAAAAGGACTTTTGGATTGAATCACCAACCTCCTCTTTCCCATTCTTCACCAAATCCAGACACTCAAGGCAATTGGGCGAGGGAGCACAGCAAGGCCCTTAACACGTTTGAACAAATTGATAGCCTTGGTAATACTGGCTTAAGCGGACTTAATTCAGAGACAAAAAATGAGATTCTTAATTCCCTAGAAATTAAAGTTCCAAAGCATTTTATAGATAGTGAAATCATTAATGATAATGCCATTGCGCTTCAGGTCATTCCTAGTTCTAAAGAAATCGATGTTCATCCAAACGAGTTAACTGACCCCTGTGGCGATGAAATTCATGAATCCGCCCCAAACGTAACTCATCGCTATCCAGACCGTGCTTTACTTAAAGTAACATATCAATGTGCCATGTACTGCCGGTTTTGTTTTCGCAAATACAAAGTGTCCCATGAATCCTCTGAGAAAATATGGTCTCAATTAGACAAAAGCATGAGCTATATTCGAGAACACCCAGAGATTTCGGAAGTGATATTAACCGGTGGAGATCCATTGGTACTCACCACAAGTAAGCTAAGTCGCGTTCTTAAGCCATTAGAATCCATTGACTCCGTTCATGTCGTGCGCATTCATACTCGCGTACCCATTGCTTTACCCAGCCGTATTAACACCGAGCTCCTTGAGCTTTTAAAATCTTTCAGCAAGCCCATTTGGATCGTGATTCATGTGAACTCTCACAAGGAATTCACCACTGACGCACTCAAGTCGCTTTCTTTGCTTTCCCAATCTGGCATCCCGTTGTTGTGCCAAAGCGTGTTACTCAAAGGCATAAATGATTCAGAAGAATCCCTTAAAAATCTGTTTCTTAGCTGCATAAAAAACAAAATAAAACCCTATTACTTACACTATCCCGATCTAGCCAAAGGAACAAACCATTTTCGTGTTTCTTTAGCTAAGGCACTGGATTTATACAAAAGCCTCAGAGGCAAAATTCCAGGCTATGCCATTCCCCAATTGACCGTAGACATACCCGGTGGAAAGGGAAAAATACCCATTGATAGCCATTGGGTAAAAGAACTTGCCAATGGTACGTATGAATACACAAGTCCTATTGACTCTAGTGTATATCGATTTCAAGACAACATGGTTTCAAAATCATGAATCAGCTGAATTTGTCTTAAAAACTGACTCAAAATTTGGTTTAATTTGTTTTGAAAGCTAGAATCAAATACAGATAAAACATTGGACGGCTTTTTCGTAATCTTTGTTAAATAATTCATTGATTCTATGGGTATTTCGCCTTGAAGTGACTCATTAAAAAAAAGAACTAAAATTTCTGCTTGGCTAAGCGCCATGATTTTTTCAGCGGAGGCCAATCCTTTTTGACGTGCTATTTTATTATCCGGATCCGGATCTTTTCCCTCTCGCTTATTTTGAGCTCGAGTATCAGGTAATCCATCAGACATCAAAATCACTTTTTTTTTCATCACAGACTCACGCAAGAACAAATAGGCGTTCTGAAAAGCAAGCCCGTAATCCGTTCCCTCTATGTACCTACAAAAATAATCTGAGGTAAATGTGCTTATGGCATCTGGTAAACTCAGCTTACCCACCAACATGAGATCGTCAGTTACGGGACGAGCTTGGGGGAAATCCTGGCCGCCCTCAGTCTCTTTGACTGGGCAACACTTGGCAAAATGAAGCACAACCTGTTCAAAAAATCACAATTAAGGCACTCTATCTTCCCCCCTACAGGTCGGTTTTGTCACCCATTTCCCAATTTTAGAATGAAGTTGAACTTCCAAATACATTATGTAAAGAAACATGGCCGATGTGTTTCCCGTTTGAAGCATATGAGCAAACATGTGCAAGGGACTGGGAAACTGAATGTACGATGCTCCCAAGTCCTCCTCCTTCGAAACAAGACTCGTTCTATCCAAGCCAAAGAAATGACCAGTGTCCATCAAAGGAGAGTTCCCAGAAACCATGGGATACCAGTTCAAAATTGGATAATAATCTGAACGACTCTAGATCGTTGGTACAATGCACGAACTCAAACAAGGTTCTAGGTCGCCGCTTTAAAATTTTTTGAATCAATCTAGGCCCCCAAAGGGCAAGCTGTAAGTCTGTGCCACACACTTTTAAATAATGGTGATCCTGTTGGGCTCCAATCAGTATTTTGGTCTGGGATTCCAAATTTAAAATTTCTTCCGCCTTTTGGAGAAGATGGTGTCCTGCTGGAGTTAGGCTTAAGTTACGACCTGTTCTTTGAAAGAGATTCACGTTACCTAATTCCTCTTCAAGCCGACTAATAGCCTTACTCACTGAGGCGGGAGAGATGGGAATCTTTTCCGCAGCTTTTTGAATACTTTGTTCCCTTGCTGCATATACAAAATATTTCAGTTCAAAAATTTCCATGTTTCAAAACCTTTTTACTGAATTTTTAATGGCAGCCACAATTCACTTGGACTGGGATAAAGGATAGATCTTCAAGGTAAGAGCGCCACAAACAATCACCCAACCTATTAAGATACAGGTGTAATAAAGACTCTCTGTATGAAACCAACCCAGGCCCTCGCCATAAAATAATCTAAGTAGCCGATTCCCCGCACCTAGTGGCAAAAACTCAATCATATTCTGCACCGGTTTTGGAAAATTTTCAACTTTAAAATAGACACCTGACATAAACATACTTGGAAAGAAAACAGCGTTGGAGATACCCATCACCACAGGTTGGCTAAACGTTCGGCTCACCAAAAACGTAACTAAAAAGAAAGAAGAAAAAGAAATCATAAAAAGTAACAACAACACATTGATATAGGAAGAAACAGGAACGACATCTGGATAAAACGAAAAAACGATTAAAAGCAAAATAAACTGAATAGACCCCCAAATACATGCCCCCAAACTGATTCCACCCAAAAAATCAGCCAAACGAAAGGGAGCCAATTGGAGTCTTTTCAGAAATCCTCGATTTCGGAAGTCTCCCAAAATTTGCGCCACCCACAATCCCCATGAGAATGCCTGCAGCCCCAATAACCCTGGAATAAACCAATCCATAAATCGACCCCCGCTCAGGGAATACTTTTTTAAGGCCACAGGATTTTTTTCGTTAAGTCTATACAAAGCCAAACTTAACCGATCGTAAGCCAGATCACTTTGATTCTGACCATGCAGCGAAAAATAAGTTCCATTTCTCCAAATTCCATCTAGTCTAAATGAAATAAATTCCTTAGGAAAAGTCTGCAAATTCTTAAACCTATCAGAGGTTTCACCACGTGCCTCCACCTCCTGCCAATGGGACAACAATGATGGAGGCAACTCTATCAATTTCAGAGAAGACTGAGTCTCCAGCTCTTGCCAATTCTCTTTTATGGACTCTTGTGTCTCTACCCAATACCCGATACGGGAGGGATCCGATGATTTAGAGTCTGAATCAAAGGCCAATGCCATAATAAAAGTGATCATTAAAGGAAAACCAAAAGCCCAAAAAAGTTCACCAGGCTCTCTCATTCGAGGTCGCAGAAATACGAGTGCATATTGCCAAATCGCAAAAAATCGCCTGAATTTTCCTTTCATAAAGTTCTTCCTGTTAGCTTCAAAAACACATCATTTAACCCAAATTTAGGAGCTGGCTTTTTAGGTATGAGTCCATGTGTCACCCTTTCTATCACCTCTTCTACCGTGCCCTTTTCAATGATCTGCCCCTCATCGATGATGGCTAATCGATCCGCCAAAACTTCAGCCTCCTCCATGTAATGGGTAGTAAGTACGATGGTTTTACCTTGGGTCTGAATGCGCTTTATGGAATGCCAGAAATCTTGCCGAGAAGCGGGATCTAAACCAGTAGTGGGCTCGTCTAAAAACAGTACCTTGGGATCACCCACCAAGGCAGCCGCTAAAAAAGCCCTTTGCCGCTGCCCACCGCTTAGTTCTCTTAAATATCGACCCTTTAGATCACCAATCCCCATTTCCCTTAATGCCGTTTCCACCGGGATTGGATTTTGGTAAAGGGAGGCAAACAAAACCACGAGTTCGCCCACTTTAGTGCGATCGTAGAACACATTCTCTTGAAGGATACCGCCCATCATCTCCCGTATGGCATTTTCATGAGTGCCATAGGTCATTCCAAAAAGCTCCAGGTGTCCTGTGGTGGGACTCAGGAGTCCTTGTAAGATTTGCAAAGTGGTGCTCTTTCCCGCTCCATTTGGACCCAAGAGCCCAAAACACTCCCCTTCCCAAATTTCCAAATCAATATCCTTTACCGCACAAACTCCATTTGGGTATATTTTGGACAATTTTGTTACTTTTACGGCAAGTTTACCCATAATATGTGGTTTCCCTGTGGAGGTGTCCTAATTACTTACAGCCTAATCAACGAGGTGGCAAGACGGACTTCCCTCCTATTTTGTTTTTATTGCCTCACATTTCATCAAAAAAACTCCGAATGAGGGAGCCTTCGGCAGGGTGATCCCCAAAAATAACCCTTGAACTTTTGATAGTTACAAGGCTCTAAGCTTTTACTGTGAGGACTCCTCAAAATCTTCTATTTTGAACTCACTGAGGGAATCAAAGGGATTCATCAGAAGGAAAATAAAATAAGGAGTCTACTATGAAATTCGTTAACTTGGCCCTGTCCCTGTCTGTTTTGTCTGTTGCATCTGTTGCCTTTGGAGAAGAAGATTGTTCGTCCAAACAAACCACTGCTGAAATGGTTCAATGCCTATCTGCAAACTATCAAGAGGCCGATCAAACCTTGAATCACTTGTGGCCCGCCTACAAAGCTCATTTTGCCGCCATTGACGAAGCAAACAAAAGTAGCACGCTTCCTGCTCCTCAGGAAAAAGCGCTCTCACTTGCGGTTAAGGCTCAGAAGGCTTGGATTAAAATCCGTGACAATGATTGCTTAGCTGCCGCCGCTGCGTTCAAAGGCGGAACTTTAGCTCCTGTTGTACAATTGTCTTGCCTGGTTGAAAAAACCAAAGAAAGGTCCAACTACCTTTCCGACACCGTGAATCCCAATAGCGACTCCATCACCTCCGCCTCTGTGCGTTTGGATGAAATCATTGCGGAACTCCCAGAGTGCCAAGATATCGTTAGTACCCATGACCAACGCATTTGTTATGCCGCTGCCCACAAAAAGGCAGACGCTGAGCTTAATGAGTGGTACCAAATTGCTCGTTCTACCATAAAAAGACAGCCAAATTCTGCAGAAACCCTCAAGCTGCTAACAGAATCTCAAAAGTCTTGGATTAGCCTCCGAGATGCTCAATGCGAAGCCAGTGCTCAGGAAAACTGGGGTGGAAGCCTGTATTTCTTAGTAAAATCTGGATGCCTTTCCTATGTTTCCCTAGAAAGAAGCTTTGAAATCCGAGGGACTTTTCCCAACAAATAAGGAAACATTCAGACACTAAGGGGAATCAAATCGGTTTCAGAACATGCCTATTTAGATTTCCCCTTGGTCCTGCAAACAATGCACATCCACCAAATCCACCATCTCCCGTCCCAGTTCCTTTCTGTTTTTAATCCCTAAGTTTTTTAACTTGGTGGCTTGCACCACTAGGTTATCTTTTCCAGAGCTCAATTGTTTATAGGCTTCTGTGTATTTAGACTGAGCCTTATCAATGCTGGCACCCACTTCTTCTAAATTTTCAACAAACCCCACAAATTTATCATACAATTTTGCCCCCCTTTCCGCGATTTCTAAGGCATTTCGATTTTGAAGTTCTCTTTTCCAAAGATCGACTATGAGTTTTAGAGAGGTTATGAGATTGGTGGGGCTAAGGAGCAAAATTCGTTTGTCATAAGCAAAGTTCCATAAATCTGAGTCTGCCTGTAATGCTGCCATATAGGCGGGTTCACTGGGCACAAACATCATCACAAAATCGAGGGCTTTATCGTAATCATCATATCCCTTAGCGCTAAGTGAAAGAATGTGATTTTTCACAGCAGCCACGTGGTCCAAAAGCTCTCTTTTTTGTTCCTCACCATCTGAGGCGGCCACAAACCGAGTAAAGGCATTTAAAGAGACTTTGGAATCAATGATAACGCTTCTGTTGTCAGGGTATTTTATGACCGCATCCGGTCTCATTTTTTTGCCTTCTGAATCCGACTTCAACGGATTCCCAAATTTGTCCAAAAGTTCATGTTCCAAAAAGTATTCCCGATTTTTCACCAAACCCGACTTTTCCAGCATACTTTCCAGAATCATTTCCCCCCACCGGCCTTGGGTTTTGGCTTCTCCTTTGAGAGCCCTGGTGAGATTTTTGGCTTCTTCACTTATGATTTGATTCAATTGCGCCAGCTTTGTTACTTCTTTTCCAAGAGAAAATCGTTCCTTAGACTCCTTATCATAGACTTCCTCCACTCTGGATTTAAAATCAATGATGTTTTTTCCGAGGGGATCTAAAATGGATTTAAGATTGTCTTTATTGAGTTCTGTGAATTTTTCGGTTTTGGAGTCCAATATTCGATTGGCGATGTTTTCAAACTCCAAATTGAACTTTTTTCCTATCTTTTCCATTTCTACATTTTGAGTCTCAAGTTTTTCTTTCAGAGCTTCATGATTTGCTTTCCATTGAGCTTGAGTTTGATCCCGCAGGGTAAGCTCCCTTTGAGTCAAACTGAGTTGTTCCTTTAATTCAATAATTTCCTTGATTTTTTCTGTGATTCTCTCCCTTTCATTTTGCATTTGAAGGTCCGACCTTGCTTTGAGGGTCTCCAGTTCTATCTGAAGCCCGGAAAGAGTATTTTGAGTCTCCGATTTCTCAGAATGAACCCGCGACGAGACTCGTACCTGGCAAACCAGCCACCCCATCGCAGCACCCACCAGCATACTTAAACAAACGAACAATAGAGTTTCCAAGGGACACCTCGAACTGGTTAAAAATGCCACCGTCTATGGTGCCTTTGATTATACTTTACACGACCCGTTTCTGTTCCATTTTTTTGGACCTTCCATGCCAAAAATTTTTACACCTGTTTAAGAATCAAACACCCCAAAAACTAATAAAATCTTATTTTTTAGATGTTTAAACTTGGCATAATCATTGTTAGCACTTCCATCGAGCCAACCAAGGAGAGTTAACGATGAAGCTATTACCTGTCTCTATGATTGCATTAAGTCTCTGTCTTTCTTCCTGTGACAGTTCCAAAAAAGGCACTGATGAAGCTAGATTGAGGCAATTGGAAAACCTTCCCATGTCAAATGCAGAATTGAGTTCTGCCGTGGACGCCATGGGCTTGTTAAAGGCCAATGATACTCAAAGTCGGGAAAATCTAGCCAAAGCCCTCGAAGTTCAACTAAATGATCTCATTGTTACGGAAGCAAAAGAGGCGCAGTTAATGCGTGAAATTGCCTTGTATTCCATTAAAGCTCTGCGTGTGGGCGGCGACAAACTTTGCTCTGAAGAAGACAAAATAACCTTGTATCGTGGACACAGCCAAGCTCATCTCACCAAAACTTCCACGGGAACCAACCTCATTCCTGCGCGGGGGATATTGAAATCACCTAGTAACATTATGAATACACTCAGAACTTATGCCCAAGAAACTCAGGAAAGTGACAGAGCCCCCGCCTTTCAAGAGGTAAACCCTTTTTCCTACTTTGACCTCTCTCAGCGCCACACCGTTGCAATAAGTCTTGATAAAAGCCCATTCATTTCGCTGTCTCATTCCGCAGCCACTGCGTCGAGTTTTGGAGATACCCTTATCACTGTAAAGATATGCCCAGGAAGAGCTCCTTCCACAGGCAGCCAGGCTTGGCAAGAACAGGAAATGCTAGCCTTTCTATTTTTATTGCCGGAGGAAATATCTAAAGTAACAAACCCTGCTCCAGATTTCCCAGAAGATGTGTCTGCACTGAATAAATGCTATGCACCTGAAATTGGAGGAGGTCCTCGAAACATTGCCAAGTTTGTAGACCAAGCCACATTTGATGATTACAATGCCTCCATTGAAGAAAAGCTAAAAAAGGAACGTACCACTTCAAAAGATCAAGAGTGGGGGAAGTTTATCAAAACCTTCACCGCGCAGCGCTGTGGCTGCGAGAAGCTTGCCCTGGAAAAAGATAAGCTTTGGAAGAAACTGAATGGCGATGCCAATCCTTCACCGTTTGGTGTTTTCGAGTGTGAATCACATTAATTCCGATTTGGGTTGAATTTTGCCATAACGGGCGTTTATTACGACCAACTTATGGGCAACATCCTGTTTTTTTTCAAGAATTCATTAGTTTTCAGAAAATGCCCATTGCCAAAAAACCCCCGATAAGCCGATAAGGGGCTGGGGTGAGGGCTCTCTAAAATCAAGTGATGCTTGCCTCGGATGAGTGACTTCTTTTGCCAGGCAGCACTCCCCCAAAGCAAAAACACCAACGGGGTGCCTCGATTTCCCAAAGCTTCAATGACTCCATTTGTAAAATGCTCCCAGCCTTTTCCCGCGTGACTAAAAGCCTCCCCACGCTTCACGGTGAGCACGGAATTCAGCAAAAATACGCCTTGATCCACCCACGACATAAGTTCAGAGTCCTTTGGTCTTTGACCTGTTTCCTGTTCCACTTCCTTAAATATATTCAGTAAAGAAGGTGGGATTTTTGTTCCGCGAGGGACAGCAAAGCTTCGACCCATGGCTTGGCCGGGTCCATGATAGGGGTCTTGACCAATCAACACCACTTTCACTTTTTCAAAAGGCACAGCAAAAAACGCAGAAAAGATCTTATCCTTTGGAGGATAAACTTCTATTCCTTTTGCATACTCTTGCTTTAAAAAAAGACGAAGAGCATTTAAGGGCTCTGTGTCAAACAAATGTCCTACTTTTAAAAACCAATCGTCTGGAAGGGGATTTTTGGGTGTCTTTTCTGATTCAATTAAAGCTGTGATAATCTCTTCCACAGATGAATTCCTTTTATTGAGCGGCATAATTCATAGGGTCCATATCTAACTCAAATATGAGATCTGCCACGCTAAATCGTTTTCTCACAAAGGGAGCAAACCGAATGGCCCATCTTAAACTTTCAGCGGTGGTGGATGGTGTCGTGAGTTCAGGAGAGTCTGGAAGCCCAGAAGAATGAATTAAGTTTAATATTTCCGCACTCGATTTTAAATAGACAGACGTTTCTTTAATTAGGTCAGGCCAATTTTTTCTCAATAAATCCGAAATAGAATCCTTTTTTTGTAACCAATTTTCATGCTTTATTACAAATTCATGGAGAAATAAATCAACGCTAGATTGTCTGGCCTCATCTATTTGATTCCATTCCCTCTTATCTTTAGATTCCACTGGGGCCTGTTTCATGAGTTGTCTTAAAAACACGTCCCACAGAGATGACGGCTTTTTAAGCAGTCGTCTATAATCCAAAAATTCTTCAGAAAATAGACTTTCAAAGGTAATAGAGCTTACTAAAGTACCAAGTGCAACTTGCTCCCCATGCAAAACGAGTTCCTTAGAGGCTGTCATAGCCAAAAAATCCAAACCGTGGCTAATCACATGTTCAAATCCACTCAAGGGGGTGGTTTCACCAGAAAGACTCATGGCTATCCCCGCTAACGACAGCGATTCACAAAAGCAGCGCCAGTTTTGGGGGTTTAAATTTTTACGACCCAATCCCAAGGCCAACTCTTCGGAGGTTCTACTAAACCCCTCCATGAGATGGAAGGCGGGTTCATAAACGGATGTGCTTAAACCAAGCAGAGCGCCCAATTTCCAATCTCCAAATGCGGTAAACCTTGCCAACAGATCACCAAATCCAGCCCGCTGCATCGGCCAGGGAGCCCCTCCCAGGATTTGTTCACACCATACGACGTGGGTGGGGGCCCGGCTGCGGTAGGTTTTTTTAGCACCACCCGAGTCCAAAACGGCAAAATGGGAGGTATAAGCCGTAACGGTTAAGGCTGTTGGGACACTCACACATAGAGTGGGAGTGGAGAACAGTGACCCGTGCAGCCCATGCCCATGGCTTACCTCTTCTAATCCCCACAACGCGGCTTTCACTAGGTCCGTTAAAGTTCCACTACCCAAAATGATCAACACATCTCCATTATCTCCGCGTTCCTTAAGCTGATCTCTAAGAGTAAGGGCGTTGGTAAGGCTAGCGTGGAGCTCAGAAGTACCAAGGCGTTCGATGACGTTCCAAACTTCCAAAGTGCAGGAAAGAGATTTTAATAAATTCACAAAATAAGAATCCAGCGGGAGGGCTTGGAGTGTTACCTTGGGTGTGCCATCCACCAGTAGGAGGCACTTCTTGCCTGCCAATGAGCTTAAAATAGGGCAACTTTTTCCATGCTCCACATAACTTTGCATTGGCAATTGATAAAAAGACGCAGAAGCCAACTCCCCCGATAATAAACGTCGAATGGAATGATCCTCAAAAAAATCAGATCCCCAAAGCCCAGCCTCCATACCTTCACTTTTTTTCATCACTCGTTTTTCCTATTGGGTAGACAAGGTATATCATAGCTCCCAGTGCCGATAAAATAAGCACCAATGCGATCCCTTGAGACGTAGATAAAGAGGTTTTGAAAAAACGACCTCTGGGATCTCCCCTCACACACTCCACTGCAAAACGAAGCAGGGCAGAGCTCAATATGGCTGACCATCCCAAAAATCCGGATTTACACTTCCGTGAGGATTCGTGGCATAACTTCCACGTAAACAACCCGCACAACACAAAGGCCCCAAAGGCTTCCAAAAGGGGAGCGGGGTACCTTAAGACAGGCTCGGAGTCCAATCCAGGCACCCCAAACCCAAGCCATTGCCACCCAGAATCCACGGGGCGTCCATAATCATCTCCATTTAAAAAACACCCCAATCTTCCCACGGCCAGGGCCAAAATGCCTGCAGGAATCAAATGATCGAGCCAAACCCCAGTGCTATGTTTTTTCCAAATCACAGCGAGTGTTCCGGTGAGTCCACATGCTAAAGCACCACCATAGAAAGTCATGGGTCCAAAGGAAAAAAGAGCCTGAACCCACTGCAGAGGTGTGGAAACCTCAAACTGTTCCATGAAGATGCTCAGCGCGCGCGCGCCCACCCAACCGGATAAATAAAGCACCACATACAATTTTGGCCAGAAATGAAGTTCATCCCACTTATTTTTTCGTTTGAGAGTGAACTCCACCCAAAAGTAAGCGAAAAGAGAGGAGACAACGTAAAAAAACAACCAGCTTGATACGGCAAAAGGGGTGTTTTGAAAAAGCAGAGGATACACAGAGGATCCTTCCTTTTTTAACCCAAAGTCTAAGGGGACTTACCCACCAAAGTATTCTTTGAAGCACTGGAAAGCTGGTTTTTCTGACTTTCTTCAAAGTTTACATACTTCAAAAAACGTGGGCCTGCTACGCCAAAAAACAACACCAGCAACGCCAACGCACCAAAAACCCATTTAGCAAGGCCTAATGTAGGAATTTCAGGGGTTTTTATGCTGTATTTATGGTAGCCTTTAAACCACATTTCCACCAATAAACTTAGATAAAAATATAAAGAAACACAACTCAAAATCACCATCAAAATACTTAAACCAACAAATCCTTCGCTAGAAGCAGCTTGTAATATCAGAAATTTTCCAAAAAAACCAGCCAGGGGAGGAACCCCTGCCAGCCCCACCAAAAAGACACTTAACACCACAGCTGCGAAGGGATTTTTTTGACCCAAGCCAGCCAATTCATCTTTCAAAAGATCTTCTCGATTTCCCTCTTCCAACCAGGAAATCACCCCAAAGGCTCCCAAAGTGAGGAGGGCATAAATCACAGCATACGCTAGGAGCGCGGGTTTGGCGTAAGAGTTATTGGGATTCACCATTAATGCCAGCAAAGGCAGGCAAAAGTACCCCGCATTGGCGATGGAAGAATAGGCCAACATGCGCTTGACATTGTTGTGAACCAGTCCAAACAGGCTTCCTAAGAAAATCGACAGAGCACCCATGATCCAGATTCCGGTCACCAGTGCCGCCGAGGGAACTTTTGCTCCGGCGCCAAAGACCCGAATGCACACCACCACAAGGGCTAGTTTCACGACTCCAGACATAAATCCAGAAAGGGAAGCATGTGCCCCTTGATAAACATCAGGTGCCCACCCATGAAAGGGCGCCATAGCCATCTTGAATCCTAGTCCCACCACCAAAAGTAGCATTCCCGCAAAGGCAAGGGGGGAGGCAGAGGAAAGCGAAAGGGAGGAATAACTGGAAAACGCCATGGAACCCGTATGCAAGTAAACTAACGCTTGACCCATCAACAAAATGGCAGAAGCCACAGAGCCCAAGAGAAAGTACTTCATGGCGGCTTCGAAGCCTTTTGCGTCTTCCCGCTGATATCCCACCAAAACATACAAAGATAAACTGGTCATTTCTAAGCCAATAAAGAAACTTAAAAATTCGCCAGCGGAAGTCATCACCATCAATCCGGAAATGGCAAAAAGTTGCAAAGTGACTAGCTCAAATCGGAGTAAATTTCTACCCACACTGGAAATGCTGGAAATCAAGAAAGAAAACAAACCCACTAAAGCAATGGTGGCCATGGCAAATTGAGACAAGGAATCCGCCAAAAAGGCTCCTGAAATAAAGGAACGAGACCCATTACCTAAATTGGCAACGGCAGCCCCAAAGGCGGTCACTAAGGTTACGATAGCCACACCAAAGGAAGGCAGATGGGGTTGAGAGGGTCGGGCCCTAAAAACACCCACCATCAGCACCGTCAGGGCGCCTACTAAAGTAACGAGCAACGGAAACGCACCGATGTAAAATTCTAAAGGAGGAATGACTTCGGACAATTTTTGGGTTAGCAAAGGCGAATTCATAAATCACTTTACCTCACTGGGCAAATAACCGGTACTTGGTGAATCTTTTGAAGGCTTATGGCCTACAAAAAACGGCACCGAATAGGCTCTCTTGCTCTGAACCGTTTTCAAAATTTCCACCAATGTGGGCTGAGTGTGTTCCAGCAATGGGGTGGCGGCAAAACCAAACACAAAAATGAGTGTACAAAGCGTACCCAAAATAAAGCTTTCTCTCAGGCCCACATCCTGTAAATGCTCTTTTGTTTTCTCTTGGAGTGGCCCCCAAATCACCTTTAAAACCATCCAGAGCATATAGACGGCTCCAAAGATAACACCCAATCCAGCCAACGTGGCTAAATAGGGCTGAGACCGGAAAGCCCCCAGTAGAATCATCCATTCTCCCAGGAATCCTCCCGTGGAAGGAAGTGCCACAGATCCCATGGTGGCCATCAAAAAGAATACGCTGTAGCGAGGCATGGCCTTAGCCAGACCACCATAATCGCTCATTTCTCGTGTGTGCATTCGTTCGTAGACACATCCTATCAAAAGAAACAAAGCCCCCGTGCTAATCCCATGGTTCACCATCTGATAAAGGGAACCTGTGAACCCCTGCTCGTTAAAGGCAAACATACCCAACACCACAAATCCCAAATGGCTCACAGAAGAGTAGGCCACCAATTTTTTGATGTCCGTTTGCCGCCAAGCGATCAAAGCCCCATAAATGATCCCCACCACCGCCAAAATCATCATGGTGGGAGCTGCGGCTTCTGCAGCCTTTGGAAACAAAGGAATGGAAAACCGCATCAGACCGTAAGTTCCCATTTTTAATAACACCCCAGCCAGAATCACAGATCCAGGAGTAGGGGCTTGAACGTGGGCATCGGGAAGCCAAGTGTGGAAGGGAAAAAGTGGTACTTTAATGGCAAAGGCCAATGTGCAGGCGGCAAAGAGCCAGATTTGAGTTTCTAAATCCAATCCAGACGCCGTGCGGTAAAGTTCCAAAAGATTCGTGGAATAAACACCACTTTCTTGAAAATGTGCCAAGTAGAGATAAACAAACGCCACCAACATCAAGATGCTACCAATGACCGTATATATAAAGAACTTCGTGGTGGCATAGATGCGGTCTTTTCCGCCCCAAAATCCAATGATAAAGTACATGGGAATCAACATGGCTTCCCAAAAAACGTAAAACAGCACTAAGTCCAAACTCACAAGCGCACCAATCATGGCGGTTTCTAGCATTAAAAACAAAGCTAAAAACTCTTTTCTATTTTTACTAATGCTGGATACTGAAGACAAAATAATAAGCGGGCATAGGGCAGTGGTGAGTAAAACCAAAATTAAACTCAATCCATCCACACCCACCACGTAATTGATGCCCATCTGTTTAGGAAGCCAGGCCAATACTTGGCCAAACTGTATGCCCGGGGTGGTGGGGTCAAAATAGGCAATCAAATGTAGGGAAAAAATAAAGGTTAAAGTTGATATCGCCAAACTCAACCAGGTGGCGTACGCCTCTAGCTTTTTAGGAAGTGCAAACAAAAACACACTGCCCAGCAAAGGAACCACCAGAAGGATTGATAAAATCCACATGGAAACCATTTCAATCATTTTTGGGACCTTTCCTTAACTAAACAGAAAGATGGAGCTAACCACCAAAATACCAATAAACAATACCTTCACTTGATTTCGCAAAAGCCCACTTTGGCTATCTGAAAACACAGAAGTGATAAAATAAAGACCCTTGGGCACTTCATTGACCACTCCTTCCACCACACCTTGATCTCCCACGCGGAAAAACACATCACCCAATTTTTTCAGGGGAGAAATCAATGTGGATTGGTATAGCTCATCCACCCTCCACTTATCCAACACCAGTCCATACAATCCACCGGCGGCTTTAGCCAAAGAGGCTCCTCCCTCCGGCCCTTTTTTGTAAAGACTTATCGCAAATTGAGACATAAGCGCCATGATCAAGACACTGGTTCCCATTAGGGTCCATTCCAATGCGGAAGAGCCATGGGAAGGGCCCATGAGTTCCATTGTTTCCTTAGCGGGTTTCAACACCGGTGCCAACCACTGGGTAATGAGATTATCACCTTCCAAGTGGAACAAATGCATCAGGGCATGGGGCATACTTACCATCCCGCCCACAGCCGACAACACCGCTAAAACCATCAAAGGAAGCGTCATGCTTAGTGGATTCTCATGCAAATGAGAGGCCGTATGATGATCCACCCGGGATTTGGAAAAGAACACCAAAACGGTGAGACGCACCATGTAAAAGCTGGTGCAAGCTGCAGCCAAGGCTCCTGCGGCCCAAAGGGCAGGATGGCCAAAGGTTCCTGTCCAAGCATAATAGAGAATTTCATCCTTGGAGAAAAATCCTGAAAATCCAGGGAATCCAATGATGGCTAAAGTTCCCACCACAAACGTCCAACCGGTAATGGGAAGTTTAGAGATGAGCCCTCCCATTTTACGGATGTCTTGCTCATGGTGCATGGCATGAATCACACTACCAGCTCCCAAAAACAACAACGCTTTAAAAAAGGCGTGTGTCATGAGATGGGCCACACCATATTGGAAGGCTCCCACACCGCAGGCAAGCACCATAAATCCCAACTGACTCACGGTGGAGTAGGCCAATACTTTTTTGATATCGTTTTGCACAAGCCCAATGGTGGCCGCAAAAAGTGCAGTGGCTGCACCCACTATGGCTATGGTCATCATTACGGTGGGAATGTGAACCAATAAGAAGCTCACCCGAGTCATTAAATAAATGCCAGAGGTAACCATGGTGGCCGCGTGGATAAGGGCCGATACGGGCGTGGGACCCGCCATGGCATCGGGCAACCAGATGTAAAGTGGCAGCTGAGCGGACTTTCCACTGACTCCCAACAACAAACCAAGGCCTAATACAATGAGTTCCACGGAATGATCTTGAAACCATTCGGGATTTAGACTGGCCACGGCCAGACCCAAGTCAGCGTAATTAAGTGTCCCAAACAACACAAAACACATGAACATCGCAACCAAAAAACCCAAATCTCCTACCCGATTGGCCACAAACGCTTTCATACCGGCAGCCGCATTGGCCTCTTCATTATACCAATAGCCAATCAACAAGTAGGAACACACACCTACCCCTTCCCATCCCAGAAAGGTAACAACCATATTGGCACCCATGACTAAAGATAGCATGGAAAACACAAACAAATTGAGATAAGCGAAAAATCGATAGACTCCTTTTTCGTGGTGCATGTATTCACCCGCGTAAAGGTGAATTAAAGAGCCCACTCCCGTGATGATCAATAATAGTGTGCCCGAGAGTCTATCTACGGAAAGTTCAAAGGGCAAAACAAAGTCTTTTCCGTCTACCGTTTTTAATCGAAGCCACTCAAACAGCTCCACCTGCACAGGAACTCCACCTTCCAGAATGGGCCCAAACACCAGAATGCAGGACAATACAAAGGGAACAAACACGCATAAAGTGGCCAATGTGACCGTCATCAGCCTGGGCACTTTCCTAAGAAAAAAACCGTTTAAAACCGCACCAAGCAACGGCAAGAAGAGGATAATGGGCAACAAGTATGGATGGGACATGTTTAACCTCTCAGAAGGCGAAGATCATCGGCCTCAACACTGGACTTAAGTTTGTACATCTTGATGAGCATTGCCAGTCCAATGGCCGCTTCACAGGCAGCTACTGCCATCACAAAAAACATCACCACCTGTCCATCCATGGTACCTGTGAGCTTGGATGCACTTACAAATGCTAGGTTGGCGGCGTTGAGCAAAATCTCTATGGAAAGCATCATAAATATAATGTTTTTACGCAAGCATACGCCCAAAAGCCCGATGATAAAAAGCACCAATGCAAAATAAATACCCAGCTCAGGAGTACTAATCATTTTCCACTCTCTTCTTTCCGGCCACAACAGCCCCAACCGTTGCCACCAAAATCAAAAGACTGATAAGCTCAAAAGCCCACAAATATTTTGTAAACATCAAGCCAGCCACATTTTTTAAATTTTCTTGAGGAGGAAAATACATTCCAGAAAGATGGTGGGGTACGAGTTGACTGGCTCCCGAAATCATTCCTTTTCCGGCCTCCGTGCCTAAAACCAAGCTGGAAGTGACGGCCAAAAAAACCAAACCCCACTCTAAAATCGAAAGCCGACCCAATTGAAGTTCATTCATGGGAATATTTAAGAGCATGATCACAAAGACAAATACCACCATAATCGCCCCCGCATACACAATCAGCTGTGCAATGGCGGCAAAATGGGCGTCCATGATCCCATACATCCCTGCAAACATGATAAACATGAGTATCAATCCCATGGCGGCGGATACGGGCTGCTCACGCGTGAGCAAAATCAAGCCTGATATGATGGCCAGAACTCCCAAAAAAACGAACGAAAAAAGCTCAAGAGTCACTACCCTCTCCTTAATTGAGTCTAATTAAGCCAACTACAATCGCTGTAATTGCCACATTAATCACCGCCAATGGTAACAACACAACCCATCCTAGTCTCATCAATTGATCGTACCGAAATCTTGGAAGTGTGAATCGAGCCTGCACAAAGATAAACATCATCACAGCCACTTTTGCAAAAAGGACCCCAAACCCGATCAAAAACAAAAGCCAAGACGTGAGCACCGCTCCGAAACTAGGAGCCAGCCAGGTGGTTAGAACATCCTGAGAAAGAAAGGGGATTTCGTATCCACCTAAAAACAAAGTGGCACTTAGGGCGCTGAGGGTGAACATCATGGCATACTCACCCAAGAAAAACAGAGACCATCTCATAGAGCCATACTCTGTTAAAAATCCGGCCACGAGCTCCGCTTCGCCTTCAGCCAAGTCAAAGGGAAGTCGGTTGGTTTCCGCAAACATGGTGATCATAAAAATGCAAAAGGAAACAGGGGCCCAAAGAATCCCCCACCCCATGGTGGTTTGCAGGTGCACCACCTGTTGTAAATCCAAAGAACCATAAATGATCACGATGGGAATCAAAGACAATCCCATGGCAATTTCATAGCTCACCATTTGGGCGGAGGCTCGTAGTCCTCCCAAGAGAGTGTATTTGCTGTTGGAACTCCAACCCGCTAGGGCCACTCCAAAAACCGCGATGGCAGATACGGCGAAAAAGTATAAAAATCCCACATTGAGCCGGACGGCTTGTAATGCAATTTTTTCTTCTCCCACCAGCACATAACTTCCCCAGGGGATCCCGCAGATGGCGGCTAGCCCCATCACACCAGGCACGATAGGGGCCAATGTGTAAAAGAAGCGATTTACATGTTTTGGGTAGAAATCTTCTTTAAAGAGAAGCTTAATAGTGTCTGCCAGGGGTTGGCCCAAGCCAAACACTCTCAACTGAAAGATTCCCACGCGATTGGGACCCACTCGTTTTTGAATCAGGGCCGCCTGCTTGCGTTCCACCCAACTCATAATGGGGGCCACCTGAAGGGCAATGAGAATGGAAAACAACACGAGCGCAACCGAGGCAATGATATGGATTACAGATACATCTAACATGTACTACTTTACTCCCACTTTAGAGCGCCGCGTTTAAGAACATAAACATAGCCCACCATTAATAAAGTCACAAAAATCCCAACTTCCACAAGACCAAACCAACCTAAATAATCAAACATATCCGCCCAAAGATAAAGAAACACGGTCTCAATATCAAAAAGGATAAAAAGTATGGCTGTGAGGTAAAATTTTACGGAAAGCCTCTGGCGGGCTTGACCCACGGGAAGCCCACACTCGTAGACCTCCAGCTTGGCGGCGTTTGGCTTTTTAGGACCCAACAAAAAGGAGGCGGCAGTGGCCCCACCCGTAATCAAAAGAGCCAGACCCATCGCAATCATGATGGGTAGGTAGGGACTCACTGTGGATACCATTTCAATCATCCTCTCCCTTGTGCAGAAACGTTGGTTCGTTCCCGTGTTCAAATATTCCTATATCACACTACTGGTCCGCTGTAGTTCTTGTGCTCTTGACGCAGAGTGATCAACTGGTAAACCAGTCCTGCCGCCAACTTAGCCGTTTGATCACCCACATCATGGGCCGGACTCAATTCGGCAACATCCACCACTCTCGTAAAACGCGTGCGCCCCAAAAACGAAAACACCTCACCAAATTGCCTAAAAAGCACTCCAAATGGGGTAGAGGCGCTCGTACCTGGTGCCGTGGCCTGATGAAAAACATCCAAGTCTATGGACAAATGCAAAAAGTCTGTCAAGCGGTCCCAACCAAAGCCATGGCATCGATCCAGGTGATCCAAAAGATGATCGAGAGGAGAGGTGGAACGGCCATGGGTGATTTCCAACCATTCGT
Organism: Silvanigrellaceae bacterium; assembly: GCA_044339525.1. Classification (GTDB taxonomy): domain Bacteria; phylum Bdellovibrionota_B; class Oligoflexia; order Silvanigrellales; family Silvanigrellaceae; genus JBIIVH01. The sequence goes on along the minus strand of JBIIVH010000010.1, from coordinate 51,743 downwards.
CTAAAATGGCATTGTATTCCACCACCCCCACACCCTTTTGAGCCGCATAGCGATACAAGCTCTCCGGATTGCGATCCCTTTGAATCCCTAGCTCCAGTAATCCTTTTCCCTTTTGAATGGCATGGCCAAGTTCTTCTATGATTCGGTAAAAGGGGGTGCCACTATTGATCACTCGATTCTCAACGGGTCTAAGATCCAAATGCGCATCTAAGTTAATGATGGGAATGGCTCTCCCTAAAGCGCTTCCCCTCACATGACCTAAATAACTTCCATAGGTAAAGTCATGGCCGCCACCCACCACAAATACCATTTCAGCGCCCCTTTTTAAGGCCTCTGACACCACTTGGGCCAATCCTTCATGGGATTCTTCAATGCTATCCTTTAATTTGACATCACCCAAATCCAGAATTCGATCTGAAATCATTTTAGGCTGGTTTTGGGACTGTTTAGTAGATAAAAACTTGCGCGATTCCAGGCAAAATTCTCTTTGAGGAGTATCATAGAGCTTATAAAAAGCCTTCCGAAATGCGGTGGGACCATCCTTGGCGCCCGGGCGCCCACCGTTGTTTTGAATCCCCCGATCGTCTGGAAAACCCACTATCACAAACTTTTGATAAAAATCTCGATCTTCCCCTATTGAGGAGAGGGTGAAAGGACGTTGACGCCATTTGTGCCCAAGAGTGCCTTCTCGATTGGCAAACAAGCTCTCTAAAGGAGGCTCACAAAACGCATCAAATCGCATAACACTACCTTTTCTGATAAGAGGCATTGAGGATCGGGGCGGTATAGAGTTTAATCCACCCCAAGGTCTAACGTCTATAGGAGAACCACATGAACTCTTTTTTACCACTCACCGCAGCCATTTTACTTAACCTTGGTACCCATTCGGTTCAAGCGGCCGAACTCAATGGAGTCAAATTTGAAGACACCCTTTCATCGGACCAAAAGCAGCTTCAACTCAATGGCTTAGGACTGCGAAAAAAAGCCATTTTCAAGGTTTATGTGGCAGGACTCTACCTAGAGTCTAAAAGCTCAGACGCAAAAAGCATCTTGGAAAGCAATCAAGAAGCCAATATCACACTTAAATTCCTTAGGGATGTGGACTCCAAAACCATCTCCGAAGCATTTGCCACTGGCTTTGAAAAAAACTGTCCCAATAAATGCGCTACATTTAAAGAAGAAGTCACAAAACTGGGCTCCCTGCTCACCAATATGAAAGTGGGCGATTCGATTTCGTTTAAAATAAAGCCTGAGACTTTGGTGTTTGTGGCAAGCGATTCCAAAAGCCATGAAGTGAATAAAAGTGGCTTTGCTAAGGAATTTTTAAAGCTATTCCTGGGAGATCATCCCCCTCAAGATAGCTTAAAACAAGGTCTATTGGGGAAAAGCTAAATTAGGTGCAGCTACCGACTACCCTTTCATTCCTTGAATGCGCTCCCTCCACACCTTCAGCTGAGACTGCCAATGTTTTCTTTGGCTAGGTGTGGCGGATAGACTAACGACACGGATCTGAGCCCAAACCAGATTAAATTTGGGAGTGCTTTCGGGAGGAGGAGTCAATGCCCAGAGCTGTTTCATGAGCTCATGGGAATCCCATTTGGGATCACGCTGAGGCTGAATCCAATCCCTCAAAAAGGAAATAAATTTTTTCTGTCCTTCTAATATCTGAGGCTTTAAATCTTTTTCTATGTAATACATTTGTATTGCATCTTCCCTGATTCGCTGTTCTTGCGCGAGCGTCAGTTCATCCAACCAATCTTCCCACTGATCCTGCCAGGATTTGGATTTTTTTTTAGCATATTTTTCTACCGAAAGTTCCAAATCCTCGAAACGCTCCTCATTGTTCTTTTTTTGCTTTTTTTCAAAATGATCCACCTGAATTGTGGTTAAACTTCTCAAAAAATCAAACGATAAAAAGTAAATTTGTGAAAAAAGTCTTTCCCTAGAATCCAAAAAAAACCGTTGAGCCCAATCCACATCGGAAGGGGTCAAAGGCCCTTCCAATTTTTGAAAGAGGGTCTCCAACGCCGCATCCATTTTGTCCAATTCGTTGTTTTGGTGCCACTTTAATAAACTCTTTAAACTTGAGTCTAGAATGGCCCTCTGGGACGACTCCAAGTCAAATTCCCCATCCAGCCTCATGCCTGCCAAATACGGAAGTCGTTTGTAAATAAACCCAAAACTAGAACACCCCATTCCTAAAAAACCGAAAATAAAAAAGCACAAAAAGCAAGCATTAAGGAATCTTGGAACTCTCACGTCAATGCCCCTCTCTCAACACCTGATTGGGTTTCGTTTTTAAAACCGAACGAACACTCCCATAGCCAAATACAAGCGTGGCCAAAACACCCATTGCCCATAGAAGAATCCAATCTGTCCATTGGGGATGAGGCTCTAGATCCAAGGCCCATTTGGTGAGAAATCGGCCCACCCCTTGTGCCGCCAGCACGCCCAAAAGCCCGCTCAGCCCACCCAACACCAAAAATTCCAAAAGAAGGGACTGCTGAAGGGTTTTCGATTTCGCTCCCAGGGCTCGCAAAACAGCCGTGTTTTTTCGTCTCAGCTGTTTGGTAGACAACACACTGGTGAGTAAAATGAGCACGGAAGCTCCCATGAGCAGCAAGGCTAAAGCATTGGCCGACCCCACCACACCCTGGGCCATGGCTCCAGCTCGAGTCAACAACGCCGTGGCATCGATGGTGCTCACATTGGGAAATTCCTTGGTGATTTTTGATTGCAACTCCAATCGATCCGCAGGGGATTTACCATAAGCGGTTAGGAGCACCTGATGGGGCACTCCCTCCAACATCTTGGGGTGAGCTACAATGAAGAAATTAGGTCTAAAGCTCTGCCACTGGACCTTTCTAATGGATGTTACTTTTCCAACCAATGTAACACCTGAAATGATGAACTCTAAAGAATCTCCCAGTTTTGCCTCAATTCGAGTGGCAAATCGATCTTCCAAGGAGAATTGCATCTCATTGTCTGCCGCCCAAAGGGACCCTTTATGGGTGGAGTTTAAGATGGTTTCTGAATCTCCTAATTCCCATTTAAACGTCAGATTTTGCTCTCTTTGCCTCATGCCCTGTGAATCGGAATCCTTGTTCTTATCCAGCTCCTCAACGGGTTTGCCACCGACCTTGGTGAGTCTGGCACGAACCATAGGAGCTTGATCCAGCATGGAAGGGGAAGCGTCCGGGATCCAGCTTTTGAGACGCTCTACCAGCAGAGGAGCTTGATCCTTTTGAACATCTAATAGGTAGAGATTTGGTTTGGAACCGATGTCCAGATCTTGCTCTAAACTGGCCATCAGCTCATTTTTTAAAAAGTTTACAGACGCTAGCATAAAAAGACCTATCCCAAGCAAGGTAACAATTAATAAACTTGTAACCTTTTTGGCCGAGATTTCTCCTATGGCCAGTTGCACAGGCAGCGGCAAATGCTCCTGCCGAGACTGAAAAAAACCAATTAGAAAGTTTAAAAGATAATAAAAGCAAAACACCAGCGCCAAATTCACAAAAAATACAATCGATCCAATTTTATAACTTCCTGATGCAAAAACATATAGAAAAAATATAATCGCTAGCCCCAATCCATAAATCAAAAAATCCCTCTTTTGATTTAACTTGCTGGCATGATTCCAGTACACATCACCCCGAATCACACCCGCCGGGCTTAAATGGCGTATGCGGATCAGCAAAGGAAGCAAAAACAAAATGGGCAATACAAAACCCGCCAAAGGAAGCAGAAGAGAGATTTGGGTCCACTCTAAACTCTGAAGCGGTATGGGAAAAAGTCCCGACAGGGCCGGCACAAAAACAAAATGTCTTAGCCACTGCCCGCCCAAGATCCCAATCCCCACACCCACCAAGCACACACCCGAAATCAAACCTAGTAGAATAAGGGAAGGAAGCTTGGGGGATGCCCCCAACGCTCTATAAATTCCCGTGTCGGGAACCCGCGAGCGGAGCCATTCGGCCAAAGTGGTGATGACTCCCAAACACACCAATACTAAAGTAGATAAGGCCACTTGCTCCAAAAAAAACCGCAAATTTTTTAAAACCCGGTTACTAGAGCGAGTGTCTTCCTTGTGGCTTGAAATTCTTAAAGAGGGCAAACGTTCAGACCATGTCTTTTTTACAGATGATGCAAAATCATTTGGGTCCGAGCTGGGATCTAAAATCAGTAACAAACTTTCACGGAATCGACTCGTTTTTTGAAGGAGGCCCAACTCCAACGCCAGAGATCTTTGCATGATAAACCGAGGTCCCAAAGCAAAGCCGGAAAAATCTCTAGAAATTTCATCACTCACTGAGCCCACGATGGTTACATTGCGCCCCATTAAATTAAGAACGGAGCCTGCTCCCAATCCATGGGCTTGTAAAAAATCCGCAGCCACCCAAACCCCGTCTTTCGGAGTGGAACTGGAATGCGGAGGATTTAACGTTACGCTTCCTTTTAAAATCGGGAATTTTCCTTCAAAGGCAAGCACATCCACTAACTTTGTTTCTTGATTCGAAAGTGTGGCCATGGCTGTGATGCGATTGATTAAAACAGAATTTTCAATGCCTGGTTTTTTTTGGACGTCCTCCATCAACGCAGTGGGAAGGGTTCTCACATCGGAAATTTCCACGTCTCCACCAAAGAGCAATCGACTGTTGGCTTCCAGTGTGAGTTCTACCTGTTCTCCAAAACTAGACACCGCACTTACCGCACACACTCCCAGCGCCAAACAAAATACGATGTAAACCAAACGCCGCTTACTGCTAGAATATTCCTGCCACAAAAGCAAAGACCACAATTTCCAAAAAGAAAGTCCTGGGGTTTGGGATAGATTCATGTTGGGATTTCACTCTGAGTTGGAGGAGTCCATGAAGAGGCCGATTTGAGCTCCTCCACCAAAGACCCCTTTGAAAGTCGAATTTGTTTTTCGCAGCGAGACGCCAACAGCAGATCATGAGTCACCAGCACCACCACCGCACCTCTTTCTTGAGCGGCTTTCATGAGCAAAGTAAACACCACTTCCGCCGTTTCCGGGTCTAAACTCCCCGTAGGTTCATCGCAAAAGATCAACTTGGGTTGATTCACCAAGGCCCGGGCTATGGCCACCCTCTGGCACTCTCCACCCGAGAGCTTTTGGGGGGTGTGAGTGAGTCGATTCCCCAAACCCACCGCCGCCAAGTGTTCCTTTGCAGCCGCCATGGCATGGGGGTTTCCGTGGAGCTGAGCCGCTAAGGCCACATTAGTTAGGGCGCTAAAGTGATTCAGTAACTGAAAGTTTTGAAACACAAACCCTAGATTTTGGGCTCTAAATGAGGCACATTGCTCTTCATCCATGGAGTCTATGGATTGGTTCAAAAGTGAGATTTTTCCACGGGTTGGTTTTTCTAATCCCGCCATGAGAGAGAGCAAAGTACTTTTACCACTCCCGCTCTGACCCACAATCGCCAAGGACTTTACTTGAGAAAGAGATAAATTTATGTCATGGAGCACACGCAATTTTTGGTTATTAGCTAAATCCACTTCGTGGGTTAGGTTCTCGATCAAAATCATGGAGTCCTTCCTTTTTGTGGGTTTAGGATTACTCATGGGCTGTATGCCGGAGCGTTGCCAGTCCTCCACCCAAACTATGGCGTCGCCAGAAACCAAAGAGTCCACCAGGGAAAATAGTGCTCCCCCAAACTCATCGTCGTTGAGTTCCCAAGGTAGCCCGACTCCGTCCGTCTCTCAACCCAATGTGATCGTATTTTTGGGAGATAGCCTCACCGCTGGATATGGACTCGAGGCAGGGCAATCCTTTCCCGATAAAATTCAGGCCAAACTCAAAGCCGAAGGGTTGAACTGGAATGTGGTGAATGCTGGTGTGAGCGGGGACACGTCTAAAGGCGCTTTGGACCGAGTGGATTGGTTGCTAAAATCCAAACCCAACGCCGTTTTTGTGTGTATTGGGGCCAATGATGGCCTGAGGGGGTTAAGCCCCGTTCAAATGAAGCAAAACCTAATGGAAACCATTCAAAAATTTCAGTCAAAGAACGTTAGAGTTTTAATGGGTGGGATGAAAATGCCATCCAATTATGGACCACAAAGAGTGGCCGAGTTTGAAAAAGTCTACACTGATATTTCTTCAGAACTTAAAATCCCTTTGATGCCATTCCTCATTGAGGGGGTGGCTTTAGATCCCAAATTCACCCTGCCCGATGGGATCCACCCCAACGAGGCAGGCACCACCATCATGGCGGACAACGTTTACTCCTATCTCAAATCCCATCTTTTTCAGGAAGGAAACTGAGAATTTTGCACTTCATGAGCGTAGTCATTGAGAGCTCCCACCACACGGGATTGAAGATCGGCAAAGTGTTTTAAGAATTTGGGGGCAAAATCCTGATTCATCCCCAACATATCTTGCAATACCAAGATTTGACCATCGCAATCCTTCCCAGAGCCAATGCCAATGGTGGGTATCATCAGACTTTCCGTTACCTTTTTTGCGGTATCCGACACAACCAACTCTAGAACGATAGAAAAACAGCCACTTTCTTGCAATTTGGAGGCTTCACTCAAAAGCCTGGTTTCTCCATCCATGCCTTTGCCTTGAATTTTATACCCTCCCAAGCCATGAACACTTTGGGGAGTCAGGCCGATGTGTCCCATTACTGGGATCCCAGCTTCCACCAAGGTCTGTATGGATTCACAGATTTTAGCACTGGCTCCTTCGATTTTAACGGCATGGGCACCCGCTCGCATGAGCTCCACGGCCGCTTTTAAAGTATCTTGTGTGGTTAAACCCGCGTAACCAAAAGGAACATCAGCCACTAAAAAAGGGGATTTTAAGGTCTGAGATACGCATCTGGTATGATAAATCATCTCTTCTAAAGTAACACCCAGCGTGGTGTGATGACCCTGCATCACGTGGCCCAAACTATCCCCTACCAAAACCAAGTCAATCTCAGACATTTCCACCAATCGGGCAAAGCTAGCATCGTAACAAGTGATACAAGTCACCTTTTTTTTCGATTTCCAATCTTTAAAATCCGTGACTCGAACTTTTTTACGGGAGAAGGCAGGCGAAGGGGAGTTTTGCGAATAAGTCATGGGGGTTTCTCCGTTTTCCATTCCCTAGGAATGAGAGTCATCTAAAGGCTTGCCACCCAAACCTTCAAATCACTGGAACCCTTTTCTTACCCAACGGCTCTTGGAAAATCAACTGAAGGCTCTCGAAATTTATCTTTATTGGCTGGATTTTTAATAGCAGATTTTCTTTGATTTTTAAATAATTCTCTTAGATAATAAAGCTGCCGAAGCTCTACTTCCTTAGCTTCTGCCGAAAAAATGAGATCGTCGGCTCTAGAAAGAGCCACCAACGCCGCCACAAAAGTGCCCACCAGCCCAAACACAGCCGCCGCCCATTTTACACCCACCGCCAAATCGAGTCCCTGTTCTTTGGTCAAAAAGTTAAGGTGCGCCAACCAAGGCGGGAAAGTGGAAAACAACCACTGAAGTCCCAGTGAAACTCCTAACAATGGAACGGAAAGCAACAGCAGTCCCACTATGGGATATAAAATCAACACCCGCCTAGCCTTCTTGCGAGATGACTTCAAAAAATGGGCGTGTTCTGGAAAGGACTTTTGGCAATAATGAAAAAATCGAGTTTTTAAAGGAAACTTAAACCGTGACATTTTTGCGGTCTTTTTGGTCATTTGGGTTTCTACTCCTGCTTTCATCCACTCCCTTTTAGATCAAGAAGCGTTATCGTTATTTGATTCTTTTAACCATTTTGAGGTCAATTTTGTTTTATGTTGGTACACATGTAATACTTTGTCCAGCCCTTGTTTATCTGTGCGCGCTTTCAAACCTGCATTTATGTAAGTGCACACATCTCTCCATTCTGTCATGACCTCTCGCCAGCCCCTAGGAAAAAAAAGTCTCAGCTTCGCCAATCTCCAGTATCCCGGGAAAAAATGAGTACGTTCCTCGGCCAAAATCCGAAAGATGAGTAGGGCTGGCCCCACCATCACACCCAACAGAAAGGCATTCCATTTGGCCAACACTGGAATCAGCCACGAAAACGTGATCATGGCAAACACACCCTGGCAAATCACCCAGAGGGGTAAAATATAGGATCCATGGGCTAACTTCATCGTGGCCACCACATCCCGTTCTTTTGTGCTCACGTCTGCTAAAAATCCGCACAATGCGATGGGAATGTACCAAAAGAGATTTCCCATGGACACCACCGGGCCAGCCACTAAGAGATGAAAAGGCCCATGCACCAACATTAACTTATAAAAGGAACGCTTAAGTTCATGGGCTTCGCCCCATACCAAACTATGGGGCGGAATCTCCCAAGCACTCAATAATCGCCGAAACGTTTGCAATTTCGCCCATTCTGTTTGATTGGCTTCAAAAAGCTCACGGTGTTCCTGGACAAAGAGCTTAAACTCCCTGGCGCTGGCAGCAGGTCTTCCATAAGCCACTTCAAACACAAACATCCAATTGCGCTTTTCATTCCAATCTTTAAATTGAGCTAAATTTTCCACCAAACTGGAGTATACGGCCTGATTCACCTCCTCAATGGAGACGTCAGGAAGGGTCACCAACACAGGCTCACAAAAATGGATGGCCACATCCGATCGAAACTCATCTTTTTCAAAATAATCAAGGGCCACTGGCTGAATGACCACGCTAAATTCCGGAAAGGGAGGTTGGGTCACCGCCTGGAGCGCCATACGCACCATTCCCGTTTTAAAGGGGTGCACAAAAGGCTCATCATGGCTAATTCCTTCCGGGAAAATCAGAATATTATCTCCCTGATGCAGCCCATCCACCACACTTTTAAAGGCCTGAGAATTGGCCTGGGTGCGCCATTCCTTTTCTGAAGTTTCCGAGAATTTTTTCTGCGACTGAAGTTCAATCTTCATGTCTTGAACACGCTTCACCCCAATCGCCCTGGAAAGGCGAAGGAGGGGAGCCATGGCCGGGTGATCAAATAAAGTATGCTTTGCAATGGGGCGCAACAAGACCGGACACATGCCAATCATCATAGCGGGGTCCACGATTCCAGAAGTGTGATTAGCGCACCAAATCCCGGAAGGACCCACATAGGGAGTGCCAGATACGCTGATCCTTCTGAAAAATACCCGACAAAGGAGTTTCGCTAATGGTTTAAGGATCAAGGATGGCCTGCCTTTTTAGACTGATCAGTCACCAATTCCACATTCTAGAGCAATAGGTAAAGGGTTGCTTAACCAGGATTTTCCGACGCTGTCAAAATAACATGAATTCCAGATTCTCCTTCCCAAAAAGCCAAAAATTTGCATGAAAGGGGAAATGTGAGATACTTTAGTAAGTGCATGCAATTAGAGATGTTTCCCAAATTCAAGAGAAATCCAAATTGCACTATACCCTCAATTTAAGGCCCACAGGAGATGTCTGCTAGACCGATGCTAAACATAGCATTTTTACTGATGTTTTCTATATTTTTCCAAAGCTGCACCCTGTTTGCTCCCAAACCGGCAAAGCAAACCTTGTCTTTAAAAGGTCCAGCCGGTCTTGGGGCATTTTTGTTTCGCAAGCAATCACTTCACAATACTTCCCACTCTTTGATCCCCAAAAACCGAGTCAAAGCCCAAGAAACCGTGGAATTAGAGGTGGGAAGGTACCTCCTGGTGGAGGATTGTTCCAAAATGGAATTTGATCTCACACCCCATTCCCCCCTGGAAATTCATTTGAGCCAGCTTCAGCTGCATCTTTCCCATTCCACGAGCGAATCCTTAGACTCCACGGCAAATGAGGAAGAAACCGTTAGTCAGTCCCTCTTGCCTCCTCAAGCTGCGGGGGTTAAAGCGCTCGTAAGATGTGAAGATCCCATTGATGAACATCCTCTTCAGTTCACGCACCGCACCCAGTTTACGCTGCTGCCTGGAACCACACAGATACAAGTCTCAGGCCACATGAGCACCTTTACCGCCGATGCCCATCGAAGTTCCTTAGTGGAAGAGCACCTCACTCCCGTGCGATTTCGCATCCCCGAAGGCACAACAAGCCACACCACCGTCTATTTTAGTCAATGGAATCCGACCAGTAAAGCCGTAGAATCTTCCCCACCCAATACAGAGTCCCATTCCCCCTCCTCCGAAGAAATGGAACTTTTCTCTGTAAATACCAATGATGTATTGTGGTTAAGAGAGGGACAATACTACCTCGAATTAAATGGGTCCAGTTCAAAGATTTCCATTACAAAAGGACATCCCGAGGTCATTGAGCTAGGGGCTTTTACCGTCCATATGCCTAAGGGATTTCCCATGGAACTTAGAAAAAAACTGGGGGGAGGTCCCGTTTTTATCAATTCTGCCCAAGGTGCCCTTTTTGATCTCGACAAAGTTCACTTGCTTTTTCCCGGAGTCTACAGACTTTTTCTAGAGAATTCCGATATTTCTACCACCGCTGAGGTAAAAACAGGGGAATGGGCCCAATTGGAAACCACTGGAATGTTGGTAGCTCCCCCTCAAGATCCCAGCATAGCGGAAAACCCCAATATCAAAATCACCATCCATAAAAAAGGAAATAGCTATGCCGCACATACGGTACTTGCCGGTATGCCTTTTCTCGTTTTTGATTCTGATTACCAAGTCGGCGTGGAAGGCGTGCGTGGTGTGAATCGGGATATCGACGCCAAACTGGGAAGCTGGAAACAGGTGCAATTGGGACGATTAAAATTGAATTGGGAGCAACTTGTTTCCGCTCGTGGTAAAACAGATTTGGTTCGAGTGGAGGCCGCCTCCCCTGAATCCGGCGCCATTAATGGCAAATCTTTAGATCTCTTGTTTGGGAAAGCTCAGGAGGTGTACCTTCCGGAAGGTGAATACCGCCTGACTTCATACTTTCAGGACTTTTCGGGAGATCGATCCAAAACCTCCCAGTCCTTTCAAATATCAGCACACCGCACCGCGGAGCTCAGACTTCCCGTCTACATCGATAAACCATTACTTTCAGCTTCCCAAGAAAAGCCCGCACCTGCCCCTTCCCAAAATCAAGGTTTACCCACCCAACTTTCCCCTCTAGGTTCTCAATAGCCTCTATTTATTTTGTGTGAGCACATGATTGGCCTTAGCGTGCTTTTCAAAGTGTTGCGTGAGCTCCCGCGCCAACCTTATCACCGACTGACTCACCTTTGTGGAACCTGCGTAAGAATGGATTTCAAATTCCTTCTCCACCCCTTCGGACACCGCATGCCAAGTGACGTTGGAAATCGTCCCAGACAAGGGTGCCGTAGGTCCTTCCAAGAGAGCCATTTTGCCAGTGCTCAACGTGTATTGTTCCCTAATATCAGGACAGTTCAAGGCCTCTAAGTTACGTTGATCAAAAGTAACAGGTGCTTGTAGATTTCCATTTTTGAGAAATTCAGCCAACACAGGCACGAGCTTGCTTTGAATTTTGAAAATACACTGCCCGTCCTTCACTAAGGTAAGATATAGACCTGATTCATGCCCCACCCCCACCACACTTTCTGCCTCCGAAGGCTTAGACCATAGAGCCCTCCACGTGAGAGGTCCAACGGCACCATCTCTTTCCAGGCCAAACTTTTCCTGAAAGTCCTGCACAAATCTTTCCAAAGTGGCATCAAATTCGCCTGAAATAGCCTCGACTTTATACCCAAAAGACCTCAGTCTCAACTGAAGTAACTTCACGGAGTTCAAATCCTGAGTCCCTATTTTTAACAATCCTTTGAGCTCAGGAAAGTCCGTGGCCAAGAAGCTATCATCAGCAATAGGCTTGCCTGAAATCTGAAACAAGCCCTTTTCCAAACCCCGCTTTAAGATCACCATGGCACCCGCCTGACCACTCACGGCATTGCGATCAAAAATCCCATCTTTTACAAATTTACCTTTTGAATAATGATTACCAAAACTCCACAAATAGGGCGATGGTATATTGATGCTGGAATTGCGATACCCAAAGCCATTGTATTTTTCAAAGGTATAAGCCAAAATCGAGATCTTGGTCCAGTCGTTCCATTTGTCAAATCCTTCATACTTTAAAGCGTCTATGGCAGAAAACTCCCATGTAAAGGGTGGTTTACCTGTTTTGGGACGTCCTGCTGGAACCTGAAACGTTCTTGCATTTAAAGGATCCCCATTATGCAAGTGACTGGAAAAATTAAATCCAGCCTCCAAACCATGGGTGATCCCAATCCAGTACCATGGCACGCCCGTCTGCCTTTCAATCTCTTGGTACCGCGCTTTGTTTTTGTTAATTTTTTCCAAGTACCAATCCACCGTATCGAGTCTGTTTCCTCTAATGGTCAGAGTCTGCCAAAGTTTATCGTAGCTCAGTTTATATTGGGAATAACGACTTTCGTCTTGGCTGCCCCAAATCTGGAGATCGCCGGACACGAAGTCCGAAAAATCTTGTTCCAAATCTTGGTACGCTTTCCCAAACTTATCATCAGTAGGAAGCCCACTAGAATCTTGAGAAACATCCGAATTTGGCCCGACCGACTGATTTGATTTGATAGTTTGACTTTTTTCTGCGGTTCCGCATGACAAAAAAATGACACTCAAGAGAGATAAATTAAACTTTGAAAATCCTTTATTTGTATAGATAATTCTAAACATAAAAACTCCTTAGGATGTTTGGTTACCTCCTACACATCGATTGTTTTTTATTTTTCTGTAATTTTTATGATTAATATTTTATATAACAGCATGTTGTCATGATTGACTTCGATTCATTAAGCGGCTAGCATCACCTCTCCAAAAAAAAGGTGCTTCTTTGTTTGTGGGATGGATTTGATTTAGATAGAATCTTCTAGCTTGAATCTTTTAGCTCTTCACTTTCAGCTCTTTGTTGAGGGGAGTGGGCCACTCAGCCAATGTCCAATCTGTTATGAGGAAAAAGCACATGAACCCTTTTCAAAAAAGAATATGGCCCTGGATGGCACTTGGAGTAACCAGTTTACTTAGTTGCAACGACTCCAAGTTTAAATTTTATCTCATCAATAAGCTCAGAACACCCGTAGCGCAAATTTGGATTCAAGGCACAGACGAAAAAAAACCTGGATGTGAAAACTTTGAGGGTGTGGGAGTACTCTGCCAACAGTTTCCCCTTCGACCCACATCTAAAATGTTCCTCAGTTTTATTGTTTTGTCTCCCGAGGGCAGTTCCGCACCCACCATCAAACTAGACTCCTTAAAAAGCATTGGCAGCAGCTTAAGCTCCTCCCTTTCATCGGGAACCAGTGCCACGGGTTTGGAAACAGATGTTCCCTTATCTCAGTTTGGACTTGAGAACACACCTTTCGCCCCTCTCACCAAAAACATACAAACAGGCCCCATTCGCATAGACCGTGTCACTTTTGCTCTGGAAACCCCGTCCGCCGACATCATCTTAAATCAAGCCGCCGCTGGGGGCTTTCCTAATTTCGTGTTACGTTACACATCCACCTCCGATGCTTTTTCAGACAACGGCCTTCTTTCCTTGCAGGTTTTTCCAGAGCCTCAAGATCCCATTTGGGAGTCCATTTCCAACCTTGCACTCTCGCGAGGCATTCCCCAGGAGTTTATCGAAAAATGGCGCAGGGATGCCATCACCAACACCCCACCTAAGCTCGAAAGGGTAGACCCAGCTGAAGTGGTGGCACTAGGTAAAGACACAGACATCGAAGTTTATCATACCACCCAAGATCAAGATCCCAATGCCAAGAAAAGAGTTCAGTGGTTTTTCACTCAAGGAGAGATCTTGAATGAGCATTCCAGCAAAACCAAATTTAAAGCCAAAGAAGGCGGAATGGTGGGCGGTTTTGTAATGGTAAGAGATCTGCAAGGGGGCGTGGATTTTAAGGCTTTTAAATGGACCGCCCAGTAAAGGAAGTCACCCTCAGATGATTGCAAAGGCTTTAATATGAAACACCTAAGATGGATATGGGTTGCTGGGATGCTCTCCATGGGGCTCTACCTTTGGTGGACCAAACGTTCTCCTCAGAATTCGATTCCAGAAAAATCATCGGGGGATTGGTCCACACAATACTTATTTCAAAGTGGCGAGTTTCCCCAAGCCACTCCCTCTCCTATACCTTAGGGGGTTCAGGCAATGCTTCCAAAGGTTCTACAGGCACCGCGGTATCGTTATCATCTTCCAAAAGCATTTTGTTACGGGCGTCCATAGGCTCTCTCAGCAAGGTGATTTGCGCCTGTTTGGCTATCCTGGCAAAGTCAGAATCAAATTCGTACAATCGAATGCAGGACTGCAAAAATGTATTGAATCTAAATAGTGTCATCATGCAATCACCCGCACTAAAGTACTTGGATTCATGTTTTTCCACCAGACTTTCCCAATCCAAGCGATCCACCATCCAGGCTTTAATCACGCTACTGGCCGCAGGATTAAATTCCCTAAACACGGTGGTCACATCGGAATCTTGGTTACGTCTTCGAGGCAACAGTTTATCATAAAGATCGGGAAATAAATCTTCAGGATAAAATCCCTCAATGAGTCTAGGAATCTGCAAGGAATTAATGGCATCCCACGGAGCAAATTCTTCACCCATTTCCTTATGATGCGCCGAACAAAACACACCCAAAACAGGTAAAAAATTCCAAAAATTTCCCGCAGAAAACTGCCCCGTTGAAATCCAATGAGCCACGATCATGCCCCCAGACTGGGGAAAATGCCGAGCCAACTGTCCAAAGCGAGAAGGGCTTGCACCCGTTAAAGCACCAATGTTTTTCAAATGTGTTACAATTCGCTGCAATGGGCTATTTTTGGCCTGCCCCACCAAATCGTGACAAATCTTTTTTCCGGGGCACGTATGGCAAAGTATCGTGGTACGCTTGTTACCTTTATGAAAGGCCGAATGCTCTGACGGGATGTCATGACACGGAATTTGAGTCAGGGATGTGCGCTTGTAAACTTGCGCACTCAAAACATCATTATCCAACAGTGCCACGGAAGTATTGCCTTTACCTCTTAACAAAAAGCTTTTGGAATAAAAATGGCTCAAATAAGCAAAGCTTTCGTGTTGGCCTAAAATACCTAGCACGGTAGAGGGGTCAAAACGCAAAGAACTCTCACAGGCCTCCCGGGAGGTGGGCTTCATTTTTAAGTAACGTCCATAATCCAGCCACAAAGAAAACCCCTGGGCGTCTTTTCCTCGTCTTCCGGCTCTGCCTAACATTTGCATGACTTCGGTCTGTGAATACCGGGTTTCTCCCCCTTCGCTGGGCCTAGACTCATCAAACACAAGGGCACTTCGCACGGCAAAGTTCACACCCAAACTGATGCCCATGGTTCCGGTGCACACCTTTAGAGATCCATTTTTTAAAAGAGTCTCGATGGCCACTCTCCCGGGGGGAATCATGCCACTATGATGATAGGCCGTTAGAGTCCTGGCAACCATCTTCTGAAGGTCGGACGGCACATACTCATACCCACTGAGGTTGGTGAGCTCTTTAGCCATGGTGGAAATATCTTCACTTTCCAGTTTTTGCTGCACACGTTTATGCAACACCTGGGCCAACTTTTCCGTATCACCTCTTCTGCCCGCATACACAATCATAGGTCCAAGACCTAATTCCAGTGCTGTGGTAACGGGTCCCAATGCCAAATCCACATCCGCTGGCTTCCTAAAGGACCTTGACTTATACCTATCAATGGCCTGCGCACCTAAGCGAAGTTTTTCTAGCTGTGCGGGACTAAGTGCCATCAAAGCTGGAATCACAAACCCCTCTCGAGTGTAGACGATATCGAACAAGGGAACGGGCCGCTTTGCCACCTTCACCACAGTGCAGGGCTTTTCAAAGAGAGCTTCCAACCACTGGGCAAAATCCGCTGTGTTGGGCACACTGGCGGAAAGTAACAGAAACTGACTGGAACGTGGAGTGAGGATCATGGATTCTTCCCAGGCGCTGCCCCGAGACTCATCTTGAAGGTAGTGGTATTCGTCATAAACCACCATGGCCGTGTTCATGTTGGGCTCCACACCCAATAAACTGTTACGATACGTCTCCAGGGTAGCCAAGACGATGGGTGCACCTAAATTTTCTTTAAAGTCGCCCGTATTGATTCCCACATATTCCTTACCGTACTTTTCAGAAAACTCCCGGTATTTGTCATTGGACAAACTTTTCACTGGGCTGGTATAAATGAGCCTTAAATTTTTAAATCCTCTGGCTTCTATCCAGGCTTCTATCACTCGGGTTTTTCCCGCTGAAGTGGGGGCATCCACGATGCAATTGTGACCATTCAACAAAGCATCCACCGCATTTTTTTGCCAGGCATCCAAGAGAATTCCACCGGATGTGGTAAAGGAACCCGAGTTGGGTTCCGTTTTTCCCTGGGGCACAAGAGTGGCCTGATGAGACACCGCCGCTCCAGAAGAAACCGTCTTACTCTTGGAACGATAACCCCGATCGGCCACCACTTCCACGGGAGTTGCACCCACCGACTCTAAGGGAGCCACCAAACCCGCCTCAGAGGCATGGGTCTTTGGAGGACTTTTTTGGGTTTTGTAAGATTTGCTCGGCACGAGAGGAGGGATGTGTTTGGGAGAAACCAACGCGCCACCCGGAGCCTGCGGAGCGGAAATGCCCAAAAGCACCTTAGAACACTCCGCCTCAAACTCTTCCAAGGGAGTTCCAGAGGCCAACTTTAAAATCCATTCTTTGGAATAATCAGCCCACTGCTTTAAGATCTTCTCGGACCCTAAAGTCTCCACCAAAACGGCATCCATATCTGGAGGCGCCGGTGTGTCGGAAGCCCCTCGGTTCCAGGGTCGGGATCGGCCCCCACCCCCTTTTGCCTCTGCTTTTAAAGCCCTAAACGGCTTTTCCCGATCTCCTGATGCATGGGCAGAGGAGGACACGGGCTTCCCTTTTCCAGAACTGGGGGCATTTTGAGAGGGCCAGCGTGGATCCGCTGGAGGGGCGTTTTTTCCCTTATTGCGTCTGCGCCCAGGGTTCCACTTTTGATTTCCCACTTAACACCTTTCCACTAATAAAGCGACGGCCTCACCACCACCGATGCAAAGGGAGGCTACGCCCGTTTTTAAATTTTGATCGGCAAGTGCGTGCAATAAAGTCACGAGCACACGCGCCCCGCTCGCTCCGATGGGATGACCTATGGCCACCGCACCACCATTTACATTCACTTTGTGAGCAGGAAGCTCTAGAGCACTCATGGCAGCTAAAGTAACAACAGAAAACGCTTCATTAATCTCATAAAGATCCACATCTTTAGGTTGAAGTTTGGCTTTGCTGATGGCTTTTCTCATGGCCTCCACGGGTGCGGTTGTAAACCATTTGGGATCTTGAGCGTGTTGACCCATGGAAATCACACGAGCCAAAGGCTTCCAACCACACTTCTTCACCATAGACTCCGTTGCCAAAACCACAGCGGCAGCGCCGTCATTGATCTTGGAGGCGTTGGCGGCGGTGATGGTGCCCTCTTTGTCAAACGCAGGTTTTAAGGAGGCCATTTTACTTAAATCGGAAAATCCTGGCTCTTCATCCGTGTCCACCACGGTGGTGGTTTTTCCTAAAGCAACCTCTAAGGGCACGATTTCATTCTTAAATTTACCAGCCGCCATGGCCGCACGGGCTTTTTCGTAACTGGATTTTGCAAACTCATCCTGCTGCTGCCTAGTGAATTGAAATTCTTTCACACAAGATTCCGCACACAGACCCATGGCTGATTGATAATACGGATCAAAAAGTCCATCAAACATCATGCTATCTATGATTTCTTTATGACCCAAACGAAACCCATCACGCGCTTCTTTGAGCAAATAGGGAGCCGAACTCATGTTTTCTTGGCCGCCCGCCAAAATAAGAGAGGCTTCCCCCGAACGAAGGGCTTGATACCCCAACATCACACTCTTTAAGCCTGACCCGCACACTTTTCCAATGGTAAGCGCTGGTACACTTTGAGGCAACCCTGCATAGAGGGTGGCCTGACGCGCGGGAGCCTGACCCACTCCGGCGGTGAGCACTTGGCCCATGATCACTTCATCGATCCAGTCTGGCTGAAAAGTAGAAGACTGCTGTTTGAGATCATCGCTGAGGGCCTTTAATACAGCAGCTCCCAAACGGGGGGCCGTGATGCTCTTTAAGGCGCCTTGAAACCGTCCCACTGCCGTGCGTTTAGCCGATACGATGTATACATTTTCCATAAAAAATCCTTTCTATTGAGAACAAAATCAAATGGAGTCATTAAGCCCACTTTGCGCGTATTGAAGAATTTCAGCGGCCTGCATAGGGCTCAAAGGCATTACAGAAAGTCGGTTTCCACGCTGGCAGCAAGGGTGATCTCCCATCGTTGGCAGCGTTTTTAATACATCCAAGGGAACCATAGCGGGAAAGACCTGCGGCAACCCCACTCTTATCCCGTACCAGGGATTTGGCTCGGGAGCCTTGCCTTTTTTAAGCAAATTCTGCTTCCTCATAGCCCACCTTTCATCGAAATACGGAGAATTGGGATCTTCCGCAGAAGGGTCAGGCTTAGGATCTGAGACCACAAACATGATGCCAACGATCCCAGCAGGGGAAGCATTAGAGTGGTAAAAAAAAGCCCTATCGCCTTTCTTCATGACATCCCGAATGAGATTGCGGGCCTGATAATTCCGAACCCCGTCCCAAAACTCTTCTTGATTGGGCCGTTTTAAAAGATCCCCTAGACCAAACACGTCTGGTTCGGATTTTAATATCCAATCAGCCATGGGATAAATACCCCTAAGTGAAACTCAGCGTTTTAGGAAGGTTTTCACACACAAAGGAGGCCAACCTACCGTAAAAAACAATAGATGTCTATTTTTCCGCACCAAGGCAGGAATGTTGACGGGTGGTATCTTGACTCCTTTTCCGCAAGCGCAGAAGATTTCCCTAAATTCAACTTTAAAAAAGAGGGCCTGTGGAAATCGAAATCAATGGACAGCGAGTACAAATTAAAGGCGATGGTGACACCCCATTACTTTGGATTCTTAGGGATGACTTAGATCTGACGGGAACAAAATATGGCTGTGGAATGGCCAGATGCGGGGCCTGCACCGTTTTGGTGGACGGTCAGGCCATCCGAAGTTGCGTCACACCCGTTTCCGATCTCGTGGGTAAAAAAGTGACCACCATTGAAGGGCTATCACCCGATGGTTCCCACCCAGTACAGCAGGCCTGGATCCAGGAAAATGTGCCCCCAATGCGGATACTGCCAAAGTGGACAAATTATGTCGGCCGTGGCCCTTCTTCAAGCCAAACCCACAGAAGAAGACATAGATTCCGCCATGTCTGGAAATCTGTGTCGCTGCGGAACCTACCCGCGCATTAAAAAAGCCATACAAAATTCAGCGGGAGTGTGACCAGTGGAAAAAAGGAGTCATTGGACCCGCCGATCCTTTGTAGGAACAGGGGTCGTTTTAGGCACGGGAGTCTTGTTTGGTTGTCAGCTTTTCCGCAGAAAATCATCCAAAAATTCGCTGGCTTCGGTGAATCAACCCGTGAGTTTAAATTCCTTTGTCCACATCTCGGAAGGCAGTGAAATCACTGTTATCGTGGATAAAGTAGAAATGGGTCAAGGTGTACTCACTCTGTTTGCCGCTGCCGCCGCAGAGGAGTTTGGGGTTCCTGTAGAAAGCATTCGCACGCAGTTTGCTCCCGTAGAGGAGGTTTTCGCCAACAAATCTGTTATCGTTCCTATCATAGCCGTAAATTTGGAGGTTCCCCTTCCCGTGCCGGTACAAATGACCGGCCTAAGCACCTCCACTGCCGATTTGTGGAATCACACTCGGAATTTTTTTGCCTCTGCGGCCTTAGGGCTCAAAGAGGTGGCTTCCAAACGATGGGGTGTCCCAGAAGAGCAAATCCGCCTAGAGCAAGGATTTTTGTGGGATGGGGGAGCACGTCGGGAACCCATCGGAACTTTCGTAAAAGAGGCCAAATCCCCTAAAGGAAAGCCCACTTTCAAGCCACCAATCTAGAGCAATTGAAGAGTTTGCCAGGAGTTGTGGATGCCTTTCCCATTTTGGACCACAGAGCCATTGTGGTGGTGGCAAAATCCACTTGGCAAGCCCTTCAAGCCACTCGTCAGCTTCAGACCACTCAAGACCCCGGTGCCTCCAAAAACGTGGATAGCGATCAGGTGCGCAACCAATTTGTGGGAGCCGTCACTCAAGGTGGAGGAATAGCTTTACTCTTAGGCAAAGACGTGTCCGATCGGGTCTCTTCTGCGGCTCAAAAAAAAGAAGAGGTGTATCACGTGCCCTTGCTCCCCCACGTCACTTTAGAACCCATGAATGCCAGTGCCGCGCGGAAAAACGATATTTGGCACATCTGGGCCCCCACCCAGTTTGCAGAAGGGGCCCTGAGCACAGCTGCACGCACGTTACACACTCACGAAAAAAACATCTCTCTCCACACCACGTTTTGCGGAGGTGGATTTGGTAGGCGAGTGTGTTCGGATTTTGTGGCAGAGGTAGCTGCCATCTGCGAAGCCTTGGGAGGAAGAGCCGTTAAACTCACCTGGACTCGAGAAAGTGATTTTAAACACGATTTCTATCGCCCAGCAGCGGCCCATAAAATTTCAGCAGGGGTGTCGGCCCAGGGCATCAGTGCCTGGTCCCAGTGGGTGGCTTCCCAATCCGTCACAGCTTCCATTGCCACGGACCTATTGGGTGGATTGACTCCTGATAAAATCAAGAAAAACCCTATTCTTACCGTCTTTGGGCGTGTGGGCTCTAAAGTCCTCAATAAACTTCCCATCGACCCGTTCAAGGTAGAAGGAGCTCTATAAAGCAATTACGATTTTGCCCAAGAAAAACGCATGACTTTAAAAGCTATGGAGTTTAAAGAAAATGGCGTTATTCCAGTGGGTTATTGGAGATCTGTGGGTCATTCCCACAGCGCTTTTGCCATAGAGTGCTTTATGGATGAATTGGCCCACGCCGCAGGGATAGATCCCCTCAGTCTTCGTCGACTTTCACTCACCAAAGATCAAAGAGCTTTGGCTGTTTTAAACCGAGTGGCAAGCCTTTCTGGTTACGAAGCACAAAAAAAGACCTCCATGGGCCTTGCGAGGCATTCAGGGTGGGATTCCCACTGCGCCATGGTGGTGGATATCGCATTAGGTCCGGATAAATCCATCCGAGTCCAAAAAGTGTGGGTGGTGGTGGATTGTGGATTTGCCCTCCAACCCGATACCATTCGAGCCCAAATGGAAGGGGGCGTGATTTTTGGATTAACCGCAGCTTTGAAAAAGAATTTGTGCACCATGTCACAGATGATCCCCTGATCCACTGGGCCTTTGACCCGGGACCCGGAAGAACTCCCGCACCGGGAAGCAGAGAGCAGCTGATTTCAGCCATGAAGACATGGATAGGCTGGTTAAAACAAGGTAACAACTGTAACAACCTGTTGTAATGAAAAACAATTCTCTGGATATTTTTTGCTTTTAACGGACAACAATTATCGAATCAACAACTGGGCAAAACGATATGACTTAAGCAAATCAATAAACCTTCCTTACTTACCTTAGCGGGTCCATTGATCAGTTTATAATTCACTTGGAACCACGTATCAGAAACTTCGGCACAAGGTCTGTCCGATGATTTGGAATCCAGTTCTCGAATGGTTTCCACTTTAAGCTTCGTTTTAGTGGGTTTTTTATTAGCATCTAAAGCGGTTATCTCCACGATTTCGCCCACAGATCCCACATTAATCACCTCATTTGTATCAGCATGGGAGCTTGTTTTTCCTGCAATTTTTATTACATCGCGAGTGAGATACACACTTTGATCGGCTGATGAACAGGTGACATCAAATCGAGCTGCAAAAGCCTGGTTAGAAAGAAGAAATGCAGAGACTAAAAGCGAAGACAAGATTTTCATAGTTGCTCCTAAAGAGTGAAATAGGGTCCCAAGGACCTCCCTTAACTTATCTTTTTTTGCAAAGAGTGCACGTTATCTTCGCTTACACTTTATCTTTTTGTTTTAATTAAAAAAAAACAGGAAAGACGGGAAAGATGGATGGAAGCAAATCAGGAATTCCGTCGAAGTTTAATCCTATCATTTTCATAACAAAAATATATGTTTCTTTGCTTTGACTTGGGGTTATAAAGGCTACGCATCTGAAACCCAATCCATCTCTCGAGCTGCAGCAGACATGGTAGGTTGATTCTAGGTTTCATTTCCGGACACCTAATAGAACTTACCGGAGTTCCAAACTTAATTATGCTAGGAGCACCTATGAAAACATCGGACAATCCCTCTGACTGGAATTCTGTAAAGACCAAAATCAAAAGCAGATTTAGCAAACTCACAGACGACAACATCGACTCCCTCAAGGGCAGTCTGGATCTGCTATCTGATAAATTACAGTCCGTCTATGGCTATGCGAAAGCAAAAGCAGACAGTGAATTAGAAAGCTTTAAAGGAAGCCTGCACGACTTAAAAGCTAAGACAGATACCGAACCCAAAAAAAACATTCATGAAACGATTCCTAAACGCGCTTCATAATGTTCATTGTTTGACATTGACAAGAACGACATAAGATTCAATTAATTTTGATACTCAGACGTTCTTGCCTCTAGGTCTCTTCAACCCGAGTGAAAAAATAATTCCACTACAAAGTTGATAAAAATGAAAAAATATTCAGTTATAAAAATCATAAAAGCCCAAAAAAGCCTTCTTAGTTTGAGCATCATTGCCGTTTCAGTTCTGGGATCCGGATGCACCTTTAGAAAGAGTGTTCATGAGTACCCAGATACAGCGAATGTTTCTGAGGAAATATCCAATTTTGAACGGGACTTAGAATCATCTTCGGATCGCCAAGTTGACATTTTCTCTCCCTCTCAATTTAATATTGCAAAAGACTCTCTATCTGATGCCAATAAAAAGCATGCAAATGGAAGCAATCGTGCCGATGCACTTCATGACGTCGCATTAGGTAGAGACGCCTTGAATCGGGCAGAAGAGTTTTCCAAAAGGACTAAAAACCTTCTTAGCGGAGTTGCTACTGCCAGACAGGCCGCCGTTGCCAGCGGAGCACAACAAAATTTTACCAATGATTTTAACTCGGCAGATAAAGACCTAATGTCATTGACCAAGGATATGGAGGGTAACTCATCCATCGATGTTTCCCAAAAAATAGCCCCTCTCCAAGATGCCTTTTTAAAAGTGGAACTTAAGTCTATAGATAAAAAACTTCTTGGCCAAAGTCGACAGTTAATAGAGCAAGCCATCCAAGAGGGGGCAAAACGAAATGCTAAACAGAGCTTAGCCATTGCACAACAAAAGGTAACAGAAACAGAAGGGTTTATTGCGGGAAATCGACACAAGACAGCAGAAAGTGAAGCAAAAAGTCAGGAAACTCTTGCCATCGCCCATGAGCTGGTCCAAATCAATCGAGATGCCATTTCGACCCAAAAAATGAGCTCTGAGGAGCTCGTACTTTTAAGACAAAATGATGACAAAAACATGAAAATACAGCAAGAGCTTCAAATCCAAGAGCGCATAGACAAAGACTCTCAGCTCAAAAATCAGAAAATACGGGGTGAGAATGAACTCCGTGACACAAAACAAAAAAACGCACAGCTTCTTCAACTTGAAAGAGACCGAAACCAAAAGTTGACCACTCAAACAGAAGACATGGGAGCCACAATCGCATTTGATAAAAAATTTGAGGCCGCTCGATCTGGGTTTAACCCCAATGAGGCAAAGGTTTATCGGCAAGGTAACAGCGTGGTGATACGTCTGCAGACTTTATCCTTTCCCTCAAATCAGTCTAGTATCCGAAAATCAAATTTAGAAGTACTGGATAGGGTAGCAAAAGTGGTTGAGGAATTCCCAGACTCACTTATGATTGTGGAAGGACATTCAGATTCGGACGGGGGTAGAATCTGGAACAATAAGTTATCCAAAAACAGAGCCAATTTCATTTCAGCTTACTTAGTTTCCAATGCGTCTATACCCGCAGATCATATCACCACCGTGGGCTATGGAAGCAATTACCCCCTGGCCACCAATAAAACCTCCTTCGGCAAATCTCAAAACCGCAGGGTTGACATCGTCATTCGACCGCCTGAAACTCAGGAGAAGTAAGGCAAAGGTATAGATGCCAATGCTTCCCTAAAATCAAAGCAAGTTAATTTCGGTTCAAAACCAACCTGTAACCCACCCCAGATTCGGTCAGAAGAAGCTGAGGACGATGTGGGTCTGATTCTATTTTTTGCCTAAGTTGATTGATATAAACACGAAGATACTGGGTCTGCTCGGATGCATTAGGACCCCAAACCTCCTTTAAAAGTTGACGATGAGTGAGCACTCGTCCTGCATGACGAATGAGGGTTTTCAAAAGATCATATTGGGTGGACGTGAGTTTTACTTCGGAATGGTCTACCGTTACTTTTCGAGTGGCAAGATCAACGCGCAAGGGGCCGGACTCAAAAACAGGTTCAACCGATAAATGATTTCCACTGTTTCTAAGTGCAACCCGAATTCGAGCCTTGAGTTCCGCCATCTGAAAGGGCTTGGTTAAATAATCATCCGCTCCGGAGTCAAGGGCCTCTACGATCTGGGACTCCAAGTTTTTAACCGACAAGATGATGATGGGACGCGTGTACCACTCTCGAAGGGGGCCGTTCACAACATCACAGACATCGTGGACCTCAAGACAGGGTTTAAGCATACCGGACTCAATGCGGCTCATGTCGAGCATGTTTTCCACAGTCTGTTGAAGCCTTTCAGAAGACTCGGCGATGATGCCTGTCAGTTCACGTTGTCGGTCATCCAATGGGTCTTCCAACATTGCTGAGACACTTCCTTGAATGGCAGAAAGGGGTGTTTTAAGTTCGTGGGACACCGAATCAAATAGAGCGTCATGAAGCGTCTGCGTGCGGCGTAAAACCTGAAGCTCAACGGCATGTTCCCGAAAATTTTCTCTTTCTAAGGCCACTGATGCCAGTTGTCCAATGGTATCCACGAGTCCATCCAACTCATGGCGCAATAGCGTAACTTTGCTATAGTCTATAGCTAATACAGCCTCTACTCTATCAGAGACCACCAGGGGAAGATATAAACCCAGGGCCTGAGTGAGCGTTTCGGTTCCAGCGCCTGCGGCTTTTCGATTGAGATAGACCCAGTTAGCAACCGCTCTCTCTTTGGTGTTTAGGGGAAAACTGCCCACACACTCTTCGAGCTGGTTTGCCGAATCGGGGGCCACAATGAGAACTGAAGCAGGCACCTTAAGTGCAGAGGAAAGGGCTTCTGCAATGGCCTTGAACACCTCACTGCGGGTTCGAGCGGCACCTAGGTTGCGTGTAATGCGGTAGAGCGTTTGGGCGCGTTCCTCCCGCTGCAGAACTCGACGCTCTTGTATGCGTAGTCGATGGGTAAGATTACCCATAACTAATGCAGCCACAAAAAATATGATCAGCATCATCAGATCTTCTGGTTCTTTTATGGTTAGAGAAAACAGTGGTGGAATGAAAAAAACATCCCAAATTAATCCAGCAGCAAAGGCCAAAATCAAAATGGAAGAGCGGTTTAGCAAAAGTGATCCCGCAAAAACGGCTAGAAGGAACAAAAGTCCCACGGCACGATAGCCCAAAAAACTTTCTAGAAAAGCACACATGATCCAGGTGGCTACCAGAATGGCAGCCGCTTGCCCCAAGGGGCCCAGAGGGATGGGCTCTTGAACCCGCTCAGAAAGGGTGACCGGTTTTGGTTTATTTAAACCCCCATGTCCCTCAGAAGAAAGCACAAAAACATCTATATCTCCGCTTTCTTTAAGCAATCGGGCCGTGACATTTGGTTTACCCAAAACTTGGGAGAGTAACGAACGTTGAGATTTCCCCACTACGATGAGATTCACATGATTTTGTTGGGCAACGCGCAGTAGACCGTCTACGGGATCGGAGTCAATGGTGGTAACTAGCTCGCCTCCCAGAGAGTTCACCAGAGCAAAGTTTTTGGTAAGCAAGGTCCTTTCTTCATGAGAAAGCATTGAGCCATCATCAATGTAAGCCGCCACCCAAGTTCCTCCCATGGAGTCGGCCAACATTTTGGTCCAACGGAGCAAGATCTCGCTATAAGGGCTTGCGTAGACGGCCACTTCCAGACGTGGAGCCGTTTTGAAGGTTTTATTTAATCCCTGCATGCTTTTTTCGCCAAAGAGATCCCGTTCCACATGGTTGGCCATGAAACGAAGGGCTAGTTCCCGAAGGGCTTTGAGATTGACTTTAGTAAAAAAGTTGGATTTGGCTGTTTCCGTTTTGTTTCCCGCATAGATCTTCCCCGCATCCATGCGGCGCAGCAGTTCATCGGGATCGAGATCGATGAGAGAGATCTCCTTGGCCTGATCCAGAAAAACATCTGGGACCGTTTCGTGCACACGGATTCCCGTCATCTCTTCCACAACCACTTTTCGGCTTTCCAGGTGCTGCACATTGACCGTCGTGTAAACGGAGATTCCCGCCGCCAAGATTTCTTCCACATCCTGGTATCTTTTTTCATGACGAGATCCTGTTACGTTGGTGTGCGCGAGCTCGTCCACTAAAACCACATCTGGTTTTTCCACCAAAATTTGGTCTAAATCCATCTCTGTAAAGGATTTTCCTCTATGCTCCCTTTTGACTCTTGGTAAAACCTTAAGCCCATCAAGAAGGGCCTCCGTCTCTTTGCGACCATGGGTTTCCACCACGCCCACCAGCACTTTCTTTCCTTGTTTTTGCAAACGATGAGCTTCACTGAGCATAGCAAAGGTTTTACCTACCCCAGCTGCCATTCCAATAAACACTCGAAGGTGCCCAGTGCTTTTGGAACTCTGACCTATGGCACGTAAAAGCTCATCCGGGCTGGGACGTTCCCGATTCATGGATTAAAACTTTCGTCCAAGGAAAGATTCAGTAGTAAAACGTTGACCAGGCGTTCAGAGGGAAGAAAGGGGTTTTGCCCGAAAACTTGTCTGTCTACCAGCTCTCGGATCTTGACTTCAGGAACCCCCCGTGCCAGGGCGATGCGCTTGGTCTGAAACAGGGCCCCTTCCTCAGTCAAATGGGGATCTAATCCACTGCCTGAGGCCATCAGAAGCTCTGCAGGTACAGATGCTGAATCTACATCACTTTTTGACCGCTCCCTTATGGTTTCCATTAGGGAAGTGGATGTGGGGGAAAGATGAGACGCTCCCGAAGGAACGGTAACATAATCGACGCTGGAGGGACGGCCATGGAAGTAACGTTCACTTGTGAACTTTTGCCCCATGAGACCCGATCCTACCACGTTGCCGTCTTTGGAGCGAATCAAGCGACCTCGCGCCTCGTCCGGAAAGAGCGCGCTTGCCAGACCTGTCACGAAAAAAGGATAAAGCATTCCGCAAATTAGAGTCAGAAAAATCATCCATTTAAGAGAATCCAACACGTATCTTTTCATGTCTTGAAGTCCTTTATTTAAACCAGTTTCAATGCGGAAATAAAAATATCAATGACCTTAATGCCCAGAAACGGCGCTACCATTCCTCCCACTCCATAAATCAGAAGGTTTCGTCTGAGAAGGGAGTTTGCCCCCATAGGCTGATACTTCACACCCCTTAATGCCAGGGGCACCAGTACAATGATGATGACTGCGTTGAAAATCACGGCGCTTAGAATCGCACTCTCAGGAGAGCCAAGCTGCATCACATTGAGAGCGGACAGTGGTCCACCTTGAGGACCTTTATTGGAATAAAGTGCAGCAAACATAGCCGGAATGATCGCAAAATATTTGGCTACGTCGTTTGATATACTGAATGTGGTGAGCGCGCCCCGGGTCATGAGAAGTTGTTTTCCGGTTTCAACAATTTCGATAAGCTTGGTGGGGTCGCTGTCTAGATCGACCATGTTACCAGCCTCTCGAGCCGCCTGCGTTCCCGTGTTCATGGCCACCCCAATATCCGCTTGGGCCAGCGCAGGAGCATCGTTGGTGCCATCTCCAATCATACCCACCACGTGCCCATCGGCTTGTTCGGCACGGATTCGTTTCAAAGCTTCCATTAGAATCGCGCTTGATAGGGTCAAGGATTTATTTTGTTCGGTTTTCGTGCTCATGATAAGGGATCCTCTCTTTCTTTTAGCGAGCCACAAACTGCAGATGTTCCAAAATGGGTCCCAGTGCTAATGATGGGAAAAACGTGAGAGCACCCACAATCACCACCGCTCCCATGAGCAGAACCCCAAAAAGAGCTCCCGTCACCGGAAACGTGCCCGCCGATTCGGGTACAGGTGTTTTTCGACTCAATAGCCCGGCAAGCCCAAGGACAGGTACAATGACCCCAAAACGACCAATAAGCATTGATATAGAAAGGGAAAAATTGTAAAACGGGGTGTTGGCATTAAGTCCACCAAAAGCGCTACCATTGTTTCCTGCCCCCGAAGCAAAGGCATACAGAATCTCAGTGAGTCCGTGGGGTCCGGAGTGGCTCAAACTTTTCAAACCCACTGGCAAAACCGCAGCCAGGGAGGAAAAACCCAAAATAAAAACACTTGGAAGGAGCACCCCAATCACGGCGAGTCGAATCTCAGAACTTTCTAGTGAGTGCACCCCAAAGAATCGATAAGCCCGTCCCAAATCGAAGCTCCTTACCTTCTAGCAGAGTTTGTCCCAACCGGAATGCGGCATCTATCTCACTCGTTAAAGCAATCACAATCCCTAAAAAAAGCATCGCCAACATCACCCAAAACAGCGTCCAACCGTGCTTCCTTGCTCCTGCAAGAATTCCGAAGGCGATGGGATATAGTGATTCGCTCTTAAATCACCTTTCTACCCTGAATGATTCTCACCAACAACGACACCGCTGCCAAAACGACAAGAAGGTGAATAAAGCCTCCCATCGTATGGGACGTCACCACTCCCATGAGCCACAAAACAATCATGATTGCGGAAAACGTGTAAAGCATAATAGCCTCCGTGTTTCAAAAAAATTATCTTAAAATGAGTCATTTTATTCTGCCAAAATGAGGACAGCCTTGCTCTTTCCCCCCTTAGATTTAATCACTTCTGCAATGCGATGATGCTTCAAATCGACGTCACTTCTGGAATGATCTAGGGCATTTTTCATTTGACTTGATTCCGTTTTAAATACCTTTGAAAACAGCCCAGATTCCGAATCCATATTAATCCCTACAATTTCACCTTTAAATCCGGAATTTCTTATGTATTTATCCAAAATCTCCACACGTTTTTTAGCTAAATTTGCATTGGATTTTTTGGATAGTTCCACCTTATCCACATCCGCCCAAGCGGCGACATAAGCTTTATAAGACCTATTATCTTGAGCGTCCAACATTTTTTTTATGTCTTTTTTTTCATCGCTAGTCAGAAGCGATTTATTTCTAGCAAAATCTACCACAATTGACATTTTTTCAAGCCCTGCCATGACTGAGTTTTCCGCTAATTCTAGTGATTTTTTTGCCGCATCCTCTCCTTGATCTACTGGTGTGTTAGCTGGTGGAGTTCCTTCAGATAAAGCTTTCATCGATGACAAAGCCCATAAAATCCAAAGGAACTGAATACCCAAAATAACCCTTTTTTTCCGTCTCATTATCTTTTACCTCAAATCTATTTGTTGTTACATTTAATTGCGTTACCAAGTTCCTTTCTAAACTCAGTTTACTCGTATTTATATAACAAAATTAAAAACAAAAAGAACTGATTGGTTATGCAATTTATAGAAAAATTCTATGTAAATTCAATCCTGCAAATTTGGATGATTCCAAGCGCCCCGAATGTTGGCTCTAAGAAAAATAAACGATCGATCCTACCAGGGAAATTCCACGATACTAAAAGGCACAGCTCTATAAAAATTTAGCTCGCTTGGATTTGAAACGCTGACGTTTACAAACGCCGTGGGCACCGACCGATCGCGCCGTGTCAAAGAAAAGACCGGGGCAAGGTCAATCGGGGTAAAGCCAGCAGCGTTTGTTGATCCGCAATACACTGAGCACGAAATCTAGGAGCTTAGCAAAACGGAATGGCTAAGGTCTAGAGAACAGTAGGAGAGCGGAGACCGAGGTGAAGTGGACTCCAAGGCCTGTATAAAACTATTCATTCCTGACGTTAACAGAAGTATTTGTGCCTTGTAGTCGTCAGAGTATTATAACTAAACGATATAAATAGAAATTTGTAGGCACTGAGTCGTTTAAAACTCTGTGATTGATTTGTTCAGCATTCTGGGCTACGCATTTTAAAGTTGGGGTAGCCTAGCTTGAGTGTGATGGAGGACTCTGGTGAGATTTAGAGCAATCACTGCATTAACTACGTTGATAATTAGCGTATTCACATCTAAATCATTTGCTGCTAAACCAAGTAAACCTTTACGTTATTGTTCGGGTGTTGAAGCATTCTCACCTTCCCCTGCATGGAAGGCTTGTTGCAAACCTTAGATGGGCAAATGGGGATCCTGTTACCAGTTCTGATGTGGCACATAGCATCGCTTTTGGACTGGCAAACCGTATGATTGGTGATAGCGTTCATGTTCTTGGGGCTCCCAAGGGTGCACAACTTTCGGCACCTGTGAAGGGAATCGTGCTTAAGAGCTCAGAAGAGTTTCAACTCTATTTTGATGCGAAAATTCAGAATCCAAAAGGCGCGGTTATTGAGGCTCTCTCAGTAAACTCACGTCCTAATCGGGTTTGGGTTGGCAAATTTGATCAGAAAAGGAATCGTTTTTCAGATTCAGAACTCTTGTCGAAGCAAAGCGAGTTTCGTTATGTTCACGGGAAATTAAGCTTTGTGGCTGAAGGAAATCCTGTAGTGATCGAACTTGGGCTAAAGTGTTCTGGTGGAGATTTTTATTCCTCTCCCGCATTTGTTGAGGAGGACTTTTCAAATTTTACCTATGTTGGAATGAATCCAGAACAATCGCTAGTTGGGTTCTTAAACTCAGAAAGTGCCCATCTAAAAGACGATCTTTCAAAAAAAAACCTGATAGGATTTGTGAGAGCTGCGCTGCGAAACTCTGAGCCGTATGAAGGTTATCGAGTAGCGTCAGGGCATTTTGAAAAGGGAGAACCAGGATTTGCAAACTCCAGTCCTAATTGGGACTTTCCAGTCGATTACTCAATGCTTCCCAAAAATGGATTGGTATTTGAGCTATGGATGCACCCCAAGCGAAAGAGTTCCTATAGTGCGACTGACAAAAGAACTTGCAAAGTCCAAAGGTATTCAATTGACTTGGATAGGCCCTTCCGACATTCAAAATAATGCTCCTTCTGTGGCAGTTTACTTTGCAGGGTCTCAAATACGAGCTGGACGCCAAGTTTGGCTTCAGACTGCTCTTGGTTGGGATAAATTCAGGTCGAATTTGAGGCGATTTTCTAAAACCAGCGCAGCTCTAGAGACAATTCGCTCACTTTCATCGGCAACTCTCCCAGTCGAAATCAAGTCCTTGCAGGTTTTCGAAAGGTCCACCTTTAATGAATTGTCGGTCTTTCCTGCAGCGAGGTACAGATCGTCACAATTTAGTAGAAAGAATTCAGTTTTGGAACTCGTACCTGATGATCGGGATGAGCTTACTTTAATACGGAGGATAGAACGATGAACCAAATTAGTGTGATTAGGGTGTTGTCACATACTGCGACAGGTTTGATCTTCATGGCATGCGGGGCCGAAGCTTCCGTGTCTGGTACACAAAAGAAAAGAACTTCAAAAGTCTCCGTTATAATTTCAAAAGAGGCTAGTGAGTCGTTGAAGAAAATAAACGAAAAGACTCCCTGTACCGGCTTTGTCTCTCCGGCAATTTTGGACGATGAGTAATTGTTTTGAGCTATAAAGCGGCGCAAATGAATCCAATACTACCTGTTGGTAGCGAAATTCTGCGAGAGATCGTGAAACTATTGCCTGAGAAGACCACAGAATATCTTGTTTTTCGTCAAGTGTCGGAGTCAGCACACGAAATTGAACATCTTCTTTTTGAATTTCTGAAGTTTCTTGTTGTTCAACTCAAGATCCCAGACCTAAAGATCATGATCGGAGAACAAATCGATCAAGTATGGCATGCCTTGGTACTGGAGACAAAAATTTACTCTGACGTTTGTGGATTCGTCCAACCAGGGGCGTTTCTGCACCATCGCTCAAGTTTTTTTGAGGACAACGATTTTGAAGAAACCAACGAGTCCATGCAAAAGCATGCTCTAGAATTTGCGCTTAACTACCGAAATTTATTTGGAGAGATTACTAAAGAAAGCATCAAAAGCTTCCCACAATTGGAGATTCTAGCCACAAAATGGGCGACTGATCTACAAGACCTCAATTTTCGATTATTCAGAATCCTTGAGGAGAATTGATTAATGACTTATCCAATATTTAACTCTGCTGATCTTCACTACCAAATAGCGTTTGGTTACAGCCCAGAACAGCTGAAAATGGCTCTGGGGGAATTGAAATGTCAGTTCGAAAGGGCGGCAGATGTCGGATGCGGCACAGGTAGACATACGGTGGCTTTGGCCCGCCAATCACCTCTGGGAACCGTTTTTTCTTGTGAGCCCGACCCAGTTATGTTTGAGCATGCATTAAGGAATCTGCGCGAAGCCCAAGCTCAAAACGCATTTTTGGTTCACAAAAGTTTGACTGAGTTTGTTTGGGGGAACGAATTTCGTTTCGATTTCATCCATTCGTGTATGATTTCCCACTTTGTTGATATGGATTTTTCGGATTTCGCTAAGCAACTTGTCAGTTTGGCCAGCAGGAATGCTACTGTGCTCTTTACAGATTTTGCGTTGGATGATCGGGAAGATAGGGAAGCAAACCGATTGAACGAGTCAGCGTTTCGAAGGCTATTTCCGACTTTGCAGGGAAGGCCAATCCAAAAAACGAATCAGATTCTCTCTGTTTTTGAGAACTTGGGGTGGCAGATGGAATGTCAATTCAACATGCAGGAGCGGTATCCGGACCCAAACCTGGGTTTTTCCCATCATCTACCGCAGCACGAAACCGATCGACGTTCCTCAGTTCTTAGAGTTCTGCAGAGCGAGTTTTTTCTTTCAGAGCCCCCTAAAATTTCTTTGACACGGACGTTTATTTTAAAGAACAGAAGAATCTCTGGATGAATGGTCGCCAAGTTTCATCACAAAGCTTGTCTCAAAAGGACATGACAATCCGCTCTGTTAAAGGGTTAATTATTTTATCGTTGACAATACTGTTATCTTCCGCATTGATTTTGATTCTGACGGGAGTGATAGAAAAGCGAGAAAAAGCTGAAACGATGATGCTCGCCATTGAGGGTGGAGTGCTACATTTTGCAAGGAACCAAAGTAACAGTATTGTTCAGTCTCAGCTTGAAAGTCTGATGCTTTCGGGTGGAAGAACTGAGATCCTTTTTCGAGGTTTCAAAATTGAGACTGGCCCTGGTTTTTCGGAGATAGTTGCGAGCGTAGAGTCTAGCACTAATAGTTATTCGTGGCAATTATGCAGCGCTTCGACAACTTCTATACACTCTTTTGATGATGGAATTTTTCCCTATCGGATCGTAGTCGACTTTGACCTATGCCCTCATCTTGCAAATGGCTACAAACTTGGAGCACTTTACGTTATTCTCCTCATTTTGACCGTTTTCGCTGCAGGGGGGGTGACCTGGTTTTCACTTTCACCTATTGCCTCTAGTCTTTCTGCTGCACAAAAGTGGCTGAAGCGCGGCAGACTTGGCCAGATAGAGGAAGAGGAATTTGATGAAGTGGTTTATGCACCAGTGAGAGATCTGGTTGCAGGCTATGCGGCCGCTACTAGGGCAGCTAGAGATCAAGCAATAGCAAGGACCACACAGGCACTCTCTCACGACGTTCGTAAGCCTTTTTCCATGTTAAAAGTTTGTCTAGATGGGCTTAATCGGGCGCGCACATTTTCCGAAGCCCAGGAATTTGCGACGGCATGCATACCCGAAATTCAGGCTGCAGTTACCTCTGTTGAAGGGCTTCTTCAAGACATCATGGACATCTCCTCAACCTCTCCGCTGGTTATAGAAAATGCACATGTTGGGCTTCTCATTCAGAAAAGCGTTTCAGAGTCTTTACGAACCATGCCGGAAGGTCAGATTCAGGTGACCTACAAGATTGACGACCCTAGGTGGCTTCAAATTGATGTTTTTAAGGTTACGAGAGTACTCAGTAACATTTTTGTAAATGCAATGCAGGCCATGAATGGCATGGGTGAAATCATCATTTCAGCGAAGCCTGACGGAGAGTTTTGCTTAGTAGGGGTCAAGAACTTCGGCAGTTTCATTCCTAGAGAGAACCTTGAAAATCTTTTCAACGCGTTCTTTAGCCAAGGCAAGAAGGGCGGAACTGGCTTGGGACTAGCCATAGCTAAAAAGGTTATCAGGGACCACGGGGGGCGTATCTGGTGTGAATCTCAGGGCGCTGAAATAAGCAATGAAAGATGGGTGGAATTCAAATTCACATTACCTGCAGATCAAAAGTCTACCGAATCCCTTTTTTACGAACTTCCTAC
The DNA here is from genome assembly GCA_044339525.1 of Silvanigrellaceae bacterium. GTDB lineage: Bacteria > Bdellovibrionota_B > Oligoflexia > Silvanigrellales > Silvanigrellaceae > JBIIVH01. Next base: position 17,293 of record JBIIVH010000010.1, on the reverse strand, counting down.
GGGAAGCACTCAAATGCGGGAAAAATTAAAGGCGCTTTTTGAAGTGGGAAAAAACAATCCTCAACCTACATTACATGGAATCACGAAAGAGGCAGTTCAACAGCTTATCAAAAGCTTGCAATCCTCTAGTGTGTTGACCACCCGAGTTCTGCTCGTTGAAGATGAAAAGCTCTATGCAGATGGGCTACTGGCACATCTTAAGGGCAACAGCTATCTTGAGGACTTAGTTCGACTACAGCACATCAAAAGTGCCGCAGACGTTCATAGCGCTTTGGAAAACTCACATTTTGATATTGTCATCCATGATCTTGATTTAGGGTCTGGCGAGGAGGAAGGGAGTTTCACATCGATCAAAGTGCTCAGAACGCAGCTAAATTTCACTGGCGTAATATGCGTCCACTCCAATCGGTTTTTGGCATCAGATCAGCAAAGTGCATTTGCCGCAGGAGCTGACCTCTATATGCCAAAGCCTATGGGTTTTGAGCACTTTTTAAAATTGCTGATGTTTGCTGCTGATAGACGTAAGGATCTGGATTAAATCATCTCGAACCCAGTAGACCTAGCGATCTTTGCTAGCTAAACTGCAATTGACGGTGCTTCATGTTCCTAGATGGCGATTTCTTCATCCTCCAAAAAATCGCCGTAACCTAATGAGGAGTTGTAATATCTCCTCTTCCAGTTCTAGGGTGGTGCCGGCGTTGGAAAGCACAAAGTGACATAATTCTTTTTTACGATCGTCCGACCACTGGGCTTGGGAGATGATTTGGAACTTCTCCGCGTCCATATTTCGGGATTCTTTTAGCCTTTGGGCTCTGATTTGAGCGGGTGTGTCTAAGTAAACGAGCGCGTCAAACTGGTTTTGCTTTCCCGACTCCAGTATCAAACTGGCTTCGTAAAAAACCCAAGCGTGGGGAATGATCCGAAAGACCTCGGCAGATTTCGCCATAAAAGACTGGGAGATCAAGGGGTGCAACAACGACTCTAACCACTTTCGGGAACTTGGATCCGTGAACACAAGACTACCCAGAGCTTTTGCATTAATCGTGGAGTCGGGATTTAGGATTTCATGGGGAAAAAAGTGATGGGCTATTTTTCCAATCACCTGGGGGTCTTGAAGAATTTCACGATTGAGATCATCGGCATCCCAACAGGCGTACCCCCACTTTTGAAGGTTTTTTCTCACCTGGGATTTACCCGAACCAATGTTGCCGGTGACTCCAATTTTTTTCAAATCTCTATTCCTTAAAGGCCGAATCAATACTTTCGTTGATTCTTTTCCATGCGCTGGGAGTTTGGCCCCCCTTGAGTGTTGCCATGGTTCATTCCCCGTTGGGGGTTATTCCCGTTGGGCTTTCGATTCTGCTGATGATTACCGTTGGGGTTCTGCCGATTTCCAGCGTGATAACCGCCTTGGCCATTGCCTTTGTTGCCATATTTGGGGTTGTAGCGGGTGTTGCCATTGGACTGCCCCATTCCACCATTTTGATTGGGGTGGCCCGACGGGCGGCGCATATTTTGGTGATGACTTAAGGTAGGCTGCTGAAATTGTTGAGCTTCTGGAGGGATGTAGCCTGTGCGTGTTTGGAGATGGGAAGGGGTGGCCTTATTTTGATCTTCAAAGACACGCCGTGTTACACCCTCAGAAATGTATTCGGTAAGCAAAAACTCAACCGAAACACACTCTTGCTGAGCCATTTGCTTCACTTTATTCATAAGAGAATAACTTAACGTAACATTTACCTGATTAGGGTTTAAGTCATCATAGGATTCATCATCATAATCCAGCAGATCTTCATTATCTAACTCATCAGAATACTCTTCTGTGTCATAAGATTCACTAGACACCATCTCCAAAGGGAGTGGTACCTCCTGAATGTCAGATACCAGTGGCATTTCAACGAGAGCTGTTGGGGCATTTGATGACATTAAAACTCCTTCACGAGGGGGTTGGTGGGATTCCACAAGGGGCAGATCGGGGAGGTTGGTTTCCTGAGCCTTTGGACTGGTAGAGGGTTGCTTTTCTGGGGCATCTGTTTTTTTGGAGCGCCTCTTAGGCGGGTTCACAGGCACCTCAGAAAGGGCAGGTGTTGGGCTGAGGCCGTCCTCAGCGAGCTTGTTTGTTTTCGATTTCATAATGTTCCAAAATTAAAGTCATCCCAGAAGGAGCAGCACCAAAAGAAATGGTCTGCGAGCCATAAAAGGCGCTAAAATTAAAAAAGTTTAATGATTCCAGGCGTTAATATCCCATGGTGTAAGTCCGAACAATCAACCGAAAGCATGTATATGATAAGCAACAGGTGCAAAAAAAGAAGTTGCAAATGCACATGGACATCCTAAGTTGGATATCGGACGAAAGTCAATTTTCTTAAGACAAATTTATAGGGGAGGAGCATCTCACCCTTCCTACCTCTTCTATTACTCTCTCAAAATATGAGTGAAGTCAAGAATCGATTCATCGGAAGACGCCCACCCCTCCTGCACTTTTACAAAGAGCTCTAAATAAATTTTGTGTCCTAGGAGTTTTTCGATGGACTCTCGTGCCAAAACACCGATCTCTTTAATACGTGATCCTCTACTTCCTATCACCATCCCCTTGTGATTTTCCTTTTGAACCACGATGGTGGCCAAAATGTGGGTGATTCCTACTTTCGGTTCAAATTTATCTAGCACCACCGCGCATTGATAGGGTAGTTCTTCGGCCAGTTGCCGGAACACCTGCTCTCGGATGAGCTCTCCCACTACAAACTGGGTGGGTCGGTCTGTGAGTTGGTCTTTAGGGTAAAGATGGGGGCCTTCCGGTAACAAAGAGGCCACTTTCTCTAAAAAAGACTGCACTTCAGTGGGTCGTTTGGAGCTAATCTCCAAAAACTCCACTAAAGGAACATCCGTGCCTGCTGATTCTTTAAGTTTACGCCTGATTTCTTCTACCTTTTCTTTGCTAAACTGCACTTGAGTCTCAATCAACTCACTTTTTTTAGCATCTCCCTTAGTAAACAAGCAAAAAACCTTTGGCCCTGTCTTGGAGAGAATTTTTTCTAGAAAAGGTCCGTCTTCTCTGTGAAAGCCAGCGGTGGAATCGATGCAGTAACACACCACGTGGGCATCATCCAATACTCTCCAAGCCTCTTTATTCATCCACTTATTTAACGCCAAACCTTTAATATTACGGTGAATACCTGGCGTATCCAAAAAGCAAATTTGTGTGTCTTGCTGCATCACCAGACCCAAAATTTGATTCCGGGTGGTTTGAGGTTTGTTACTTACGATGGAGATCTTAGCTCCCACACAGGCATTTACCAAGGTGCTTTTGCCGGCGTTTGGTCTGCCCAAAATAGCCACAAAGCCACATTTTTCCACGGACACAGAATTCATTTCGTTCCTTTTTCGCTCAACTTTTGTAGGGTTATTTTTAATTCAATCTCATGACTCAAGACCTGACTCAGAGCCGCCTCCGCTGCTAGCCGAGACGCTTCCTTCTTACTTTGACCTTGTCCCAGTCCCAATTCCATTCCAAACACCTGACATGACACTTGGAAAAGAGGTACGACTCCCTCTGATGGAGATTCCAAGGGAATGATGAGATATTGGGGGGTAACATTAAACCATTTTTGTGTCCACTGCTGCATTCGTGACTTGGGATCATAGTGACTTAATTCCATTTTTTCGGAAAAGAGTTGGGTATCGTAAATCTGACTCAGCCATTGGTGCACAGGGTCCTCTCCCCCATCCAGCCAAAGAGCGGCCAGTGCTGCTTCAAAAAGATCCGCATTGATATTGATTCTTTGATCATCGGAAGAGAGCCTCTCCCCTTTACCCAATAAAATCAAAGAGGATAGACCCGTTGATTTAGCCTTCTCAGCCAAAAAAGGGGCCCCCACCAATTTGGCCCGCGCCCGGGAAAGCTCTCCCTCTTGCCAGGAGGTGGTCTGAGCCATCAAGAGTTTACTCACAAAGGCGTTTAAAAGAGAATCCCCTAAAAATTCCAGCTTTTCGTTGCTAAAAATTCCAGCGCGATCTTTTGGCCAAAACACAAGGGATGATCGGTGCAAAAGAGCCGCCACCGCCCAATGGGGTTCCCGATAAATGTATTGTCTTTGCAGCCTACCTAGCTCTTTAACACGTTGATAGAGGTCAGGGAAAACCTGCTCCACTTTTCCTAAATCCAAAAGACCCAGCTGAGATTTTATGTCTTTGGAATAGTGTATTTCAGTGAGATGATGATGCATGATTTGTCCAAGCGGTTTGAATGAATCCGCCTCCTAAAACTTGAGTTCCTTTATAAACCACCGCAATTTGCCCTGGAGACACCGACTTCTGGGGCAATTCAAAATCAAAGGTGGTTTCCGTATCTGCCTGCTTCACGTAACCCTGCACCGGACGGCTGCGATACCTAATTTTAATTTCTACGGGAGATTCCAAATCAAAAGGCCGAAGCGTATGGAACTGGGTGAACTTAAATCCTTTTCGATTCAAATAATGCTCTTCCCCCATATAAACGGTTCCCGTTTGGGGTTCAATGCGAGTGACATAAAGCGGCGTGCCGGAAGCCACTCCCACTCCCTTACGCTGACCCACGGTAAATCGATGGATTCCATCATGCGTGCCCAACAAATGTCCTTCTTCGTGTTTTAAGGTTCCCCGAATGACTTTTGAAGAATCCACATGGGTTTCAATGAATTTGGCATAGTCATTATTGGGGATAAAACAAATTTCCATACTTTCTTTTTTCTGAGCGTTAACGAGTCCATAGCGAGTGGCCAATTCTCTCACTTCTAACTTCGTGAGGCTACCCAAGGGAAATAATATTTGAGATAATTTTTCCTGGTCTAAAGCGTATAAAAAATAGCTTTGATCTTTTGAATCATCCAGACCCTTATGAAGCTCAAAAACATTGCCCTCTGTTTGTTTGATTTGAGCGTAATGTCCAGTGGCGATAAAGGAACACCCCAATCGCTTGGCGCGGCTCAAAAGATGATCAAATTTTAAAAAGGTATTGCAGGCCACACAAGGGTTTGGTGTCATACCCTGTAAATAGGTGTCTACAAAATAGTCCACCACCTTTTCCTGAAAATCTTCTTTATAATCGATCACATAAAAAGGGATTCCCAGCTTATGGGCCACGGCACGGGCATCTGCCACATCATCTAAGTTACAGCATGAATCAAATTTTTGATTGGGATCGCAGGAGGCTTCATTTTTGCTATAGTCCCATAGCTGCATGGTAACACCAATCACTTCGTAGCCTTGTTCTTGAAGCAATGCCGCAGCAACGCTGCTATCCACCCCTCCAGACATGGCCACCAATACCCTCTTAGACATCACTTAATCCTCTGGGCTAATGCTTGTAATTTCATAACCACCCGTTCCGAATTTTTGAAATAGAGCATCCGCTTGGGCCTCTAGATCGTTAAAACGTATAGATCCGCGCATGTAGAAAACCGTCTCTTCACAAATGAATTTGTTCCAATCCAAAGTCATAAAGGTATCTCGTTCTGACGTGAGATACTCGGTAAAGTAGACATCAAAATAATCTAAAAACAAGTAAAAAACCTCCGAAATAGGCATTTTACTTAAAGACAAACCTTCTTTCAAGCACAAAAGTTCTACGGGATAACTTTTGCTCCCATCGTTTTTCATTAAAGTAACTCGCACTTGAAGTGAATAGGGCGTTTCTCCATGTTCCACCAAAAAACTTTCGTCTTCCAACCACGGCTTGTGTTTGAGGTTCATAGCCGTGCAAACATCTTCTACTTCTTTCTGGCTTAAAACGGGTTTCATCTGACTTTCAAAGCGGATTTTGATCAAAGCGGTGCCTCCATTGAGTTTAATGCCAGTTCCAAGGAAGATCGAAAATGCCTAAGCACGGAGATGTCTTCGGCCGACTCAAAAAACCGAAAATGGGACTGAGTTTTGGTCACATAAGCGGGCGCCATCAATAGACCTTCGGCAAACCTAGGAATTCGGTGGGAAAGTCCATCCAACACCACCAAATGACTTTGGTCCAACTTCAAAGACAATTGGTTCAATAGAGTTTTTAGGGCCAGAATCTTTTGCATTTCATAATAAGCGGTCCATTTACCGGGCACAATACCTTCGATGGTTCGAAAGATCTCCCGTATTTCTTCTTGCACCCAACTCAAGCCCAACCTAAAAAACCAAGAGGGTCCCTTGTCTAACAAATGCTGCCATAAAGGAACCTCTAAAGGCACCAGATTTTGTTCCTTTTCCCAACCAATTCCTAAGTTAACAAGCCCTCTAACAGCTCGTGCAGATTCCGTTAAGCTGTGTTCCGTTAAACGGTTTTGATAATCCACTGCCAAAATCTTTTGACACAAATGATAGATAGACTGTTCTAGTGCCAATAAACTCTCTGGTTTGTGTTTTGCCACAAGCCTACAAAGGGAGTCAAACTCCAGTTCTTCTTGAGCCGATCCCAACATCGCCTGGCTCACAGCTTTGGACTGGGTGCGTTCCCAGATGAGTAGGCATTGGCCCACGATGCTTTGGGCTGTGGCATCCAGCACCTCTGGATCGTCCACAATGGTTTCAGGTCTTAAGTCGGTGCTTCCCAAAAGCCGAACCGCATCCGCCTCTCCTAACACGCTCAACACCAATTGAGCCGTTTCGTCGGGGTTCCCCTGTTCCAATTGCAATCGTACCCACTCGGGAGTGTCATAATCCACGGGCATCTTCCAGGCTTCCGCCACAGGCTTGGGTTCTAACACCTTCTGACATTTGGCAGTAGAAAGGTAACGAAAGTCAGGCAGTGCCACCTCCTGGGTAACAAGCCCCAAATCCGCCAGCTGAGCCTCCCTAAAATGTCTTGCAGACTCTAATATTTCTGACTTTAACTCCATACAGGCATGACCCAAAACGGAACTTGCCAACTCATTGTGATGGTTGTAAAAAGCCCGCATGAGCAGGGTGAGCATGGCTTCCGCCTCACCATCTGTTTCCCTGGGACGCCAAGCGTAGCGGTTGTCTGGGGTTTTGGCATAATGGTCTTCTAAATCCACCACCAACTGCGAATTAGGAACATCCACGGGAAAGATTTCGATCAGGGTGTTCCACCAAAGCAATAAAGTCTCATCATCCAGGTCAAACATCCGCGCGGCGGCGAATTCTGGGCTGACCTGCAGCCACCCTTCTATCCAGTCTATCAGATGAGCGAAGCTCAGTTCCGGACCATCCGAAGAAACCTTCCAAGTGTCCAGAGAGACTAAAGAACGAAGGATGGGTCCCTTTAAATGTTCAATAATTTCAATATGATCTTCAAAGCCCTGCTTCCTTAAGCTGGCATGCAACCGCACCGCAGGTATCGTTTGACACAAAAAAGGCAAAAGAGGCTGGTCGGAAAGCCATTTTAAGTCTATAAAAAACTTATCCACCAGCCCAGACCCCAAGACTCCAGCAGGACTTTTTAAAGGATCCACGGGAGGCGGCTGAGCCACGGGCACCAAGGGAGAATCTTCGGAAGTGCTTGTACCTATGGAAGCGGGCATAAACACTCCTGAATTTGGATTTTGTAAACTACTTTGCACAGATTCTGAATGACTTGTGTGGGACACAATGGCCTCCGCTGGTACAAAACCGTGAATCGCTCAATAAAAAGGTAAATGATCTCATGGCGTCAAAAAACTTGGGTCCACCAAAACCCCAAAAGCAGGTCATAACCGGCAATACTGGTTTTAGGCAAGTCTTTTTTTGGTGCTCCCAACATAAAGGGGCTTAACGTTTTGTAAAGGGCTGTCGATGAAGAAAAAAGGCCGCTTACCGATTCATTGCGCCTAAATCCCAGTTTGGAAAGGGGGAAAAGGGTGAACCAGACCATCCGCCGCAAAACGAACAAAGACCCGATTGCCGGCAAGGATTCAAAATCCGAAAACGCCAACAAGGGCTCTGTTTTTGTTACATTTTGGGGAACGAGAGGCACTCTCCCCTGTCCGGGAGTCAGCTCACTTCGGTATGGAGGCAACACCTCTTGCGTGGAAGTTACGGTTCGAGATCCCATTCATTCTTCCCAATTTTCCATCATTTTAGATGCAGGCTCAGGGCTCGCCCGATATGGGGACTTTGCCCTCCAACGTGGAGAGCGGGAGTTTCACATTTTTTTATCCCACATGCATTACGATCACATCATTGGGCTCACCCGTTTCGCTCCCCTATTTAGAAGTGATTGTAAGGTTAGGTTTTATGCCACTCCAAAAGGTAACAAAGGGCTAAAAGAGTCATTTAGGGATTTTTTCTCCCTCCCTTTTTTTCCAATTGAATTTAGCATGTTACCATCACTAAGAGAGCTGAAATTCATCGAAATTGAGGATCACATTCAAATAGATTCACTCGTGATACACACACAAGAATTGCATCACCCGCAAGGGGCAAGTGCATTTCGAGTGCAATACAAACCTAAAAACCAAAGCTTAATTTACGTAACAGATCACGAACACGGTACGGAAATCGATGAGAGACTCATTCAGTTCTGCCAAGACGGATCCTTGTTGCTTTACGATTCCACCTACTCCGAAATCTCCTACCCTAACCACATTGGCTGGGGGCATTCTACGGCTTATCAAGGAGCGAAGTTAGCGGCCCTTGCACGTTGCAAAGCGTATGGACTTTTTCATCATGATTGTTTTGCTACCGATGATCAATTGGAAAATATACTTTTACCAGAGGCCAAAAGGGAGCACCCCTTTTCCTTTCTTTGTTCCGAAAACCTTACCATTAGCATGGACCAGTTGATGGAAAGTGAGTTTCCCAAGGCTCTTTCCCCCCAATTTCCTCCAAGTCCTATGTCGGTGTATGGCGGTCAGACAGGGCCCTTAAGTAAAAAATCTTCCTAAAAAGTTCCCCAAATCCCGTTTAATCATTTTGGACAAGTGGCCCAATCTTAGTCCTATTTTTCAAAAACCGCTTGACCCAAAAGCGAATTTGAGAGAATTTCAAAATGGCATCCGACTTTCCACCCCTCGGCATGTGCTGCAGAAGGTTAAAAAAGGATTAATTTTAGAGCAAATTTTCCCCTATCAGAATTTTTGGGAAGGAACCCACTGATTGAAAACCGACACGAATCGCCCTAGACGACCCGCCGCCCGCCCTCATAGGCCTAAACGTTCTCCTGAAAAATACATTCCTTGGACACCGCCGCCGGTGCCAGAACACACTTCTCACCGACCCTCTTGGTTAAAAGTGGAGCCCCATGTGGGTTCTTTTGTATTTTTTGACCTGGAGACCACGGGTGGGAATCCCCAAAATTCAGACGTCATTGAATTTGCTGCCATTCGCTATGAAAATGGGCATGAAGTGGCTCGCATGAGTTCCCTTTTAAACCCCATGCGCAAGATCCCCAGGATGGTGCAACAGATCACCGGAATTACGGACCCAGACGTGGAAGGCGCTCCCACGATTCACGACCTCATAGATGATATCATCAAATTCGTAGGAAATTCCATTTTGGTGAGTCATGGCGTATTAAACGACATCTCTTTCCTCAAGAATTACGCCAAAACTCTACGACGAATTGAGCTGGAAAACTATTACCTTTGCACCCATAATTTGGTCACGCACCTTATGCCCCAACTTCCAGCCAAATCCTTAAGCGCTGTGGCAGAACACTTTCTTTGCAATGTGGAGGATGCCCACCGCGCTTTGGCCGACGCTGAGCTCACCTCCCACATTTTTTGGAAACTCGTGGAAATTGGAAAGTATTCCGGCTACACATCCATTGAAGAGCTTCTTAAGATTCAGTCAGATCCCTTTACCTTATCTAGACTAGGGTCTGGACTTTCACACCATGAAATTTCAAAAGCCCCCCCAGGACCAGGACTTTTTTACCTCTTTAACAACCAAAGGGAAGTGGCATATGTGGCTGCCACTCCCAATCTCCGTGCTTCCATCCAAAAATTAGGCTCGCTCAGTGAAGAAAAAGACTTCAACAAGCTGCTGGTGGATGTCTCTAGCTTGAGCATAGAGCGGACTTCCCACTTTTTAGAAGCTCTTTTTGTGGAAAAGAGTGAACTAACCAAATTGCATTTACCCATCGATCCTAGAAAATTTGAAGACCGAGCCCAGGGAATTGTTCAAATTTTGATTCCCGAAGACATTCAAAGTTATGTGGAAAAAAACTATAATAGCTGCCCAAGTTACGTTAGAAAAATATTCCCAACCCCCAAACCCAAAGTGGAGCAAGCCAGCCCTGACTCCAAATGGGCTGCGAGCCTAGATTACCCTCGAAAGTTTGGAGATGAATCCATTTTAACGGAACCAGCCCTAAGGGATGAGTCCATCGCCATTCGAAATAGCAAGAAACTTGCGGGTGCCATCAAGTCTAAAAAATTTAATTTCACTCGAAAAAAAGAGGAGTTCCACAGTCCTTTCTATCACTCCGGAAGCTTAAAAGAAGGATTGGGTTGGTTTTTAGGACCAGTAGATTCACCAAAACTATTGATCAGCAAACTGGAAAGAATTTTAGAGCTGTTTCCTTTTCATAAATCCGATTTGGATACACTCCAAAGACTGTACTTTTTAAACCTATTTCAAGCTTGTTTATTTGGGGGACTTGATACAGAGATTTCCGAGCTGCAACTCAACATGCGTAGCAAAAAATCCATACTGGATTTTAAGATCAATCGAAATTTACAAAACTGGATTGATCACCTTGAATCGGCAAAAAAAATAGATTTAAGCACTCTTAAAGAGGCCTTTCCAAAGCACGGGGTCATATTGGTGACCAACAAAGATGAAAAGCAGATGTGCGTTGCTGCTGTGGTTTGTAATCAAATCATTAAAACCATTTTGTTACCTTTTGAAGACATGTATAAGTTAAAAAGCCCTCGTTTTTTCTCTAGACTTTTTGCAGGTTATCCCACGGAACTGGAAGTGGACAATCGACTCATTTCCTTTACGGAACAGCAGTGTGCCAATATTGAGCTTTTTGTTCATTGGTACTCTAGGGGACGCAATGAAGGAGAATGGGTATCCTTTGATCAGGTAAAACCCCTCTTTGACCCCAACATTCTCAATTAAGCCCTGTCCACACTTTAGACACACCTGAGAAGTGTGCTCACAGTGAGCACCTATTAAAAGTCAATATGATAAAAAAACACAGTAAAACCATCAATATACAATCTTTTTAGGTTGGCTCCTTTTTTGCTAATCATTGTGCAGAGCCAGAAGGAGCAACCCATGGAGTGGTTTAAAAAAGTTACCTTATTTGCCCTCCTTTATTTAGGAGCAAGCGCATCGAAAGCCATCGCCAACGATGGATCCCCCCAGGCATCAAAAAATGCCGTGGAAAATCCGGATTCACCCATGTGTTCCCTAGACAAGATTGTGAGTTCCCTTCAAGGATGTCTTATCACTCCTGAAAATCCAAACAAACCTCAGGAAAACCAGATTGGAATCTATTACCGATGGTACAAGCCATTTGATATTAACAAACCCACACTAATTTTCTTGAATGGCGGGCCAGGAGGACAGTTAGAAGACTATCTTCCTGTTTTTCAAAATATTGAATCTTCCTTTAAAAATATCAATGTTCTCTTTTATGACCAACGGGGAAGCGGAAGAAGCTCATACGCCTCTGAAGAGATTGCTCATAATGGTCGAATCGAACACTACCGAATCCAAAATCACCTGAAGGATATGGATGATCTGAGAAAAAAAGTGATCAAACAAAATAAAATTTCCATAATGGGACACTCCTTTGGGGCGCATCTTGCCTATGGTTATGCTGCCCAATACCCGGCCAATGTAAAAGAGATCTACGCCTTAAATGGTTCGACAGACTACTTGGGAACCTTGCTTCAGCCCCTCTCCAAAAAGAAAATCGTTCAAGAAATCTTCTCCCAGTTCACCCCGTCCCAGATAGATTCTATGCTCCGAAAAATGGAAGAAGGTCAAGTAAAAGACACCGATGGAAAAACCCTTTCCTATGCCCAATTTTTGGATTTCATCCGCGATGGACTCAAAACACACAGAGGACAAGCAAATGATATTTCTGAGAAAATAACCTATTTTTTAAAACAAAAAGAAGACAGTCTCGCTGGGGGCTCCTCAGGATCTGGTCAAAAAGCAGCAGAGCGTTTTGCCACAACGGAAGTGGAATCAGGCACGGGCTCCAGGGAAAGCAAAACTGTTACTTTGTTTATTGACTGTTTTGAATTACTGACAGAAAGCATAGTCAACGGGTTACCTAACTCACCCACCAAAATCAGTGCCCTAAACTTTAGGAAAAAACAGTGCGAACCAACCTTTAAATCTCCTTACCAAGAGACCGTGTTTGATGCAAAGAATGCTCTAAGGGCCATCAAAATTCCAATCCTAATGGTGGGAGGCACCTCGGACGTTTTTATTCCACCCTCCGTTCAGATGAGAGATTATGCCTATTTGAGCCCTACAAACCCCCAAGTGAGCTTGGTGATTTTACAGGCCACGGGTCACGACCCCATCTATGAAAAGCCCGAATGTCTGCAGAGCGTCTTAAAACAATTCCAAGCGGCCACCTCCAAAGGCTTCAAACTTTTAAACTGCGAAGCCATGTGATAGAGTAGTCCCTCCTGAGTTTGTAAGTGAGGGGATTTTTTATATGCGACGAAGTTTCATGCCTAAATCTTTAACCATTTGCACCATTTGCATCTGTGCATCCTGGCTTTTGGCCGGTTGCCTCAGCTCGGGATCATCATCCAATTCCCCTTCCCCCCAATCCGGAACCAATAAAGGAAAGTCCACTGAGCCCGTTTCGGAGTGGTTAGATGGATCCCAGTACTGGAAACCCACCAAAAGCGGACAGGGAGGGTTGTGGTTGCCTTTTGTCTGGACTCCCGCCCTGGAAGATAAGCAACTGGATTCTATCGGTAAAATAAATCTCACAGACATCAGCCTTTCTCTTCTTCATGTGGAAACTCAAAAATCTATCCAAGTTCCTCTTTACTCCGTGGCCAGCAATCCGCTCTTTAAAGGTAACAATGGGATCGTGCTCAATTCAGAAACCAAACATAAAAATTTTTACACCCATACCATAGCAGAACTAGAACCAGGAACCTACAAACTGGCAAACGTCAAGTTTATCTATACGGAAAGTAACAGTCAAAAACCCTTTCCCGTGGAACTCCAAATACCCAACCCCTTCACCTCAGGAGACACCAAAAGCCCCGCCGGAGATGCCATTACGATTTTGGTTCAAAAAGATCGCGTGGCCTTAATGCCTCGCATGGTGATGGAGACTCTATTTTTACAAAAAAACGGAGCTATAAATCCTAAATCCGAAATGGTTTTGTTAGATCAAAATGTGGTTCCCATCGACCTTGCGCTTTCCCAGTTGGGATGGGATAAAAAAAGAAGTTCCGAAGTTTATCCTGGTTCTCCAGAGTTTCCCAGGGGTCGCGTGACCCTAACCAATCCCAGTGGTCAACCAGAGGAAGTGGAAGAAACCGTTGCTAGGGCTGGAATTTTGGTAGACGTTCCCTGTGAAGCCAAAGGATTTTTAAAATTCATCTGGAAAAGACAAACCACCGATAGAGAGTTTGTAAGCGTACTTCCGCTCGTGACGGACCCTCAGAAATGCAAAGGGGACGGAAAACTTTTAGCGACTCAACTTTTGGCTCATGAAATCTATTTTCCGTCGGGCGACTGGATCCTGAAAGGAACCCATATCGTTTCCGGGAAATCAACACAAGAACTTCCTAAAATACAAACCTTCGTCTCTCTCGATGCCAAAACTCAATCTTTTTTGGGTCTGACTCAACTAAGTTCCGCCTTCCAGGACACGACCCAAGAAAAGGATCTCAAACGCCCCTTACTGGTTAAGCTACTATCCATGCCAAAGGAACACAATGAATTGCGAACCTCCACCGCTCAATTTCTTCAACCCTCCACCAGTAATTGGAAAGATAACTTTCTTTTTTTAGGCCATGTTTCCTTATTAGACAGAAAAGAAAAAACGGAAAATGTTTGGGATTTGCAGTTCAAACGAACCTATCAATTCAAGGCTTTAGAACTCTTTGAAAACACCAAGTACCGTTACAATGGGTACACTCTTCAAAAGTTAAACCAAGAAAGACCTAAAGGAAACGTAAGCTGCGTGTTGAGGGTTACCTCAAGCGAAGCCGATGCCCAAAAAGTTGAGGTATTGTCTTCTGAATTTCGAAAATCAGCCACAGAACGACTGGCCCAATGCGTTTTAGAGAGAGAATCCGTGGATCCCCTCGTGAGTCTGTCGGGCATTGCTAAAATCAACATTTTAAAAGGGTCCAATTCCATCAATCTGAAGGCAATTGACCTGGAAAATAGCGGCATTAGTGAGAGAGAAGTTTCTAAATGTTTAGAAAAAAAGCTAATTGATTTTAAGTTCGCCAAAAAGGTGGACGCAAGCTTCAGTGGAGAGTTAAGATTTAAGTCTGAGTAATAGATAGGAAATCCCATGCAAATTTCTCAAAAAGAGCCCACATATCTGTTTACGAATGAGCAAGTCGCCCAAAAAAGCAAAATCGCCAAAGCCTTTATGGATAATCGAGATAGATTAAACAAAGTAGTTGAAGAAGCCAATAATGGGTTTGTTAAGCGATTCTATAATCTGGATCACAACACATACCTAGAAGGTCACCTTTCCGCTAAGGTAAAAGAACTCATGGGGCTTTCCGTTTCTGCGGCGTTACGATGCGATGATTGCATCAATTACCACATCATTCAGAGTTACCGCATAGGATGCTCCCGAATGGAACAGGAAGAAACTCTCAACGTCGCTCTTATGGTTGGGGGCTCCATTGTGATCCCTCATCTCAGGCGGGCTTATGAACTGTTGAATGAACTGTATGCCCATTCTTAAGTAACAAAAAAACAAAATTGGTGGGAGAGATGCCATGGACACGCTCAGCTGGGGCTACTTTCCCCTCGCCTTTTCCCTTGGGGTAATGCACGCTCTAGAACCCGGTCATGCCAAAACTCTCACCGCCGCTTATCTCATCGCCATCAAGGGGACAAAATGGGATGCACTTTTGCTAGGTCTTAGCGCTGCCATTTCCCATAGCTTAATTGTGGTCACTTTATGCCTATTAGCGATTACCTTTCAAAATCAAGCCATCGCCACGGACGCCGTACCCATTTTGGAAAAGGTCTGCGCTGTGGGAGCCATTGGAATCGGGTTGTGGATGTTTTTTAGTCGGTGGCGTAAACTCACTCGCGTGTCCCATCAACATGACCACCACGATGATCACGACCACTCGCACCATCATGATCACTCGCATCATCACGACCATCACCATCATGACCATGCACATCACGATCATGACCACACCTGCGGCCATTCCCACACCTTGCCTAAATACGCAGAGTTGGGCCAAAGACCTCACCTGTGGCAAATCATAAGCTATGGGCTTGTGGGAGGTCTAATCCCCTGTCCGGCCAGCATCAGCGTCCTGTTATTAGCCCTGGCTTCCGGTAAATCTTGGATGGGACTTTGGGCCCTGAGTGGATTTAGTCTAGGGCTCGCCTTTACTTTAGTGGGAGTTGGATTTTTAGTGGTAAGTGGATTAAATGTGGTGAAACGCTGGGGAAGTGACTCTACGCTGTCCCGGTTTCAGCCCTACCTGCCCATGGCAAGTGCTTTGCTGGTGGTACTTTCTGGTTGTATTGCATTGGTAATACAATTAAATCATTAAATCTTCCCAGGAGAACATCATTGGATACCAAATTAAGCGTGAATGTTAATAAGATAGCCACACTTAGAAATTCAAGAGGTACGAATGTTCCACATTTGTTAGACTGGTGTCATAAAATCGTAAGTTATGGGGCCCATGGCATCACCGCCCACCCTAGGGCCGACAGGCGTCACATCACCCCACAAGATGCCCTGGACATCTGCCGAGAAATAAAGACTGTAGAAACCAACTTGGAAGGGGATATCCGGGAGGAGTTCCTAGAGCTCGTGCTCAAGGCCAAGCCCACTCAATGCACTTTAGTCCCCGTTAAACCCGGAGAAATCACTTCCAACTACGGTTTTGACTGTAAGACTTGGGGATTTCTCTTAAAACCCATCATTTTGAAGTTAAAATCAGAGGGAATCCGGGTGAGTGTATTTGTGGAGGCCCATGATTTGGAGAATTTGGATTACGTTAAGGAAACAAACGCCGATCGCATCGAGATTTTTACAGAGCCTTACGCCCATGCTTTTCAGCAAAATCATTGCCAGCCCGAAATCGATCACATTCGGAAACTGGCTTTTAAAGCAAAGGAACTAGGGTTAGGAGTAAACGCAGGACACGATCTTTCCTCCCACAATTTACCTCTTCTAAAACAAAGCGTGCCCCATCTGGCCGAGGTGTCCATCGGTCATCAAATCATGGCCGATGCACTGGAGTGGGGCATGGAAAATACGATAAAACTTTATCTCTCTATACTCTCTGAAGGCATAAAGTGAAGTTCACTTTAGTTTGAATTTTGCCAATTTTTCACTATCCTATCCACTTAAGTTTTTAAAATTCATGGCCGAAGTGCCTCAGGTATATTTTAGAAGCGAATCGTGAAATGAAAACATTTTTCAGGTACTTTTTTGGCCTAAAACTCCAACCTAAGCTACTTCTAGTGGTTGGATTTCTATTTGCGGGTTCACTTGCATTTTTCTTAATTTCCAGAGGCGTTGCCCGGAAAAACCTTGCCATTCTCAACGAAACCAATCAAGTTACCTTCCCCATTCTTGAGTCTTCCGACAAGACCATTTTTTTGATGGAACGACTCAGAGACAGCCTCGTGGCGGCTGTTTCTTCCTCAGAACCCGATGAGTTGGGCAGCGTTGATAAAATTGCACATGAAATTAGAACCCTCCTTATTCTAATTCAAACCAACTATACCGAGGTGCAAACGGACGCAACTTCCAAAATCACCATTGCCCTATTAAAAGACCGCTTTGAGACTTGGTATCAGTCCGCCCGATCCCTGTCTTTTGAAGTGGCCACTGGAAAATTGGCTCTAGGAGATGCAGTGGATAGCATCACTAAAATGAAAGAGCAAAATCTGGAATACCAGGACTTTCTAAGAAAGTTTAGGCAAAAAAGCCACGAACAATTCCTAAGCACCATTGAAGAATCCCATGACCAAACCGAAAAAAGCCTTCAGGTTGGGATCTATTTTTTGCTCTTTTCTTTGCTTATCTACTCGCTTGTGTTTCTATTTTTGACATCCTCCCGCCACCTAAACATTCCTTACGTCATGTTTTGAGGTGGGGGATTCCCTAGATAGCACGAAAGAACTTTGAGATCG
This sequence comes from Silvanigrellaceae bacterium, assembly GCA_044339525.1. Taxonomy (GTDB): domain Bacteria; phylum Bdellovibrionota_B; class Oligoflexia; order Silvanigrellales; family Silvanigrellaceae; genus JBIIVH01. Next base: position 40 of record JBIIVH010000010.1, on the reverse strand, counting down.
CTTCGCACTACGAGTCGGCGCATGATGCCCCATGCGGGAG
>JBIIVH010000106.1:0-5611 GCA_044339525.1 Silvanigrellaceae bacterium | reverse complement strand
ACAAAGATTGAGAAATTCAGCAATAACTCTCGATCAACCCGAAATTGATGGCCAGGAATTGGCTCTGAAGATCTTGGAATCAATTTCTGAGAAGCACTGCCAGATAGGCTTCGACAAAATTGAGAATTTGTACACACTCGAAACAAATCTTAATATCTATAGAACACGTTTACAGACCGCTGATAACTTTCTTTTTTATGGGTATTCTTCCGGGATCGATTCAAACTCACAAATAATATCACTTGCCGAAGCAGCGGAGCGTTGGCTCTTCATTTGTCACGAAAAGCAGAACATGCAAGCTTTACCTCGATCATCCTTCATGGACAAGTACTGCCTTCCAAGCTGGGCCACTTCAGCACAGTGGTCAAGTCAGATAGATGATTTGTTCACATATGTATTCGAATTGACTGGCGATGAAAAAATAGATTGTATCTATCCATACGAAATCATTTTTTCAAAAAATCAAATCTATCCCTCCACATCGTCAGGAAATGCAGTTCATCTAAGTTTTGAGCGAGCAATTGAGTCTGGGCTACTCGAACTCCATGAACGGCATCTTTTGATGAAAAATTGGTGTAACGGTGTTGCTCCTCATAGGTTTCCCGAACCGCTAGCAACCGATATTCACCTTCAGGGCTTAAGTCTTCTCGGCAAATATGGTTTCGAGACTGAGCTCTATTTTTACTCTGAAGGGCAATTACCACCAGTGTTTATCCGAGTGATAAGATCAAAACAAAATTTTTTTCCGTGCCTTTTTGTGGGAACAGGAACAGGTTACAGCGTGCAAGAAGCAATTCTCGGAGCCACAAAGGAATGTTTGAGACTTTGGACATGTAATTATTTTGCAATTCTGAACGGCGAATTGCCATCCTCAAGGCAGGTAGACCAAGGTTCGCTGTATTATGCTCCTCATAGAGCTGCCATTCTAAGATCCTTTTTCAATTCTGAAAGCGAAGCAAAGATTCAAGTTATCGATCCTATTATTTCTGGTTTTGCTGCGCTTTGTTCCCACTACAAGCCTATAATTGCTTCGCTCAGAGGAGATACAGAAATCCCCGCAGTACGAGTTTTTTCGCCGTTCGCATGCCCGATGTTCTTTGGCCAGAGATTTCCGGAATTCCCCTGGCCCGCAGTTGCTCCTGAGCTTCCCATGCTGCCACATCCATATTGAAAGGACGTGCTGATGGCCATTCGAGTATTTAGCGACAACCTTCAACACATCGAAACCAGGTCGTTTTACGAAATCCCTCAGTTCTCTAGCGATTTCCGCAACGATATGTTGTTTAACGCCTGGGCGAGCCTCGCAGGCCAACACCAAAATGCATATCTGGTAATGAAAAATGGTGTCCCCCTGATAGCGGGAACCTTTTATTACAATTGTGGTAGCCGGATGACCATGCATTGGGTAAATGGTTTCAGCCATCCAGCCCAAGCTGATTGGCCGATTCTGAACATTGCTTGTCGTTTAGCTCGTGCTGAGCGCTGTTCTGTTTTACAAACTGAACTGAAAAAGGAGACATTGAACAATTGTAATGCCGCATGGACAAATGGATTTTATGTATCCTCTATCTGCCTAATATACCCGGTTCCCCTAGCGGGCCTATCCAAAAATTTTGCTTCCTGCCACAATAATTTTCTCAAAGAGGTTTCTCTAGTTAACATTGAGAATAGGCAAAGACTTTGCGAGCTCGAATTGCAACAACGCTGGCAATTTCCTTGGTTGACGCTTTCCGATACGGATAACTTCACAAAGATTAACGAAGATTACAGCTCCCTAGGTGTATCCTCTGAATCAGGCGCTGCAATCTGTCTTGCAATAAACGGAGAGCTTGCAGAGGGATTCATACTCCTGCTCGTAAATTCCATAAAAAAAACCGTTACTATAGGCTATATTTTTCTTCCTCCTGATGCACGCGGAAAAGGAACTGCAAGACTTCTCTTTCTTGAAGCTATTGCGAGGAAGGACTTGTTCGAGTATCAGTTTCTTTGGATCTCTTCAATTTGCAATGTTGCATCGTTTTCATTTGCACTGAGTATGGGATTTCAATCACAAAAACTTTTTTTTCAAAGAGACATAAATTGACACATTTACTCAAATCAGTGTTCGCTTCGACAGCATTTTTGAGTTTTTCTTCTACTTTAGCACGTGCGGAGCAAAACATGACGACATTTTTACTTGTCCCATTTAAGACAAACTTAACCTTCAAAGACCCAACGGAACTTCAGCAACTCGAAGAATGGGATGTCTTTCGGACTGTGCATGATAAGTTATTTATCACTGAATCAGGCAGCGGGGATTTTAGCGGAGTTTTAGCCCAATCCTGGGTGTATAACGAAAAAACCAAATCCCTTCGAATTAAGTTAAAAGAGAATCTCAAGTTTTCTGACGGTAGGGACCTAAATGCAGAGGATGTCATTTTTTCCATCAAGCGAAAAATCCGTCTGACGTTCGAAACCAATCCAATTGTCCCCCTTTGCCTAGGAGTTGATAAAGCAACCGCATTGAAATTGCCTGAAACAAGCCTTCGGGCTGTAAAGAAAACTGGCGATCTCGAAATTGAAATTAATCTGGGAAACTGTGATCAAAGTATCCTTGAAGAACTGGCTGGAACCAATTTTTCGATAGTGGACAGATATTCACTCGACGAGAAAATGCTACTTAAACCGAATGCACCAACCTCTGGAGCATTCTCTGCAAGTGTTGACAAAGGGGAATTTGTATTAAAACCCAACCATCAGAACTGGCGGTATAGTAAGTTCCAGAGCAAGCCAAATTTGTCTGTTCATTTCACTCCGATATCTGATTGGGCAAATCTTGTTAAAGCAGGAAAGCCGTTCCCCGAAGCTTCATTTCTGAGGACTGATGATGCCGATCTCGCTCGTGTTCTAGTTGAAAAAGGTTACAAAGTCCGTTACTCGCTCCCAACCACTTCCGTTTTTCTCTCACTTTTGCCGGCAGACCCTAAGTTAATCAGTCCAGTTGAGAGCCAAACCATTCATTTTTTAAATTACAATCTTGACCGAACGCAATTAATAGGTGCATTAAAAACGAATATTTACATTCCGTCAGAAGAACTTTTCCCTAAAGACATGAATTGTTCACCTGTTGAAAAAAAGGCTGAAAAAAAATCATCTTTCGTACCCTCAAGAATTGAGATTATCTTAACTTCACTAGGAGATTCCCCATTTGCAGGGCTAAAGACTGAAACAGAAAAAAGTCTTTCTAGACTTGGTTTTAAAGTAATTTCCATCAAAGAAAATGAAATTTCTATGAAACCTCGCAAAGAGAACACGGTTGCAATTCAGCTGCGAGGTCAACACCTCAGCCTAAGACCATTGGAAGTCATGAATCTAATGGTGGGCCAACTTAAGGCGGTTCCTGACCCACAGGGAGAAATGATGAAAACCATTGCAGCGGCAATGTCAGCTGAAAAAAAACCAGACACGGCACGTTCGATCTATCAGATTTTTCACCAGAGAAACTTTGTGCCAATTGCACATCGGCGAAACGCTTTCTTGGCCGCCAACCAACGACTTCTCGATGTTTACTCTGTTTCGACCGGAAATTTGCATATTGAGAATCTGATATCGATTATTGGAGATAAAAAGTGACTTCTTTAATCTTGGAAACTCCTCTACTCGCTGCCAAGTATTGCGGTTTAGGAGCTCGGGGGCGAGCGAATTTTGACGTGGTTAAAAGACAGCCTATTTTGCGAGGAGACACAAACGCTTTTCTTTTGCTGGCAATGATTTGCGTTTCAAAAATCGGACAAAAGATCGACTTTCTTTTGCCAGCCCAAGACGCTGACTTGATAAAATGCGCCCAAATAGCCGGACTTATTTTTGTTGGACATCTTGTTAATGATGTCAACGGTGCAAAACATGATCTTTGGGATGAAACCGGAACTTTTCAGGTATATGCGCCCTTTAACGTCCTACCTCCGAAATCAACTCTCAAAAGAGTTACTCTTTCGTTAGAGAATGAGCTCAACCAAAACTTGAAACATGGTGCAATGGACTGGATTGCCTATGCACGCACACGTGAAAGATTTTTTGCGGGGATTAACCGGCCAGAGCTTTCCAATGTTGAATCTGGAAGCTCAGTAGCAAATCATTTCTCTGCTCCTTCCGAAAACACAGAGACTACGGATCTAGAATGGCTGCTAAAACATCGAAAATCAGATACACATAAGAGACATGACCATGTGAGTCGTGATCTTATCAAGAAATTGATTCTCCAAGGCTTTATTTCCGATAGTCAAAAAAGTGAGGGAATTGGTAGGCCCTTTGCTTCTGCCGGGGCACTGTATCAGACTCGCGTTTATACTGTTTTTCATGGTGATCAAAGTAACCCAGGGATTGTTTATAGGTCTGACAGTTTGGACATGTTTTGTGAATTGCCCGAAGCCTCTTCAGACCGAGTCTCTCATGACCTAGCGATGTTAAATCAAAGAAATGCTATTAACTGGAATGTTAAAATATATGTAACTGGTTGTTCGCTAAAAGTTGTAGAAAAGTACGGCCCGCGAGCCTACCGAAACCTGTTTATAGAGGCAGGCAGCATTTTGCAAAACTTCCATTTACTTTCTCACGCTCGCTGCATAAATTCACGAATTGTCACGGGAATGGACGACTCTCTGGTAGAGCGCCTACTTGGTATTCCTCATTCTGAGTTTGTTTTGGGCGCAATTCTAATCGGTTAATTCAATGAATAAATACAAAGTAAAAACTTTCGATCAAATCCTAGGGATAGGATTTACAACTCTAATTGCTCTATACGTTATCGTAGGATATTTCGCTGCCTCGACAATGCAAACCTACATTGCAAAGGAATTTTCTGATTCCTATATACGAGGAGCTGAAGCCATCGGTAGTGCGGTTACTCCTGAACTAGGAAGAGGAAACTACAGAGTTGCTTGGCAAATGATCGATGCCGCGCGGGATCAATTAGGGGTCATCCATTTTCGCCTGCTCGACCAAGATGGTAACGATTTAGTTGGAGATATTGAATCTGCGATGGCCTTTGCCGATCTTAAAAATGAAACGGCTGAATTATTTTTAGGAATATCGGAAAGAAAGTCCTTTTGGAATAAACAGAGTCAGACTTTTGAAACCACAATTAGACTAGGAAAGCACGGTAACCGTATACCATTTCAGATCCAGTTTTTGTTCGATTTCGGCGCTATTTCTAGAATTGGATATATTCTTCAAGCTGCGACTTGGTTTACTGCTTTCTTAATTTCGTGTCTCAGCCTGGTTGTGTTTATGCAACTCAAGAAACGGTTCAGAGCCTCATTTCAGGAGTTTCAGGATACTGCTTTGAGCGTTTTAAAGGGTCACGAACTGGTGCTCAACATCGATTCAAAAAATGATTATTTTAATGTTTTGGAAGCTGCAAGTTCATTTCAGTCAGAATATAAAAAAGCATGTTCTGAACTGGAGAGAAAATCTCAATACGAGGCTATCGCACATATGACTCAAGCCCTTGCACATGATGTGAGGCGCCCATTTAGCATGGTCAAAGCGGTGATGCAGGCGGTGGAAGCGTCGCCAGACATCAACTTAGCACGAGAACTATTGAAGCTATCCATACCGGAAATCAATCAAGCAA
>JBIIVH010000105.1:0-5709 GCA_044339525.1 Silvanigrellaceae bacterium | reverse complement strand
CTGGCCTGAGTGCAGCACGCCAACGAGGCCGGCTGGGGGGACGGCCCAAAGCCCTCAGCGAACAAAAGGTCGCGCTAGCAAAACAGCTCTATAGCGAGAAAAGACATACAATAAGGGAAATCTGCGAGCTGTTGGGTGTCACGAAGCCCTGTCTCTACGATTACCTCCATGCCAAGCACCAGTCGAAGGGATCAAAGTCCCAAAACACATGACACAACGAGATGAGCTGCGAGCAAAAATTGGGGAAGGCGAAAAGAAATCAGTGGTTGCTAGATCTTTTGGAATGAGTAGGGAAACTCTTTATCAATATCTGCGAAATAAAGACTAAAGAGAAATTCGATCCCAACTCTCTTTTTACCCTGTTTCACCCCGCCCAAGTCCTAATCCACATAAACGAAAGTCCCAACGGTGATTTTTATTTAGGCTTGTGGTGAAGTTTTTTGGATTTTGCTTCCTGTACGATTCCCCTGTTCTCAATGACCTCTTAAAATCGTACGGGATTAGAGATTGTGTCGTTCAAAAAAAGTGATAACCCAATCCCAACACTCTTCAAAAATGGGCAGCGGTTTGATGTCAACGGTTGCAGCGCGCCACCCTTTTGTTAAAACTCTTTTATCAAGCGCCTGAAAATGCCTAAGAAAGCTTTCTGGAATTGGTGTCGTTCGATATTCAAATGTTCTGCGAATAGCCTCTCGAAACTGGATCAAATCCACCTTAGGAAGGAGAAAATACAGGTCGAAAAGATCTTTTGACCTGGAATTATTAGACCCTAAAATAACAAATGGGTGGATTTTTTCTGCACAAATCGTTTCAACCGGATAAACAGACCAGCTGATGTCCTCTCCACCCAATAAGGATGGTGTTGTTAGTTTTAGAGGTTTTGGTGTCACAGGATCTCCAACGCCAAGATCTATGTGAAGTATTTTTGCGCGTTTGATATCCTCAGGTTGAGGGAACAACCCTGATCGAAGTTGAAGTCTTCTACCTCCATATTCGGTTTGATTTGTAAGTGGAACTGAAGCCTCAAAGACAAACCAGACACCATCTTCAAAGTCTTGTAGAAGTGATTTTTTTGAAAGTGTCTCTGCATCATCTAAGGTGATCCCGTGCAAAACGGCATCTAAGTCTACGGTAAACCTTGGTGAAGAATAGATTGAAATACTTACAAATCCGCCTTTGAATATCAAATTGCGACCGAGTTGGTCTTCTGTCATAAGCCTTCGGACGGCTCTTTCGATTAAAAATGACGTGAGTATGACCTCGAATGGAGCGGATCTTTTTTTGGCAAGATTGTTCAATTTTGCCCTTATAGATTCGGCCTGTCTTTGTTTTGAGTCATTCAAATTGAAGTGCCTCCCAGTGCTTAAGTATACAGTTTTCTAAACCGAGTGTTCGAGCGAGCGATAGCAATTTTTCAGGTGATGTTTTTTGATCGGCGAAAGCCCTTCTGGCTGCAAAAAAAGCGTGTTGTAAAGTGACTTTGTGTGCAAACCAAAATGCATCAACAAGTGAGCGATCGACTCCAGCCATTTTGACCACTCCCGAGATGGTTTCAACTCCATCATGTGGAATTTTTTTCGTCATTCGAATCAACCGGTGTTTCGTTGATCTTTTCACCGAAGGAGTTACGACCCAAATGGCTCGCGGCGAAAAATTGAGAAGTTGGTGATAAGCAAGGGCCGTGAGTCCCCCAATATAGGATTCTTTTCCAAAGCGAAGGCACGCGCAAGCAAAATCGTCTAAAGAAACATCCCAACTCTTGGAATGTTTTCTGTAAATTCCATTTTCCAACCGCAGTAGCGTTCCTTTATCTGTGAGTCGTTTTAGGCTCAACCGAGTCAGACCGATTTTTGAGGCTTCGTGAACAGAAAAAATGGTCTTTAGTTTTTTTAATTTTTCTTCATTAATTTTGTGATCTAAATTCGTTTTCATGATACGAATATACCACAAAAAACATTTAATGGCAAATATGTATCACATTATATGTAACATACTGAAAACAAAGAAGATCATCAGTTCTTCTTTGATGAATCGGGTGACGCCTTGCGCACAGCCAACCACCCCAGCCACCAGAGAAAACCACCGAAAGATACGCTGGAGAACAGGAGTGTCAGCCTGGGAAAAAGACCCACGTCAACTGGAAAAAACACCACAAGGGGCTCCTAAACCCACGACCCAAGCATCAAAAATCGTTCTTAGAAAGTCTTCGTATTTCAATTTGAAGATTTTCTAACAATCTCAAAATGAAGTCAAAAAGGAACTTCCAACTCCACAGGAACAACCGGGCTGGCTTCCCTTTGAATCCCCTTCTTTTCCCTCCAAAACTCCATAGATTCGGCATAAGTCATTTTGCGGCCGCAGATGGACGCTCCGGAAAAAACCTCCTCAGCTTGGTCCATTTGCTCGTAAAACAATGCTTGTATCTTTTTCCTTGGAGAAATTAATCTAAGGCGATAGTCTTTTAAATGCGGGTTTAATTCCAATAGATATTTTGTCAGAGCAGACGCTCTATAATGTTTTTTTGTGAAACAAAGAAGAAGTTTGTTGTTGCGAATGATTCCAATTCTTTGATTCCGGCGCACCACCCAAAGTTTAATTTCCGGCAGTTCTTGAATTTTTTCAGGCTTACGTGACTCTGTTAAAAACAAAGACTTCGCTTCTGAATCCCTTTCCGGAGCCTCGAAATCCAAGCCAGATCCAACCATAACCCCCAAGGCCCCTATGGAGCCCACTGGGGCTATGCCCCTTCTAGTTTCTATGTGATTATCTTTTGAGCGGAAAAATTCATCGTCCCGGATCCACCTTGGTAGCTCCTTCCAACTCAAAACACCATGCATCTCAGGACTCCTGCGGAACAAAGAACGCACGATGTTTGATATCTGCCGGCAGTTGCGCGAGGTCTCAAATCCGGGAATGCACTTTAACCTCAACTTTACCTTCTCTAACGTGGTATCCATGGAATACCCAGCCCACTTATAGATCAACGTTAAACGCACCAACCACGCATTCCGCTCCCCATCCTCCACATACTCCGGCAAACAAAGCTCATTGGGATCAAAGCTGACTTTTCCATACAGCTCTTGAGTCTTTTGACCCAAGTGTCTACAACGCTCCAGGAGCCACGCCGCATCCTTGAATTGACTTAAGGATAAGGTCCAACACCTATCGTTGTTATAAGTCGCCTTTAGCCACGTGGGAGGGTTCTTCAAAAAACCACGCATAAATCCCTCACTTACCCCGGTCAGAAGGCAAAGTTCTTTCACACTTGCTTCCACCTCCCAACCCGAAAGAAATGGCACCTGCATATACTTCCGCTCGATCACTTCTCCCTCAAAAACCCACTTCCGGCTAAAATCCTTCGCTCCCATGAGCCACAAAACCAGGTTTACAAGACCGCTTTCCACTCGCTCATCATTGTATATTCTCTGCTTGGCTTTCTCTTTCTGGTCTTTCTGATTTAAAACGCGGTGCAGTTCTCCAATGACTGGTCTGCCGCTGCGCTCCAGTTCCCTTAAAATTTTTGTGTTTTTATAAATTGATTTTTCAGGATGATTAAAATTGGGAAAATCTCGCAGCAATCCTCTAGCTCCCTCATCCGCACCCATTCCCAAACGATTAAATAAGTTAATCAAACGACTCTGGAGATTTTCAGCCGCCTTCTGATTGGGCCTTGTGGAGTCTTGAATGGGCATGGGTGTAATGGCCATCACCAAAGCCAATCCTTTGCCTCCCGTGCTACGAACCGCATGACAAAGATACTTGGCAAACTCCGGGATCTCTTTTTTCAAAGAGGAGAAAATCAATCCCCAGTCCAATCGACCTTCGGAGTCTTTCCACTGCTCCTGTGCACGATGGGCATCCAAATCAAAGACAATGCCAAAAACAACAGCAAGCCCACCACGATTGCGATAACTATTAGCAATCAAATCTGCACTAAAACGAGCCTCCGGACCAGAAACCGGGAACGCTTTACGCTGACCCGAACCCTCCTCGACCCACTTTTTATAACCATAACTGCCTGAAATTCCTTTGATTTTGTCAGACGAAAAGGAAATAACTTCTGCGTTTTCTTGTAGCAAGGCAGACACGAGCTAGGACTTTCTTGACAACACTCTATACAAACCACAACAAAATGTGGTAGCATTGTCGTACAGGTTACTTTAGAGTGGCTTGAAACCGTACTGAACTGTCGCTAAACGTTTGTACAGAATCCAAAAGCCTATCTGGTTAGAAGCAGATGGGCTTTTTCTTTTTAAACCACTCCCGCAGGCGTATATTCCCGCTGAAAATTAGGACATCTAATTTTCTATTAGAAAACCAAAAACAATTTATTCAAATGCCATAGTTCAAACATTCTTGGATTTCAGTAGTTCCAATCTACAACATTCTCATTTTAGGCGCAAGAATTTGATGGACTTTTTTTGTTTGTTTTCATGAGTTTAGCTGGCTCATTGGGAGCCAGCTCGTTGGGAGCCAGCTCGTTGGGAGCCAGCTCGTTGGGAGCCAGCTCGTTGGGAGCCAGCTCGTTGGGAGCCAGCTCATTGGGAGCCAGCTCGTTGGGAGCCAGCTCGTTGGGAGCCAGCTCGTTGGGAGCCAGCTCGTTGGGAGCAACGGGCCAGAACAAAGCTTAGTGAAAATAAATCGGCGAGTTAAGCAGCACATTTGATAGATTTACATTCCATTTTTGTATTGAGATCCCCCGAGCGTTTTAAACCCTATGTAGCGAGCGAGAAAAAGAACGTCATCTACTCTTTCTTGCGTATCAAATGAAATTCCATCAGTGGCTAATTCAATTTTAATTAGCCCGATATAGTCTTCTAAAAGATTCAAAACACTCTCCACTTTAACCAAAACTAACTATTTTATCCATTTGAGCGTAAAACCCCCACTTTCATGTGGGGGATATAAGCGAACTGAAGTAACCGCAGCGCCGGAAGGCGCAAGGTTGAGGCTTGTGACCCTGTGCCGAGGCGAGGAAAATTCTTGAGTCATTTTCCGACGTCGCGGCGATTTTCCATTCACTTGACTCCATAGTCCTGTTTTATTAACTTTAATACGACTCATAGTTTGAGGAGTCAATATGATCACCACCTGGAAATATCGAATCAAAGATTCTGGTAAAACCGGGCGGAGCTTGCAAAAAATGGCTCGGTCGGTGAACTTCGTCTGGAATTTTGCAAAACAGACTCAAGTAAACGCTTTTCGCGCCCGCTCCGCGCGATTGGTCACTGAGAAAAAGACCTCAAATTTGGTTGCTATCCCAAACATAATCTCTGCATTTGAGCTGAACAATTTGGTTGCTGGAAGCTCGAAGGAACTTGGCCTGCACTCTCAAAGCGTTCAGGCGGTTACGGAGGAGTTTTCCACGAGACGCAAGCAATTCGGAAAACTTCCCAGGTGGCGAGGGAGAAAATCCCCAGGATGGATCCCTTGGAAAGCGAGTGGGATCAAGATTTCAGGCGATTCCTTCAAGTATGCGGGCCAAAAGTTTCGATTTTGGAATTCCAGGGATCTTCCCTTAGATGCTCAAATCAAAACGGGCTCTTTGACGGAAGACAAAAGGGGCCGCTGGTATTTAAATATTACCATACGGCGCGTAAAGCCCTCGCCTCTACAGGCGATGGGATATAAGCGCCCTGAAAATGTCGAGCGAGGATGCGAGCGAAGGCCAACGCCTATGGAGCGGGCAAGGCTACAAAGGAGTCGCGT
>JBIIVH010000104.1:0-5714 GCA_044339525.1 Silvanigrellaceae bacterium | reverse complement strand
TAATCGATTCATGCGGGTCTCTATATCCAATTTCACTTCTTAAACCTCCCATGCTAAAAATTTTTTGCATGGAAAGGTTTGTCAAAAGTCTTAAGAGGGCGCCACAGGCCTGGATTTGGCGCTTACAGTCTATAGATGGTGATGTGGTGGCCTTTTCAGGCAGAAAATAGAACTCAAACGATACTCAAGGTCCAAAATACATCAATTCTTCGGAATCTTCCTTGTTTTCCAAGAGAGAGATACTCTACGGGTTGAATGGGGCAAGGGAAGAAATCCTAAAAGCCAAGAATGTTTTTGTTGTAGAAGGTTTTTTTGATGCTTTGGCTATGCACAAAGCGGGTTTTAAAAACACAGTGTCCACTATGGGTACGGCTCTGACAAAAGAACATGTAACATTACTGAAGAATGTGAGTCCAGATGTTACACTGATCTTTGATTCCGATGAAGCTGGCAAAAAAGCACTTTTAAGATCCCAGAAAATGCTTGAGAAGGAAGTTCGTTTGAGTGTTGTAGATGGATTTTCGGAAAAAGATCCGGCCTCCCAGATTGAAAAACAGGGAAAAGAAAGTCTGGTAATGATTGTCCAAAAAAATAGGAAAGTGACCAGTCTTCCGGCAGAAGGGATTTTAGAATCTCTTTAGGAATTAAAAAATTCAACTTTGGAGTTGGTATCCTCTAAAAACCTTTTCTAGGAAAGCTACCACGGACAAAAAATCCCATGAAATTCCCCAAATGTCACGCACCAAAGTGGCGATTTCAAAAAGGTATTTGATAATCTAGAGGAACATCTTGTCTGGATTCCCTTTTTATCCCCTTCTTTTCCCTCCAATACTCCATAGATTCGGCATAAGTCATTTTGCGACCACAAATGGATGCTCCAGAAAAAACCTCTTGAGATTGGTCGATTTGGTCGTAAAACAATGCTTGTATGTTTTTCTTAGGAGAAATTAATCTAAGGTGATAGTTTTTTAAATTAGGGTTTAAATTCAATAGATATTCTATCAGAGCAGACGCTCTATAATGTTTTTTTGTGAAACAAAGAAGTAGATTATTGTTTCGAATGATTCCAATTCTTTGATTCCGGCGCACCACCCAAAGTTTAATTTCCGGCAGTTTATGAAGGTTTTCAGATTGAGAAGGACCTGAATTCTCAATCACCTGGTCATTTCCAAACAACGCTTCTAAGGCATTGTTTCGCGCCATCACTATGTCTTTTTGAATCGATTCAGGTTGGGAAAATTCAAGCTTACGTAACCCTGCCAAAACCAAAGACGTGAAATGAGGGTCCAATTCCGAATCTCCAAAAACCCTTGCAGTTCCAACCATAACCATAGCTATAGCGCTGCCAAGAGCAAGCGGATGTGGTTCACTACATGGTTTTTTTTCTTCTTTATCTTTTTCTTTTCCACCAAAGACTTCTTTACCACGTTTCTCACTGAAAAAAGTGTCGTCGGTAATCCACTTTGGAAGTGGCCGATCGGCATACCTACCTTGGAGCTGTGGCGAGTTTCTAAAGAAATTGCGCACCTTGCGTTCCAGACGCTTCATTGTGCGAGACCTTTCAACACCTGGACAGTAATCCACCCTAAGTTTAATTTTTTTAAGAGTCTCTAGCTCAGAATATCCACGGCTTTTATAGGAGTTCATAAGCCAAACAACGTATTGATTGCGAAAACCATTTTCTACCAACTCGGGCTCTGGCAACTCCCAAGGCGAATTCCAAATCCTTTGTCCCTCTATCCCGCCGGATTTAACCAACTCGGCTGCTTTTTCAAAAAGATGCCAATAAGATGGATTGGCTCGAATCTCCCAAATCTGGCTTCCTTTTTCATGGGAAACGAAAAGCTCTGGGCGTGAAGGAAGCAGGCGACGTATCGTGGGTGCTGTTGTACCGCCAAAGATAAGCTGCAACTCTGCCATGGTCAAACGAACCGAAGAAAACTCTGTGGACTTAAAATAGCCCTGGCAGAATCCCAGTTGTCCCAACCCCTCACTCACCGCTTCCGGCAGCCAGCCCACAATAAAACAAAGAAGCCGGGCATATTGTAGCTCAACGTTCTTATTTTCGGGGTAAAGGCGCTTCTGACGACGCCTTTCTCTGAGAAACGCTTCCAATTCCTTACCCATGACACGTAAGGCATGGTGTGGCTCAGCAACCTCAGTGATTTCATCCACAATCTCAAGAGATCTTGCTACATTTTTAGCCGCATTCTCAATCTTAGTTCGCTTCTTTTGATCGCGAAAAATCACTCGGTCGGAGTTGTTGAAATTTGCCACAAGACGTCTCAAACCCACAGCGGAGGGATCGGCTCCAATGCCCATTTCATTGGCGGCTTCAATCAACGCTCTCTGCACACGCAAAGCAAAAACCTCGGCGGGACTATCCACCTCCTCGGTGAGCACAACCGGCACCATGGAAAAGAAAAGGTGAAGGCCTTTTCCTGATGTGGAGCGACAAACAATGGTTAAGTGATAGCGAGTCAACGGAAGCTGACGGCCAAGTGCGTCCATCACTAATCTTGGATCCACACGACCATCCGAATCTAGAAAACAAGGTTGGGTGCGATCCGCATCCACATCCAGCACCAAAGCATAAACGGCATCAGGTGCAAACTTGTTATGATAGGCCGTAGATATGAGTTCTGCCATATGCCGGTGTGTGCTCGGAAGGGCATGTGCCGCCCGATTTCCATCACCTTCGTGATGCCACCCCCAGTGCTGATAATAACCTCTCTGATTTCCTTTAAAATCGCTGTCAAAAACATGAGCCACCACATTCCACCTCTAGTCAACGGAAACAACGCATGGAGCGACATCCCAAGACTCAAGGCAAACGTTAGCCCATTCGCTTTCCTTGACTTTTTAAGGAAAAGCGGCCACGATTGTTTTGAGTCTTTGAGTCTAGGAATCACCTAGCACGAGACACGCAAAGCCTGGTTACGGCCGAAAACGGACGTACTTAGGAATTGCGGTTTATGTTGGAACTTACTCTTTCAGTCGATTTTCAGAGTTCCGTTGGTAGGCGGGGGGTCTGAAAAAAGGCACGCAGAGTAAGCAAAAGTGAGTCGATCACGTCATAGTCACCTCGTTTTCTAAAGCCCTCTGTAATAGGAGGGCTGTTATTTTTTTTTTCCAAAAAAACCACTTCTGTTGTTTCTGTGATGGTTCACCTGCGCGATGAGAAAAGGATAAAATTCTTCGATGTGCTCCTTCCGAGCACAACAAAGACCCATGCCGAAATGTTCTCTTCCACGTATGCTTTCTCATAAACCTCACAACTTACAGACTCAAACAAAAATCCGGTTATGGTACTCTTTAAAAGAAACACTTTAAACAATAACTCCTACACTCTAAACATGATATAATACATATCTGCATGGGAACGCAACCCTGTTCATCATGCCAGGGTCATGGACCCCAGAAATTTGCAAAGGGAGTGGAATTATTACTTCCCCTCTACTTTACCCGGCAAAATGCTCCCTGTAAACTAGGGAAGCGAGTTTCATTACAATTTTCTTTTGGAGGTTTTATGAGCGAAGAATTTCATATTTCAACCCCCGACCTTGGGAATCTAGTGGGGGTCACACGACAGGCCATTACGATGCAAATTGGCAAACACCCAAAATTCCATGGAGTCATTCCGCCACGGGGAACCCTTGCCAGCGTATCCCCGGATATGGTGCGCGAAATCCTCATTTCAAGAGGCTACAAGTACCTCAAGAAAAAAAGCATGGCTTTCCAAATCGTAAAAGGCGGGGTTGGTAAATCCTCCCTTTCCAAAAATGTCGCCATCCGTGCCGCCCAATATGGTTACAAAACACTACTCATCGACTTCGATCACCAGTTAAACCTTACCATCTCTCTCAATGCCTTTGATGAAAACCGCCCGGTGTGGATTGATTTTCTAAAGGGCCAAGTTAGAACCGTACAAGAACTGGTGGTACCACTCTCAGAAAATCTAGACATCATTCCCTCCTCACCCAAAAACTGCACACTGGATAGAGAGATCATCCTGGGTGCTAAAAATCTAAGGTCTTTGATTGCTGAACCCATCCGAGAGCTCCACTCCAAATACGAAATCATCATCATTGATTGCCCGCCCGCTTTGAGTCACTTGACCCATGCGATTTATCTTGGAGTGGACCAAATCATCGCTCCCGCCAAGCCCGATATTTATAGTGTGATTGGCCTGGAACAGGTTTTTGACCAGTGGAGTGGGATCTCCGAATCCTATGGTCAGTCTCCAGACATCAAAGTCCTTATCAACATGTATGATCCCAGAATCAATGCCAGCACCCGTTACCTTCAAGAACTTTTTTCTCGCTATGGCGACTTCATTCTTCCAAACCTCATTCGACAAAGCGCGGACTTTGTTTCCACGATGGAACAAAAACAACATCTGTGGACGATCCGCCGTTCTCAGGCCGGCGAAGAGGTTGATTTAGTCGTTCGACACCTGTTGAACATGGAAAACATCGCCCAAGGACGCATCCCAGGAGCAACCGCCAAGCCCTTATACGGCAGCACCGAAAACTCACTACGAGAGGAAGCTAACCTATGACCACCATTCAAGAGATGCTCCAAAAAAAAGGTCAGGGACTTCAGCCCGCTCAAGGCCGAAGTGTTTTGGGTCAGGACCGAGCTGGTGCGGCCGTCACTCGATTTGCAATGACGAATGAAAACATTGAGGAAGCCGCAAAACGCACTCTAGATAGGCTCATGAGCACCTGGAGCGAGGAGAAGGAAAACCAGGAACTCACATTTCAGTCTCCTGAGGATTACACCAACCGCATCTCTAAATACTGGAAGAGCTACAACGGGCTTCGCGCAACACTTGATGCTTCTGTTGTGTTTGTCATTGGAGAGACACTTGAAGCCTGTCGGAAACGCTTCTTTAATGATGAAACGGAAGAACAGAGGTCACACAAGCGCTTCAAAGATTATCTGGAGTCCCGCATCCCTTTTAGTGTTCGTCAAGCGTATGACTTTATGGCAATTAGCCAGCGCCTTGCTCTCTTTCGAGAGAACAAACTAGGCATGGAACAGTTCCGGGCTTTGCTTACCATTGCCAAGGCGGGTGTTGATCTGGCCAACCTTCCCACCACCATTGAAACCATGAGTGCTAAGGATCTCCTGGCACTCAAACCCAAGGTTGAATCTAGGGTGCGCCCACAGATTCTGATCTCCAA
The DNA here is from genome assembly GCA_044339525.1 of Silvanigrellaceae bacterium. Lineage (GTDB taxonomy): Bacteria > Bdellovibrionota_B > Oligoflexia > Silvanigrellales > Silvanigrellaceae > JBIIVH01. Next base: position 525 of record JBIIVH010000104.1, on the reverse strand, counting down.
CATCAATGCCAGTTTGAAACGGTTTGAAAAGGCAGTTGCAGAGCTTTATGCGGAGGACGTCAAAAGCAGCCTGACCTCCAAACAAAAAGATCAAGTCCAAGCCCTCCAGCAAAAGATCTCCGAACTCGCCGCATCACTGGGTCGACACGTTCTCGACTGAACATCCCCATCAGCGAACTTCTCAACATTCACAATACAATTTTCGCCACATTGCATCATCCCGTTTTGGTTGGCGTGAGGTATCCTTATTTTTAGCCAACAGGTTTTTCTAAATTAGGTTTTATCGTCTATTCCCAATAATAACTTTTCACATCGCAAGCGAGTGCATGTATGCACTCGCACCCGTCACATCATACCTGTTGGCAAGGAATTTCCCACATCAAACCATCTCAAGCGCATTGACATCCTCCCGCCACCTAAACATTCCTTACGTCATGTTTTGAGGTGGGGGATTCCCTAGATAGCACGAAAGAACTTTGAGATCGCTTCGCACTACGAGTCGGCGCATGATGCCCCATGCGGGAG
>JBIIVH010000009.1:0-96200 GCA_044339525.1 Silvanigrellaceae bacterium | reverse complement strand
CCTTATGAACGGAATTTCCTGTTCCCTTAGCGATATCTTCAATTTTTTTGTAAATTTCCGTCGTTGACTTGTTGATGAGTCCCACCTCCACAAACGTTCTGAATTGTGATTGCCATACGGACTGTATAAGAGGCTCATTTTTTAATTTTTCCACAATCACAGCATCTTGTTTAGGACTAAACGCCCCGGTGGAAGTGTTATACAAGGACCCAAAAAGATCCCACTTGTAGTGAGTCTGAAATAAGGAATCGCTGGACTGTGAAAAGGGGTCCGGCAGATAAAAATGAGACATCCATTGGCTCGCTTCAAAGCCATTTCGGTGACTCAAAGAGGTCAGTTGATTGGAATTCTGAGTGAGATTACTCTGGGACCGATCGTAGTTGGTTTTGATGCTGTAGATTCCAGGCAAAGTCTCCAAGTCCTTCAAAAAGTCCCTTAAAGAAGTAGAAGACTGCGATTGGAGGAAAAAACGAACGTCCTTTCCCGCCTCCGCTCCCGGGTCTATTGGGCTAACTGGAAAAACTTTAGCTGACACTCCGACTAGACTTTTCTCGATTTCAGACTCCATATTTCTTCTATTTGGGTCTCCACCGACATAGTCAAATTTTACAACCATACTTTTTTGGGTAATTTGCGCAAATATTTTTTTTCCGCCCAACTTTTGAATAGAAACAGACACGTTATCAAAAGCATTTTCTTTTGATAAATCCACGTTTCCTAGTGACTCAATTTCAGCACTCAGCTGGCTGTTTCTCATCTGAGGTAACACTTCTGAATGTGGCATGGTTGTAAAACTCCAAGTCACCAAAATTAAAGAAGAAAGACCGATAGTGGTGTACCACATGGGATTTTTAAGAATATACTCCAGCATCGATTCTTTTTTAACAATAATTTGTTCATCTACTATATTGTCCGAATTCTTTTTTACTTTTGGACTCCAATAATCATAAGTGAGTACGCAAATGCTTGGAAGCAAAAAAATAGAAACCAAAAAACTAAATACCTGTGCCACTACGAGTGAAAAAAGCAGGTCACTAAACAACTCTCCAATTCTGCCTGATGCAAAAAAAAGGGGAGTGAATATACATAGGTTTGTTATTGTCGTTGATAAATTGGGACGAGTGTTTTCTAAAGCGGTTTTCCAGCCCGAAAGTAACGCTGGCACTCCACTTTTTACCTTGTCTTGAATATCCGTGATAATGCTTAACCCTGAATCTGCAACCGCTCCCACGCCCAATGCAAAACCAGCTAAGGACATTACATTTTTTGTTATTCCAAAAAGGGACAATATGGGAAAGCAAAAAACAATGGATATGGGAATGATGATAGCGATTAACAGAGTGGACCTGAAACTTCTCACAGCCAAAAGAATCGTGACACAACTGAGTAAGATCCCATCTGAAATATTATCTATAATGTTTTTTTGTGAGGCGGCTAAATAAATTGAAACATCACTGATGATCTCGGGTTTGAGTACTGTATAATTTTGTAATACATCCTTTATTTTGGCAGAAATTTCTTCTTCATGAGCCCATTTTTCTTTGTATATTTCGATTAAATAAGCTGGTTTTTGATCATAATAAATTAATGTTTCTTCTGGCCCTATTGCTACTTTTTTTTCATATTCAATCACGGGAAGTGGGTTGCTTGTGATTCTAAAATCCGTTTTAGGAAATCCCTGGGTAGGTTCAAAAGAATTTAGTTTGGAGGGGGTGTTAGAACTCTGTGTTCCCAAGCCCAGAGGCCAACGCTGATTAGCAACGGAACTTAGGAAGTCGGGATGTCCATATTTTTTGTTACCATATCCGCCCGTTACCTCAATCTTTTTTATGCCCTTTATACCATCCATTTTTTCCAACAAATCGCGCATGAGCTGGGATGTTAAGGTGTTGCTTTTTTCTTTGATGGTAACCATCTTGATGACGGGAAAGGATTCAGAATCCTTTCGATTGATTTGAATGGGAATTTTTTCGCCATAATCTAGACTCCACTGTGCCTTAAATTGAGTCTGAAAATCCGGAGGTAGAGATTGACTGATGGACATTTGACCAGTGAGCCAACCTTTCTGATTCCAAACAACGGGATAGCCGGAAATGTTCCATTTTTTAAGCTGAAATTCTAACGCTCTAGAAAAAAGCAAAGGGTCCGATGCCAGTCCTTCTGCTTGCTCGGGTACCGAAAAAAAAATGTGTGACTGAGTGGATGGAGGTAGTAAAGAGGAAGGAGTACTATAGAAAATCCTGATACAATACAGCATAAAAGCCACTGAGACCCAAAATAGTGACATTCTGTAATGTAAAATCCATCGATGCATAAATCACTTAACACCTATTGAAAATCACCTTGAGTTCGGCAAAAAAACCCCCGCAAAATGGTAAAAAAAGTACCATTTGGTCAAAAATAGATCTATCCTGAATGGTTAAACTCATTATATTGCCTTGATTTTGATTATTTCTTGGGGTGATTCTCAATTGAAACTTAAATATGTGGTGGTGCTAGCTCCGCCTTTGCTGCTCCTTTTTTTTGCAGTTCGCTCCAAATTGGCAACTCGGCCTAGGGAGGAAGCCCGCACCAAAGCTGAAGTTCCTTGGGGAAGGCTAAAAGATGGTCTTCTTACCCTTCCTGCCACCGAGTCCTGCACCCAAAGCCCCATCATCGTTGTGCTGGAGGCGATGGGCCAACAAAGGTGTTTGCTAGGGGTTTTCAAACAGAAAACAAAAACCAATTCATATGTAGTATTAATAGGAACGGATAAAAACTTTGCAAAAAAAAGTAACTTATACAAATTCGCTTGGTCTCAAGGTCAAAACATTCACTGGATTTGCATGCATCCTAACGACACTCTTCCTCCACAAATTATGCCTTGCCAACAGTGGAATGCCACCGGATCCGTGTCTGTCCCCTAGCTCCTTTTTGATAAAGGTAAAGGTAAACAAAACAAAAAAAATTCCCCACAAATTTTTAGAAAAAGCCGAAGTTGCAAATCGCAACATAGGGGAACTCAAACTGAACCCCTTAACGCTCTACTACGAAATAAAAGGGCTCCAGCCGGGCAAAACAACCTTATATCTAAAGAGAACTCAGGGTCTTCCAGACACGCAAGTTTGTTTAGAGGTAGAACCCTCAAAATCACCCAAACCCCCAAAATCCCCCGTGCCCAATTGCCAAACACCTCCAAAAAAGCATCAGGAGACTTGTGTGCCCACCTCCTCCAAGGTATTCATACCTCTTCACTGACTCCACAATTCCAGAAAGGCACCTGATATGAGTTTGGTTCAACTGACAATTAAGGAAAACATTGGCCACCTTGAAATCAATCGACCCGAAAGTTTAAATGCTCTAAACTCCCAGGTGATCCAGGAACTTCGAGCCCAAATCCAATTGGCTAGGTCCAATCAAAGTTTAAGAGTGCTTGTGTTAAAATCAGCAGGCAACAAGGCATTTGTGGCGGGAGCTGATCTTAAAGAGCTAAGCACCTTAAGCCCTCAAGAGGCTCAAAATTTAAGTCAGTTTACTCAAATGGTTTTTAGAGAATTGGAAACATTAGGTTGTATTACAATTGCAAGACTACAAGGTTTCACACTAGGAGGAGGATTGGAACTGGCCATGGCATGCGATCTCTTAGTAGCCTCAGACAATGCCAAATTTGGTATGCCAGAAGTGAGCTTAGGTCTCATTCCTGGGTTTGGAGGCACGCAACGGCTGCGCCGACGCATCGGTTTTTCTAAAGCGTTAGAGTGGATAAGCACCGGCAATAAATTCTCTGCCAGCGAAGCCCTCCAGGCCGGGCTACTCAACCGGGTCACCACTCCTGAGAACTTAGATGCTGAAATCGAAAAGCTGACTACAGACATTTTGAAAAACGGTCCAAATGCAATTAAGGTGGCTAAAAAACTCATATCCAAAGGTCTGGATCGGTCTGAAGCCACAGAGATTGAAATGGAATCCGCTTTTTTCGGACTTTGTTTTGGGTCTAAAGAAAGTAACGAAGGCATGGAAGCATTCATGCAAAAAAGACCCGCAAAATTTAATTTGTAATACAGGTGTTGTACATCGAATGATTCCAATGAGCTATGAAATCATAAAAATCACATGCATTAAACACAATGGTGATATATTGAAGGTTATTGAATGTCGTGCTGGTTCCAATATCTGGGTCCAACTTCGAAAAAACCAAGTGCCCATTGGGGCCAGTTGCTCCGGTGTAGGAGTGTGCAAAGCCTGTTTGATTGAGATCTTAGAAGGTGAGGTGAGCCCAGCCTCTGAATTGGAAGTGAGTAAACTAGGCTCCTCTTTGCTTAAAAATCAAAGGCTGTCCTGTCTCGCTAGAGCCTACCAAGACATCCAAATCAAAACGGATTATTGGTAAACTACTTGCACTCGGAACCCTTAAATTTTTCAGGAGTTCCAAATTTCTGATCCACTTCTGATTCATCCCCAGCTTTTGAGCCCGAAAAGTTGATTCCTGAAGAACTTTCAATCCATTTTTTATAAGGAGCGATGAGCGTAACCACGCTTTTACCGGATTCGCAGCTTTGGGGTTCTGATGTGTCAAATCGTCGTCCCATGATCACCGCAAACAGGTTCCACGAACCTCCATCCTCAATAAAAGCCGCCCCACCGGAGTCGCCCGAACAAGACCCCACTAACGTAAAGCTAAAAGGCTTAAGCCAAACCTCATTGGGATATACGCCCGCATCAGGGATTCGATCAATAAAGGTTTCCGCATACCGTTTGGCGGACGCATTTGTGTCCGAGGTGCCACTTTTACCATAGCCCACTAACGTCACTTGCTTTCCAAGCGGCTCACTCACACTCCGATTGAGAAGTTCAGCGGGTTTGAATCCCGTGGGAAGACTTTTGGAAGGAAGCTTTACCCACGCGATATCGTCCCGTTGTTCCCTTGAACTCAGGTATCCAGGGGCCTGTTTCCACTCCGAGGCCTGAGTTTTACTGGCATTTTCAAAGTCTTTCCCAAAAATTACAGTGACTTCTTTGATTTTGTTACCTTTCAAACAATGCGCGGCGGTAACAACCAAATCTTCGGCCACAAGTCCGCCGGAGCAACTTTCCGCAGTTCCACCTGCTTCCGTAATGAGCAGGCCCACTGTGCTTCGATAGCGGAGATCTTTTGGATTAAAATCCGTGGATCCTCCCACAAGTTGAGAAATCTTGGGTGAAGCCGACTTTGCAAATCGTAGGCTTGCAATATTGTTTACTTTTTTAGTGGCACAGGTACTGGACTCCGTAAAAGTGCCAAATAGCCCCTTTTTACAGCCCACTACAGTAAACAAACCAATGCTCAGTATCAGGAACTTGCATTTAACCGTTACAGGGAAGAATGTGTTCATAAATCGATTATCCCACATCAAATTTGTAGCTCCGGTATCGGCAAAACCCATCCTGATCTTTAGAGAATGCACCTAACCAGCGATTTCTTCTCTTTTACAAAACGAGGGAAGCACAAAAAAGGTAGGCAAGTAAGGTCTTATTAACACAAAGAGTCTGTAAAATTTCTAACGATTAATGGAACACTCCGTCCCACATCCCAAATGAGACCTTTTTTGGGCAAAAAACCGATATAACTTTGGCCCTTTTTCTCTCATCATGGAACAACTCAAAATGGGCCAAAGAGGCATTATAAGTAACATCTCTTTGGTGAATCTTCTGATCCCCTCATATCCAAACCAAACCTCTTCTGGCGACTGTCCATCCATGAACACCACAGCCATCTCCTTCTGACGTGCTTTCTCATCTATTTTTGCAATAGATTCCCGAGCTGGATTCCAACAATCATCAATGATGATCTTGTTTTTGATGTCCATTAATTTCAAGCATTTTCCAATAACCACACAAACTTTGCACTTTCCATCTATGGCTATGATCCACTTTCTTTGCCCATTCAGTCCATTTTGAATGGCTTCGAAATCCTTCTCGGATAAGAAAAACAAATAAGACAAACACATGATTAAGCTAAAAAGTGGCAAGCCCATAAACACACCAATGGAAAGATGCAGCAAGCAGCCCAAAAAAATGAGTGGGCCTCTGGCCTTGGGCACCCATATGAGCCAAGGAAAAGCGGCCTGAAAGCATACCGCAAAATAGCTACCCAACGAAGACAGAAAAAAATTTGATACCACCATCTGAGAAAAAAAACCATTGCTGAAGTCTTTGTTTTGCAAAATGTAAAACAACGCTAATCCACTTTGCCAGTCCGAGCCCATGATCTTAGCCCAGCCAGCTGTAAAATACATTAGACACACCTGAGCCATACCTAAATAAATCGATCCCACTGCTAAAACCTTTGTGGCCCGGGTGGGTTTAAACAGAAACGGCAACGTACCCAAGACATAAATCATGAGGAGTTGGTAGAGATTGTTTCCCCCGTCCAAAATTTCAGGGACTAAATGATCCAATGTCCACGTTATAATAACAACAAAAGGCCATAATATAATCTTTGTTCCCGTTCCTCTTTTCCAAGCTGTGTAACAAACGGCTCCAAAGACAAGGCAAGCGGACCTAGGATAATTTCGAATGAGCTGAAACCAGGAAAGAAAAATGGAATCCGTGCCAAAATACGAGAGTTCTGGGTGTTTAACAACAGCGAAATTTCGCAGACCAATCAACTCCCTTGCTTCTGGAAACAGTCCAATTATATTCAATATTTGCCAAAAAGCAAGAGCAGAAATGATCCACCCTATTTTACGATGTAACCACGAATCTGAAAAGGAAATGGAGTGAGTGTGTTCTATTTTTTGTATATTCATATCTATCTGCCTTCAACATTGGCGAAAAAATCGAAAGTTACTGGAGTGGTTGCGTTTTCGGCTTGCGTTCGTTTGGAAAAAGCGACTGGAGAGTATTGGGTGACTCGTAAAGGAACACTTCCCCCTTCAGGCTCTTCACAAGCTTTCAGGGCATATTGCTGCGCCACTTCAAAAAGCGGACTTTGTTTGATCTGGTGCACAGAATTTGCGTAACAGGATTTCCCGTCCATCGTGCCATCTTTTAAACAGGCCGTAAAGTGGGACACGGACCTCTTCCACAGTGTATCACCAAGTGTGCGGTAATAGGCCAAAACTTTGCTTGTGCCACTGATTCTAGTCCATTCATGAAAATTCTGCCGGTCTTGCTCTATATCCATCCACCTATCAGATGATGAAAATTTTGGACACTGCACCTCAAGCCTTACATAGGTTTTACCGGGGTTGGGAGAAAACAAATGCCAGTTTTGAGAAAAAAAGGGAACCATATAGTCTTTAACGGAATCGGCAACAGAGTTTTTTAATGGATTAGGTGGCATTAAATAGAGCAGGGTTTGCACCAGATGATGCGTGAGAATTCCTACAAACAAGACGGCTAACCCATAATCCAAATAACGGTAAAACACCCTATTTTTCAGTGGCTTTTTGGAATGAAACATTTTTTTTCCTTTTTAATATAAGAACTATCTCGGGTTAAACTGCGTTACTGGGATTTCAACTTGAGAACCATTCTCGATTTTGAGATTTATATGCATAATATCCAGTCGTCAACCATGCAAAATGGTAGATTTCGTTCCACTCTGGACAAAAATGGCTCACCTGGCTTCGCCACAGCGAGAAATGTGGATTTCTTGAAAATCCCTCCTAGCTGGTGAGAAGAGATGTGTCATCCGCACTACCTTTGTTTTCCAGATTTTTTAGTTTTTTTAGGCATCGCAATCTTCATCCATATGATATAATAACAATAAACGTCTAATTTATGTTTTTCAATAAATATTCCGTTAAGATTATGGAAGGGTGAGTGAGTGTGATGCTGAAATGGATGCTCAAAAACGGAATTAGAAGAGATGCAGGTGTTGGATTGGAATTCTTTTAGATTATCACTTACTCACACTTTTTACATGTTTATTTGGACCTATTTTTCATCTGTTTTTTCTAAAAACTTTGAGATGTGGAGATAGCGATCCCGCAGAGATTGGTCGCTTTCTCCCACGAACAACAGACTTAACATGAGTTTAGAATTGGAGGGATCATTGGTGGGAAACACCCCACTAAATAAACATTTTCTGTTTTCTGTTACCTTATACTCGAGAGAGTGTCTGTTTTGGTTATCCATCGTGAATTCTGTAAAGTTTGAAAAACCTAACTTTTGCACCTGCGCCAAAGAGAAATGACACCAAATCGCTGATTGACCAGGATAAATGTAATCACCCAACTCTAAAGCAATTCGACCCATCGTAAACCTTGGATTTAGCTCTAAAAAAGGAACCGCAACCAGAAGATCTCCATCCCTACATGCCATGGCATCAAAACTAAACGGACCCTCATAATTACATTCTACCAATGCTTTTACCACCTCCTGAAAAGCCAGATCCAATTGTTCAAAAAAGCCGACTCCACCCTCCGGGGGAACATACAAATCTCTCTTCGTTTTGGCGTCCAAAAAATCGGTTTTCCGAGTGACCAGAGACCCTAAATATTGCCCACGGTGGTCAGTAAAAAAGCGGGTGACTCCCAAGTTTATACCTGCCCCCTTGGAGATCTTGCCATGATAGCTAAAATCCGCCACTCGGTCCAACCAGGGTTGAACCAGTAGACTTGGGTATTTCTTAAACTGCTGACGCAGCCATTCTAGATTTTGTGGCTCAAAAAAATCGTACCGGGAAAACCTCTTGCGATTTCGGCCAGCACTGCCAAAAGGTTCCTTCACCACCACATAGTGGATGTTTTTGTATAGAGAAAAAAGTTTTTGCACAACGGCAAGCACTTCTTCTGAGTCTGAGCAGACACTCATAAAGGTGGAAGAAATTGGGGAAGCACCTGATTTCACCAAATCCATCTGCCGGCAAACCATATCAAAGAGTTTTTTTTGATATACTTTTGAGCTAAGTATTGCACTTGTATTACATACATTTTTGTATGGCACCACATCTACTGCAAGATTTTTTTCCATCCACATTTTGGTGTGCTCAGACCACCCCCACGGTTTTAGAGCTCCAAGAGTTCTGGATTTTAGTGAACTCACATCCATATCAGATTTTCGGATCAGCTCAGGAAGTCTAACCCCACAAGACACCCATTGACTCAGAAAAACATCATTGGGAATTTCATCCACCAAAAGAACATCATCATGGGAGGTTAAAAACATCATCAGTATTTCTAAGTCACTACGAATGGACACCGTCACTTGATTTGGTTCAAAGGATGCCTTGCCAGAGGCGATTTCATCTTCTAAATTAGGTACAAATAAGTAGACATCAGGAGGTCTGCCCTTTGAGTGGGAGTACAAATAAAGTCGATTGATAAAAGAATCACTTAAACCAGCTTTTTTTCGAACTTCAAAATCAAATTGAGAACCTTTAGCTCTAGCTGGAGTGATTGGATAAGGTAACATTCTAACATAAGTCTCCCAGTCCGATTCTTCCTTAATTTTCCATTCTTGAAACCAACTCACCCCATGGGCCACATGTCTAATTTCATCTTCTAACACCACATCCATTATTTTGGAGCATTCCAGGTCGTTTACCAGTTCAAATTTCTTCTTATAAAATAGGGAATGATCCAGGTTTGCCTGCTCAAAAGTCAAACTCATTCGAGTGACAAAGTCCATGGGAGACTTCATGTCGCTGAGCTTACTCCAAAAAAAATCATTAACAGGAAGATCTCCAAAGGAAACACCCAAATCGTTCATTCGATTCAAATACAGTCTTAAGTGCTTTTGCTCGTCTTTCATGGCAGATACAATGCCCCTTAAAAAGGCCTTAGGAGCATCACCAAAACGTAACAACGCCAGTGCCATCAATTCCAGGGCCAATAACTCATGATTGGCAAAAAAATGCATCACAAGACCCCGCGCGCTGGCTTGGTTCAACGAAGCCAGACTGGGAAATGGAACTTTTTTGCGGTGGTGCCACGCGTCCAACGCCAAGGATTTAGGTCTACCGGGTTGTACATCTGTTCTTTCTCCCCAAGGCGAGCTTTGGTCCGAATCAAAATCTAACTTTTCTGGAAAAAAAAGCTTTTCTTCAAGCGTCGAGCCAAAAAGAATAGATTGTGCAAATTCAATCAGTTTCACGCCAAGTCTCCCCTATCCCTGCACCACATGGCATTTTTCTTGTCCAAAATCTTGTCTGTGTCAAAGTGTATTGCCAGGGGTATCAAATTCCCAGCCTCACTTCCCTATACATCCTGAGGGATTCTATTTCCATTCTCACACACCAGGCAAAGAATGCTCGCACCGCTCTTGGCGAACTGTAAGTTTCGCCGGGCAGACCCGTCTACAAATTGTTAGAGTCCAATGAAACCAAATGAGGTTGCCTATGTCGGCAAAAAAAGACGAAAACTCCAATTCAGATGAAAAAAAAGGGGCACCCGATCCCATCAAAGAAACCGGGAAAAAGAGAAAAAAAATACTCATTGCCGGAATCTCCAGCATGGCCCTGGCTTCCATTGGGGCAGGGGGATTTTTTACCTACAAAACCTTTTTTCAGAAAAAAAAGGTGGAAGTGAGTGCCAAAAAACTGGTCAACGAAGACACCCAAGTGGAAGATCTGGAAGAAAACCATGATGCCAAACCAGACGAAAACACAGGTAAAGACAAAAAAACAGACTCAAAAAAAGAAGATCATCACGGCAAAGCCGATGCGTCTAGTCCTGACAAATCCACCCAACCCGATTCTCACGCCACCTCTAAAGCGGGCGATCCCAGCTCTGCAACTCCCACCTCCGGGCCATCCAGTGAGGCCACAGGACCCACAAAATTTGGTGATGTTTTTGAAATCACTAGAATGGACCTAAACTTAAGTAACCCTCTTGAAAATCGTTACCTTAGAATTGCGGTATCTCTGGAACATAAAGGAGGAAAAACACAAGATGAAGAACTGGCCAAAAGACTGCCTCAACTAAAAGACATCATCATCAATTCTGCCACCAAAAGATCCCGTATGGAATTACTCAGTGAGGCGGGAAAGGTTAAACTTCGAAAAGAGATCAAGAATCGCATGAATGAATCCTTAGAAAAGCCCATTGACAACATCTATTTTACAGAATTCTTAGTGGAGTAAATAATACATGGATCAAGTTCTAAGTCAGATGGAAGTGGACGCCCTTCTTAGTGCCGTGTCGGATCGGGGGGCCACTTCGGACGATGGAGGCGCCGCCGGAGCCAATACCTCAGGCGTGATTCATTACGACTTAGCCAATCAAGACCGTATCATTCGCGGAAGGATGCCAACACTAGACATCATCCACGACAGATTCATTCGTCTTTTTCGTGTTTCGTTATCGGCTGCATTGAGAAAAGTGGCCAATATTGGTGTGAATAGTTCGGGTCCAATCAAATTTGGGGAGTTCATGAACTCCTTGCCATTACCTTCCTGTCTTAACATTTTAAGAGTAGAGCCACTCCGTGGATCCGCTGTGATGGTGATTGAATCTAAGTTACTTTACGCACTAGTAGACAGTTTATTTGGGGGGAGCGATGTCCCTTACACCAAAATTGAAGGAAAGGATTTCACCCCCATTGAAATCAAAATCGCCAGACGCATTGTCATGACCGCAATTGATGATCTGGAAAAAGCCTGGGCACCTGTTTTCCCTCTAAAAGTTCATTACTCCAGAACCGAAATTAACCCTCAGTTCGTGGCGGTTGTGCCTCCGTCGGATGTGGTCATCTCCACTGCATTTGATGTGGAACTAGAAAAAATGAGTGGTTCCATAAAGCTCGTCGTGCCGTACTCCACACTTGAACCCATCAAATCAAAACTAAGCGTTGGATTTCAAAACGAACAGCTTGAAGTGGACCACATCTGGATCAACCGCATTAAAAATCAGCTCATGGGTACAAATGTCAACGTTCGCGTGCAACTGGGAGAATGCGTGATTTCCATGAAAGACTTGATGGAGCTTTCCGTGGGAGATGTTCTCATTTTAAATAAAGAAAGCCATTTACCACTCAATGTACTCGTGGAGGGTATAAATAAATTTCATGCCATCCCTGGCATCATTCGAAATAATCGTGCGGTCAAAATCACCGAAATTGTAGGAGAGAATTAAATATGTCTGATACCAACCAAGGATTTTCCCCAGAGGATTTTGGCCTTACCGATGGAGACTTAGGTCCTTCTTCGGAGAATATGGAAAACATGTCCACCTCGGAGGTGAGACAAAAACTGGCCCACGACAACAATCCTCTCAATCACATCGACATGTCCAAAATGAAAATGGTTTTGGATGTCCCACTTAAAGTAACGGTTGAACTTGGAAGAACAAAGTTACTGGTAAATGACCTCCTACAATTGGGCCAGGGGTCTGTTATCGAGCTAGACAAAATGGCAGGTGAACCCATGGAAATATTTATCAATGATAAATTAGTTGCCATGGGAGAAGTGGTTGTCGTTAATGAAAAATTTGGAGTACGCTTAACCGACGTGATGAGTGGGCCTAGCTTTGAAGAAGCGGGAGCCTAACTCATGAACACTTCCGTAAAATCCACTCCACCTCAAAATCAGCAGATTAAGGAATCCACCACGATTAAGGAGATTTTGTCTGGCCAGGTCCCCACCACTCCGGAACTGGTGATATCCGCCTCGGAAAGGTCCGATATCCCCAGCATTCCAAAAATAGATGCGGCAGAACCGGTGAATCAGGCTCCAGTTGCCACTTCCGAAAAGCAGGCTTCTCAGATTCCAGAACTGACGGGACCTTCGCCTGAAACTCCTCACTTGGCCCTCCCTTCTGACGCAAAATCTGAAGACCAACTTTCTTTATCCCAAAACTCCAACTCGCCCACTTCCCAGAACGCACCCCATGCCACCACATCAGAATCTGAGGCACCCGCTACGGAACCAAATGCGGCCCTGCTAAAACTCACTCCGTCTGACTCGCCCTCTGAGATTCAGACACTCAAAGAACCATTGGTTTTGGGCACGGCTTTTCTGGTTTGTTTGGCGGTGGTGGCCGCCTTTGTAAAAAAGAAATATGGTGGTAACTCAAAAGTGGCATCAGATCACGATGATGAAAATCAACCTTTGCAAATCACCCAAACCTTACTTCTCTCCCCCAAACGTAAGATTAGTGTTTTAAAACATGGTAACAAAGAACTTCTCATTGCCAACACAGAACACGGCATTACTGTTTTGAGTGAAACTCCTAAATTTAAAGCCATGGAATCTCAGTCTGAGTGGCTTGGTCGAAATCAGGGAAATTATTTACGAGACTCTTCTCCCAAAGTGGACACTCAATCCACCCCTCACCAGGCGCTTTCCTCCCATGGGAAAGAATCCCCCAGCACAACTCCCCAAGCCAAACTCCTGGCTGAAGCCATCCAGAAACTCAAATCCGCAAGAGAACAAGAATCCCCAGAACAAAAAGAAAAAGCGGAGTTTAAATCACCAACCCTTTCCTCCCCTAAAAAATCGGTTCCAAAGTACCTGGCTCAAGAGTTTGAATCCGAGGGGAAACGGCTGGCGGAGGGAGCAGAAAACAAATCCGCTCCTAAAGCCCCAAACAGCATTCCACCCAATGAGCTAACTGCCCTTATTCGATCAAAAATGAAAGAACTACGATCAATCGCATGAAAAAAAATAATTTATTCAAAATTTTCTTTTATAAAAATATTCTACTGACTGTATTATTTTTTGCCGGAATATTATTTGTTACTTTTAACGCCTTGGGACAAGGGACTCAATCGGGAAATTCACAGATAGCGCCACTTCTATCCATCAATCTTGCAGACAGCAAAAACCCAGATGATTTGGTTCCGGCTTTAAAAGTGGTCTCATTGCTGACATTATTGGCTTTTGCCCCCGCATTGCTTTTGCTCACCAGCGCGTTTACAAGAATCATGATTGTGTTGTCATTCCTGCGTCAGGCATTAGGTGCCCCCACCATGCCGCCCAATCAAGTCTTAATTGGGATGTCGCTGTTTCTCACTTACTTTGTCATGGCTCCCACCACTCAAGTGATTTATGAAAGAGCCATCACTCCCTATATGGAACACCGAATTGGGGCCAGCGAAGCTTTTGATGAAGCCCAAAAGCCCGTTCGCAAATTTATGCTGTCTCAGACACGAAAAGAGGACCTGGCTCTGTTTTTAAGGCTCTCCAAAGCCGCTGCTCCAAACACGATCGCCGAAATTCCTTTAAGCACTCTGATCCCGTCTTTTGTTTTGAGTGAACTCAGGAGTGCTTTCCAAATCGGTTTTATTGTGTATTTGCCGTTTATCATCATTGACATGATCGTTTCCAGCGTTTTGATGTCCATGGGGATGATGATGCTCCCTCCCACGGTGGTGAGTCTTCCTTTAAAAATCATACTCTTTGTGTTGGTGGATGGATGGAATTTGCTCATAGGCTCATTGGTTCAAAGTTTCGCCATTTAAAAGGAATTTAGTATATGAATGGTCAACAAGTCATAGATCTTTTTTCTCAAGTGGTGTATGCTTCCGTGGAAATTTCAGCGCCATTATTGCTCGCCGCCATGTTTGTAGGTCTGGTGGTAAGTATTTTTCAAGCCGCCACTCAAATCAATGAGTCCACACTTTCCTTCTTACCAAAAGTAGCCGCAATTATTTTAGTGCTGGTGCTACTGGCCCCTTGGATGCTTCAAAAAATGACCGACTACACGCATCAATTTTATGGAAAAATCGCCCACATCAATAAGAATTAAAAATATGGACCACATAGAATCTCTTTTTACCATCGACCACCGAATTTGGCCATTTATAGCCATGATGTTTTTAAGAATTGTAACGATTTTTTCTTTCATGCCCATCTTGGGAGACAAGGTTTTACCAGCACAGGTTCGGATTGGTCTAGCCATTGTTTTCACCATGTTACTTTGGCCTCAATTCAAAATCCCCTATCAAAACAACGCGGAGATGCTTTCTTTTTCCAACATATTTGTATTCTCTGTTCGGGAAATGATCCTGGGAGCAGCGGTTGGATACTGCGGAAAGTTGCTTTTTTTTGCGGTAAATTTCACAGGTCAATTATTGGGAGTGGCCATGGGATTCCAGGCTGCCCAAATGTTTAGCCCCACCACAGACACCGAGGAGTCCAGCTTTAGCTTTTTTCTAGGTATTACAGTTGTTACACTTTTTATGAGCTTAAATCTACACCACTTTTATTTTATCAAAATAGCGGAAAGCATGCATCAATTTCCCATTGGGGCAAGCATCCAGTCGGAAAACTTGGCAAAACTTACAGTGATTATTGTTGAGAACATTTTTTTTATGGGACTAAAACTGGCGGCTCCCGTGGCTGCCATTCAGTGGTTGGTCACCATCGGGGTAGGCCTCATCAATCGAATCGTGCCTCAATTCAACTCTATGTACTATCAGATGCCCCTGTGTTTCATCTTAGGATTTGTGGTACTTTACCTGGGCGCGTCAGGAGCCTTTCAAAAAATCACTATGCAGTCGGCTTCACTCCAATCAGGAGCCATCAATACATTACTCAAGTCTAGAAAATAACTCGGGAGACGCTTCGAATTGGAAGGAAGAGAACAGTCCGACAACGAAGAAAAGACGGAAGAACCTTCGGAAGAGCGGCGTAAGCAGTTCCGAGAAGAAGGAAAAATCATTCAACCTAGGGAACTTGTGAGCGCACTAGCCTTGCTCACCTACGCTCTAATGTTACCTTATTTTGCCAAATTGCTGTTTATTTCCACTCCTCAAATTTTTGCAAACTCATTTAAACTGATGAGTGCAAAAAATCTTGATCTCAATTCCATTTTAAATGCACTAACCAACATTATGATTGGAATTGCCCCGGGTATGAGCTTTCTTTTTTTGGGAGCGATACTGTTTCCTCACATGGTTGGTCTTTGTTTTACTCAATTTCTGTGGCTAAATAAATGGGCCACGCCTGACCTTTCCAAGCTCAACCCCGTTCAGGGATTCGGAAGATTACTAGGGTTGCAAAACTTAAAAGAGTCCGGAAAATTTATACTTAAGAGTCTAATTTTTTGCTTTATTTTGTACTACGTTTTAAAGTCATCCATCCCTAAAGCCACAACACTTTATATGATGGCTCCAAAGTCAGCTCTCATTCAAATAGGCATTTTTACCCAATCCATTCTGCTGCTCATATCCATGGGAGCCATAGGATTTGCAATCATTGATTACTTTTTTCAGTGGCAAGAAATTGAAAATCAACTCAAAATGACAAAGCAAGAAGTTAAAGAAGAACATAAGCAGCACGAAGGAAATCCGCAGGTTAAAAGCCAACGAAGACGGTTTGCCCGAGAGTTGGTGATGAAGGTGAGTGTGGAAAAAGTGAAGCAAGCAAGCTTTATTGTCACCAATCCCGATCACTTTGCCGTGGCCATTCGCTATCACCAAGGCATGCCTGCGCCCATCGTGGTGGCAAAAGGACAAGATTTTCTGGCATTGCGAATCAAGGAAATTGCAAAAACCAACAACATTATCATTGTAGAAAACAAACCTTTGGCACGAACTTTGTATAAAACCACTAAGATTGGGAAAGAAATTCCTCCCTCCTTGTACAGTGCTGTAATTGAAGTGATGAAATACATTTACAAAATTCGCGGTCCCGAGTATTTCAACAAAAATGCTCAATAGGTGTAGCATAGATTTGGCGGCTTTTTGGCAGGTTTAATAATGCCCAATTTGAGTTGATTTCAACTGATATCATTACCATGAACAACTAAACAGAACGTGAAATTTGTGGCTATAACTTCTGTTCCTAACAACACAAATGACGGCGGCACAAATTGGCTACGTAGATATGGAACTCCCGAAATTGTAATGGCCATTGCCATTGTGGCAACGTTGTCCATGATCGTATTGCCTCTGCCCACACTCATCCTAGATATGGCCCTCGCCATATCCTTATCCAGTTCGCTGGTGATTTTGTTGGTTTCTGTATACATCAATAAACCACTTGAATTTAATGTATTTCCCTCTGTACTTCTTATGACTACCGTGTTTCGATTCTTACTCAACATCGCAACTACTAAAAGCATTTTACTTCACGGAGGAAGCAAGGAGGGCGGTGTAAGCGAGCTCATACTGGCGTTTGGCGAAGTGGTAATTGGTGGTAATTATGCAGTTGGAATAGTATTATTTATCATAATTATGGTGATTAATTTCATTGTGATTACCAAAGGTGCTGGGCGAATAGCGGAAGTGGCTGCCCGATTCACTTTGGATGCCATGCCTGGAAAACAAATGGCCATCGATGCCGAATTAAATGCAGGGCACATCAATGCCGAAGAGGCCCGTAGAAGGCGAAAAAACATTGAATCAGAGGCGGACTTCTATGGTTCTTTAGACGGTGCCTCCAAAATGGTGAGAGGAGATTCCATTGCCGCCATCATCATTACGGTGGTGAATATCGTGGTGGGTTTTGTGATAGGCATGACACAAAGAGGACTCTCCGCCTCCGAGTCCGCCAAGCATTTTACCATTCTCGCCATTGGTGATGGGCTCATTACAGCCATACCAGCATTGATGATCTCTTTTGCTTCAGCCGTTTTGGTCACCAGAGCCTCCGGTGATACCGATCTAGGTACTTCAGTGGCCAAACAATTTGTATTACATCCCAAAGCGCTATTGTATTCTGCAGGTGTGATGACGGTTTTGGCATTAGTTCCCGGGTTTCCAAAACTGGCATTTTTTGGTTTAGCGGTGGGTCTGTTTTTCCTATCTCGCTTTGCCGACAAAAAGTTCTTAGAGCAACAAAGCGCCAAAGAAGACGCCGATAAATCCGAAACCAAAGAGAAACCTGGCGACTCCATCGACGCCTTAATGAAGGTGGATATTTTAGCGGTGGAGGTGGGACATGCCATCGTAAATCTGATCGATCCCGAGCAAGACGGTGAAGTGGTGGATCGCATTCAGAGCATTCGAAAACAATTTGCAGGAGAGCTGGGCATTGTGGTTCCTCAGATTCAGCTCCGGGACAATCTGCAATTGGCACCCGGACAATATCAAATTTTACTCAAATCTAGCCCAATCGCCACAGGGTATCTCATGCCAGAATATTTCCTGGCCATGGATCCTGGGGGAGTGGAACTTCCCCTAAAGGGTGAGCCCACTCAAGACCCGGTTTATGGACTTCAGGCGCTTTGGATACCCAAACGAGAGCGAGAAGAGGCCACGTTTAGAGGATACACCGTGGTAAACGGAGCCACTGTCATAGCGACGCACATCACCAAAGTAATAAAAGAACAGGCCCCAGATTTACTCACCCGAACCGATGTGGCCTATTTGGTGGACAAACTTAAAGAAACACATCCTAAAGTGGTAGATGAGGTCATTGCCGTAGATAAACTTTCTTTAGGAGACGTTGCAAAAATTCTGCAAAATTTGCTTAGGGAAGAGGTTTCCATCCGAGATACCTTAAGCATTTTCGAATGCATTGCAGACCACTGCAGGAGCATCAAAAATTGCGATGTGCTTTCAGAGCTTTGTCGCAAATCATTGAGCAGGTCCATTTGTCAAAAGCTACTGGATCAAAATGGGGATCTTAAGGTCATCACATTAGACAGAACCATTGAAGATATCTTGATTTCACAGCTGAACACCAGCGAAAATGGATCCAGCAGGCTCAGCATTGACGCCAAGTACGCCAATGAAGTGATCCAAAAAATAGCACGGGGTGTGGAATCCTTTGACATGGAAGGAACTCCTCCCTGCCTCATGATTGCTTCAGCCCTGAGGCTTCCTCTAAGAAAACTGGTTTCTAGATATTTGCCTCAAATTACATTTTTAGCATATGATGAAATCCCTCAAAATATTAAATGTGTTACTTTGGAATTATTAACGTAACAAAAGGAGACCGCGCTGATGCAGACACAAAAGTTTGAAGCATTTAACATCAAAGATGCTATCAAAAAAATCAAAGCGGAGCTTGGTCCAGACGCCGTGATTTTGTCTACAAAAGAAAAGGTGACCCTAAACGATCAAACCAATCAAAAAGTGAAAATGGTGGAAGTGATCGCATCCGCGGGTGTCTCTAAAACTTCAGGTCCAAAACCTTTTGAAAAGGAACCCCAGAAGGTCCAAAAGGCGGTGTTTCCAAAAGTAGACAAATTTGGAAACGAATTTCAGATCATCAAATCTAACGGCCAGACCATGGATTCAAACGCCTCTGAAAAAAGAGACTCCCCCACTCCCACGCTCGGTGGATCTTTCCAACGAAATGTGTCGATCGCCAAACCAAATCAGCCTAATTTGACTCAGAACATGGAAAATGTATCCACGGAAACGCAGAGGGTACTTCAAGATATAGACAAAATCAAAAGGGAGATCCTAGACCTACCCTCTGCTGGAATTTCCGACCAGCTCAAAGAAGTCAAATATTTGCTCCATTCCATCATTCGGTCCAAAGGTGATTCTGGCGAGGTCAATCAAAATCACATCATCAATGACCTCGCTGTAACGTTAAGAACTTCAGGAGTGTTAGAAACCATCATATTGGGGTTACAAGATTCATTAAAGGCCAACACTCAACTTCATGATTTGTACAAACTTGACTCTACTTCACCCAGACTTCAAGAGGCTTATTTAGCACAAACCATTCGTTACTTTTTTAATCTCATTCGAGTGAAGTCTGAAAAGGAGCTTCGAAACATAGAAAAATTTCATTGCCTATTGGGTCCCACTGGTGTGGGAAAAACCACTACAATCGCAAAGCTGGCTTCCCTGCACAAAATCAAACATTCTAAAAATGTTGCCTTAGTGAGTATGGATACGTTTAGGATAGCGGCTACGGAACAGCTAAAGATTTATTCCAGAATTCTGGATTGTCCTTTCTTTGAGGCTCATTCAACGGAAGAATTAGAGTCTTTGGCTCCCAAATTTAATAAATTTGATGTGGTGCTCCTGGACACAGCAGGCAGAAGCAGCAAGTACGCCGACCACTCCAACCTGCTCCATGAATTGTCTCAGATTCAGCTTCCCATTGAATTTCATCTCACTTTATCAGCCTCCATGAAGCAGAGAGACATTGAAGAAAATCTGAGCGCCTACCGATCGATCAGTCTAAACAGCATCATTTTTACCAAACTGGATGAATCCTGGGCTTTTGGAGAAATACTTAACGCTTCTATCACATCCAAAATTCCACTTAGTTACTTTAGCACTGGTCAAAAAGTACCAGAAGATCTCGAAATAGCGTCAAAAGAGAGAATACTAGAAAGAATTTTTAAATTGTAGAAAAAGGGGAAATGAGTGTACGATCAAGCTTCAACATTAAGAAATCTTATGTCTGAAATCAATCTGGAAAGACACAAAGAATCCTCGTTTAATAGAGGAATTCAAAGGAAAACTCGCATTGTCCTTTTTACAGGAGGGAAAGGAGGGATTGGAAAAACTCTTTTGACCGCTAACGTGGGATCCGTGATCTCTCATAAATCCACTCGAGTATTACTTTTAGATGCTGACTTTGGACTTGCCAATTTAGATGTGGTTATGAATTTACCAGCAGAATACAGCATTGAAGACGTTTTTAGCCAGAAAAAGGATGTCATGGACGTCATCTGTAAAAAGGCAGAAAATTTGTATTTACTCCCTGCTTCTAGTGGATTTATTGGCGTCAATGAATTGTCACAAGCCAATAAATATATACTCATGGATCAATTTGAGAACTTGCCCATTCATTTCGATATGATTTTTATCGACTGCCCTGCGGGGGTGTCAAAAAACGTTCAACAATGGGCTAAATTTGCCACTGAGGTTCTACTGATTACGACGCCAGAACCGACAAGCATGGCTGACGCTTATGCCACGATGAAAATTCTGCGCCATACTTCCATGGTGGATCGTTTTAAACTCGTGGTTAACATGACTTCATCAGAAGAAGAGGCAATCCGGGTGTTTGACAGACTCTCCACCGTAGCATTTGACCACCTATCCGTTAAGGTAACTTATATGGGTTTTTTGGCTTCTGAGCAGTTGATCAAGCAGTCTATAAGGGAACGTTCGTTGCTTGTGGAGAAGTATCCTTTTTCTGAGTCTGCAAAGCAGTTTAGAAGCCTAGGAAATTCTCTCCTTTCTGACACTGAGGAAGAAGACCAAGGAAACGTCACAACACAAAATGTATTTTGGAAGCAGTGGATTTCTAGGAATCAGAACGAAGTTAATTTTAATTAGTTAGGTCAAAGGAAAGTCATGACATCAAAAGACTCTGCAGCCAAAAAACTAGACAGCACCAAAAAAACGGAATCCAGCGGCTCCGCTGATGTGGCTAAAAAGAAGAAGGGGTCGGCAAACAAAGTAGCCCCTCTCACCAATGATCCCATGAGAAACCAAATCATTATGGACTACGCTCCTCTGATTAAGTACATTGCTCAAAAAATTGGAGCCAGACTCCCTTCCAACATCGATGTGGATGATCTATTTAGTGCGGGTGTGATTGGCCTAATGGATGCCATTGATAAATATGATCCAAGTCGCGATAATAAATTTAAAACCTATGCGGAGTTTCGAATCAGAGGAGCCATATTAGATGAACTTCGAAATCAAGACTGGGTGCCCAGAAGTGTAAGAGAGACCAACAAAAAGGACGACCGAGCCAGGGTGGAGTTGGAGCACAAACTTGGTAGACCCGCCACCGACAAGGAAGTGGCTGCCCATCTGGAGGTTAGCCTTTCTGATTACCACGAAAAGACGGGCCGAACCCGGGTTAGTATGATTAGCTTAGAAGAATTAGGCGGTCAGAACGCAGGCGATAAAAAATCGCTTCTGGAGTGTCTAGAAAATCCTAACTCCAAAAATCCTTTGCACCACCTGAAATCCAAAGGAATCCGGGAGCTAATCATCAAGACGGTGGAAGAGCTTCCTGAAAAGCAAAAAGTGGTCTTAAGTTTATATTACTACGAAGACCTAAATCTAAAGGAAATTGGGAAGATTTTGGACGTAACAGAATCCAGAGTTTCTCAACTCCACACTCAAGCCGTTCAGAAAATGAAATTAAAACTTAAAAACTTACTACAAGAATAACTGGAGGAAATATGAGTTTACCCCCCCCTGAGATGCACATTCTGGTCGTGGACGACTTTCCCACGATGCGCAAAATCGTCAAGCAGGTGCTTAGACAATTGGGTTACAATAACATCGCAGAAGCGGAAAATGGGCAATTGGGATTGGACTATCTGAGGTCCTCTCACAAGCCAGTGGAATTCATTGTTAGCGACTGGAATATGCCTGTCATGACTGGAATTGAATTGTTAAAGTCCGTGAGAGCGGATCCCAAATTGAAGCACACTCCCTTTTTGATGATCACAGCAGAGGCCGAAAAAGAGAACATCATTGAGGCCGTAAAAAGCGGTGTTAATTCATATATTGTTAAACCATTTAATGCGGGCACCATGAAAGAAAAGATGGAAAAGATTTTTGCAGCAAAAAAATAGTGATTCCCACATGAAAGGTCTATATGACGTCAAATCAAAACGAAGTCGATTACAGTCTCTTCATAAGCGACAATGCAGGTAGACAACAGACTCCCAACAGTTCTGAGTGGGAAAATGGTCTGATTTGCTCTGAAATTCCTATCAAATTTTGCGAGTATAAAATCTCAAACACTGCAGCAAAGATGATCTCAAGTGTTACAATGTCAATAAATACAAATGCACTCAAATTTCTGTCTCCATTTTCTTTGGCCTATGGTTCTCTTTTCCGGGTTTGGGTGGAACTACCCGAATATTGGGCGCGTAAATCCAAACTTGTGCACTACCGCCATACCGAATCTCCCCATTTTTTTCAGTTACTTGGCAGACAATTGAAGTGCGACTCCAACTATGGCCAAGGGTATCCCAATGAGATTCTTTGCCAGATCGTGAACATTGACGAGACGGATCTCCAGGTTCTAAAATCCTACTTACATTCTGGTGTTTAATAAATGAATCTCTCTTTTATTATCCTAATTGTTTCTTTAAGCTGCCTTGGTATCGAAGTTCTTTTTGCATTTAGTTTTCTAGGCTGGATGAAATCGAATCGATCTGAAAAGGAAAAAAACCTTCAGTTTTTAAATAAAGAACGTAAAGAGCTTCGGGAGCTCCAAGGCTCCATCCATTCGGAATTTCAGCAATATTCAGAAGCTCAAAAGGCGGAAAGCCAAAAATTATTGCAAATTGGTGCCCAAGTGGAGTCCCAATGGCTCGAAATTCAAGCAAAAATGCTAGAAATTCAATCACACCTAGATCAAAAATCCAGTCAATTACTTCAGGAGATTCAGAATCAAACAGGTCAATGTTCAAATCAATTCAGCCTAGCCCATCGTAAAGCCCAGCTTTTGCTAGATAAAGTTGACGAAAAAAACAAACAAATTCAGGAAGTGATGGACACTCTCTCGTTGGATTTAAGCCAAGATGACATCTTGGAGATGCTCAAAACGCAAAAATATGAAAAAGCGAAAATAGAATTGAGGAATGGAGCTCAAGCCTCAGACATCGCCAAACGGCTAGGACTTTCCATGTCTGAGGTCGCCTTGATTTCATCCATGCAAATTTAAGCTGAATTACGTCAATCACTCGCCGTCTTAAAACGGAACATCGTCATCAAAAATAGGACTTCCAAAATCGGATTGGCTGGACGAGTTGGAGTGGGTATCGGATTTCGCCCGTGGCTCATACCCGCCAGAATGAGAATCTTCCTGGTCATTGGATCGGCCGCTATCCACAAATTTCATTTCCGTGCCCACAATTTCCGTGGAATAGCGTTTTTGGCCTTGAGGATCATCCCAACTGCGAGTTTGGATCCGACCTTCAATATAAACGTTTCGTCCTTTTTTTAGATACTTACCCGCCAATTCGGCAAGCTTTCCCCAAAGCACCACCCGGTGCCATTCCGTCTTTTCTTCTTTTTGTCCATCTTTTACCCAGCTTTCACTTGTAGCCAAGCTAATCGTACAAACTTGTTGACCTGAAGGTGTCACTCTGATTTCCGGATCTCCACCTAACCTACCTAAAATGATTGCTTTATTAACTCCAGCCATATGGCCTCCTACACTAAAAATTAGCAGTACCGCAGTCTGACAGAAACTGGGACTAAGTCAATTCCTCTCAAAATTAGCCGCCGAAAAAAAGACCAAAAATGTTCCAAACGGACAATTACAGTTCACTTTTTTAAAACTTTTTTGAATCGAAAGTCTAGGTTTCTAAACACCCGGGCAGCATGCGCCAAGAACCCGCCAGAGGGAAGTTCCTAACATCCCATTTTCGCCCCAATGGAGGCACACTCATGAGCGTGCATACCATTTTGCACCAAATGCCAGGCGAGCAGAATTTGGCAAACCGCTATAATTTTATACAATGTAAACTAGAAACACCGCCCAGGGAGAATCGCCTTTCCAACCTTGGGTCATGGACAAAAGTGGCAATCACTCTACCTCTTCTGCTGGGGGGAGCTCCCGGATGCAAATTAGACTCCTTCATGAAACCTGGAAGCATGCCTGCAGTGCTACCTGCCGGTGTTTCTTTAGAATCCGCAAAAGCCAGCACCGACATGATGTTTTGGGAACTTAATCTTCATTTTTTTGCTAAGGGAGGAAATCCTTTTAAAGGATTTATTCTTATTTTTCCTCCCTTTAATCTAAAGTATGAGGCGTTTGTTCATTTAGCAAAAACCTTTTCACAGTATGGTTTTGTGGCGGCGATCATAGAAAACACTAATAAATCTGATTTGCTCACCATGGACCTCATTCCAAATCTAACCATTACCCTAAGAAATCAGCCGGAAAAGATAAAAAATATCCCTCCTGAATTGATTCCATGGCTCAAAAGCTCTTTGCCCTATTTTGGATTTTCCCATAGTGACTTTAATGAATCCGCACTTCAATTTGCGGCGGTTGGAAGAAAAAGCGAATTTAAGAAAATCATTTTGTATGGGACCAAAAAAATTGGTGCCTCCCCAAGAGAATTGGAAATTCCCGTTGAATTTGTTTCAGGGCAGGAAGATAAAGTGATCTCCAATTTTGATATCGACCGATGGGTAGACAAGTATTCCAGTCGCAACATCATCATTAAAGAGTTAAACCACACTTGTTTTTTAAAACAAAGTAAGCTTTCGGCTCATTTAAAAACTCTAGAAACAAACGTTAAAGGAGCTGAAGAAGCCTGCTCCAAAATACTTGTGGAAAAACTCCAGGAAAATAAAGTCCTTCCAGACTAGCTTTGGGATCTACTCCCTGGCCCACCGAATGTAATTTTTTAGCCCCTCTTCCAGAGAAACCCTCGGGCTCCAGCCCAAAGAGTCGTACATTCTGCTATAATCTGCCCGGCGTTGCAGAGGATCGTCTTTGGGCATTGGAAAGAATTCCAGTTTTAAACCCGGGTTAATTAACGACCTTACTAACAGAGCTAGCTCTAAAATGGTAAATTCGTAGTCTGTGCCTACATTGGTGGGTCCCTTGAGCTCCGATTCCATCAACAAAGAAAGCCCTTCCACTTGATCGGAAACGTAACAGAAAGATCTGGTCTGAGAACCATCCCCATAAACGGGAAGACTTTTTCCTTCTAAGGCATGGGTGATTAAGTTCGTCACCACACGCCCATCATTGGGGTTCATTCTAGGACCATAAGTATTAAAAATTCTTGCGATTCTGAGATCTAAACCAAACTGCTCTTCAAAAATAAATCCCAGCGTTTCGGCAACTCGTTTTCCTTCGTCATAGCAGCTTCTAATGCCATAACAATTTACATTCCCAAGATACGATTCGGTTTGTGGGTGCACCAGGGGATTACCATAAACCTCACTGGTGCTGGCAATCAACACGCGGGCTTTCCTTTTTAAAGCGAGCTCAAAAACCGCTTTAGTACCCAGGTAACACGTTTCTAAAGTGTACAACATATCCTTTTGATAATGATATGGTGAAGCCGGACAAGCCATGTGAAAAATACACCATAAATCCCCCAAATCTGTGAGCGATTCCAAGGATGTGGCTGGCTGATTCAGCTCCTGCACCGCCATTTGGTAAAACTCAAAACGGGGGTATTTCGCTTTTAGGAACGACACATTTTTCTCTGTCCCAGTATAAAAATTATCGATCCCTACGACTCCAAATCCCCTTTCCAGATAAAATTCACAAAGGTGGCTCCCCAAAAACCCCGCGGCTCCCGTGATCAATACTTTTTTGGAATTTAACATTTCACATCCTAATTTAGCAAGTTATAGTGGATTAAGTTGAGTTCCTCTTCTGGAAAAGAGTGAGTTGTTTCTCTCTGGCAACACATCCGGATCGGTGTGTATCACCACATCGGCCAGATACCTTTCCTTGATTTTAAGCTCCACGTCTTCCGTAATCACGTGGGACTCTATAAAAGTCACATCGGAACTCAGAGTGATATGAAAATCAAAAAAGTACTGTCTTCCAGACTTTCTTCCCCTAAAATTATGCACATCAAGTATCTTTGGAGAGCAGGAACTAATGATCACAGAGATGACTTTTTCTACTTCTGGCTCCACCACGTGGTCCATTAGTTCATTTACGCTAGACACCACCAGTTGGGACCCACGCCAAGCCACATAAGTGGCAAAAACCACGGCAATGATCCCATCCAACCAAAACAGACCAAAGAAAAAAATGATGGCGATGGAAAAACCACTGGCTAAATTGCTGGTCACGTCACTAAAGTAATGCTCCGCATCTCCCGCTAATGCGGGACTATCATAGGTTTTTGCCTGACTTTTCAGGTACCAACTCAACAACATCGAAATGCCCGCGCACACCAAAAAAAATCCTGCGTGCCACAAATTGGGGTGAACCGGTTCTAACTGTCCATCCAAAAATTGCGGGATTTGCCGCAAGGTGGACCCCACGATGGCAATGCACCCTCCCACAATAAGGGCGCCTTGAAGAAGGGCGGCTAAACTTTCTGCTTTTCCATGCCCATACGGATGGTCCGCATCGGCGTCTTGGCGGGCAAACAAAATCACCCGATTATTGATATAGCTTACGATACAATCTAGAGCACTATCCCAAGCGGATAATCCTATTATTAAGGAACCCGTCTCCCAAAAAAGATAGGTTTTGACGCTCGCCAGAGCAAACGCCACAATAGCGGCCAAGCGTGAAGCGTGGTGAGCCTTTTTTGCATCCGCCATGGGTTTACTCCTAAACATTTACAAAGGAAGGGTTCGAATCATCTTGAGGAGATATCCTAAACACACAAGAGTAGGTAGACACCTTTTTTTCTTTAAAAAGTCTCTCAAACGCGGTTTCGTAGGAGCTTGGCACAAATTCCTTTGGCAAAGGCTCATGACTTTGCAAACTCCATCCTGCTGACAAAGCGTTTTGACAGGCCCAATTAAAATACTCCTGATGATCCGATTTAAACCAAAAAAATCCATTAGGTAAAGTCTGGTGCCTTAAAATCTCTAAAAAGGAAACGGTTAAAAGTCTGTTTTTGGCGTGTCTGTCTTTGGGCCAAGGGTCGGGAAAAAAGACACAAGTTCCTCCCAAAGTAGGGCTAAACTCCATAAATTCTCTGGCATCACAAACAGAAACCAAGGCATTATTAAGTTTTTGGTTGGTGATTTTCTTGGCTGATTTGACTCCCCTTTTGTAGGTGATATCCAGTCCCAGAAACTGCAAATGGGGATTTAGTTTGGCCAACTCCACTAGGGTCTTTCCCATGTAACACCCTATTTCTAAGAACCAGGCCGACGATAAAGGTTCACCATCGCGGACTCCAGAGTTTGCCTCCAAGCGCTGTTTCAGCTGATCGGGAGAAAATAGGCAGTGGGAAAAGGACTTTGCCTGTTCCAAGTAAGGATTGGCATGACGCGTTGGCAGCTCCCCGCCCACCGCGATTAAATCCAAAACTCGACCCACTTTTTGCATGCCACACCCCTTTTATTGAGAAGGTTCACAAATTGCCCACTCCTGTGCCTTCTACCTCACCGAAGAGGGATCTGAAAAGTGTTTTTGAAGTTTGAGGAATGGAAATGATCAAAGGGTTTAGGCCAGCCACCATTTTCACCTGTATTATTGGAATCTTAGCAGCTACGGCTCCTTTAGATCAAGGGTCGCAAGCCTTGGCCATCGCCGAAATTTCGCCCAGTGTCTCAAAATATTGCCTACCTGACTCGGAAAAGCCGAGCTCGGCTTTCCAAGGACTGATGCTAGCGGAAGTACAGGCGGATGAGGAAGGGTTTCAGGCATGGCTTCCCATCTCGCCACCCAGCCAGCAGCTTCACTCCGCCTGGCGACTGCCCCAATTGGGCGATTCGGTGATGGTGATGCGATGTGTGAACAAAAATATAACGCAAATTGTGGGTAACGGAAAAGTGAAGGCTGCCGATGCTCACAATCTCATTCTTTCGGTCCAAGCACCTTCCCCCAACCTCACCAAGCCATTTAGGCTGATAAATCAGTATCCTAGGCCTATGGTGGGGGACTTTATCATCCCACTGGATGCCTCCCTTGAAAC
The DNA here is from genome assembly GCA_044339525.1 of Silvanigrellaceae bacterium. GTDB lineage: Bacteria > Bdellovibrionota_B > Oligoflexia > Silvanigrellales > Silvanigrellaceae > JBIIVH01. The sequence continues at coordinate 67,821 of JBIIVH010000009.1, read as the reverse complement.
GGTAAGATCCGTGTTTCCCTTTAAAACCTATTTTTTATCGGACGTTTTTGAGACGTCAGACGTCACAGAAACCACCCCTGGTTTAACGGAACCTTTCCTGAGGCTAACGGACTTTGGGAAAAAGCAATTCAAAGACTTTTTTGACCAAAATGAGCCTAAACATGATTCCTTCCTCATTCAGGTGCATTACTTTGAAAACAACAACCCAAAAGAATCCACGTTAAAATCACAACTTAGGGCAAACACCATCAAAACCTACTTGGTAAGCGAGCTCGGGATTCGACCCGAAAAAATCATTGCCATGGGGTTGGGAGACTCGGAGTGGAATGCTGGATTCTCCAACTATATTCCCAAGTTCAACAAAACCAACGCAAGTTTCATGTCGATTTCAGTTCCAGGAAATTAAAAGTGGGAATAAAAGATTTGGAAGAGGGCTCTGGAGGAACCAGTGGTTGGGGTACTAGGATTCGAACCTAGGAATGACGGAATCAAAATCCGTTGTCTTACCACTTGACGATACCCCAATCCGGTACTGGGCTTTATGCAACGGCCGATCGGGAAAGTCAAGAACGAGCACTAAAAAAACTTAATATGGGTTAAGTTTCTGATTTTTATTAATTTTATGCCTTAGGAGCCATAATTTCTTCCACTGTAAATCCGGTAAGAGCTTTCAATCCTCGAATCAGCACCCAAATTGCCGCTAAATTAAGAGCCATGGAAGGAACCACGATCATGGGCCAAGACCAAAGATTCATTTCACCCATCTCAGAATTGAATTCCTGGGTGCCCACGGGGCTTTTTAAAAAATAAAAGGCCAAGGAAAAATTGAGAATAGCGCTTAAACCAAAGGAACTTACCGCAAGCCAGGTCGTGCGGGTAAGCAAGTGACCAAACTGCTCCATTTTGTTTTCCTCTTCCAACTTTCCTTGAATTTTTTGTTTGTTAAAAATATTTTCATTATAGATTAACTTTGCCAGCAGGCCATCTTCTTTTTTCTTTGAGAAAAGGAGCAGGAATCCAAGTATGGAAGGCATCAGAGCTTCTTTAAATGCGAAACCCAAAACGTTGGCCTTTAAAAAAAATAACCCTCCCGACGCCAAGACACTAATGAGCCCCATCAATGAAATCAAGTTAAATTCACGGGTTTGGATGTACTTCCAAATCATATAACCTAGCGGAAAAACAAGCGCCGCAAAAAAAGCATTGCTTTCTCCCAAAAACTCTGGTTTGGAAAGCTTAAGCAAAACGAGTGAAGGCAAAGCAATCGTAAAAATCAACTCAAACAACGGATTATCTTTTTTTTGAGGCACAAACTCTCCCATCCGGTAAAATACAAATTGTTCTACCCTCAGTAGTTTAACTCACATTTTGCGAATTGCAAAAATTTCTGATTTCTGCAGCCGTTACCTTTATAAATTCAATTTGGATTAAAACCAAGAAGGCTTATTCATATGCTGCACGGCCAGTTAAATCATTATTTCAATTTTGGAACAGTTATTCATTGATTTTATAATTTTCTTAGGTAGAGTGGCGGCGGGACGTAAATGAATTAGTTCCTTTAGGAGAACATTATGCTTAATAAGTTTTTTAGTACTTTAGCAATTTCCAGCTCACTTTTAATGGTCGTTTCCTGCGGAAACAACAACAAATCTCAAAAAAAGGTTGAAGCCGATTCTTCCGTAGATGTTGTAAACATGCCGCATACAAATCCCAAATGGCAATCCATTGGAAACTGCTGGGCTTATGCTTTTGCAGGATGGGCTGAAAGCATTGTTTTGGGTGCCACCAACGGCGCACAATCACTAAATATTTCTGAAAGTTTCATCACCTACAAACACTTTGAAGGCCAAATTCTAAGAGGATCTTCTGAGCTTCAAACGGGCGGCTTTTTTGCCGGCGCCGCCAACACAACTCTGCGCAGTGGTGTGATTATGGAAGGTGATTTCATCCCTGGTGAATCTGATAAAACGTTTAGTGCCGTTCAAAAATCTGCTGTGGATTATCTGAACAATAGTCTTAAATCTGGAGCACTTTCTAAGTCTCGCGACCAAGCAACGGTTCGCGCCGAGCTAGACAAGGCATTTAATGTAGACTCATCGGTCTTCACCTCTAAATTGGTCAAGGCCACAAGTTTGCCTGGAGGAGTAGATGCTCAAGGTAACGCTATGAATCTGGCTCAAAAAATCCAATCCATGCAATCCGCTTTCTGGACAGGAAATGCGGGTTCAGGGGCCACTTCAAAACAACCCATCGTATACAACTCTAATCGAACCGCTAGCGAGCAAGCCGTATTGCGCCGCATGATGAAGGCATTGAACGATGGCCATCCAGTTGTTATCGACTGGTTCGTTGACTTTAACGCACTGGACAACAACGGTATTTTCAGCAAAGCACAACTGGAAAAACGCGGAAATGGTCGCCAAGGCTACCATTCCACTGTGGTAGAAGACTACGTGGTTAAGGTTAAAGACGCCAACAATGTCGAGCGAATCATTGGTGAAGGTGAAGCCTCTCCAGAAGATAAAAAATTAGCTCTCGAAAAAGGCGAAATTTTATACATCGTGATCAAAAACTCTTGGGGAGGAGATGAACGTCTTGACCGGTCTAGCTACACGAGAGAAGGCGTTAAGGGTTACCACCGATTGGAAGCGGACTACCTTTTTTCTGCCATTGCCTCTTTGAATGAAAAAACAGGCGAATACCAATACCACAGTGAAGCTCTTCAAAGCATCCATTTACCCGCCGGCTATTAAGTGCTAGGGGTAAGCTCTCCTTACTGAATCTCAACCCCGGAGAGTCTTGCCCCATGATGGATTTAGAGTCCCAAGCGGAAGCCCTTAAGTTTTTGTCGCTCAATAAAGGGTTTCTTGGTCGCGAGTTCCTGACTTGGCTATGGTATTTCAGCGAATCCCAAAATCACCAGATTCACATCCCTTCGCTTGGACAGTTCAAATTCTACATTGACGATAAAATTGTTCTCGTTTCTTCCGGGGGAAGTGTTTTGGAGAGTGCTCTAAAAGGAGGCACTCCCGCCTATGCCCAGGAATCGGTGACGGCTCTTAAGTCTGGAAAACTGATTCAAGAGGCAAAACTTGTGCTGCAAAATGCAGATCACCTTTGGAGTTGGACTTTAAGAGGAGATGATATGACCCTACGGGGTTTAAGACTTCCTTCGGTTCAGGAGTCGGACGCCTTTTCGCACATGCAAACACGTATCCGCCATTTGGAAACTCTAAACCAAGTGATGGAATATCTGTTTAATCATTATCTATCCATCCGGTCTTCTTCAAAATTTTCTGAAAGTTGCATCCAGATCCAAGACTGGATTCGGTCCAAATCTTAATCAATCTTATCAAGCTAAAAAAAATGGAAAAGATCTGGTAAAGTGATCTCTACCTTTTTAGATGAGATCCTCATAACAAGTTGGGCGATGGCGGAACGGCTCACTCCATCACCCATTCGAGACTTTCTTGACACATGACTAACTGTTTGACATCAAGCGTTTAGCACAGCTGTCTTTTTCTAAATCTAAAAACCTTAGTGATTCTGATTTGGTTCCGTTTTTTGAGATACCATCACTCAGAATCACCATTCTGAGAGTGTCAATTGGGGTGGCCAGAAAATTGCTTCCATAAATTTGTCTTATAACTGATTTAAGAAGAAAGGGATCCCCATGTCTGGTCTTTATCATCTCGTTTTGTTAGCCAGCCTCAGTCTTGTTTCATGCACCATTCAACCTTCACACTCCGAAGTTGCAGATGGCTTGGATGACAAAATTGCACCTGGAGAAGGGTTTCGAGAAACTCCAGTGGGCACAATGTCGTGGCTCAATCAATGCAATTTAGAAGGAAAACCCGTGAAAATGGTTCACTGGAATCGCAATTCAGCCGGCATTCCAAATATCTTATTTGATACCATCGGAGGGGAAAATTCACTGCAAAGTGAGGGAGACGACATGCAAATGCCTCAATTGCCAAATGAATATGTTTCTCTCGATCCTGGCAGTTTCCTCCTTCCGCCAAACCAAATGGACCGAAAAAATAATGTTCTCCAATTAGGAGGGCGACTCATTAGCAACCTAGGCCAAACATTCCCCAATCCTGACGATGGAAAACCCATTGAAGTTCAGGTTAATTTTAATGAAAAAACGGTTACCTACAAAGAAGCTAAGACTTCCACTGTAATTAGGCAATACAAAGACTGTGAGGGCATTCAGGAAGGATGGAAAGCCATTTTTGTGATTGACCAAGAGTTTAAATTTTTGAGTAGTTGTAAAAAAGGCAAAGATTTCAGTTTATTTGCTACACGCGTTGATGCCCATTTCAAGGGAAAACTAGATTCTTTTAACACCGAGTTTGTGCTACCTTTACTAGGGCCAGAGGCAGAATTTGGCATTTTCAAAAGAGATGCAGACAACATTGAAGAGAATGCACAACAAAAATTTTCAAGTGGGAAATTCCAGTTCAATGGTGTGCAGGCAAGCATAAAACTCTCTACCTCTGATCTTGCAACGGCCAGCTACCAATTAATCGATGAAAATAACAAGGTTCTCGTTTCAGGCGAAGAATGCCAACTCAATACCGAAGCCATTGAAGCTGTTTTTTTCTAAGCCATCCGCAAAAGCTCCGTAAATTAGGTCATTGATACGATTCAAACCTACACTTGATGTATAAAGTAACGAACAAGCGGCTTTGATTGGCCGCCCGGATCCACGAGTCGCCTTAGGTTTGAAGTGAGCTGTTCCTGAATTCGCTCCAGCTGGAGCTTACCCTTTAATGCCAATCCTGCTATTAATTCTCCATACAAACTGTTTAATTGAGTTCCAATCGCATTTGAATCCACTCCTATTCCCACGGCTTCCAATTTAAGGGGGTAGAGCAACACGAAGGACTCCTTTCGGACCACCATGGACACACCCAACATCCCGGACTCCGAAACGGTGGTGCGCTCACGGAAAGTCAAATCCCCAGCATCTTCTAATTTGTCTAAGGGACCCAAAAAGACCCGACTTCTACCCACCTCTTTGCGCTTGAGCGCTGGCCTATCCGTAATTTCCAGAAGATCGCCATTTTCAACTAAAAATGCGTTTTCCCTGGGCAATCCAGCGTTCACCAAAACTTCGATGTGTTTCTTCAAATGTCTGTATTCCCCGTGAAGGGGCATAAAATATTTTGGAGCACACGCCTTAAACAACGCCACCAAATCATCTTGGTAAGCATGACCACTCACATGAACTAACTTATCTTTACCTAAAACAATTCGGCAATCGGAACGCGCCAGCATGTTTACCACCACCCCAATGGATTTCTCATTGCCTGGAATGGATCGCGAGGAAAATACAACCACATCGTCTTCATTGAGCTGAAGGGACTTTACATGCCCCATGGCCAATCTCATCATCCCCGAATAAAGCTCCCCTTGGGACCCTGTGGAAATAACCACCAACTGATCTTTAGAGTATTCATGAATATTCTCTTCAAATATTACGTCATTTTCATCTGTTAAATTCAATTCCTGAGCAATGGAAAAGTTTCTTTCCAAGCTTCGGCCCATCAAACAAACTTTCCTACCAACGGATCTTGCTAGCTCTATTAAGCTGTTTACCCGCCAAATATTACTAGAAAAAGTGGTGACAATCACTATCCCTTTGGTGGCATTCATTAATTCTTCCAGTTCAGGCATCACATCCACTTCATCAAAATCATGTCCCTCTTGGAATGAATTGGTGCTATCGGCCATTAATAGATGAACGGGCCTGCCGCTCAGTGCCTTTTTAACCGCTTCCACGGAGGTGATTCCCTCTGGGGAGGTGTAATCAAGCCTAAAATCTCCAGAATGCACTATATTAAATCCATTACAATCTAAAATCAGTCCCAACGAGTGGGGAATGCTGTGATTAACCGGAAAGGGAGTGACTTTTAATTCAGGAAGGCTAGTGGTGTGATAGGGTTGCCACTGCACCAGCTCTGGCTGCTTCAAACCCGCATTATGTAACTTATCCTTTATGATTTCAGTGGCAAATCCATAAGAATAAATAGGTGCAGGAAACAAAGGATGTAGGTAGGGCAATGCTCCTATATGGTCCTCATGTCCATGTGTGATTAGCCATGCTGTGGGAAAGATCTTCTTTTCTTGAAGCTTCTTTATCCCAGGAAAAATCAACTTAACACCTGGCTCTTTGTAAGGAAACAAGGATCCACAATCTATAAAATAGTAAAATCCATTTACCAACAAAACGGTAAAATTCATTCCTATTTCACCACACCCACCTAAGGGAAATACTTTAATATCTAACAAAAAAACTCCTTCACTTATCAATCACAAATCTAAATGGATATTTTACCATCACCGAACCATGCTTTGGCTTCGGAAAGTTCCAATCCAAAACTCGGCTCCTAAGACAATTGGCTAACTGGGGGTCCCTGAGGGAGTCTGATAAAAATCGAACTTCCGAGGCCCTTCCGTTCAAACCCAACACCCAAGCAATTTCAACTTTTCCGGCCAAACCGGGTTTGTGTATCAGCCGACTTTCATAGCAAGCCCTGATCTCCTCCTTTTTTGACTCCAGAAAAACCAGCATCTCTGATTGAGAAAAGGAAGGTCTTATCAATTTCATCTCTGGAATTTTGCCTGGATCAAACAAGAGTTCAACATTATCGATCATATTGCTAATTCCGTCTACCACATAATGGCCTGTGGCTGAATAAAATCGCGGAGTCACCAGGGCATTCTGGTCCAACAGCAGATTCTGCACGCCGGGAAGGGACTCCTTGCCCACCTTTCCCAAAATAGCCCACATTTCATACTTTTTGGTTCTATCCGCAAGTAAATTAGCCTTTTCAGCCTGAATTTCCAAAGCGTCCTTATAATTTTGAAGAGCTAACTCATGGGAAGAAATAAACTTCAGAAAGGAGGTTCCCACCTGTGCTTTTGAGCCGCTTGGCAATTCTGGTTCCGTATCCACACCCGAAAGCTTGATTTTTTCCCGTTCAAGCTCGGATTTTACAAACTCAAATTCGCTTTTTTCCATGGACTGAACCGCAACCAACAGACGGTTGATTTGAGTTAACGTTCCAGACAATCGTAAATTCAGACTTCCCTTGCCTCTACCCGCCGTTTCCACTACAAACTCCGGCGGTGGTTTAAAAACACTACGATGACCCATAGTAATGCTGCTATAAAATTCTGACTCTACCTTTGTCAAATGGGATCTAAACTCCGTGAGCCAGCTTTGAACTAGAAATGGAACACGGGCTGGAGCCGTAAAAGGTCCAATGGATTCTATCATTTGTTTGTCATCAGAGTTAAACAAATCTCCATGCCATCTTTTCAAAAGTTGCGAAATCATCACAATCACAAGATCCACTGCCAAGGGCATACTTTCTTTTGCTTGAAACTGTGTCTCATAAAACCAAGGGAGAAGCTGGTAGTGTTTGGGTGCAATGAACTGCTTCAGCTCTGGCTCGGAAAGGCTCTTTATGGAATAGGTATGATCGGGATTGTATTTTGAGAAAAACAAAAATAATGGAATTAAAGTGATGGCGGCACAGCTTAACGAAAACCAAACAAGTTGACGTTCCATAGGATGATCTAAATAACGATGACTCATCCATCCAATGCCCACAGATTTACTTTTAGGTTCTTCTATCTTTTTTGGTGTCTCTATTTTAAAAGCAATATCATACTGACCAACGGATATTTTTCCCCTGGCATTATCTCCCAAAAAAGTTTCCGTGGGGAGCCCCATGGCCGGTAAGGGAACAAGTGTTCCTTGCGGGGAAATAAAATCTGCAATTTGGCCAAATACGGTGCCTGTATTTATATAACCCGTGTAACCAATCTCCAAAACTGCGTAAACACCCTTCCCCGTGATTTTAAAAAGAGTTTTTCTTTCAATAAAGGGAGCAAACGGGATGTAGATTTCACAACCAGGGGAGCCACCTATTTGAATTTTTTTTTCAAAGAATTTTCGAATGGGAAATTGAGCAGAACACTGCGTGGCGCCATTTTGGAACACGGAAATGTACAAGATTTTCTGGAGATTTGCTTTCCCCTGAATTTTTCTTTGATTACTCATTTCACTTCCCGTCTCTACAGCGCCTTCGTTTCAGGACAAGTGATTTCAGAGCACACCACCTGCACCGCAATATCAAAATCATCAAACCCAAGGTCTGAAAACAACTTTAAGAGATCATTAACCCGCTCTAGTGATAAATCTTTACTTAACCACAATTGAATTTTACCTAATTTGATTTTTTCATTCATTAACAATGCTGCCGTGTAAAAAATGTTTCTGGCTTTGGCATCCAGAAAAAACTTAAACTCATCCAATTCATCTGGTATTGTAAATATTTGTCCATCATTTGTGGTGACTCTCAGTACCTTTCCTGAAGTAGGCACAACAGAAAGAGCAAAAGAAGCTTGACTATCTTGTTCATACAGCCCCTCCACCTGGTCAAATTGGGGAATGGAGGGTCCAAATATTTCAAAATAATAACTCTTTATTTTTATGCTATTATACAATACAAAAACGATAACAATACTAATAAAATTCAAAAAAAGTGCAGCTCCTAAAAAAGAAACACTTCTATTTTTGTAAAATTTATGGCTGAAATGATCGCTACGCCAAATGCCAAAATTTTTGGTTGCTATGGTATACATCTTACCTCTGCCAAGGAATATCAATCATCGTTAGTTTGAGTTCACCGCTTATAGGTTCAAATAATTCTCTCACTCGCCTCATGTAACCCAAAACTTCGTTCCAAGTATTAAGAGTTGATTTAGGAAATGAAATTCCCATCACATCATTTTCTTTGATAATCTCATTTTTAATTTTCCTAATGAGAGAATCCTTTGAGGTGATAGAATTAAACTCCTCATAGGAGAGCAGTTTTACTAACGTGCCATCTTTTGGGTATTTCAGATTCTCAAAAGTTCCTAAAAGCACCTTATCATCCGTAAACACGATAATAGGGGAACTACGAGACAATGCCACCTGTTTCCCTTGAGGCACATCACTTTCCCCTAGTTCCGAAGGAGAAAAACGCAAATTAGGAATTTTAATGTTTAAATAGAGCACCTTTCTGTCATTAACCAAAGCGCTCTGTAGCAAAGTCAACACAATAAAGATGGAGCTCAATCCAAATAGCATGCCGGCAATGCTATAAAAGACGCTCAAATCATATGATTTCTTCCTCATCTGGGACGGCATCAATACGAGGTGCTTCCGTAACATCTTCATAAAGACCTTTCTTTTCCGCCACTGCCATGGATTTTGTGTCGCGCCCCATTCCAGCGGGTTCGCCTTCGGAAATGGGAATGCTATGATCAATTCCATGGTTAGACCCCGATGATTTTGAATGGGTCTCGCTAGGAGCCATTCCAAATACAGGCTGGGTTTCAGGAGAAATGATATTAAGAACAATGGCTAATGAATGTTCATATTCCGATTCTAATCTGCTAGCTAGAGAATCCAGCAAACCAAACGGCAACATCAATATGATGGTGCAAATCAAACTAAACGAAAGAGGGATCATGGCCCTGGAAAGCCCTTTAGAAAGAGCGTAGTTTTTAAGGTTTATCTCCAATACATTTGCAATTTCAAATGATTCCCAAATTCCGTGTACACAACTTAACACTCCAAGCAAGACGGCAAGCGTGGCAAGATTAGGTAACTGAGAAATTCTCTTTCGGATACGTGGAAAAAAATCCATTGTTTCTTCAGTGACCACGTGGCGAACTCTAAAGCTGTCGGATTCAAATGTCTCTATGGCACGCAACACAATTTTGGGCAACCCTGACTTTCCGCAAGCCCTACAAAGACTTTTGGCGCGGGCAAAATCCCCACCCGCCAACATGGGACGAAGTTGGTCATTAAATTTATTGAAATCAAGCCTGTATACAAACTGCATTAATGCAATTCGCTCTAATACAATCATCCATCCCACACACAATACCGCTAAAATACAGTATGAAATCGGATCTCTATTCCTAAAAAACTCAAAAAACTCATTTACCATGATAAGGTGCTCAAAAAAGACGTTCTAACCGATTCTGACAACCTTTATCCAATACACATAGGCACTTACTTCCCTATGTTTTTGGCTTGACATCCTAATTCCCCATCAGCACCCGTTTCTTAGACAGGTATGTCTAAAATCAGTACACCCCCTGTGGCTTCTCCCAAAAAATAAATGCTTAAAAATCAAAGAATTAAAGAAACAAACAACTGGCATACGTCTTGCAATGGACTTAGCATGACCAAAAGGAGAACCCACCATGAAAAACAAAATGAATCGCCAAAGTTTAGGTTTCTCTCGTATCATCTTCACCTTGATTGTCTTGATGTTCGTTAGTGCTTTAAATGGAACGGGACAAGCCCTTGCCCAAAATAATTCCGATGACTGGGATGAAACGTCTGAAGTTTTTGATGTGGATAAAGACTGCGTGCGTTTTGAGGGTGGATCGAGTGGGCGGTACGCTTGTGTTACGGAAGATGGAACTCGAATTAGGCTTACGGAAATGCAAATGCACGGTCTAAGCCCTCTTACCAGTCGGGAAGTTACCTCAACCCTGCGAAGATACCGCGGTTTTTTCTATAAATGCGCTAGAGACTATGCGGCTGGAAGCTATGGATTTTCCCTAATTTCCAAGTTTAAAATCAACCGTTCCGGTAACGTGGAAGGGTTGTCTGTGAATCTGAAATCTGGCCCGCTTTCGGCAGCGTACCGTGATTCTGTGAATGGATGCATCCAGCGAGTGTTATCTCGCGTTCAGTTCCCTAAACCCCGCAATGGCGAAACCGTTCCTGTTAATTATCCCATCACGTTTCGTTAGCTTCCTCCCAAAAACTGTAGGAGGCTAGGTGATAGGAGCTTCGCACTAGAGTTCAGTGTATAATTTAAAGACGTCTCCGCCGTTTTTAGGTTCATGGCCGATTCCACAAAATCGGCGCTTTCAATTCGGTTATTTTCCAAATAGGTCTGTTCTTCTTCTCTTTCGTTCATACTTGTTAGGTTATCTAAGTTACTCCTTCGTGCTCCAAGACTGGAAGTTAATGACACTACTTTTTCAATGGATGCATCCAATTTTCCCATTAGCCCGTGAATATCATTAAGATCATCGTTTCTCAAAGCATACTCTAACTTACGAAACACCTGAACCAACGGGAGCTGTTTCCCTTCCTCAGTGGACTCAATTTCAAAAAGATCTCGCCCCGAAATATTGATGGGTCTAAAGAAATCATCCGTTATTTGCACATAGATAACTCCATCATCACCCAAAAAATGCCCCTCAGAATCCACAGGAGGTGTGGTGCTACGGAATCCTCCGAATACGAATTTGTCTCCGTAGGTAGAATTACCTAGCTCCACAATTTGATCCCCAATTTGCTTCACTTCTGAAGCAACAATCTCACGGGTTTTTTCATCCCAAGTGCCACTCGCTTGCTGGATACAAAGCTCTTTACCTCGAATCAAAGCCTCTGTTATTCCTCTTAAAGCGTCTTCCGTTTTTTGAAGATAACCGCTGGCAAAGTCAATTGTTTTTTTATATTCCTGAATGTTATCCAATTTAGATCGATTACGTAAGGCTCTCACAGCAGAAACGGGATCGTCACTCACCTTGCGTAGCTTTCGGCCCGATGTGGCGGTTTCTTGCACCTCATCCGCATGGGCTCGATTCATATTAATGCGATTTTGAGTGGCCTGGAATCGATACATTTCAGAGATTCGAACCATGATACACTCCTAATTTACCGCTTTAGGTCTAAAATCGTTTGAAACATCTGATCCGCCGTGGTGATCAAGCGGGAGCTGGCGGTAAACATGTGTTGATATTTCAGCAATTCTGCGGCCTCTTCATCTATCGAAACACCAGAAGTGGACTCTCGTTGGGAATTTAATTGGGCCTGAATGATTTGTGATGTTTTAGCATCCTCTTTGGCATTTGCGCTTTCCACACCTATCTTGGACTGTAAATTTTCATACAATCCTAAAAGGGATGTTTGACCATTCTCAAAAAGTGGCTCCCTCATCATTCTCACGAGGTGATTTGCTAAAATGTTATCTCCAGGAGCGCCACTTGTGAAAGCGGCAGATAAACTACTTGGGTCTGCGGCCAATGCTTCATCGATCGTAATTCCTTCCGCTGGCTCACCGTCAAAACCCTCATATCCTTTAAAAAAATCTCTTCCGTTTTGAGTCTCAAAGGACCCAATGCCAAACCCCTTTCGGTGAATCTCATTAAAGGAATCTCCTAAGTTCCTAGCAAAATCATTTATTCTCTCCCTAACCAATCCTGCATGGACATCTCTAGCCCTAATCAAAGCTCCAATTTTTCCACGCTCTGCTTTATCTGTGATGTCATAAGGATTGCCACCCCCAGGGCCATACACCAGAAATCGGGGCTGGGAAAATTCCAGGGTGGGTTCCATTCTAAATTGCGATGCATGGGTACCATCCACCAGGAGTGAGCCTCCGGGTCCTCTCACGGCATAATTTTGATTTTCATCTAAATAAACCTGTGCATCAATGGTTTCTGTGATTTCTCTAAGTAACATGTCTCTGCGGTCTTCTAAATCATTGGCCCGATTGGCCACTGTGCCTGAAGACATCTCCTTTATGGCTCCATTTAATTTAGCCACTTCATCTAGTTTTTGATTTAATCCGTCCAGCTCTCCTTTGACTTCATCGGTAAAATCATCTTGCATACGAACCACGGTGCGATGGGTTTCATTAATGCTATGTGTGAGATTTTTAGCCGATTCAATCAAATTGATTCTTACGGCATATTGCTCCGGATAGGTTGAAAATTCTCTTAAAGAGTTTGTAAATTGACTCATTTTTTCTGCAATGCTACTTTCATTTTCCAGTGAAAAAATCCCTTCAATTCGGCTCAAGTTTTCGCTCATTTTTGTGTTAAAACCAATGCTCTGATTTTCTTTTCGCATTTGCATCTCAACATATTTATCATGAGCTCTCTGAATTTCTGCAACATTAGCTCCACTGCCAATGGTGTGTTTTCCGTATTGGATAGGATGATTGGTCTGAGTGTTTACTCTTTGCCTGGAATAACCTTTGGTGTGAGCATTTGCGATGTTGTGGCCAGTGACTTCCACACCCAAACGTGAATTTCGGAGGGATTCGTTGCCCATGTTCATGATGTGACCAAGGGTGCTTCCCATATTTTATGCCTTTATCTGCAATCCAGAACTTTTACCCAGCGATGATTCATGTAGGCCAGACTTGGAGTAACCAGATCCATCCACTTTAAACTGATCCAAAAAGCTAACGGAGCCTTCTATGTTCTTTTTCAGAAGAACTAGCCTTTTTTTATTTGCCAAAAATTGGCGTTCGGAAGCTTTATAGGAGTTTAAATAACTCTCGTGAACCACGTTAAGTTCCGTTTTTAACTGCCGCAAAAGTTGAACCTGTTCTTCATTCAGAAGTTTCTCTACGTTGCAATAATATTGCTCCAGTGTTTCCAAAAAGCGAGGAAGGGAATGGATTCTGACGCGAGGGTCTGCACCCATTTGATACAATAGGTGGCTAAAAAGCTGTTGTCTCTCTTTTTCGATTCTCTTAAATCGCACCACAAGTTGATCTTTGAGCGAAATCACCTGCTGCAATTCCTTTAAATTCACCTCGGCTAGAGCCGAAGTCTCAGCCCGCAAAAGCTCACCAAAATCCTGGAGAGTGGTCATCTCTCTGCGGAGCAAGGTGGCCAGTAGGCCCAATCCTTTATAAAGATCTTGCATGATTCCACTAACCTTTGGTTCATTCTAACGCAATTTCTGGGGTTTTAGACAGTTCATCTTTGATCGCTTCGTTCAGGATTCCCGCCGCAATTTTTTCAGCGTCGGGCTTATAGGTGCCATTGGCCAATTTCTGCTTGAATTCAGCTACTTTATCTTCCCTGATGTCAGGAGTCTCATCCACAATTTTGCGGGCAAGGCTCATTTCTCTGGCTTTTGGCGAAATGCTCACTGATGCGGCATTTTCTGTTGTGGGACGTTCCGCCTGTTTCAAGTACGCCGATGCCGCACTGGAGACTCGGGAAGACTTTCCCGCACCCTCCGTTTTGGCGGCAGAGGGAGGAGTGGCGAGCGGGGGTGTAGGTGTGGAATTGGTCTTTTTAACAGACATTTCTTTACCCTCCTAAGGCTGTCCCCATCCTACAAAAATAACTTCAAATATTTAGTTAAAAAATTGCAGTGATGTCAATAATTTTATGTCCTTTTGGGCGGGGTCCAAGCACTGCGTTTGCAAAAAAAGGAAAAGAGTGCTATCGAGACTTCTTCGACCTGTTTTACAAAGGACCATTCAAATGACTTCACCAACCGATATCACCAAAAAGCGACGACGAGCCAAAAAGGCTGCTGTGGGAAAAGACAGAAAAAGAGTTTTAAATAATCAGGGCTCTACTCCTGAGTTATTTAAGCTTAACCGACCCACCGCTGCCGAGCTCAAGACTAAATCCTAGTCTTGAGGCCATTTTTGACAGTGCATCGAAAGATGGCTTATCATATTTTGTTACTAATAGCGTTTTCAAGATGATTTGAGTTCCGAGCATTTCAGTCAGTACCAATAGGAGGTTTTCGCAAAATATGCGTCAAATGGGAAGTCCCAACCGCCAGCAAGGCCCAGCCACTCAAGATGGTCCAAGAATCAATGAAAAAATAAGAGCTTCTGAAGTTAGGTTGATTGGAGACGACGGTTCCCAAGTAGGGGTAGTGTCCATTAAAGAAGCACTGGAAAGAGCTCAAGAGGTTGGTCTTGACCTAGTGGAAGTCTCCCCTGAAGCAAAACCTCCTGTGTGTCGATTGATCGATTATGGTAAATTCAAATACCAACAAAGCAAAAAACTACACGAAGCCAAGAAAAAACAGACCGTCATTGAAGTCAAAGAAATCAATTTGACCCCCAACACAGACTCCCACGACATCGAAACCAAACAAAACTACATTCGTAGGTGGATTGCTGATAAAAGTCGCGTCAAGGTAGGGGTTAAGTTCCGAGGGCGTGAATTGTCCCACATGGATCTTGGTTATAAAGTGCTAGACAGCCTTCTAGCAGGCATCAACGACCTGGTGGTTACAGAGGCCCAACCCAAACTGGAAGGCAGAAGACTTGTGGTCACCCTACTTCCCAAATCCGAGAAGCAGGATAAAGCCAAGCCTTAAATATTACTTTCCTTTTTTGTTTTCTTCTCTTCCCCGGCATACACTTGATCACTTCTTTAGAAAAATTTTTGACGTTTTCTTCTCAAATCGACCCTTTTTGTATTGACACCATTATTTCCAGGAAGTATTAAGGAGTCTAGTAGTTTTCTCCTCCTTTTTGTTGCTCTTAGAGGTGCCGTCTTTGATGGCACCTTTTTTTTTGGCTTTTTTCAAACACCTCGGCGGTCGCCAAAAAGAATCACATGCAGGCGAGGGGTAAATCGATACCCCGTTTCCAAACAAATATCGTGCAACCAAGCAGAATTTGTCTGAGAATTCAGGGATGTACCTTCAGGCATCAGGACCACTCGCTGGGGGGAAATCCCCAAATCGTGCACCAAATCCTGAATTTCCCGAAGGTCGGCAGGGGCATTATCCTGAGAAACCACAAACTTAAACCAAACCTGAGTCAAACCCTCTGACATTTTTGCCCAAAATCTAAGCGAATTTAAATCATGGCACTCCCCCGCATTGGCACCCTTGGGGGAGACGTTCCACTGCACCTGCTGATAATCCGTATCTTGCATATCTTTAAAACGATGATGTGGGATTTGAGTGCCGTTGGTTTCCACCTCAATGGTGGCCATGGGCAGCAAACTGGGAAATAGACGATGGATAGGCTGCAGTGTGGGTTCACCCCCCGAAAAAATCAAATGTCGAGGCTGGAAGGCCCCAATCATACCCAAAAGCTCCTGGCTGGAATGCCTCTGAATTTTTCGCACTCCCGGAGAAGCCGATCCCTCCAATGGAAACGTATCGCTAGCCAAAGTATGGGTGTAAGGCGTGTCACAAAACGAGCACCTCAGGTTACAAATCTGGAACCTCACCAAAAGGGAAGGTTTTCCCAAATTGATCCCCTCTCCTTGCAAACAAGGATAAATCTCGTTGATCAAAAACTTCGTGTCTATCATGGGAAAATAGCTCCCTTTTGCAAACCTTCATAGCAAAAAACCTGATGGACCTGAGGATCTAATCGCAGCCGATTAAAAACATACTGACTGATGTTTTCAATGGAACTTTCGGAGGGCATCAGCTGCACCATGCGTTTGGGCAATACCAGACCAAATTCTCCTTGATTTCCGGAATATTCCACAAAAAGATGCGGTTCTTTCTCCATCATCTGGGTCCAACTCTCACCTAAAAGTCCCCATTTTTCAGGATGGAATTCCTGAGTGAGATAGGTCCCATCAATCAAATAAGTCTTATCCAACAATCGCGCTGCTTTTTGAGAAAGGGGAAAATCCAAATTCCCTTGGGAATAGACCTCTACAACGTTGGAATGTCCGTGAAATCTCTGACAATTTCCGTAATGAAACTTAAGGCTGTGAGTGTAGCTGAAAAAATTTTCATCTGAACTCTTCTCATGAGGATACAATTTGATCTTTAATTGCAATACATTAGATGGAAGAATAGGCAGGGCCTTCTCTTCTAAATGTTTTTCCAAAGTGTCCAACTTGCCTTGGGAAAGATCCTCTAAAATCGTAAGAGGAACCACCTGCACGGCGGAATTTGGACACCTCATCAGAAACAAATCACTGTCAGACTTTTGTCTTACATGAACCACTTCACCAGTCTGCCCCTGGGAAACTTGACCTTTATGCACATACAAACAATGGTCGTAAAATCGATCTAAAAATTCTTTTAGTGCCTTTTTTGCCAAACCAAAGTCCATCAGAATTCCATCAGAATCCTGTGCACCCCCCAGTCTCACATCCACATAAAAAGAAAATCCAATGGGCATGGAGTCTGGCAGCAAGGCCGCAAAATCCAAAACCGTAATTTTATTCATAAAAAGTGTAGGTACGCGGCTCAAGTTTCAGGTCTCCAATTCATCCGAAAAACAGCTTCTTATAGTGCAATCTCCCAAGCAAATCAATTGTAAAAAAGAGAGAAATGGAATTTTTAAAATCAATTAAGAAGCTTTAAGGCCATTTCGGGCATCTGATTGGCTTGAGCCAAAACACTTAGGCCAGCCTGCTGTAAAATTCGATACTGGGTGGCTTGACTCGTTTCTTCTGCAAAATCAGCATCTTTAATTCTTGACTTCGCAGAACTCAGATTTTCCATTTGAATTCCAAGGTTATTAATACTACTTTGCAACCGGTTTTGAACCGCGCCTAAAGTGGAACGATATTCACTTACCTTTTCGATGGCCTTATCCACCACCTGAATCGTTTTTTGGGCAGACTCTTTGGCATCAATTCTCACCCCAAATTCGCTGGTGGGTTGGCCAAGCTCTAAAGAGCCTTCACCCTCTAAAGTGGCGTTGATCTCACGCAGATCAAGCTTTATAACATGTACCGGATTTTGCAAGGATATGTGATCGACGGATTCAAAGTAA
This sequence comes from Silvanigrellaceae bacterium, assembly GCA_044339525.1. Lineage (GTDB taxonomy): Bacteria > Bdellovibrionota_B > Oligoflexia > Silvanigrellales > Silvanigrellaceae > JBIIVH01. The sequence goes on along the minus strand of JBIIVH010000009.1, from coordinate 50,260 downwards.
TTCGATCCCACCTGAAATTCCAGAGGAGAGACATTGGAGTTTTTAGCCATTTCATAGGGTAATTCTCTGTCCCCCGTAAGCAAACGTGTTCCGTTAAACTCCGATGAATAGGCAATTCTCTCGATTTCATACTTGAGTTGAGAAAATTCCTTTTGTAAAAAACCACGTTCTTGGTTGCCAATGGTGTCTGAAGCCGCCTGGACACTGAGTTCCTTTAATCGAACAATGATATTACTGATTTCGTTCAGACCCCCCTCAGCGGTTTGCACCAAACTAATGGCATCGGAAGCGTTTCGCTTGGCCTGGTTAAGACCCCGCACCTGTGCTTCTAATTTAGTGGAGATCGCAAGTCCGGCCGCATCATCGGCAGCTTTATTAATGCGAAATCCACTAGAGAGTCGCTGGGTGTGTAGGTCTAACTGAGCCGTGTTGTTCGCCATATTTCTCTGCGCACTAAGCGAATTAACATTGGTTTTGATCCGGAGTCCCATGACTTATTTAGGCCCCCAACATCGCACCGGATGCTCCCTGCAAGTGACCTCTCCCATAGGACTGTTGATTTAAATGCTTCTGACAATTCATTGAAATTTCTATGATTTTGTATGCCTGACTGCGCATGCTTTCAATTTCATCTTTGGCCTCCCACGTTAACCCTTCATGCACCGCCCGATTTCGACTGTCCTGCAGGGAGTGGATCAGTTTGATAAACTCAAACAACTCAGCGTCTGTTTTAAAAGGTAACGAAAAAATCTTTTCAAGGCCATAGGCGCAAACACTACGCGAAGTGACTAAAAAAAACAAAGCAAAGGCCTTTGGACCGTCCAAAGTAAAACGCTTACCCGGCCTATATAAACAAATGGCCCGTAACATTTTACGAAGTTTAAACTTAGAAAAATAGGGAATCGTTTTGATGGTCGGCAAAGCAGACAAATAATCTTCGAATAGCTGCATTTTTTCCAATATTGGTCTGGCATAACCCAACAAATCTAGCTTGCTGGAAAGCACCCCACGGCGAATCACGGCATCCGTTTGGGATTCAAAAATATCTCTTAAAGTCAATTCCACCGCTTTGCAATGCATATTTACAATAGGACTCAAATCTACGGCCTCAGATCCCCAATCCCTAGACTGAAGCAAAATGATCTCTGCGGTTCGAAGCGCGCTGCGAACATCCACTCCTAGTTTATCATGATCAGGTAACAATTTTCGAATCACCAAATCAATATCCTGCGTGCCATAGGTGGGCTGCTCCGCCACGGGAGGACGTTCCATTTCCTTATCTTCAAACAAGCTGGCCACCCTACCCACGGTGTCACGAATGGCATCATCCATATGCTGGGGGAGTCTCAAAATTTCCAGTGTTTTGAGTTCCTGAAGAATTTCCTGGGGATTATGAAGGGGAATTTCTTCCAACACCATCAACTTTAACTCATCAGAAATCGTAGATCGACCCACACATCGAATCAAAGCCTGTTGGGCTCTAGGATGCTTGGAAGGTAACAACTCTTTAATGGTGTGTGCCACCAGCTCTGTATCCGCATGTTGCAAACCTAAATAGAGAATGGTTTTGATAGATTCTTCACTATCAATTCCCACCAATGCTCGGATGATCCAACGCTTTGTAATGTGAGATGCCACACGAATGGAATCTTTCAAGATCTGCTCAAATTCGGACTGCTGTGCAGGGGAAATGTGCTGAAGCTGATTGATCTGAATGATCACACTCCAGCGTAAAAACTCCCGATCTACAGAAGAATGACCAGCCCAATCTGCATTTTCCGACTCATCGGAATCGGAGTCAGACTCACCATGATTCACCATATTCACCGTATCCACAATTCCCTGAATCATGGTGCAAGTTTCAATGAGCTCTCCCAAAACCTTCTCAGACAAGCTTAAATCTGTTTTGAATGTGGCATGGGCCAAAAACATGAGGAACGAACCAAACTCAAGAGAAAAATCGCTTAAAGACAAATCTTTATCTTTAAGGAGCTTATTTTTAAAATGGCTCAAGGAGTACTGAATGTAGTTTTCCATGAACGAAAACTGAAACTCCACTCCACACATTCCAGACGCCAACAAGGCCCAGTGGGAAGGGGACACCAAGAGGGTGGAAAAAACCTCCTGAATAAATCCATTGGAATAGTTTCCACCCAAAATAAGTGAGAAAACCTGTTCCACGAGTGCCACCTCAGCCGCCTCCCCAAACTTGGGTGCCACCGACTTCATTTGCTGAAGCTTTGTCAAAAACGATCGCTCTAAAAACCCGGGATTGAGCCCCGAATCCCTTGTCTTTTCAATAATCAGGACATGGGCACACAATACCGACAGCGCTTTGAAAAACTGATTCTGAATGAGAACCTGAAACAATTCATTCCACGAGTCCCTCCTCGATCCGGAAAATTCCTCTGCACTCAAACAAGTAAACAAAAGCTCAGATCCCTTTGAATGCCAGGTTTCAAAATGATCGGCGTTTCTGACGCTTTCCAAAAACTCGTCCACATGCAACGGATTGTGCTCTTTCCAAAGATCGATCAAGGCACTTTGATTCTGCGCAATGATCGAAGAAAGCCCGAACACAGGATGCCTTGCTAATAAAGAGATACATCCAGGATGGCCCAAAGAAAGTAGGGAGCGCGTTACCTCAAAAGCTTTTTCCGGCTGGCATTGGGTCAAAAAATCGGAGGCACCTTTTAGCAGTGTATCTTCCGAAAAACACCCATACCCACAAAAACTAGGCTCCGGATCTAAAAGGCTTTTTTCAAAAAAAGAACAGGCATCTTCCCTATTGAATTCGCGGGAACCCGTTTGGTCCACTTCGCCTAATCCCCACTTTAAAAGCTGCTTAAGCTCTGGAATTTTTACCTTATCTTTAATTCCATTTAAATTCTGAATGTCCGATTGACTTCCTGCAAAAGATAAATAAACAACAGCCGCAACGGCTGCCTTTCGATCCATATTCGTTGCATACAAATGGGAATTCACAAGCTCAGAAGCCACATTAATAGCCTCTGGAGACTTCACTCCAAGCCTATGAAGTGCATTAAAAGACCTAGCCAAAAAAGCATCCGACAAATCATGCTCTAAAAAGGGAGAAAGATAAAAAATAAGTCGATGATCTCTTGTTTCTTCCGCGTATCGGGCCAAACAATAAAGTACTCTTTGAGATCGCTCCGTGGATGTAAAAAATCGTAGTGTTCGATGGCCTAAACTCCGATTTTTAGTCACCGTGAGGGCATTGATGCAATTTCCCACCACATCTTGGTCTGCTTCTCTAAACATGCGAGTGATTAATGACCACTGATAAGTGGGTTCATCAGAAAAACGCACACTACCACTGAGCTTTTTGAATTCTACTTTATTGGCTAACTGACCTATAATGTTCCATAATTTAAGGGAATTTTGACTAGACACTCCTTCCGTGCAGAGAAGGTGCAAATAATGATCCCGTTCCGCAACGGTCTCAGAGGCTTGGAACAAGTGGAACGCATCGTGTATCATCATCAATCCTAACTCCCATTTGTCCCATCATAGGCGCTTTTCCCTCAAAAGGGAAAACAACGTTGAAGCCATTGGGAGTCAACCTTCCGACGGCAAAACGTACTCAAGATTCGGAGCGGAGGGAGTGTCAATCTGCGCCAACTGTAGCTGACCACTATAATCCCAATTCACCGCCTGCCACTTGGTAAACTGATCCAGCACCCAAATCCCTGACTGCCGGCTTCCATTGCCACTTTTTCCATTGCCGCCAAAGGGTAAATGAGCTTCAGCTCCTGACGTTCCGTTGTTGATGGATGTCATACCTGCAGAAATCTCATTTTTAAACATAAATATTTCATTAGGATCATTTGAATAAATAGAGGAGCTAAGTCCAAAGCCCGTTTGATTTGAATATTCAATAGCCGTTTTCATGTCTGAATAAGTCATGATATTGATCAATGGTCCAAAGGTTTCGGTACGGTAAATTTCATCATCAAGGTCTACGCCATCAACCACAGACGGAAATGCATAATAACCGCCATTGTGCTTGCCCACAAACGATGCCCAATCTTTTTCCGATTCCATCATACCATTTTTTGAGGTTAATAAAGTGTGTTTCTTTTTCACTAAAGTAGAAAGATGATTCACGTGATTATCGGCAAATTTTTTACTGATAAGTGGTCCGTAAAAGACAGATGGGTCAAAAGGATCGCCGATTTTTAACTCATTCACTTTTTTCATGAATAAAGAAACAAATTTTTCTTTTATACTAGTGTGTAAAATTAAATTACCTAGCGATGTGCATCGTTGTCCTGCGGTCCCAAATGCAGACCAAAGGGCTCCTGTTACAGCCAAATCCAAATGTGCGCTAGGGGTAACTACGAGCGGGTTTTTTCCACCCAATTCAAGGCAAGGGTGCTGCAAAAATCTTCCACAAATTTCGCCGATGCCTGAGCCAACTTCAGTGCTCCCCGTAAAGCCCACCTTTTGAATGTGGCCCTCTTTCACCAGTTCAATGAGATCCTTACCCGTTTTGGATCCCAGACCAAAAACCGTATTAAAAACATTTTTTGGAAATCCCGCCGCATGCACCAGCTCCGTAAAAAACTGCGAGATCCTGGGCGTATCTTCGGAAGGCTTCCAAACGCAAGTGTTCCCAGCCAGTAGCGCAGGAACAAAGTACCAGGCCGGAACCGCAACTGGAAAATTACCTGCTGTGATGCAAGCAAAAACGCCAAGAGGCTTCCGATAAGTAAACAATTCCTTTGAAGGCATTTCAGAGGGGACGGTTTGCCCATAGAGTCGCCTCCCCTCACTTGCAAAAAACACGCAGGTATCAACAGCTTCTTGAACATCTCCCCTTGCCTCTTTCAAGGGCTTGCCCATCTCTTTGCTGACTATCCTACTAAACGCCTCTTTATTTTGAAAAATGAGCTTACCTAAGTTGTTGACCAATTCCCCTCGGAAGGGGGCTGGTACGTTTTTCCAATGTCCAAAGGCCTCCTTGGCTGTATTACAAGCCAGTAAACACTCTTCGCGACCAGCACTGGCAAACTCTCCAATCACTTCTGTGGGAGTGGAAGGATTCAAACTTTTAAAAATATCATTTCCATGGTGCAATTTGCCATTAATGATAGAAGAAACAGCCATAAATAACTCCTGTCTATTTAAGTAGATTTAAGCTCCAAAATCTGAGTGGCAAACCTTGCCAAGGTGCGCCGATGCGCGATCATAAGTACAGTAACACCTTTTTGAAAACCCACCAGGTTTTCCATAATTTTGCTTTCGGTGGCTTCATCAAGGGCAGAAGTGGCTTCATCCAAAATCCAAAAGGGCGATTCGGAAAAAAAGCCCCGAGCAAACATTAGTCTCTGTTTTTCCCCTCCGGAAAGAGTCAAAATGGATTCCTGTGGTTCCCTCAAAAGACAAGCTTTCTCTATTGCTTTAAAAACCTTTTCCTTCTGCTTTTCATCCGACGAATCCCCGGTTAGGGGGTAGACCACGTTATCGTAAATGGTCCCTTGAATGATAAATGGTTCTTGGCTTAAGTACGATGAATTTCGGCACAGTTCTTCAAAAGCCCAAACGGAGTCTTTTTCAAATTCCCAGGAAATTGACCCAGATGTCGGTTTGTACAAACCAAACAATGTCTTAATTAATGTACTTTTTCCTATCCCGGAGGGACCCTTTACCCACAAAACATCCCCAGCATTTAATTGGAATTGAATTTCTGAAAGGGGAAGCGGCTTTCCTGACTCGGCAGGACCCAATTTTAATTGGCTCACCTCTAATCTTTTAAAGAGCGTCCTATCTTTTGCGAGTCGAAGGTCAGAGAGATAGACAGCTGGCTCGCTCTTCTTCATGGACTCGGAAAGATAGCTCTGAACGCGCCGAAGAGATGCCTTTCCCTTTCTACTATTTTGAAAGGACTGTAAAGCAGCCTGAACATGGTTGGATAATAATCCTATTGTTACCATAATGTCGGTCAGTACGTGAGAACTCACGGAATAGTCAGCTAGTCTTCTAAGGGAAATCAACAATATAAATCCAGCAAAAACGGCCCCCAACAACTCAACAAGTGGACCCCCTAATGCCCTGGCTCGTGAGGCTCGTTTCCACTCCTGATTTGCCTGCAAATTGATTTTTTCGAAGGTCTTTATTTCTTGCTCCACTGTGTTTAAAGATCTAATGGTTTCCCATCCTTTGAGACGTTCAAACATGGATTCCAAAATTTCTGTTTGCCTTTCCAGGCCCAGCTTTGTTCGCTTCTTAATGATTCGAGAGGTGATTCGAATGAGTAATGCGGCCGGAATCACAATAGCCAAAAACACATAAAAAAGCTGAAAATGCAAAAAAATAAGCCACACCAAAAAAATCACTGCCAACAGGGAGTCTTGAATAAAACCACCAAATAGTCGCGTTAAAGCCAGTCTTATCTCTTTGATCTCCTCTCCCAATAAGGCGGAATAAAAAGAGGCTGGGTGTTTTTCCATGGCCTCTAAACTTCGGTGGAAAAAAGAATCGACGATTTTTATTCTGAGTTCATTAGCAGCAGATTCCCCTATCCACTCCATCAAATATTCTTGAACAATTCGCAAGACGGAGACCACCACGCTCATCACCAGCAAAATGATAGGAAAATACAAGGACTGCGCCTCCGCTGAAACACCTGACTGATAGGCAGTGCCAAAAAGCCGGCGCTGGAGCAACGTTCCAATGGCCCCTCCGAACATCTCTTGCCAGCTTAAAAAACCCAGTGGTTTTTGAATTTGATGGACTGCATAAGAAATCAACACCACCAAAAGCAAGCTTGGAATTATGCTCAATAAAATACATATCACCACAAAAATATACTTAGTCATGTGGGAGTGCAAAAATCCAAACCAAGTGGGAATGTATCGTTGAATTCGCATGTCCCCCCTAAAACTTGACATTCTTTGGAAAATTTAGACCCAGACGCTTAAGCTCTGGGAATTAAATGCCGATACCTTACCTCATGAGTTAGGGAAAAACCACAATCAAGGATTCGGGTTTGGCATTCAAATTCAGACACATAATGGGGTATCTTATTCTGGCCTCATGTCAACCTCCCAAAATCCACCCTTGGGGGTTCTGGGAAAGGCCTTCATCGAATCAAACACATGCTTTACTTCAGGACGGCACCTCAACGGAACCCCATTCCACAGCTTCCCTTGCACTAAACAAAGACAATTGGAACTGGTTCACTGAAGCCTTAAAAGCAAATGATAGTCATATATTGAGACTCGATACCTCGATGCTGAATGAAGATGAAAGCCACTCTCTGAGTCAACACAGTTCCTTTCTATTTCAAACGGATCCAGGATCGGCCTACTTTGTTGAAGACAATCAAAATCAGATTCCAAAAAATATTCTCAAAAAGTCCCATATTATGAATGTTTTTCCAAACTCAAAAGGAAAACTTCAGTCTTTGGAAGAGTACCACCCCCAACTTCTTCAAGACCCCTATGTGCCTCTTCAGTGGTACCTTTTTCAAAAAACCCCTGTATCTGCTCTAGCCTCTTTGATTGGTTCCTATGAGGGTGTTGAATCCAAAAAAAGAAACATGAATATACTGGAAAAGAGCCGATTTTGGAGCTTCCAAAGCGAATTTCCATCAACTCCTACTTGTGATCTTAAATCAAAATCAGAGCCTAATTCAAAGGAGATCTGGGCAAAGTCCGATGGTTTGTCACGAAATTCAAGTCTCATCATTCACGATGGACCCATAGATGATAGCCATTTTGAGATGCCCAAAATCACAGTTTTGGGTCATAAAAACCACGCAAATTCCTTACAAAAAGAAGCGCAAACCTTTCGAATTGCGTCCGATCACGGAACTCACATCGCAGGCATTATTGGCGCTCGAAAAAACGATCGGGGGATTACAGGCATTGCTGCAGGCACCCATATTGTTTCCGTACCTATCACTTTACACTCTGTTTCTCATGGATTTCATTTTTTAACCCTTTCGGAGGTGGTGGCCGATCTGGAAAGAATTTACCAATACATCCAATCTGAACAGTCCAGTGCAAGACAATTGTTACACATTTTGTATATGGGATATACCTTCTATGAATTTAATATGGATAACAACAAACACTGGACAGCAGAACATCCTCTCACAAAAATGATCAATAAATTATTGGATTTAAACGTATTAATGATTGCACCAAATGGAAACATTCCTATGACGGATCTTTCGCACATCAGACTTTACCCAGGACACTGGGAAAGACTTGGGCAATTCAACCCCGAATGGAATCCGATCCAAAATCATAAAAAGGGTAGATTTATAACGGTTTCGGCTTATGACACTTGTGGAAAATCGGCTTGGTTTAACTACTCCATTCAAAATCACTTAATGCCAAAATTAAGGAAAAAAAAGGAATTCAAGGGTATTTTCGCTCCCGGGGATCAAATTTTTGCCACACTTTCCCGGGGAGACTTTGGTTACCTCTCGGGTACGAGTCAAGCGGCAGCCCAAATTGCGGCGGCATTGAGCTGGTCTTCATCGGTTTTGCCTAACTACAATGCACAGCAGCTGTACCGACAATTCACTCAATCTCTAAACTGGGTCCCATCCGATGAAAACGGGGGAAGCATGCTGATTTTGGATCATACAAAATTTGCACACCTCACTTGGGCGGAACGACAAAATCAAGTTTCAAAGCCCAAAACCAATTCCCATTAGGAACTTTCTACCTCTGCTATTCTTGAGAGCATGACGGCTGTTTCAGAATCACAAATCATATGGTAACATTCTCCTTAAATTTCAGGAGGGAGATATTGTTATGTTTCAATTTACCTTAAATGGAAGCTCCGTATCTGTGGATGTGGATCCGGAGACTCCTCTACTTTGGGTTATACGAGAAGAACTCAATCTCACCGGAACCAAATTTGGATGCGGTATGGCGCAGTGCGGGGCTTGCACCGTCATTTTTGAAGGAAGTTCCGTGCGATCATGTTTACTCCCCATTTCTGCCGTTCAAGGAAAGTCAATCCAAACCATCGAATGGCTAGAAACCGATCCGGTGGGAAAAAAACTCATCGACGCGTGGGACAAAGAAAACGTGGCTCAATGCGGGTATTGTCAGAGCGGGCAACTCATGTCTGCTTGTGCCCTCCTCAAAGCAAATCCCAAACCCACAGAAAGTGACACCATAAATCATATGCAGGGAAACCTTTGCCGGTGCGGTACTTATCCTAGAATCCTCAAAGCGATAGAACTTGTAGTGAATGAGGGAATCTAAAACATGTTAAATTTAAAACCAAATAAGACGATTTCTAGAAGGACCTTTGTGAAGAAATGTTCGCAAGGAGGCTTCACTCTAACACTTGGGACTTATTTGTTACCTGAAAGTGCATTTGCCGCCAAAAAAGAATTAAAACTGTTTGAACCCAACGTCTGGATAAAGATCCAGTCCAATAACAAGATTTCCTTTGTACTAGACCGTGTGGAAATGGGTCAAGGCACTCTAACCGCACTTGCCCAGCTCGTAGCAGAAGAACTGGAGATCGAACCGAGCTCACTTGATTATGAGTTTGCATCCGCAAATCGGGTCTTTGACAATACGGTCTGGGGCCATCAGATGACAGGAGGCTCAGCCAGCATAAAATCCAGCTGGGTAAAGCTAAGAGAAATGGCAAACCAGGCCAAAATGATGATGCTTCGCGCCGCATCCAAAAAGTGGCAGGTGGAAATTTCAAAAGTCTATGCCAAAAATGGTTCCGTTTATCTTAAAGATTCCAGCCAATCCATCACCTTTGGAGATTTAATTCCAAGCGTAAGGGAACAAAAGAAAAAAATCGGTGATCTCAAGTCAATCAAAAACTTCAAAGTGATTGGTAAGCCCATCCAGAGACTAGACAACCGAATCAAATGCACGGGACGGGCCAAATTTGGCATCGATGTGAGTTATCCTGGCATGGTTATTGCACAAATCATTCGGCCCCCCTTAGGGGCGACTTTGGATCCATCAACCGATTTTTCAGCTGCCAAAGCGGTTAGGGGAGTGGAAAAAATTTTTAGTCATCGTTTTGGAATCGTTGTTATTGGAAGCCGCTACCACAACACCAAAAAAGCAATTGGACTCATTCAGCCAAAATGGAAGTTGCCTAACGACCCCTTTTCTTCCAAAGCTTTGGTCGAAAAATATTCTTCTGCCATGAAAAACTCGGAATTTAAAAACGTTGAATCCGAAGGCAATGTCTCCAAATACAAATCCCAAAATTCGGATCTATTAACAGCCGCATATCAAGTTCCCTTTTTAGCCCATGCTACTTTGGAGCCTCAAAACTCATTGGCTTACTTTAGCGGAGGAAAATGCCATGTGGTGTGCCCCACTCAAAACCTAGGACTGGTGCACAATGTTGCCGCTGCAGCCAGCGGGTTAAGTTTGGAGAATGTGGTCATTCACCAAACCTTTGTGGGAGGTGGATTTGGAAGAAGGCTGGCTTCTGATTTTGTGGAAGAAGCTGTTGTTTTGGCTAAAGAACTCGGAAAGCCTGTTAAAGTGATTTGGTCTCGTGAAGAAGACACCAAGCACGATTTTTATAGGCCAGCTGCTATGCATCAGCTCATGGGCGGCACATCGGATGGCAAAATAAAATTGTGGGAACACAAAATCGTTTCTGAGTCGCTGCTAAAGAAACAAGGTCGTGAGTTTGTAATGCCCGCTCTCCCCAACTGGGTTCCCTATTCATGGAGAAATGGTCTGGGTGGTTTTGCCTCTAAGGGATTTGGATCGCTGATTGTGGATCAGTTGTCTGTGGAAGGCGCCAACAATCTCCCTTATGAGTTCAAAAATCAAAGCCTTGACATTCATGGAATCGAAACTCCCGTTCCCTTAGGATTTTGGAGAAGCGTTGGCCACTCCGGAAATGCCTTTCCAGTAGAGAGTTTTATGGACGAATTGGCACACAAACTCGGGAAAGATCCTCTTGAGTTAAGAATGGAACTTCTCAAGCCAGACAGATCAAGACACAAACAAATATTGGAAATGTTAAGGGAAAAATCAAACTGGGGGAGCCCTGTTTCCGATGGCGGTGCCCGAGGAATTGCCGTCCATGAATCTTTCGGCAGCGTGTGTGGGCAAGTTTGGGAAATGAAAATGGAAGGCACCAACGTTCGTATCACAAAAGCCATCTGCGTGGTGCATTGTGGACTGGCCATTAATCCAGACATTGTCAAACAACAGCTAGAGGGAGGAATGATTTTTGGAATGTCTCAAGCACTATTTTCTCAAATTGATTTTGAAAATGGTGAATGTTCCCAATCAAACTTTCATGACTTTAAAATAGCCCGAATCAATCACTGCCCCAAAATGGAATGTTACATTATCCCAAGTGAGGCGGAACCCACCGGAGTGGGAGAGCCGGGCGTGCCTCCCGTGGCCCCAGCCATTGCCAACGCCTATTTTGCACTCACCAAAACAAGGTTAAGAAACCTACCCATGGTGGAGATTCCCATTTGATAGATCTGATTGAGTTTCACAAATCGGCCTTATGCCTCATGGAAACAGCCCCTGTGGTTCGGGCTACACTTTTTAACAAAGTGGGCTCAAGTTATTTAGATGTGGGTGCCATGGCTCTCTTTCAAAACGGAGTTTTAAAGGCAGGGTTGATTTCTGGGGGTTGCCTCGAAAACGATCTAGCCAATCACAGCTTAAGCCTCAATCCGGAAACTCCTAAAAAGACCGTCCGATACAACGAAACAACGGCGGAAGGAATCTTTGATTTTTCCACGGGATGCGGAGGAGAAATCTGGGTATCCTTGGAGTTATTGAATGCGACGGACCTCTTAATCCTTTATAGTCAAGACCCAGCCTGGGAAAAACAGAAGCACTGGTTTGTTACATTTTCTGAGACGCATTCAGATCATTTTGAGGTTTCATCCGTAGGCCAAGTTCCTCCTACTCAGGCACAAAAACCCCATTCTCAGCCGCATAAGTCTTTTTACTTACACTACTCCCATCCCCCTATCATCAACTTAGTGGGAGCGGGGCCAGACTCCATTGCCCTAACCAAACTGCTCATTGAGCTCAACTGGAAAGTGAATTTGATTGACTTCAAAACATCGCTTCTGGAATTTTTTCCCATAACTTCTACCAAAATTTTAGCAAAAGTGGCTTTTAACAAAGATTCATTTCAGAAGACCATTGAAAACCACCCGGATCTACTGGCGGCCCATCATTGGATCTGCCTTACCCATAACTTAGATGTTGATATTAGCATTGTTAAAGCACTTTCACACCACAAACACACAAAAATTGGAATTTTAGGATCCCAAAATCGGGCTTCCCTTTTTTGGAACAACTTGAACGATTCCGTCAAAAATAGGTTAACTCAAAATGGGTGCGAAGTGATGATACCCCTTGGACAAAGGACTCAAAATCTGGGTTCCAATGAAATTGCATTGAGTGTGGCCCATCATCTCTTGCAGGAGGTATTTCCCTACAAACCAAAATCAGCTTCACCTTCGGCCTGAATCTCGCCGTTCACCATGGCCTTCCATCTTATGGGACAAGTCTTGTAAATCATGGCACTCACACCGCAATATTTGGTTTGGGAAAGTCGAATTGATTCCACAAACAAAGTGGCGTTTACAGCTCCGTTAATTTTAAACAAAAGCTCAATGTTTTCAAATATAGCTGGATACCCTTTGGTCAAGTCTGCTGAAGCTTCCACCTCAAAATCGGTCCACTCTTGTTTGTGTTTTTTAAGGTAACCCACCACATCCATAGCAGAGCACCCAGAAATGGCTCCCAACAAAAGTTCTTTAGGTGTAGCAGCCGAATCAGAGCTCAGTGGAGGCTTTGCATCCATAGAAAATTTGTTATTTCCAGCTTGAGATTCCAACAGCAACTTGCTTTTCCAACTTGTAATCACTTTCATGGATTAATCCTTTCATTAATTATCTTTGATGAGTGAAGGAAATCGGCTCAATATTATCTTTTCTATTTCAACGGCATTTTCTTCAATTGCTTTGCCTGTTACATCAAGAACAGGCCATCTTCTATTTTGCTTAAACACCTCCCTAGACCACTCCAATTCCTCAAAAATCTTGTCTGCGTTAGCATAATCACCTGACTGATCTCCATCCGAATTAAGCGCTCCCAAAGCCTGAAGTCTAGCCCCTCTAATTTCCGCCAGCCTATCAGGATCAATAATTAATCCAACGACTTTATTTTGATCTACCAACTGTAAACTTTCCGGTAATTTAACATTTGGAACCAACGGAATATTTGCCACTTTATAACCTTTGTGAGCCAGATAGATGGAGAGTGGAGTTTTACTTGTTCTAGACACACCCACTAGAATGATATCTGCTTCAACAATGTCATGTCCAAGAACTCCATCATCATGCCTAACCGTATATTCCACGGCCCAAATTCTTTTGAAGTAATCTCCATCAAGTTGCCTAAATAATCCAGGAACTGAGCTTGGTTTCTGATTAAGTTGGCTGGCAATAGAATCCAATACAGGAAACAAAACATCTACCATCTTCACACCGAGCTGAACTCCACGAGACATTAAATAAACACGCAATTCATGATCTACTAATGTAGCTATTACAATAGCATTATTACTAACAGCATCAAGTAACACACTCTCGAGAGATTCTCTTGTTCTTATTTTGTTAAATCTTTTAACACTTATTGAAGACCCTTCGAACTGTGCTAAAGCAGCTTTTACTATGCTTAATGCTGTTTCTCCGGTTCCATCGGATAAAGTAAAAATGATCGGATTATTTTTTTTATCTGTTACTTCCATTTGTTACCTTATCAAATCAGTAGTTAGAAACAAAAACTCAAAAAACACGAAAAAACACCTACCAAAAGCGACAAAAATGTGCATATTGCAAATTACCCCCCAAAATGAGAAAACCAACCATGCCCCATAGGCATAACCTTTTTTGCCATGACACTAAAGAGGATTTATGGTCATAAAATCGAAGAAAATGTGCCTCCCGCTTGGATTTCTTGCACTCGGAATAGGCTTTTCCACCGGCCTGGCCAACGAAGAAACTCCTGTGGATCAAATCACTCTTAAGCCAAACACCTTAGAAGCCATTATCGTGCACGTAGGCTCACAACCCATTTTTTTGACCGAACTTCAAAAAGCCGTTTTGATAGCCAGTGAAGGCTCCACGGTAATGCAATCCGATGGAAATCTACTTGGAGGTTCTCTCACCGTAGCTCAAGCCAATGAGATCCTGGAACAACTCATCGATCAGAAGATCCTGGCAAGCAAAGTAACGGAGCTCAATCTGGACGTTGAAGACAGCGAACTGGATTCTGAAATCAAAACTTTTTTAGCGGGTCAAAACATCACACCTGAAACCCTCCAAAAAAAGCTAGCGGAGTCTGGGGAAACCTACGAATCTTACAAAGAAGAGTTTCGAAAACAGTTAGAAACCCAGCGGTTTATTGGACGAAATATAAGACCTCTCGTGAGCACCAACGAAGAAGAGCTCAAAAGGTTTTATCTTCAAAGTAAGCCTGCCACCTCAGGTGCCACCATTCAATTGCGCTCCTTAATGATTCATTTTCCAGAAGATAGTGATAACGCTCAAAAATCACAAAAAATTACCACCATCTCCAAGATCGAATCAGAGGTGAGTGCGGGAATTCCCTTTGAAAATCTGGTGAAACTTTACTCAGAAGCCCCCGACGCCCGACGCAATTCCGGTCTACTTCCCCCTCGAAAACTGGAAGAGCTGCCTGAAGAAATTAGATTGCCTGTCAAAAGCGCAAAAACTGGGCAAGTTCTTGGCCCCATCCGCGTTGGCTCTTCTGTCTTTTTCTTTGAGTACTTGAAGGCAAATGCCAACACCGAAGAAAACATCCCCACTCAGGAAAGAGCTGCTTGGGAAAATAAACTTTTGGAATTAAAATTTAAAGAAAAACTCACTGAATTTATCAGGATCGAGAGGTCCCGATTTGAGATTCGGCGAATTCCCATCTCCCTGAGGCGCTAGACTTTCACAAAAAGGCATGTTATCAAGGCGGCCTCCCGCTCTCGTGGCGAAATAGGTAGACGCATCGGACTTAAAATCCGGTGGGGGCAACCCCGTACCAGTTCGATTCTGGTCGAGAGCACCACCTTCTTAGACTTTAATCAGCTGCATATTCATCCTCCACATCGTATTCCGTTTGCTTTTTGCTGGTTAATTTGATCTTTGTTTTCTCCGTAAACTTTTTGCTCTCAAATTCCGTGTCTTCGTCTTTCTCCATACCCTCAAACTCTGGGGGATCGTCGTCCCATTCTTTAGGAGAAGATAAGTCCAAATCTCCATCTAGTAACATTCTTTGCCTGCGTAATTGCACCAGTCTTATTATGGTAAAAACACCAATAAGTAACGCTAAAATCAAGAGAATAGGCAGAGAAAAATCTAAATAGCTACTTCGCAAAATGGGAAGTCCATCGATGGCAAGGCTGGACATAATGGGAAAGTAACGCTCTAAGTTCAGTGAAAAACAGACTTTATAATCCGTCAGAATCACTCGATACCTATGGGTTTTATTACTCATAATCAACATGGCAGAAACCACGTCTAACCCGTTTTTTTTGTAGGAATAGTAATAGAGAAGTCCTCTCTTTCCTCCTGGGAGATTATCCATCAGACTTTTGGAAAAAATATTGAGGTCACTTTCACCATTGGTTTGAACAAATTTTTCTCTAATTTCTTTTTCAAAGGAAGCCAGCTCCACCTCATCTATAGGTATGGGATTGGCTGAAACAGATACCGTCATCGTTGGATTAGCCACCAAAGGATTATCTGCAGTTGGAACCAGTTTTACCTTGGGCTCCAACATGAGCGCATAGCCACCAAAATTTTCCTGTACCGACCAGTCCGCTGGTACCAGCATTTTAAAGGATTTAAGTGGATCTTTGTATTCATACTCAATGGCACTCACCGCACCACCAGAAGATGCCGTACCACAATTGTTTTCTGCTTGGGAGGAAAAAGAAAAGGCTAGGTTACAGATTAGGAAGAAATTAGCCAACCCTTTGGAAGGGGTAAATAGAACTTTGACCAGTTTTTTCAAGCATTGCATCGATAGTTTCAACATCTTGTAGATCCAACTCCAAGAAAATGCCCTGTCCAAACCCACCATTAGGTTGCCGCCGTTCTTGCCAAAGCTCACTCATTCTTTCTGAGGTAAACGGAATTTCCACCATCTCGTTCAACACCTCTAAAGGTGACAGCGATGCGTATCCCAGTCCACCAGAGTTATCCGGAAGAGGATCATCCATTCCAGCACAACCCGCCAAATAAAGCTTCAAATCACCGCCGAGATTCCTTAAAACGGCAAAAAAGACGATCCCACTTTCCCTGGCATCTTCTGGAACTTGCAAAAGATAGCCTTTTGAACTTGAAATGGCCTTCAGACTCGCCTGTCTTTCCAAAACACGCACCCAAAACCGACCACCCGTTTGCGAACCAGCCATCTTTTTGTGACCAGTTCCTCGAATGGCAAGGCTTACCGTGTTCAGCAAATGGGAAATGGGCAAAACATCCAGTCCCAGTCTCTTGCCACTCTCGAAAGCCCTAACAAGATGCTTTTTTGCCTTCTCGCGGTATATTTTGGATCCGAATCTTTCCTCCAAACTTGCGAAGACCTGTCCTAATGTAACATTAAAATCGTAGTCATAACGAGCAAAAAGCTTGGAATTTGACATTAGAAGATCTGCTGCCACCAATAGTTCCCCGTTCACCCGGAGAGTTTCCGCGAGACTTAAAATCAATTTTTCGTTTTCACTAAACTTTTGTATGGCGTTTAGCAAAATGCACAGACTTTCCTTTGATCGGCCTTGATGAGAAAGCAGGGTGGCCAAGGCCAGGTCTGACTCCACAAACAGAGGAAACCGACTGCTCAGTAAAACGGATGCCTCTTGAATGAGATCCGGCGAACCAAACGCAATCGCTGCCCTAAAGTAACCTAACAAACGAAAAAATCCGGATTCTTCTTTTTCCGCAATTTTTTTAAGCATGTCTATACTGTTTGATTTAACTTCTGATTTAGTGGCATGATCCACCAGCGCCAAGCACATGCACTCCCACTCAAGGGATGTTTTTTTTTTGGGTTTTTTATTAAGGTAACGCAGTATTCGTTTAGAATAGTTTACCACACCTGAATAATTAAAACAAAGCAACGATAATGGCAAAAAACTAGGATTTTCAGATCTATATTTAAAGAGATGTTTTCCAAGTCGTATGAGATCCATCACCTCATGATCCTGGGCCAGTGCCTCTATCCAGGCCCTCACCACAAAAATACAAGCATTTTCAGCAAGTCCATTATAAAAAGCTTGTGAGCAAAGGTTAGAAACCTGCTTGTAATCCTGCTTATAATACGCACACAAAATGCATTCCTTAAGTGCTTCAAGTTCCACCCTGGAAAGATGATTACCATTCATTAGGGGGATTCTTCTGTTCCATTTCATACTCTCTGCTACCAGACTTGGTGTTGCACTTACCATATTAGTATGGGAACCTTGAAACATTGAAGGAAACATCCACTACTCCTATCCATCGGTGTTCTCACTCCATATCGACGTTACGTTAATCCTCTTGAGTGGCAAAGATTGAAAATCTGCATCGGAACAAGAGATTTTGGGTGAGGCAAAAAGGAGATGGATAATGCCTTCAGGTGTGATCAAATTCGATGATATTTGTAGCTAGTGGCAAAAATTCCTCACGGTTTTCCACCATCACAAACGTTGCACCACCCATTACCATTCTTTCTATCAGTTTCCCCAATACAGCTATGTCTGGAGAGTGCAAACCTGTGCCAGGGTGGAACAACAAAAACCAGTGCCCCTCCAACACGGTTCTTTTCAGCTCTAAACTTAAAGTAAGCCGCTGAAGTTCACCTCCACTCAATGTATCTAAAGTCTGACCTAGTTTTAAATATTCCAAGCCAAACTCTGAGGCCACTCGCATGGCCTTTTCTATGGCTCGCACATGACTTAACTCTGATAAGGCTGTCTCAATGCTTAGATTGTGGATTTGTGCAAAATTCTTTCCTCGGTACCTAGGCAAAAGACTCCTTGAAGACAACTTTGCTCCTAGGCAAGACTCACATTCCAGCCGGGCTGGCGGCCCCACCCTCTGAGGCAGCTCCAAATATCCTCTTCCTTCGCAAGCAACACATCTTCCCAACTTTGAGTGGGGACTAAAATGGGAGGCTGTAAGACCCAGTATTTGGGATTGTTGCAAATTGGCGTAAAGAGTTCTTAAATGATTGGTGATGTCTAAAGCAGAGGCCACCGACCTTCTGGAATTTCGAGCCATCGTTCCAGGTGAAATTTCGTGAATCGTGTCGATTTTCACCAAGGCATCTTTTTTGGCAGAGTAGCAACTTCCCACATGGAGATCTTTTTGCGCCTCACTAAACTCTTGAAGGGCAGATCTTAAACACCAATCCATAAAAGTAGATTTTCCGGATCCACTACTTCCCCTAATTAAATTCACATTTTTGCTATGAATTGTAACATTTTTACCCACCAAATTCCGAATTTTATTCACTTCAATCTCTAACAACCCCTGATGAGGTGTTACTTTGGATGATTTTTTGGCAGATGCTGTGTTACCACTTTTAGAAGTTGGTTTTTTTTCCAACCTGTCTTTCTTATGTACTACATCAAACTGCTCTACAATCTTTCCTCCATGCTCACCGGCACCAGGCCCCATTACGATGAGGTGATCGCAGAGTTTTAAAAATTCAGGGTGATGCTCCACAGCCACAACGGAAGCTCCTGTAAGAGTGAGGTCTTTTAGCACCCCCACCAGTGAAGCAACTTCAGCGGCCGTAAGCCCCTGGCATGGTTCATCCACAGCAAAAAGAACTCCCTTGAGCTGATTGGCTATCATGGTCACCAATCGAAGTCTCTGAAGATCACCAGGCTGCAATGAATTTCCCTCACGATTGAGGGGGAGATGACCCAAATTAAGTCGCATAAAAGAATTCAATAGTCTTTTAATTTCATCTACAATTTTATATTCAGCTGAGTTTTTTGATATTGAATTAATCATATCTGAATTAAAGAAACGCACTCTTTCTTCCAGCTCAAAAGACATTAGCTTACCAAATTCGACTCCATGATATCTTACCAACGGTAAATTTTTACCCAAACGGCTTCCCCCGCACGCATGGCAAGGAAACAGATCACTGGGAAGATCTGCACCCATGGATCCATAGCCCTTACACTCTTCACATTGGCCAAGTGAGGCATGACTAAAGTGCCTTGGATCTAGCTTGGGTGCATTCTCCATACAAATAGGGCACACCGATGAGGTATTATAAAAACACTGATGATTCCACTTAGAGTCCTCGATGCGAACCACGCCATTTCCATACATAATGGCGTTTTCTAATGATCTTCGCAGTCGCATTCGTTTGTCTGGCTCTACTTTTAGGGAGTCAACGTACAGGTCTACGTCATTAAATTTTGTTGCCACAAGCTTTGGCATCTCATCCTGTAGTGAATAAAGCACCCCATTTACCTTAACTCGGGAATAACCAGACTTTCGAAACTCCTCCAACTCTTTTGCAAATGCGCCTTTTCTCTTAACGGCTATGGGAGCCGCTAGAAATATTTTTTGGCCAGAAAACCTGGATTCCAGCTGGTCCAAAATGCCATCCGTAGAAAGTCCGTCTAACGGAATATCACATTTTCTGCAATAAACCTGCCCGTAAACTGCATATAGAACTCTAAATAAATCCACGATTCCGGAAAGAGTGCCCACCGTAGATAAAGGACCGGCAATGCCTTGTTTCTGAGACAGCCCCAACGCGGGAGGCAATCCAGAAAGAGAACTAAACTTAGGTCGATTCATACGAGACCCAAAGCTTCTTCCCAGGAGCATGACGGGGGCATGACCTGCAGAGGCAAATCTTCGGAAGGATTCGGCGTATAGCGTATCAAACACCAAACTACTTTTCCCTGAACCACTTTTTCCGGTGACGCCCACCAGCTGGTTTTTTGGAATTTCTATTGTAAGGTTTTTAAGATTGTGCTCGGTTGCTCCATTAAGAAAAATCTTAGACATGTCAACACTCCTACCTGATGGGGTATCGTATCCAAATGCTTTAGATGTTATCATCTGGATTCAATCAAAAGGAAATCAATCGAATGATGAACGGTAACCCAAACCTGAGTGGGAATACAAGCATGAACCAACACCCTATTTCATCTTTTCCCATTCCAAATGAACTGAAAAACATACTTAAGCCAACCCAAAAAGAATGGGAGTCCGGTCCTCAGGTTTATCTCCTGGCAGGAGATGCCTCGGATCGAAAGTTTTACAGAGTTTACTTTGGAGAAAAATCCACCATTTGTATGAATTTTCCCAGCTGGAAAGATGGTTATGGGGGCGACCCGGTGAGTTGGCTGGGCATGCATGAAGCTCTTAGCCAATACAAAATCCCAGTTCCCGAAGTTTATTTCGTAGACGAGGAAAACCGCAACATCTGGACTCAGGATTTCGGTGATTGTTTTCTAAATCAAACCGAAGAGTTTAGCATCCTTGATGATTTTCAACCTAACTGTCATAACACCATCTTACGTTACAAAGAAGCTATCGAGCTCCTTGTAAAAGTTCAATACCCAAGCGTGCCACCCATACTTCACCCCGCCCAAAACCGTTTCTTTGATCATCAGAAGCTCTATTTTGAAATGGATTTCTTTTTCGTTCATTTTGTTCACGGATTTTTCAAACTGAATCTCAACTCAGAACAAGAATCAATGATACGACAGGATCTTACAAACCTATGCCATTCCTTAGGTAATGCTCCGAGGGTTTTGTGCCACCGAGACTATCACGTCCGAAATTTGATGATTTACCAAAACGCCGTTAAATGGATTGATTTTCAGGACGCACGCATGGGTCCACACACTTATGATTTGGCCAGCCTCATACGAGACTGCTACATTCCCATAACTCAACACACCCGAACCAATCTCCTCCAGCATTATTTCGATTTGTTGTGTTCCACCCAACAAAAAAACGAAATACCTGTTACTTATCCTAACCAGACTAACTTTGACATAGAGTTTGAGCAAATGGCCACTCAAAGAAACATCAAAGCTTTAGGAAGTTTTGGATACTTAGCATCCCAAAAAAACAAACTAGGCTATTTGTCTTACGTTAAATACACCATTCAAATGCTCTTTAATGCCTTCACATTCCAAACCCAAAGTTCTTTTCTGGCAATTACTTACCCAAATCTTTCGAGGTTCATCCACGGGCTTTTTAAAGGCAAAGAAGCTGAGATCCTTTCCCAAAAAATAGATGCTCTTAGCATCAAAAGCCTAGAATACCATCAAGTTTAAAATGATTACATCATGAATTGATCGCAATACTCCCCATCCTCTGATTCCTTAAAAAAATTTTTCACGTAAGTAAACAGATAGGAAGAGACACAGAACCTAGGAAATTCGGGCCGAAACCACCAGGTCAAAGCTCATCTGTCTGTTTAACGCTGTGTCCTCTCCCGGATTCGCAGCGTGTACCAGTATGAGTTCTCGGATGTTAGACAGGAGTTCTTGAGATATTTTTACGTTTTCACCCACTCCATGATAATAGCAATACAAAGAATTGTCGCTATTGTCGGTTAGTAATGAATCCTGAGCGATGGCAGCAGCCCGATCGGCCGCCACTTGTGACATGCTTTGGCTGTCATACCGACGGTATTCAAAGCCCGAAACGAGGGCCTTGTAGCCGCATTTTCGAAGGGCGCAGGGAAGAATGGCGGAGCATTCCAAAAGCAAAGGCAAATGTAAATTTTCAATATAAACCTGAACAATCTCAGCAGAATTCCCTGAAGCCAACGTTACTCCGGTAGAGAGCGCCCTATCATGCTCAATATTATGAAAAACCTTGAAAATCTCCGGATGCTTCTTTAAAAAATGATAAAGTTTGGGCTGAGTTTCTTTAGTTACGATCAACTTTTCTAAAGCCATCTTAAAAACCTCGCCAATGGGACTAGAATCTATCGTTTGTAACTGTCAAAATGGGTAAAATAATACTTTACAAGCTCCCGCAATCTATCCAACAACGGCTCTTGCTCCTGGGTCTGGGAAAAACTCGTGGTCTTGATGTACTCTTCTAATATCTCTCGTTCAAATTTAATGCGAACATCATAATGCATTCGAAAGAGTAAAATCCCCAGTTTTACCCACCATTTCATGCGACTAGGTATTAGAATTTCTGCGGGCTGGTCGGGATGTGGCAGCATCAAATCCAAAATTTGCCGACGCTCCTCTAAGGGCACAAGCTCAAACAGCTGGGAAAACCCGGCGCTGAGGGCATCAATTTTGGTAAGACTGGAGGCATCTGAATTGGGTCTTTCAAACAAAGCCATAAATTCAGACAGACCACGACCTTCCAATTCACTGATTTTGATCAAAAGATCGAGGGCAATTCCTTTGGCATTATCGGTGGTATTTTGCTCATACTCTCGATAGCGATTCAGCGACAAATCAAGCCTTTGGGCCATTTCGTTTTGGGTTAGACTCTCACGGACACGGTATTGAGAAAGGTATCGGGCGATACCTTCCAAATATTTACTTACCTTTCCTCTAGAGACCGTCTTTGACATTAAAAAATTGACACCCACATAAAGTTTCAATCAGAAATAGAAACACGAGATTCACAAAAAACGAATCTACACTCTTTTTTTTCAAATGATGTTGATACACTATTTGTCTAGACTAATCAATCCACGATCTTAACAAAAAAGATTAAGGAGGAATCATGCTTACTCAGAACCAATCTTACCTATGCATTGTTTTAGCCGCTGGCTTTGGAACTCGCTTAAGCCCGCTTACACATCTCATTCCCAAACCGCTGGTTCCTCTTGGACCAAAACCTATCCTCATGCACCTGTTTCAGGAGCTATGGAATCTAGATCCCAATTCCACGATCCATGTTAACACACACTATTTAAGGGAATTATTTCAGCCGTTTATGAGAGAATACCTCTCAGAATCGCAAAGAGCCCTTATACGGTTGTGGGAAGAGCCCACATTGCTTAATACAGGAGGGGGTATAAAACGCATCCACAAGGCGCTTATAGCGGAAAATCCAGACCTCAAAAATTCGGATGTATTAGTGATTAGCGGAGACATCTTTTCCGACTTTGATCTTGAAAAATTTCTATCTCATTGGGAAATATACGGTAAGCCTTTGGGAGCCAAAGCGCTTATGGCGATGGAAGAAACAACCGAGCCTAGACAGGACTACGCATGGGTAAACAAAGCCTCTGGTAAAGTAACAGGTTTCGGCGTGAATGGCCCCCAGGGAAGCTCACCCCAGCTTTTTAATAACTATCAAATCATTGATGGAAACTGGCTTGCCGAATGCACGGATGAGTCCACAAGCAGCATAAATAACATCTATAAGCCCGCTTTAATTGACCCCCAAGGGCCTGGCGTTATCTACTACCAACAAAGCAAACCCCATTTCTGGTACAACCTAGGAACCCCCAAAGAACTCTACGATTGCTTACTCATGCATTTTCCTGACTACACAAGCACAGGACTTGTCCTATCAGGCCTAAACTTGAGTGATCCAGTCCCACAAGCGCAAAAAAAAGGAGAGCCCCATTTGGACTCTCCCGTTCACTCAAACCACTCTATTTCCTATGCCAGAATCGAACTTCCTTTGTTACCTTACTTTAAAACCCGTTTCTCTCGTCCTACCCTACCGAATCCTTCGCCTAGTCTAGACCCATCAAACCCCTTCTTTGTCTTGAACCTTCCTGAATCTAACCGCACCCCGAACCTTCAACCCATCAAACTCGCTCCCCTATCTCTGTTTGTGAATCACCCCGACTTCCCCGTCACCCCATCCCAATCTTCACTACAATCATTCTATCTGAATCTCACGCGCTAGGTTATTCACTGGCGGCTACCTCATCAGACTCCACTTCTTCGCTAGCAGGTTCACTGGATTTAGCCGTTTCATTACTGGTTCCACCTTGTGAACGGAAGCTTAAGACTTGGCCTACCCGAATCAAGTGAGGATTCTTCACTTGAGGATTCTCTTTCCACAAAGATCTCCAAGCCGCAGATGAGCCTAAAACCTTTGATGCAATGGAACTTAGGGAATCACCGGTTGCTACCGTAACAGAAGACCGGGCAGCTCCCTCGTAAGACTCTGCAAATGCTTTGGAAGACTGGTCTAAAGTATAATATATCACGTCTCCTGCGTAGATTTTATTGGCATTTAATATCTTGTTGGAACTAGCCAATTCCTTCCATTTGCCCATTTGACTGTAAATCTTTTTGGCAATGATGCTCAAGGTATCTCCCCGTTGAACATTATAAGCGAGTCTGGCTCCCATTTCAGGAACCACAACTCCCGCGATGCTCGATCCACTGGTAACCGCTCCACCCGCAGGTGCACTTTCCCCTCCAGAACCTCCGGAGGCAGCCTCAACAGGAGCGGAATTTACAGGAACTTCTGTGTTGGCAGGTGGGGTATTCTCCACTGCAACGGCTGTGTTGGCAGGAGCGGCCGCAAAGGGATCGGCTGCCGGATTGGCACCATTTACAGGTCCAGCATTTTGTGCGGTCGCAGCAAAGGGATCCTCTCCCGCTGGAGCGGCGGCAAGGTTTTGCTCACCCACATTTGCTTGATTTTCTCCCCCCGCCAAAGGATCGTTTGCAGCTCCGGCAGGATTTTCAGCCACAGCGCCTTGAAGCTCTGCTCCCGCTGCATTGCCTTCTGCAAGCGCAGCCACATTGTTGCCATCACCCGCAGCCGCTTCGCCGCCATTTAAATTTGCATTATTAACGTTGTCCAGATTACCACCCGCGCCATTTTCATTATTCGCTAACGGGTCAGAGTTATTCGCATTGTTGGCCGATTCGCCTTCCGTATTACCGTTGGCTGCTGCATTTTCTTCAGTTACCTCTGCGGCCGGGTCACTTCCATCGCCGCTAGAGCTACAGGCGACGCCAAAACATAAAAAGCAAGCGGACAACAGAGGTACTATTTTTGCTCCTAGTCCTGAAATAATTCTAAATTTCATGGATCTTTCCTCACAACATGGTTTATGACCTTCAAACCCCGGCCCAGGGGTTCTGTAGACATGGAGAGTTTCGGAGGATTTGGAACGAACTTAAGGCTTCGAATCCATAATTTTTTAAAATTGGGAAAAAAAGACAAAAAAATGACGATTAAAATTGTTGGTGCAAAAAAAACCCGGAGATTTTATGACACAACACGTACATCACATTCCAGTCCTGCTGAACGAAGTGGTAAATCATTTATTACCACCGATAATTATTAAAGACAGCAAACAGCCCTTAAAAGCAACGCCCATGTTTGTGGACTGCACCATGGGTTTTGGAGGGCATTCCACAGAAGTTCTTAAAAACTGGCAAAGATCACTCGGTGATCTAAAGCAGGTGGGATACCTGGGATTTGACCAAGATCCTTTTGCCTTTCAGTACTCTCAAAAAAGGATTACAGACCTGTTTTCTAAGGAGAGTCTAAAGGAGCTAGATTTTGTAAACCAAAATTTTTCCTCTCTCACCCAATATTTTACCAGCCATTCACAAATCAAAATATATAGTTTACTTGCTGACTTAGGAGTGAACAGCCATCAGCTTGACAGCGCAGAAAGAGGTTTTTCTTTTAGGGAGGAAGGACCACTAGACATGAGGATGAATCCCCAGTCAGCACTCACTGCCCTAGATATCATAAATAGTTACCCAGAAGACCAACTGATTCACATTTTTCGTAACTATGGCGAGGAACCAAAAGCTAAAAAACTGGCAATGGCCATCGTAAACGATCGCGCCAAATCAAAATTTCCAGATTCCACCAAATATTTTTCAGAATACACGTCAAGAGTGTTAAGTTATGGGCCTAGCAAAGTACACCCTGCTACCCGCACTTTTCAAGCGTTAAGAATAAGTGTCAATAACGAGTTAGGCGCTTTAGAAGAGCTCCTACACAATCTGCCCAATTTCATTTACCCTGGTGCAAGAGTGGGTATCATTTCGTTTCATAGCTTGGAAGACAGAATCGTAAAACAGTTCTACAGAGCCTGGGAAGCAGGCTTAAGGTCCCCCAAGGAGCTAGAGAAATGGTCAAATACTCCACCATTACTTAGAAATTCCACAGATGGGGGATGGGGTAAGGAAACACCCCGTGGAGGACTCACCGCAAGCGAAACAGAGAGTCAGCTTAATGCTAGAAGTCGATCGGCAAGATTAAGGATTTTTGAGTTTCATACTCGCTTCACAAAGGGGATTTTGGAATCATGCCAGGAGCAGGCAAACACACCAGTATCGTTTGTCTTGTAGTGGTGGTCGCAGCCAGCACTCCAGTCCTCATTCTTCGCACCAAAACCTATACCCTTGGCTACGAAATCGCTCAGCTCAAATCCCAAGAGCAATTACTTCGAATCGAAATCGAAAAACTTGAGGAGCAAAAACTCAATCTAAAACAAAAATGGGCTGCCCAGACCACGATGTTTATGACAAAAACATCGGCATCTGAGAAAGAAAAAAAGAAATGAACCTAAATTCTCAATGGAAATTTGCACACAAATTTCTAAAAAACGCTCTTAATGGAGCCTTTGACGAACAACGGGATTCATCCTATCGAGGAAAAATTATTGTAGGAATCGTGGCCACCTGCTCCGGTTTAATACTCACCAGATATGCCTTTTTATCGTTTATACCTTCTGAGTCCCGAGATCAAAATTTAAGTCAATTTTCAAAGCAATATGTGCATAAAGTGTCTCTACAATCCCACAGAGAATCCATCGTAGATACCAACGGTGAAATTCTAGCCAATTCAGTACTAAGAACCAGTCTTTACATCATCCCAAACAAAGTCCCCAATGATTTTTCAAAAATCAAAATTTTAGAAAAAAGCCTGGGTGTTTCCGCTGAAAAAATTCGAAACGCCATTGCCACCAAAAAGGATTTCGTTTGGCTACGAAGAAAATTAAGCGACGAAGACTACCAAAAACTTGGTCCTCTACAGCCTTTTAAAGCCTTTATTGGCACCGTATTGGAGCCTGCCAGACTCTATCCCAACCAAAGCCTGGCCAGCCATCTTATAGGGTACGTGGGATCGGATAACCAAGGTTTGGAAGGTCTAGAACGCCAACAAAATGAGATTCTTTCCAATGCTCCCGAATACATCACCATTTCAAGGGATGCACGAGGGAAGTCCGTGATACTTTCACCCGACGTGGTATTGGCCACTCGATCTAAAGATAACCCACTTCAGCTTACTATCGATTCTAATATTCAACGTACCTTAGAGAGTTACCTTAAAGAGGCCGTGGTGAATGCCAAAGCTTCAGCAGGTAATGCAATTGTAGTACATATTCCCACCCGCGAAGTGCTGGCCATAAGTTCTGTTCCAGATTTTAATCTCAATTCTTTTGCCACAGCAAGTCAAAACACCAAACGTTTTAGGGCTGTTATGGACGGTCTTGAATTGGGAAGTGTTTTAAAACCCTTTGTGGTGGCATTTGCCTTAGAACACCAAAAAATTTCCAAAAATGATGTTTTCTTTTGTGAAAATGGAAAATTGAACATTCCGGGTGGCGCCCTTCACGACGACCACCCCCAGGGTAAATTGACCGTTTCCGAAATTGTTAAATATTCTAGCAATATTTGCACCTACCGAATCGCTCAAAAAATAGGACGTCCTCTATTTGCCCAAATGTTCCATAGGTTGGGATTCTCCCGAGGGCCTGGAAGCGGGTTTGGAGGTGAATGGAAGCCCAAACTTCATCCGCCTGAAAATTGGTCTGAAATGAGATTTGCCAACATGAGTTTTGGTCAGGGAATCGCCCTAAGCCCATTGCAAATCACAAGGGGCTTGGTTACATTAGCGGCAGGTGGCACAGACTTGCCACTCAAGTTTATTAAAAACACTCCTCCTTTGGTTGGTCCCTCGAATCAATTTGTTTCTTTGGAAACCAGTAAAACAATTCTAAAAATGATGACCACTGTGGTGGAAGAAGATGGCACAGGCACCAAAGCCGCCTTAAAGTCTGTAACCGTTGCCGGGAAAACAGGGACGGCTCAAAAGTTTGATACCAAGACAAAGTCCTACGCCCATCGGGTTTCTTCCTTTATTGGGGTATTTCCCGCTGAAAATCCTATCTATGCCGTTACCGTTATTATTGATGAACCGAAAGTTCGGCCCGCCTATGGCGGTCTCCTGGCGGGACCCGTATTTTCAAAAATAGGAAACTACATTCTTGACTATCACTCGACGAAAGGGCTAATAGAAATTTCAAGCCCCCAGTTGAACCAGGATTACGCGTCACAAAGGCGGACAAATCAACATGCACTTTGAATCCACATGGCCTGTCATAAAATACTCCCTTCTCATCCGAGTACTCAAAAAATTTGATCTTTTGGAATCAATTGAGGCACCACCCGAATCCGACTTTGACTGTTACCTTATTACCCATACAAAACACGAATGGATATTGAATCCCCCCACAAACACCAATTGCGTATTTGTGTGCACCAAGGGATATACATTTGATAGTCACCAGGCCATAACCGATTTATTAAATTCAAAACTATTTAAAATAATTGTACAAAAGCATCCCGAATCCACTAAGCATTCCCACCATCAAAAGCTTTTATTTACCACGGATACATCCCGAGCCCTAAAAGAGATTTTGTCTAGCTGCATAGAAAGCCGAAAACTCAAGTCCAGCCTCAAAATTTGTGCCGTTACAGGCACCAATGGAAAAACGAGCATTACTCAAATTGCAGGTCAACTCATTGAAGGAATTACCAAAACAAAATGCGCAAAAGTTGGTACTTTAGGCTATCAACAAGGTGATGTTCAGCAGGAGTTGTCTCACCCTACCATGCCTAGTTTTTATGATCTTACACGGGTGATGGAAGACTGCAAACACAACCACATTGAACACTTGGTTATGGAAGCCACGAGTCAAGGCTTAATTGAGGAAAGACTCGGAAATCTGGCCGTGGATGTGGCGATTTACACCAACCTCACACCAGACCACCTTGATTACCACCAAACCATGGAGAAGTATCGTCAGGCAAAAACCACACTGTTTCATCGGCATCTCACCAAAAACGGAACCGCGGTGATGAACTGCTGCGATCCCAACTGGCGTTACTTTATCGAAAGTTGTTTATTACACAAACCCAGACTTTTGGGCACTGGCACTTCGGCAGAAAAAGAGGGTTTTTTTAATTTTGTTCGCACCTATACCTTACTTTCCGACTCCATGTATTTTGAAGCAGAGAATGTAGTATTAGATAAGTCTGGATTTTCAGCTACTATCAAAATTTGGAAAGAACTTAAAATTTTTCATGAGGTTCAGCTGAAATGCCCTCTCCTAGGAAAATTTCAGTTGGAAAACACTCTTTTATCCTTTGCCTCCTGCGTGGGATTAGGATTTTCCATCCCAGATCTGGCAGACCTTGTGAGTCAACTAAAACCCATTCCTGGTAGGCTAGAACGTGTCCAGGGCACCCGACCTAATCCCCATCTCGATCCCATTGTTTTGGTGGACTACGCCCACTCTCCAGACTCGCTGGAAAAAGCACTTCACGCTTGCAGAGCGCTATTGAAGGAGGACTCCTCACTTTGGTGTGTCTTTGGCTGTGGTGGAGATAGGGACCCTAGTAAACGACCTGTAATGGGTAACATTGCACAAAAAAATGCGGATGCCATTGTCATCACCTCAGACAATCCCAGGAACGAAGATCCAAAACTCATAGCCGACGCTATTGTTTCGGGGATTCACTCCTGCAGCTCTCTCAATATACTGCTGGATCGAAAGCAGGCTATTAAATTTGCGATTGAATCGGCAAAACCAAAAGACATTATTCTCATTGCCGGAAAGGGTCATGAATCGTATCAGATCATAGGAAATACAAAATATCCCATGTCCGATTTTGAACTTGCGGCATCGGCTCTCGATTCTCTTTACCTTCAGGAGCTCACTCCATGATTTTGCTGTTCGCTCAGTACCTGTTTTCGAAAAATCCGGAATGGTCCTTTTTGAATGTGTTTCAATACCTATCAACACGTATGATTCTATCTATGATAACGGCTATTATTCTCTCTACCGTCATCTATCCACCGTTTAT
The DNA here is from genome assembly GCA_044339525.1 of Silvanigrellaceae bacterium. Classification (GTDB taxonomy): domain Bacteria; phylum Bdellovibrionota_B; class Oligoflexia; order Silvanigrellales; family Silvanigrellaceae; genus JBIIVH01. The sequence continues at coordinate 20,128 of JBIIVH010000009.1, read as the reverse complement.
ATTGCGACTTAGGGCGCTCAAGCTAGGGCAGCCCATTCGTGAATTGGGCCCAGCTAGTCACATGGAGAAAAAAGGAACACCCACCATGGGCGGCCTTGTTCTGGTGCTAACAACTCTACTGAGTGCCCTACTCTGGATTGATCTCTCCAATACGCATTTTGTAACGTTATCCATCATTACAGCCGGATATTGTTTTGTGGGTTTTTTGGATGACTACCTCAAAATTTCTAAAAAAAATTCAAAGGGACTTTCCAGTAAAAAAAAGATGCTTGGTTTAATTTTGGTAAGCTCCATTGCGTTAGCCTGGCACATTAAAACGAGCCCAGTCTTTGCTAATTCAAGCGGATTTATCATTAAACATTATATTCAAGTTCCCTTTTTTAAAGACACTATTTTAGATTTTGGAGTCTTTTTTATTCCCTTTTTAATGCTCGTTTTGCTAGGCTCAAGCAACGCGGTTAACTTAACAGATGGATTAGATGGTCTAGTCATCGGACCCGTTATCACATGCTCTTTAGCATTGTTATGCTTATGTTATGTCACAGGAAATTCTGTATTAGCCAAATATCTCTACTATCACACCATTCCTGGTTCAGGCGAAATCACTGTGTTTTTGTCGGCGTTAATTGGTGCAAGCATAGGTTTTTTATGGTTTAACACGTGGCCTGCCCAGGTATTTATGGGCGACTCCGGGTCCCTTCCTTTGGGCGGCATATTGGGCATGGTGGCCATCATCACCAGCCATGAATTTCTCCTTGTGATCATGGGGGGGCTTTTCGTAGTTGAAGCTTTAAGCGTCATCATCCAGGTGGTTTCCTTTAAAACCACTCAAAAAAGAGTATTTAAAATGGCCCCAATCCATCATCACTTTGAGAAAATGGGATTTCCTGAGCAAAAGATCACCATACGTGCCTGGATCATCAGTTTTATGTTAGCTCTTCTCAGTATTTTGACCCTTAAACTCAGGTAATCTAATGCTAAAGCCCCAATTTCAAACCAAAAAATCCGTTTTGCTCATCGGTTTAGCAAGTTCCACCACAAGCGCCGCCAAGTTGCTTGATTTTTGTGAATCTGGTCTTACTTTCTCTTATTTTGACGATCGTATCGTGGAGTCCTCCCTGTTCCCTTTTGTTTCCCTAGACAACATCCAAAGCTCTCCCCTTTCTTTTGCCATGGCTATCCTATCTCCCGGCGTCCCACTGAGCCATCCCATCGTGAGCCAGTTGCTCTCCCTGCAGATACCTATTTTTTCCGAAATTGAGGTGGGGATGTGGTATCTACCCCATTCCAGTCAAGTGATTGGAATTACAGGGAGCAATGGCAAATCCACCTGCACCCATTTTTTGGCTCAATTGCTTCAGTTTTCCCAACGAAACGCTTTAAGTTGTGGCAATATAGGCACACCCTTTACGGAAGCTGTGCTTGAAACTCTTACTCAAAAAGAGAAGCATCCCAACCCCATTTTTTGCATTGAGCTGAGCAGCTACCAACTTGAAACGACATTTAGCTCCAAAATCGATTATGGTATCCTATTAAATCTTCAAGAAGATCATCTTCAAAGATATGGCACACTCGAGCATTATTTAAAGGCAAAATGGAAACTCACCCAATTGCTTACTCCAAATGGCGTTTGCATAATCGATTCCAGTACCACAAGTTATGCGCTAAAACTGGGACTTAATTTGGTGTCCGAACAAGTTGAAGTTCTGGATTGCTCCGGCCAAAAGCTCGACGATTCCAGCCCTAGCCCCGAATTTGCAAACCACATCAAAGACTGGCTCAAAATGCCCATGTGTTACCAAAGCCTAAATCTCCTCCAACAAAAAAATCTGGAGCACTTCTGGTCTTACCAGGTCCATTTTTCCCAGACTCTTGAAAATCACCAATTTGAAATTTTCGATATCAAAAACCAACGTAAATTATTCATCGACAATTGCGTTCTTCCTGGGAGTCACAACGCTCAAAATCTTTCTTTTGCTATTTGCATTGCGCAAAAACTAGGGATTTCCAATCAAACGATATCAAAATTCTGCCATAAAGAAACTAGCTCCTATTTGCCATTGGCACATAGGCTTGAGCCCGTCTTTCCCTCTATTGATTCAGAAAGGACGCAAAACCTTCGCTTTATTAATGATTCAAAAGCCACTAACGTGAGCTCTTGTTTGGTTGCTGCCAAAACGTTAAATCCTTCCACACCCTGTTGTTTCTTAGTGGGTGGAAAATCCAAACACGAACTTTTTTACCCCCTTTTTAGGGAACTAGAAAAAAAAAACGTTCATCTTTTTCTTTTTGGTGAAGCGAGCGAGGAGATTTCCTCCCAACTCAAGGAATTTGAGGTCAAAAAACCCATAAAGTATTCCTGTTTCCAGACCCTACAAATGACATTAGAATTCCTAATGTTAGACTTGCCAAAATCGGGAACCATTTTACTCTCACCCGGGTGCGCAAGTTTTGATGAATTTAAGAATTTCGAGCATCGGGGTCACTTCTTTAGGTCCTGGGCGCAAAATTTATAAGGAAGGGATTTAATTTATGGGAGACACACCCTTACCATCCGCACCCTCATCTTCACAAAGTGGTTGGCACTCCCTATTTTTTCCTTTTGTTTGTATACTTACCATGGGTTTTATTTTTATTTATAGTTCATCCAGCATAAATGCAAACAATGTTTACCATAATGAATTTCATTATCTTTCCAAACAACTCGTTTACTTTGTGTTGGGTTTGGCCATCGCCACACCATTTGCTTTTATCCCGGTGGAATCTCTATTCCGTCATCGATATTTGATATTAGGAGGTTGCCTGATTTTTGGGTTGCTCACCCTGGTTCCAGGAGTTGGAAGAAGGATCAATGGAGCCAGACGATGGGTTCAAATTTTGGGCATCCAGTTTCAACCGGCAGAAATTCTAAAATTTGCAACTATAATTGTGGCAAGCTATGAGCTATCTCAAAAAACGAAATCTCTAAAACTCGGATTAAGCATCCTAATTGCATTAATTACGTTGTTACTTCAACCCGATTTTGGTAATTTTTTGATTCTAGGTGTTACCCTCTTTGGGCTGTTTATTTTGGCAGGACTTAGTCACAGGATCATTGCTTTCGTGCCAATTATCGTTCTTCCGGCCTTAGCTTTATTAACTCTTATTGCTCCCTATCGCATGCGGCGCGTTACGGCTTTTTTGGATCCCTATTCCGATCCTTTAGGTTCAGGGTTTCAGATCATCCAAAGCTTTTTAGCCATAAGCACTGGCGGTTTACTTGGAAAAGGATTGGGAAATAGCGAACAAAAACTTTACTATTTGCCGGAAGCTCACACGGACTTTATTTTTTCTGTAATTGCCGAAGAAATGGGATTTATCGGTGTTGCTTTAGTTATATTCTTTTTTTTCATCCTCTTCTTTTCCATGGTAAATACGGCACTTCATGCTCCCAATCATGCAACACGTTTACTCACCTGGGGGTTTGCATTACATTTCATTTTGGGAGCCTTAATCAACCTTGCCATGGTGGCTGGTCTCCTACCCACAAAAGGGCTTCCCTTGCCACTCATTTCTTCTGGGGGAACCCATCTCATTGTTACCTTGGTAAGTTTTGCCATCATCTTGAACATCAAAAAAAACAGCGGGATCATCGAGAAATGATAAATTCCAAACAAAACGTACACTTTATTGGCATTGGGGGAAGCGGGATGGCAACCCTAGCCCAAATGAGTCTAGAAGCCGGTTTTGAGGTTTCTGGTTCAGACACTTCAGCCTCATTAAACCTTTTGGCTCTGCAAAAGAACGGAGCCCAAATTTTCCATCATCATTCGCCGGGTCACCTTCAATCAAACCCCATTGTGGTTTACAGTTCCGCCATACCACCCGCAAACATAGAGATACAAGAGGCTCAAAATCGAGGACTTCCTCTCATTCATCGAAGTGTTTGGGCCAGTTCTCTTCTGTTTCCGCGAGCCTGTTTACTTGTAGTAGGCACCCATGGCAAGACCACGACTTCTAGCATGCTGGCCTCCACCCTATATCAATCGGATCCTAGCACCAGCTTTGCGGTGGGAGGAGTGCTAAAGCAGTTTGGCACAGGAGGAAAATACGCAGCGGGAAAATGGAGCGTGATTGAAGGAGATGAAAGCGATGCGAGTTTCCTTAATTTTTTTCCTCACACGGTCCTTGCCACAAATATAGCCGCCGACCATTTGGATTTCTATCCTGATATCGAAGCGATAGAAAGAACATTTTATTCTCTTTTTCAGAAAATTCCCAAAAATGGATGCTTGGTTTATTGTGCAGACGATCCCGTGCTTTCTAAAGTGGCAAGATCCTGGAATGGAAAAAAACTAAGTTATGGGCTGAATCACTCCGCCCAAATTATAGCTAAAAATATACAATATTGTGGATCCTCTTCGTTGTTTACTCCTATAGTTATGGGAAAAGAAGGGGAGCCCGTTCGGATCAACATGCCAGGGCCCCATAACATTTCAAATGCGCTTGGTGTGCTGGCATGCTGTCACTCCATCGGAATCCCTGATTCTAATGCAAAAATGGGACTTGAATTATTTGGGGGAGTCGAACAAAGATTTGAATACATTGGACAAATCAACAACCACACTTTTTATTCGGACTATGCCCATAACCCCCAAAAAATAGAGGCCGCACTCCATGGAGCACGCCTCTCCTTTCCAAGCCATCAAATCATTGCCATTTTTGAGCCTCACCGTTACAGCCGAGTAGAAGGTTTGAAAAATGAGTTTGCCAAGAGCTTCCATCATGCCAATCAAGTGTGGGTTGCTCCTATTTATGCTGCAGGGGAGGCTCCCCTGGAGTCTTACGACGCCAATGATTGGATACCACTCATTCAGCGATCTCATGCCAGCGTAAAAGTCAAAATTTTTTCAGATTTTGAAGGCATTTTAGACCAAATGAAAATCATGGTCAAAGAATTGACCTTCAAACATCCTACGCTTTTTATTACTCTTGGAGCAGGTAAAGTAAAATCCATTTTCTCCCATTTCAATGAAATAAAATAAATGATGCACAAAAGCAAAAAAGTGGGTCTTTTAACTGCTCGAAAACGCGCTCGTCCCAAAAAGGGGTTTCGATTTTTTTTTTCGTTAGTAGGGAAAGGCGCTCATTGGTTGGGTGAGACTGGTCGATTTATCTTTGTCAGGACCTTCAGATCCAATAGAGGATGGTCCACATTTGCCTTTGCCTTTGTGGCGGCGTTTGCCATATTTATCATAACCAATTATAAAACATACATAAATTTTTTTTTCCCTTTGCCAACCCAGATCGAAGATTTATCGGCCTTGCCTAATCCCAAAATTCAGATAGCGATTCAAAAAATTCTTGATAATCTTAGAAAAAACAACCAAAATTCACTTATTTTAAAAAATGTAATCAATGATTATTTAAGCCACAATGATCCTTTTTCACAGTTTACCTATCGCATCACAGGACTTCGTAGTCTCCAAATTTCCTATGAGCTAGAAAAAGCGCTAGCCGTGTTTATAGGTCAAGATAAAAAGCCATGGCCTGTTAGCAAAATGGGAAGGGTACTTTCTCCAGAATCAGAAGATCCTCAAAATCTTCCAAAACTATATTTTCCAGATCAAAAAATCATCCAAACCTCCAAAAATCAAAAAGAAAATTCAAAAATTCTGATGCTTAACACCCAATGGCATCTAACAAACCTGATTGCTTTGATTGATGCCACAAAAAATCTAAGTCAATTTCAATTTAAAAACGTTTCATTTACAAAAGAAACAGGCTATCTGGCTGAACTCACTCCAGATAATCAAACACGTGTAAAGGTTGTTTTTGGGACGGGAGATTTTACCCAGAAATTAAATCAACTATCTGTAATTACAAATCAAAATCCGATCAATACCCTCACTGAGATCAACCTTTCTGACCTCAACAAAAGTTTTCTTAAGTTTACAGCAGCAAGTTCGGAAAACCATCAACCTTTGTAAGGTACCAGCCATGGAAGAATCTCATAATGAAGAGATAAAACATCTCTTTTCCATCAATTCCAATTCGATAAGCCTGACAAGTGCGTTGTTTAAAGCCACGAACACCGATAAATCCATTATTAGTCTAGATGAAAATTTAGACATAAAAATCTTATTTCACCAAAAAATAGACACACCTACAAACATTTCTGGCATTCCTAGTCATTTTGATATCTTTAAAAATAAAATTGAAATCTTGGTTGAAAATGCCCAGCAGGCCACCAGCTATAAAATAGCTGAAGCAACAGTCTTACTAAGCTCAGGTCACTTTCTGTATCAATCCTTTAGCGAAAAAGTGGAACTTAAGTCAGGTATCGTTAGAGAAACCGACATCAAAAAACTGGTTCAACAAGCCCTATCCACCAAACATTCTAAACCATACCATCTCGGATTTTTTTACCCTTGCTTCTTTAGTTTAGATCACTTCCAAAAAATAGATAATCCAGTTGGTCTGATAGGAAAGCATCTCACACTTAATGGTATGACTGTGAATTTAGACTCTGATGTGGCCAACAATTTAACAGAAGCCTTCTCAAACACTCAAATTCACCTCAATGAATTTTTATGCAAAGGACTTGTTTCCTCCATTGAGACCACATCTTCCGATGAAAGAAATCTTGGCATTGTTTCGGTTTATATGGGCCACCGCACCACAGTGGTAAGCGTTCATATGGGCTTACTTCCTGTTTTTCAAAAATGTTATTCATTTGGTGGCAACCACCTTACCAATGATCTCTTTGTAGGGCTTCGGACCCCCATGTCCAGTGCAGAAAATCTTAAAAAAGAAATTGGCAACCTATGTTACCTTACAAATGAGCTATCCCATGCGGTGGAAATCGAATCCTCCCATGGCCAGGGATATGCTCTCTCATCCAAGGGACGTATTCAACAAATTTTAATGCCTCGATTTCAAGAAATGATGGAAATCATTAAAGCCGATCTTAAAAACATGAAATTGTTACATAGACTTAACTGTGGCATGGTTTTGACTGGTGGCGGTGCGAGACTTCAAGGAGCCACTCAGTTTGCTGAGATTCAAACAGGACTTTCCTGCCGTTTAGGTTATCCCAAATCCTTTTCTGGTCTGAAAGAGGGGCTCACCAACACGAACTCTACCTCCATAATAGGAGCTTTTAGATTACAAAAGATGATGGAAAATCACCAGGCAAAACAAAAAGAAGTGGAAATCGATTCCGGCTGGTTTGGTGCCCTTAAAAGTCGGATGGCAGAGTTGTTCCAATAACTATTTCTGGTCTTTATTCTCCACTATCTCTTCCAGCACGGCTCTTAAATAATTTGACATTTCTAATTTAGATGTTGCACTAAGGGTAGAGTTCTCTACAATTGCCATAAAATCATGGGATTTCTCCACAAACTGACGGGCAATCTGTTTTGATATTTCTTCGGAAAATCCATTGTAAAATCGAGTTGAAATAGAGTTCCCAAACTGAGCATGGGAGCTTTTGTTCTCAAGAGGGGAGCCGCCAAACAGTTGTTTATATTTGTCATAAGAAAAAGGTTCTCCCTTCCAAAAAAGGGACTGGTCAAACCGAGAAAGAAATAATTGAACCTCTCCCTGGCTCTGATTTAAATTAAATACACTGCAACCAGCGTAGTTCCGCTGGAGAGTGACAAAATCTGCAACTGGTAAAGTCATTTCTGGTCCGCCCGAAAAATTGCCAATCAAAGCATTAAACAAAAATAGTCTCGCAAAGTTGTCCTGCTTGATCTTTTCTAGGTTGGTGTTGTTTGTTTCCTCATTCGTTAACAAGGTCCCTCCTTGGGCCGCTGCCCACTCGGAAGAATCTTGTTGAATCAGGGTAGTTGTTGAAGGTCCTGAGTCCAACGAATTGGCCTTGGTTGAACTTGTGTCTCTAAAGGTCACGTTGGCCTGTTTTAATCGGGGTGTTTTTATGGACATTAACGAGCTCATTTTTAAAATGATTTTCGTTCTCTCAATCACAGCATCAAAGGTATCGTCCCCAAATGAAAAGGGATCTACACTCCTTTTTGGACAACCTTTTAGAATATCAAAACGTTTGGTTGTGCCAAACTCCCTGATGCTTGAATCTAAAAACTCTACTTGCAAGCTTCCAAAGACACATGAAGATTTTTCGCTTATCGCTCTGTATTTTATAGATAGATTGTTCATTTTTCCAAAAGCAAACAACCGCCCTTTATAAATTTTTTCGACATTTTTTTCCGTCTCTATGAGCTGAAATGGTCCAAATACTTCCAGTTCAGGTTCCTTAATACCCTCAAAAATATTTCCATCAACCAACCCAAACTGACCACTTAGTTCCGATTTTTTTTCCATTTTTTTTAAACAGGATGTGGCACCCAAAATCAAGGAGATGAAATGTATTAAAGGTCTTTTTTTATCCACATACCCACCGTCATTAAGACAATCTCGTTTTCGCCTCAATCTCCCCAACTCTAAACAGCGTCAAATTTATGGGAGCATTCCCCATTTTTTTTGCAGTATCTCAAGTTTAGTAATATGATTGAGAAAATGTTACCCATTCTACTTTTGACAATGCCTCTGGCACATTTACTCACAAAACGAACGCAATGCTTGTTTCGTTAGATCCTAGGAGAGACCATGTTTGAAAAAGGAAATTTTGGATCCAATGCAGTGATTAAGGTGATCGGAGTGGGAGGAGGTGGGGGCAATGCCATCAACACCATGGTTGAGTGCGGCTTAACAGGTGTAGAATTTATCGCCGCCAACACGGACGTACAAGCCCTCAATTCCAATCTAGCCTCCATCAAAATTCAACTGGGTCGGGAGCTCACAAAGGGCCTCGGAGCCGGTGCCAATCCAGACATAGGAAGGGATGCTGCATTGGAGGACAAAGCCATTTTGCAGGAGGTACTTTCTGGTGCAGATATGGTATTTGTTACGGCAGGAATGGGTGGGGGAACGGGAACCGGTGCAGCTCCTATCATTGCCCAAGTGGCCAGAGAGATGGGCGCCCTAACCGTTGGGGTCATCACAAAACCCTTCACGTTTGAAGGAAAAAGAAGAAGGCTTCATAGCGAGCTGGGCATTCAAACTTTACAAGCCTCCGTGGACACCCTAATCACCATTCCCAATCAACGCCTACTGAGTATCGCGTCTCCCACCTTGTCTATGCTGGAAGGGTTTAAGCTTGCCGATGAAGTTTTATTGAACGCCGTCAAAGGAATCTCTGATATCATAAACATCCCAGGTCGGGTCAATGTGGACTTTGCCGACGTGAAAACCATTATGTCGGAAATGGGTATGGCTCTTATGGGAATCGGCACGGCCAACGGTCCTAGCCGAGCGCAAGAAGCTGCTAGAGCTGCCATAAACTCCCCTCTCCTAGAGGACATCGACATCGAAGGTGCCACCGGAATTCTTATCAACATAACGGGTTCATCCAGTATGACTTTACATGAAATCTCTGAAGCTTCCACCTTGATTCAAGAGGCTGCCCATGAAGATGCCAACATCATTTTTGGTGCCGTGGTGGACGACTCCATGGGAGACTCCATCAGAGTCACCGTGATTGCTACAGGATTTGATCAAATCTCGATTCAGCCCGATTGGGATTCACAAAAGACAAATCAAATGCGAGATGTGCACACCGAATCCATCGCTCACATGGCTGGAAGACAAACCTATGGGGCCGATGTGGGTCGATCTTCCCCTAATCTCTCTCAGCAGAGATTTGCAAATTCGGGTTTAAATAGGAACGCCACTCCATACAGCTCCACCCTGAGCCAACCACGCCGAGTGGCTCCCGCTCCTGACAAACTCGAATCTCAAAGAAACTCAAGAAGTTTAGAAGAGCTCAAAAGAGAACAAAATTCAATACCACAAAATCGCATAAATTCAGCACAAAAACTAGATAAATTAACCAACCACGGCCTAGGCTCCACAACACAAGAAGCTCAGGAACGGGGATCGTTTTATCCTACAAATGAAAGTGAAATCGAAACTCTCACCAATTGGACTCTGAAAATCGCGGAGCAAAAAAACCAAACAATAGGCAATGTATCCACGCAGGTCAGTTCCTCCGAACCGGATTCGAGCACACCCACCAAAAAGGCCATAGATCTAGCCATGGAGCTTTCAGAGGTCACCATCGATGAAGAAGATTTTGAAGCACCCACTTACCTTAGGAAGAAAATCCTAGGTTCGGAGGAACGCCCAAGCTAACTTTCAAAGATATTTATACTGCTGCCTGTAAGCACATCCACTGAGTAAACTGGATTCTCTGCGCAAATGTGGTAGGTTCATTAATCCATTTTCTACCATTTTGAGCAGGAACCCAGTTCAAAAAACGCTTCCAAGAAACCTGCAGGTGCCAGCAATCTGATGAATTCCAAATATAATCCGAGTTCACCAATCTAGGCCAGATGGATTCCTTCCCTTCCATCCAATCCGCGATTTCTGTAAAAAGAGTTTTTTGTCTTACAAATTTTAAACCCTGCACAGGTTGCTTAATCGGTGGCAAGAATTTAATTCCAAATTTTTCAAAAGGCACCAAATCCTGCACGTCTAAAAGAGTCAGAAAAAACTCCCAAACAGGTCCATGGAGAATGATATCCACCGGGCAGGAAAGGTTCCAGAGGGATTCAAAAAGTGTTTTATACTTTGAGCTCATCCCATGAAAATAACTCAAATCTGATCTATTTCCATTCCAATGGGATTGCACTCCTTCCCAAAAGGACGGACACAAAACACACACGCGCACCTTTCCTGTCAAGTTTTGTATGGCTTTTGTTAAACTTTTAGCATGATCCAAAAACACTGGATTCCAGGCATCCACTATCAGAAAAGTCTCCGAATCTAAACTCAGAAACTTTTTCCATCTCTCAAAATCAAGTGTTGGACATTTGATCAACTCCTCCACCCTCGATTGGGCAAATTCCACTACTGATTGGTCTTCAGGGATCTGACAAATCATTGATAATTTACTAGGTCTTTTTAGCTTTAACTCTCTCTCCAAAGCGGAGACCGATTTAGGATGCAAAAATCCCCACAAAATTAAATTCATTTTGTTCCCTTTTTCAGTCTGGTAAGGCAATTTGACCCAAAAACCGAGTTGCCGTGTTTTTCCACAAAAAAGTGGACTCTCTGGAAACGTGATCGAAAAAATCTCTGCTCTTTTCAAATTTTCCGATGCCATTTAAAAATTCAGCAGAAGAGGAAGAAAAAAGTGCTTCCTGTGCCGCGTTAGCCCAGCTGTCCGTTTTTAAATTTGGCAAACCATTCCAAAAAAAGGAAGGTAACAATCCCCGAGGGAAATGCTCCTTTATCGCAGTGCTTTCCAAATAAAGTACCGGTAATCCACACAAAGACGCTTCCAAAGGAGGAAAACCAAAGCCTTCCTCCGAACTTGGATGAATCAATAAATCACTGGCATAATAAAGATCAACCAGTTCCATATCCGGCAGGCTACTCAAACCTATATTACATTCCGTACCCCAACAAAACACGCCGATGGCTTCATTTTTTCCATGGTCCTCAGTTTTTGGTACTTTTCTAACTGTGTTACTTTTTTTTGTTACTTTTTCAAAATTAGCTCCTACATGGATCCACACAAATTCTTCATTTGGATTTTTTTGACGCAGCAACTTCACCACATCCTGAGCAAATTCCCAATTTTTGTATTGTTCATTTCTACCCACACCTAATATCCATCGGGCTTTTTTTAAATACTTAGTCTCAGCTGGTGGAAGGCTGCCCATCACTTTACTCAGAAAGTTCTCTTTGAGCTGCTTTTTTTCTACCTCCGTAGCGCGAAGAGTCCTAGATCCAAATCGCTGCTCTAACCCATAGGGTACGATAGAAATGGAGTCTTTTCTTTTGGGAAAAAGGCTTCTCAAGTGGTTCGCTGAGGTTTGAGAGCACGTAAAAATATTGGGTAATCGCAACAAAGCTTGCCGCATCAATAAGCGATACTGCATTTTAAATAAAAAACCGGTTCCTTTATGTTTTAAAAGTGGGATTGTATCGTGAATGATTTGGACAATCTGTTCCCTTTTTCTGTTCGCTCCCCAACTTGGCACCAAGGGTCTATCAATATTGCCCGGTGCGATCCAAATAAACTTCTTTCCGAATTTTTTCTGGTAGGTGGAAAACATAAAGCTTGCCCAGGCAAACAAAGGAACTCTTAACCTGGCCCACCTAGACCCCGGGTTCCAGCTTTCAAACCCAACCACATGGGGATACTCTTTAGCCAAAGATATCATCCAAGGTTCGGGTGCCGTTCGGCTCACTAGGAGTATCCTGGAACCTTTCCATTGCGGCTGTTGGTTGAGTTGCTCCGTCAAGGCCTGTGCAAAGCAACTTACAAACCTCCCAATTCCTGAAAGTCGAGAGCCCAGGGAAGCCAGTCTGCAATCGATAACGAAAGTCCAAAAACGGGCGGGACCATCTGAAACCTCTGCGCCCGATCTCACATGACCAAAAAGTTTCATAGAGTGCACCTTTTTGCAATATTCTGTCTCAAAACAAACGTTAAGTGAATAGAATAAGAGACATAAGACTTTGCTCAGTCTACACAAAAAATTCAAAGATGGGGGATCTAGGAGGGCTAGGAAGGAGAGAGATTAAGATTTTTTGCCAGAAAGCTTAGCAGCCTCTAGTCTTGAAAGAGCACGTTTTTCGCTAATGAGTGCCCTGTCCATATCAATCATTTCCTCTTTTCCAACCTTCCCAGAAAGGCGGGATCGAGAGCGAGCCAGAGCCTGTTCCGCCCGACTGTAATCGATGTTGGCACCGTCTTCGGCAACGTCCACTAGGAGTGTCACGCGATTGCCCGCAACTTGAGCAATGCCTCCGGCAACACTTAAGAATTGAGTCTCATTGGCAGAGTTGAAGAAAACCACTCCAACTCCCACCTGACAAACTAAATTAACGTGGTTTTTTAAAACCCCGAGTCGACCATCAGGAGTAGGAAAGTAAACCTCCTGAGTGTTAAGCTCCAAAACACGCTTCGTTGGAGTGACAATTTCCAAATGTAGACTTCCAGAAGTGTCAGAGTTTACCATAAAATCCTAATCCCTCACTAATTTTCAAACCCACACCAAACCACGACTTTAGAGGCTTAAAGACCTTCGTTAAGCCGTTTTGCTTTCTCCACAGCCTCTTCGATCGTACCTACCATGTGGAAGGCAGACTCAGGCAAATGGTCCCATTTACCTTCGCAGATCTCCCTAAACCCTTTGATAGTATCTGTAACAAGTACAAATCGTCCGGGGTTTCCTGTAAACTGCTCGGCCACGTGAAACGGCTGAGACAAAAATCGTTCGATACGACGAGCTCGATGCACCACTTGACGATCTTCTTCGTTCAATTCGTCCATACCCAAAATGGCAATAATGTCTTGCAATTCTCGGTATCTTTGCAAAGTTTGCTGCACGCGTCGAGCGGTGTTGTAATGCTCATCTCCCACGATCTGCGGATCCAAAATACGACTGGTGGAGTTGAGAGGATGCACAGCTGGGTAAATTCCCTTTTCCGCGATGCTCCGATCTAGGTTAGTCGTGGCGTCCAAGTGAGCAAATGTTGTGGCAGGAGCAGGGTCCGTGTAGTCATCGGCCGGAACATACACCGCCTGAACGGAGGTGATGGAACCGGTGTTTGTGGAGGTGATTCGCTCTTGCAATTCTCCCATTTCCGTAGCCAAGTTAGGCTGATAACCCACGGCTGAAGGAATACGACCCAAAAGGGCAGACACTTCCGCACCTGCTTGCGTGAAACGGAAGATATTATCTACGAAGAATAGCACGTCTTGATTTGCTTCATCTCGGAAATATTCCGCCACGGAAAGTCCAGTTAGGGCCACTCGGCTTCTGGCTCCAGGAGGCTCGTTCATCTGACCATAGATCAGTGCCACTTTATCAATTACGTTAGATTCTCTCATTTCGTGGTAGAGATCGTTTCCTTCACGGGTTCGCTCACCCACTCCGGCAAACACAGAGTATCCACCGTGTTTTTTAGCAACGTTGTTAATCAATTCCATGATCAACACCGTTTTTCCAACTCCCGCACCTCCGAAAAGGCCAATTTTTCCACCTTTTTGGTAGGGAGCCAACAGATCCACCACTTTGATGCCTGTTTCAAGCATTTCCACTTTCGTACTTTGTTTTACAAATTCGGGGGCCTTACGGTGGATCACATAACGTTTTTCCGACTTCACTGGAGGGAGTCCATCAACAGGATCTCCAATCACGTTTAAAATTCGGCCTAACACTTCATTTCCCACGGGAGTGGTGATCTGAGAGCCCGTATCACGTACTTCCACACCCCGAGACAAACCATCCGTGGAGTCCATAGCAATGGCGCGAACCACGCCTTCCCCTAAATGCTGAGCCACTTCAAGGACCAGGTTTTCTTTTTCAGAGTTGATAGACTTATTCGTAGTCTTTAACGCATTGTAAATGCCAGGAAGGGCATCCCTAGAAAACTGCACATCCACCACAGGGCCCATTACCTGAATTACTTTTCCCAAAATCATACAAGATTCTCCCAAAACTTTATAGTGCCTCGGCACCGCTTATAATTTCTATTAATTCTGTAGTAATTGCTGCTTGCCGTGCACGTTGGTAGGTGATTTGCAGTTTTCGTTCCATCTGTTTGGCGTTGCGAGTTGCCGCATCCATGGCGGTCATTCGCGCACCATGCTCACTCGCACTGGATTCCAAAAACAATTGATAGACGCTACCCAAAAAATACCTAGGTAAAATCGAGTCTAAAAGCGAGACAGGATCAGGCTCAAACAGGGAGTTTCCTGCTGATTCCACACTTCCTCCCGCCACTGGGGTGTCAGTGAGCGGCAGCACGGTTTTCAACGTGGGCACCTGAGCTACAACGCTCTGGAACTTATTATAAACAAACCGAATTTCGCCAAAAGTACCCTTTTCAAAAGCCGCTCGGATTACGTTGGCCAAGCGATTGGTCAATTGAATCCCAGGTTTGTCAAATGGGGTTTGGAGAAGATTGAGCTTATCCAAGATCCCAGTGTCATCTTCCAAAGTTTCCCAATCTTCCAATTTTAAACTTCCCGTACCGGCTTTTAAACCCATTTGTTCACGTTTTCGAACGAGAAGTTGGTAGGCTTTCTTTCCGATACAGACCACCGTGGGAATCGCTCCTACGGCGGCCGCTTCTGAAATTTCTTTCAAAGCAAATTTAGCCACGTTGGAATTAAATCCTCCACACAATCCTCTCTCAGACGAAACAATCACGAATAGAATTCGTTTTGAGTCACTTTGATTCAACAAATTATGTTTGATTTCATTGGATCCGGAAGCACCCAAGACAGACCCAACCACTCCACCTAAAGCTTTTGCATAAGGCCTAGCCGCCAGAACGGCATGCTGAGCACGTCCAAACTTGGCAGCGCTCACCAATTTCATAGCTTTGGTGATCTGTTGGGTGTTTTTAACGCTTTTGATTCTATTTTTGAGATCTTTAAGATTTACCGGCATTTGGACTAAACCTCGACGCAAAATCAGTTAAAGCGGCCTTAATTTTTCCTTGAAGATCGTTGCTTAATTTCTTTCCATTTCCAATTTCATCCAACAAAGGACGATGTTTGGATTCAAAAAACTGAACCATTTGTGACTCATAAGCCAAAACGTCTTTTACCTCGACGTTATCTACAAATCCATTAATCGCCGCATAGATGATCAAAATTTGCCTTTCAACGGCCATGGGACTGTATTGCTTTTGCTTCAAAAGCTCCATCAGCCTTTGGCCCCGGTTTAGCTGACGCTTGGTAACGGCATCCAGGTCCGAACCAAATTGGGAAAAAGCTGCCAATTCACGATATTGGGCTAGTTCCAAGCGAAGGTTACCCGCCACTTGCTTCATGCCACCAATTTGAGCCGATCCCCCCACACGAGACACAGAAAGCCCCGCATTTACGGCAGGTCTCATCCCGGAGTTAAAAAGGTCTGCCTCGAGAAAGATTTGGCCATCGGTTATGGAAATCACATTCGTCGCAATATACCCAGACACATCACCCGCTTGGGTTTCAATAATGGGAAACGCAGTCAAGCTCCCTGCTTTAAGATCATCACTCAACTTACAAGCACGCTCTAAAAGCCGGCTGTGGAGATAAAACACGTCACCGGGATAAGCCTCTCGACCGGGAGGACGTCGCAAAAGCAAGGAAAGTTCACGGTAAGCTTGGGCATGTTTGGTTAAGTCATCATAGAAGATAACGGCATGTTCCCCATTATCTCGAAAGTATTCACCCATAGTACAACCGGTGTAAGGGGCCAAAAACTGCAAGGGTGCTGCCTCAGAAGCTGAAGCCACAACAACAATTGTATACTCCAACGCTCCTGCTTTTCGAAGTCTTTCCACCACCTGCGCTACGGTGGAATATTTTTGTCCAATGGCCACGTAAATGCACTTTACGCCATTGCCTTTTTGATTAATGATTGTATCCAAAGCAACCGCCGTTTTTCCGGTCTGACGGTCACCAATGATGAGCTCCCGTTGGCCTCTACCAATAGGAATCATGGCATCAATGGATTTAATCCCTGTTTGAAGGGGCTCATGCACGCTTTTTCTTTGAATGATTCCGGGTGCTTTTACCTCAACCACACCGTAAGTATCTGTTTTGATTGGACCAAGTCCATCAATGGGTTCACCCAAGGCGTTTACCACTCGACCCAAGAGTTGCGGGCCTACAGGCACTCGGTTCACTTCTTTGGTACGTTTTACAGACATACCTTCCGTAATGGATTCGCTATTTCCAAAGATGGCCACACCCACGTTGGCCTCTTCCAAGTTTAATACGATGCCTTTGACACCGTTTTCAAAAAGTACCGTCTCAGCGGTCATGGCGTTATCAAGACCGTAAATACGAGCAATACCGTCGGCAACCGAAACGACTGTCCCGGTTTCCGCTAACTCCACCTTCTGACTTTGCGTCAAAATCTTTTGTTTCAGCAGCTGGCTGATCTCATCGATCCGAATTTGTTCCATTGCACATCTCCCTAATTCAAAGCATCTTTTAAGCTTGTGAGTTTTGACCTTAGACTGGCATCCACCAAAGTATTCCCGATTCGAACCATGTAACCAGCCAACAAGCCGGGATCAGTTGTATGGGTAAGGATCGTTTTCTTTGACCCATTTACGTTAAAGGTTTTTTCAAACATTTGAAGAACATCAACTGGTATTTTCCGAGCTCCCACGAGCTCAACACGAGAGATTCCCCGTTTAGAATCACTCAAAAAAACAAAGGTCTTTAAAATCTGATGAATAGCCGAAAACCGACCATTTTCCAGCACTAAATTAAAAAACCGCTCTAAGAAAGGATTTTTTAAAAATACCGAAAACATTTCTTTTAATAGAGCTTTTTTAGAATCCAAACTCAATTGTGGATTTGAAAATAAACTCAAATCCAAAGATTTAAAAATTTCGATAATGGACTCACATTCCTGTGCCGTCTGTTCCAGTACCCCAGTCTCTACCGCGCTCTCTAGAAGAGCGTTAGCATAACGTTTTGCTAAACCATCCGTTGATCGATTCACTTAAGATGCTCCCTTTTATCGCGCTGCTTCAAAAACGTTTCTGAGTTCTGCCCCCAAAGGTCTATCCAATTGGGCACCTAAATCAGGAGTCAGTTTTTCTTCCAATTTGAGCATAACCGAAGAAACCAATTCTCTTTTGATCTCCTCCCGACCCCTCACCACCATTTCATTGGCCATCTTTTCCGCGTCTACCAAAATTTGAGCCGCTAGTTTTTGAGCTTCCGCCACCATTCTTCGACGTTCCGACAGCCCCTCTTCCACATTTTGCCGTCTGGCCTGTTCTAGCTCAGACTCCAATTTAGCCAGTTTCTCAGAAAACTCAGTCACTTTTTGTTTTGCCTGCACCTCGGCTTGCCTGGCTTCGGAGAGTTTTAGTCTTAAATCATCCCGTCTCGATCCCAAAATGGATGTCATCACCTTGCGACCAAAAAAAATCAGAGCCGTTAAAAAACAAAAGAATTGAAAATAAGGCCAAACAATTCCTGTCATGGTATCAACCGAGCCACCTGCGGCCGCCAGGGCTTCCGAGCGGGATAAAAGACCCACACTAAAGCACAAAAGAAATATCAATGCGCTAGTTCCTGTAAATTTCCGAACCAGTACATCCGAAAGCTCAGATGCCAGTTGAGGGATTTTAGTTCTCTCCGCATTTAAGGCTTGATTCAGCTCTTCTGTCGCTTTTTGGAGAATTTTTTTTGCTTCCTCTTGTGACTGACCCACAATAAGCTCAGACTCGGACTGCCCTGAGAGAATCTCAGACACGCGAAGATTTCTGGCGGCCAAAAGCCCCTCTTTTTGCTGCTTTTGGTACGTATTTACGAGCTGATCCGCATTGCCGTGGTCAAGTTTGGCGGCTTCAATTTTCCCAGTGGTTCTTCGCTTGCGTTCCTGATGTAGACGCAGGGCGGGGCGCACAAAATAGTAGTTCGCACTGAACAGCGCTCCAATAAAGATAATCGTCTGAACGGGCAACTGAAAACTAAAATCGGGCTCTAGATGAAGTGACATATCCCATCCACTCTGATTTGAATTCAACGAGTTAAAGTTTCTAAGTCCAAAGTTCCCGGTTGGAACTAAAGCGAAACTTTCTTACTTTGAAGTCAGAGATTTGGCAACCTACTCAGCCCAATTTTTTAGGTTTGGAAAATGATTACGAGAGTTATTGGTCCGTGTTAAAAAGCCTCTCCACTTCCATTTCTTGTGCCTTATTTAGAAGCGTTCTTACGGTCGCTCGTGAGTACTTCCATTTCTTAGAAATTTCGGTGGTGTTTAGCTCCAGTTTTTGAGACGCAAAATAGACCACAGCCGCCCTCAAAAAATCACCAGGATCATTTACATTGTTGCAAATCCAGTAAAAAATATTAGTCCCATCAATGCATTTAACCGGAGTTCCACTATGGGTAAACTCTTTCAAACACACTCTGGCCTTGGCCAGGTTTTGTCGGACCCCGCCCCAATAAGCAACCTGAAGCGTCGCCTCAATGGCCACGATAGGTCCCCTGTTAGAAAAAACGCTCTTAATCTTCATCATGATTTCAGAGCTAAACAAGTCCTGATACAGCATGAAGCGATAAAAACTCAATACTCGAGTAACGAGCTGATGCACCGCAGGAAGATCCCCTGATTTCACATGAAATTCATATTTGAAGTATTGGCCATTAAGCTCCGGCCATTCCTTACAAATCAAGACATGGGAGATTTCGGAAGACATAGAAGCAGATTGTTTTGCCTTTAAAGTTTCAATCTCCCCTAATCCCTCCACAATATAGATCTTTTTCTCCCGTTCAACCTCGTACTCCTTGATAATCTCCAAAAAGAGATGGCGCCACTCTGTGACTTGATACCTAAAAGCCAATTGAAATCCGTCATCCAGTAACCTCCAGACGTGTTCTTTTTCAGCTGAATAAATTTCTTTAAAAACTTGTTTTAAAATTCCATCTTTTCGCACTGTGTTTATCCTTTGTGTTAATCACCTCACCCACCCCCTCAACATACTTTTGTCTGATGGAAGGATCAAAGGACATTATTTTTGCCCAAATCTGTTACTTTGTCTCTTAAGGTAACATTTTATTGATCAGTTTTCCTTTGATAAATATCAATTATATTATTTATATCTGATACATAGAAGAAAACATACCTCCCAGAACGGATTCCAATGTTTCACGTGAAACATTCGGTCCATCCAACTGATGTCGAGGGACCGTTTTGGCCCACTACACAAAAATAGGCTTCATAGGTTCCATTTGCTTTTTTTTATGTCAAAACACTCGACTCTTGTATCCCCTCCGTCTGGGCAACTCTTTTGTGAGATCCCAGCCAATGTTTCACGTGAAACATTCCGTGAGCCTACCTTTGATAGTTAGTCGTTTAGGTGGGTTGTAGAAGGCTAATTCTCAAAAAAACACCCCTGTGGAATCCCAAAACACCTCTGTGGAACCCTAAAATACCCCTGTGGAACCCTAAAATACCCCTGTGGAACCCTAAAATACCCCTGTGGAACCCTAAAACACCCCTGTGGAACCCTAAAATACCCCTGTGGAACCCTAAAATACCCCTGTGGAACCCTAAAACACCCCTGTGGAACCCTAAAACAC
>JBIIVH010000103.1:0-5845 GCA_044339525.1 Silvanigrellaceae bacterium | reverse complement strand
ATCCAAAAAAGCACAACCTAAACCCAGACGAAAAAGACCCACTAAAACCAACCTAATCACCATTAACTCCATCTTAAAAACCAGATATTTAACGGCAGCCGAGCAACCTGTCAAGAAATGGAAAAAAGGAGGATCAAATGCTTGGTTGCATAATATAGAAAGTCTCAACAGACCTCACTTAGATTTAGGAACCTCTTTCCAGAACTGATAGTTGTTACCTCCAATGGCAACGACTACCAGTTCCCTTAGCAATTCCTGAGAACTTCTACCGCTTGACATGATAACAACTCCGGTCTGTGAATTCTTGTACATCACAGCCAAGGTAAAATTGGTTTCAAAATTGCTTCCCCAATGCCATAAAACAGTGTCATCGTTGCATCTATATTGACCCACGCCTAGTCCCCAGGAGAGTTTGTCGTTGACTTTAATCTGCGGTTTAAACATCAGTTCCGCCACATTTCTATTTTCTTTTTTAGGTTTAACAAGCTGATTTAACAGAAAAGAAAGTTCCGTAGGCGTCGAAAGTAAACTGGCAGCGGCATTAACAAAAGTTTTATCTTGAAACGGCATTTCAAAAGTACTGGTACGCATTCCAAGATCATCCAGAAATGGCCGTATTAACGTGGAAAAAGGTTTTTTGGTTTTGTCTTCCATGGCTTGCTGCAAAAAGCGAAAACCTGCCCCAGAGTAAGAGAATCGAGCTCCCGGTGTGAAAGAAAGAGCTCGGTTGTTGCCCATTATGTCGCTTCCCATGCCTGATGTGTGGGAAAGGACGTGCCTAGCAGATATCAGATTTCCTTGGGATTCTGTATCAAAGTAGGGAAGGTGCGTGGATTTTGAGAGTGGATGGTCCAGGTTAAAAACGCCCGCTTCTGCAAGTTTTAAGAATGCAAACGCGGTAACAGGTTTGCTGAGCGACCCTGCCTGAAAAAGGGTTTCATTTGTGACGTTTTTACCAAACCCCTGAGCGTAAACGATCTCTCCTTTTGCTGTTATGGCAATCGAAAGTGAACTTGCTTGGCCGGTGGAGATCAGCTTGTCCATTAAAACTTTTAAGTTTGGTACGTTATTTTTTATTTCGGCAACAGATTTGACCATGCAGGTTGGCAATGACCCAGACTCTTTCGACTTTTTCAAGTTGGCGTGCTTGACTTCGAGAGGAAAACACGTCTGTAAAGACACCACCAGAAAAACAAGATAGCGATAGAATTTCATGAATATTCCTCTAGAGTTGAAACCCTGGATTGCGCCGACTTTTCTAAAAACCTGCGGCGATACTCCAAAGGGGTGCATTGAAAGGACCGTTTGTAACACTCATAAAAGGTTGATTTTGCATTAAATCCAACCTCATAGGCGATTTGCGTTGCGTTCAGGCTTAGATGAGTTTCCAAAAGATGTCTGGCCGCCTCTACCCTGTATCCGTTCACAAAATCAAAGAAATTCTTTGAAAGGTGCACATTTAACAGTTCAGAGAGGTGTCCTGTTCCCATGGGAATCTTAGCGGCCAGTTTAGTCAACGATAACGTGCTATCTTCGTAAATTTTCTCCTCTAGCATTAGGCTTTTAAGCCTAGAGAGGTATTCTGGAATACGTTCCTCTCGAAATCCAGATTTTTTAGACCGTTGGCTGGAAGATGTCCCTTGGAGTGATGGCAATTCATTAATCTTTTCAATTGTTTCCGTTTCAAAAGACTCCCTATTTTTAGCCTTATCAGAGACTTCTGAATCGTCTTCGTCACCCCCAACTAGCCCGGGGTGAATCAAACTGCGGGCACCCAAAAAAATAAAAAAAACGAGTGCTAGAAATAAAAAAGCGGACTTGGAGAGTACCCCTACCATTGAAACTACGTAAACCAAGGAAAAAACAAATAAAGAAAATCGAACAGCAACAATGTCGATCTTATAAACATTTGCAAACCTATCATGAACGCCCCTCGATAGCTGATGAAACTGAATCAGCACCACCAAGAGGTAAAGCCCCACATGAACAGACTGAATGAGACGCATGTTCTTCCAAAGAAGGTCAGACAGGTCTGGGGATGAAAATAAGGTACCAAAAAGTATCGCAGACGCTAGCGAGACTAAAAATGGAAAAAGATGGACCCAACCCAGCCGAGTTCGCCGCGCAAATTCAGCGTTAATATAAAATAATAGCAATGGGCCGTAAAGAAAGTTGCATGCCGAGAGAGCCTTCCTAACCCAAGGAACAACAATATCAGACAATCCAGGAAGAAACTGTAAGACCCCTGACCAACAGGTAAGGGCCCCCACTATAAGTAAACATCCACTAAATCTATTGGAACGGCGCCCGTTTCTGGGTGCCAATAGGAGAAGCACCCCCAGCGCCAGACACGCACCAACCAAAGGTAAGTGGATTCCGGCTGTTACGATATCAATGGCGTAATTCATTTCAAAACTCCCTTAAAAAAGCCTAACACACCAGAGGCTGAAACTCCAAGTCCCTTCAGGGCTTAAAGAGTGACTTGCGCATGGGCGCGGAGTACGAGCAGATGTGTTCGGACGAAAATCTTAACAAAACGGGCCATATAAAAAGGAGAAGAAAACACAAGAACTGTGATTTCTATCACTAAAGGAGTTCCTTCATGAAGAATGAAGTTTATTATCAGCGACTTATCCATTTTTTCCAAATTGTTTTCTACTTAGCCATCGCATGGGCGCCGGCTCCCTACGCACTCGCCCAGGTCATGAATAGGCAACCCAGCAAAACGAAAGCGACCCCTGCAACTCCTGCATACCGACTTGCAGTTGGTGCGGGAGTTCAGATTGCTGATTCCATCTATGTTGGCAAAAAATCGACTCTTTCCCCTGTTCCCTTACTCGATTTTCGTTGGGGTAGATTTGCAACAACCGGATACACCGCTGATTACACATGGGATTTGGGTCCATTGAAACTCGGGCCTGCTCTGGCTTATGGTCCAGCACCCTACAAAAACAAGGACAGCATCGTGTTTAAAGGGCTAGAAGAAAAACGCCCGGCGCTCCTTGGTGGAATCGTTTTTCGCACCTCTATTTTAACAACCAATTTGGAGTGGCACATGCGAACAAAGACCTGGGGTGAAGGAGGTCCTTCATCTAGCTTGAAGCTTAAGAAGTCTTTGGTGTTTGCTATTGACGCACCCGAACACATTTTAACATTTTCTCCAACTGTCTCCCTAACGGCACTTTCCGATAAAGAAACGCAGTATCAATATGGGGTGAAGGCAAGCGAAGCAGATCCATCCCTAAACAGGGGTAATTATGCGCCTAAGGTGGGTGTTATTGCCAGTCCAGAGGTCGAATTGGCCTACATTTTCAATCAACACTTGGTATTTGTTGTTACCTATAAACACAGCTTTTTCAGTGACTCGATTGTGAACAGTCCCTTAGTAGACAAACAAAGCAGTCATTCCTTGTTTGGAGGAATCACCTATAAACTGTGATTGGCAAATTTAACTTAACAAAAGAGAGACTCTTATGATAAAACTCGTTTTCCTATTTTCTATTTTTTTCATGGCTTCCGCAAACTCGAATTGGGCATTGGCCAGAAAACCAAGCAAGGTTTCTTCAAGTGACACAAAGAATTATATTACTTCAAGCACCGCAAGCAGAATCGAAACGCTTATGAAGGAAGAGGCCGCTCGGCAAAACATTCCAGGACTTGTGGTAACAATTGCAACCAAAGAAGGGACCGCTTTTTCAAGGGCAATTGGACTAAGAAATCTGGAAAAAAATCTGCCAATGACGCCAGATACCCTCTACGGAATCGCCTCGCAAACAAAAACCTTTACAGCCCTGGCGATCATGAATCTCGCTAAAGAAAACAAAATCAGCATAGAAGATCCACTACGCTTGTATATGGACTTAACCGTTGATGACCCAAACGATCCCATTCGCATACGGCATGTACTTAGCCAAACGACCGGTTTTTCCGATATTAACGGTAAGAATTTGGTCCAATATAGATCTTCTGGACTGGCTCCAAAAGATCTTGGAATTGCGGACACCTGGAGTGGTATTTTGACTTACATCAACGGAGCGCAGGACTATAAACTGGCCAAACCAGGTGTAAGATACGGATACAGCAATGATTTTTATTCTTTACTTGGCCTCGTCATCGAAAAAGTTACAAAACGTTCCTATTCGGAATACATGGAAAACGAAATCTTGAAACCTCTGGGGATGCATCGATCCGTTCTTCGACCAGAGGCCGTGCTAAAGGATCAAAATCTCATTCAAGGTTACAGCGGAATGGGAAGGGATCTTGAACCATCCGATTTTCCCTTCACCAAATTGGGTGAGTCAACGGGCGGGATTTTTTCTACCGGAAATGAAATGGCTCAATATGTTCAAGTTTTATTGGATGACAGCGAGAGAGGAATCAGTCGCCTCGTTACGTCTCTACAGAGGGAAGATATGTGGCGTCCCCAATCCGTTGTTACTTGGGGATTTGGAGCCGAGATCGGCAGTGCGTACGGCTTTGGATGGAGAGTTACTACGCACCCCAACCATCGCGTTCGCGTTGTAGAACACGGAGGAGATTTCATTGTAGCGGGGGGACATATTCTTCTCGTGCCAGAACGTGGATTCGGAATTGTTGTTGGCATGAATAGACAACCCGGCCAAAGGGCAAACAAATTAATGAAACAAATTCTTGAAATTCTTCTGGAACCTAAAATTTCAAAATCAGAAAACGAAATCATTGGAGAATACGTTGGGTACTGTCAACAAATGAAAATTTCAATCTCTAAAGAAAAAGATCTGCTGATTCTAAAAACTGACCTTCCTGAAGGAATGGGAGGAAAGAATGTAGTTACCTTGAAATCAAAAGACCAAAAAAAAGGACTCTATACTTTTGAAGCAGGATTGGGTGGTGAGATGATGTTACAAACTCACCAATCTTCAACAGGGCGATTTGGGATTCTATTTGATCGTTTTCTTTTGTATAAGAAGTAAACTCAAGCTGCTAATCCCCGGGGGATGTAATTTGGTGTAGGACCCAAAAAATCCAAACTGTGTGGGTCCCTGCGAACGAACTTTTCACACCTTGATTCCAGGTTTCCTAACAAAAGACGGAAAGCCGCTGGCGGCCTTCGGATTGATGGGTGGGACCAAGCAAGCGCAGGGCCACTTTCAACTCGTCTGCCGATTAGAAGACGGGGGTGAGAATCCACAGCAAGCCATTGATGCCCACAGACCGTGGGGAAAACCCTAGTCTTAAACAAAAAAATTTTTATTGCGCTTTTTCCAGTTCTATGTTAGGGCCCATCTGGCCAAATTGGTCGAGCAGGAAATTCAATAAGGAGAATTCAAAAATACATTTATTAAACTGAGTCTTGCAAGCCTGACTTCAGTAACCGGAACCACTGCATTGGCAAGTGATACCCGATTATAAATCGCCCTATGTGCGGTGAATATTGACAAGCGATGAAACACATACGATATCTTGTTGGAATCATTTTAATCGCAGTGCTGATTTGCAGTGTCATCTACTTTTTAATTGAAAATGAAAGGGGATACTTTAGCATGCCAACTCACTCATCAGACAGAACTCTGTATGTGGCGTCTCCAATGAATCGCCCTTCCGAAGGTTATGACCCCGCTAAAATTTACAATGCCGTTGAGTACGTTTTTCTTGAAAGTATTTACAGTACCTTAGTTGAGTTTTCGCCGAGTGGAGAACTTGTGCCTGGCATCGCTGAGTCGTTTGGCTGGGTGCAAAATGAGCTTGTTTTAAATATTCGAAAAGATCTTAAAACCGCATCAGGACATTCCATAACTCCACAGGATGTTGAGGCATCTTTAAAAAGACTGTTGATACTGGCAAGTAACACACACGGAAACTTGGC
>JBIIVH010000008.1:0-99335 GCA_044339525.1 Silvanigrellaceae bacterium | reverse complement strand
AATGGGTACAATTTTGGATGGAGACAAGTCCACAAACTCTTTAGAACAAGCTACTTGAAGAAATTTATCCCGTTCTTCGGCTGTTAACTTATTATGGACCCTTCTAGGGGAACCTTTTCGACCATCTATTTTTTCTGGGTTTGAAAGATATCTGAAAATGGTTTTAGATGAGGTACCTAGACAAGAAGCTGCATCTCCAAAAGAAATCCCCTCTTTCCGAAGTAAGGTCACTCGCTCTATTAACCTATTTCTTTCATCGGGGCTGGTAACTCGTCCTGGTCTTCCCTGAAGATCTCCAAGACTTTTTTTTGGACATCAATGATCCGTTCTTTTTGCTTTAGCTTTTTCTCTTTTCTTTTTAGATCTTGTTCAAGTCCCCGAATCTGCTTTTTTAATCGGCCTAAACCAGACTCCACCTTGGCTCCAGACAAGGATTCCAGCATAAGGAATCGATAGAACAGCCCAGTTCTTTTTATATGTCTGGCGCTGAACCTTTCCCTCTTGCCAGCAATTTTTGTACCGCTTGCTGTTTGAAACCTTCTGTATACCCTCGTTCTAACACCCTAATTTCCTTACACCCCCATACGCTTCATTGAATAAAGACATCTTTGCTGACCGTGGGGGGAAGTTGGAATTAATTTTCTGAAGTTTCAAAAAGTGAAATATTTGCTAATCTTATGGGTTGTGTTCCTGGTATGTATGTTCCCTTTAAGCGTATTTTTTTCTTTGTTGGATATTCCGCAGAACGAGCTATTTCGTAGTAATTTGTGTTGTCTGTTTGTACGATGAAATCGATATTGTTTTTTTGGGATGTAATGTTTCCTCGCATTTTGATCGAGCCTACAGCATCTGTGTCATCCCAGCCTAGGAATGTGATTATTCCATTTGCTTCAACTTCTGCTTCTGAATCTTTTGCTCTCAGGCTTGAAGATAAATTTTTGGCAAAAGAAATAAAGTTTTCGTTGATGGAAGTCAGTAGTAGGGAGTCATTTGAGGAGAAAGCGATTTCGATATTCTGTGCTCTGCCTTTCAATAGTGAGAACGCATCAAGGAAGTTCGCACTTACACCATTTCGCGCCAATTCATTGTGTTGAGATGACGTTGGTACAGTGTCTTTTCTTGCTAGGTCTGATGTTCTTTCGATTGCGTTCTTTGTCATTGTTGCTAGTTCTAATTCCTCTGGTAGGAGGAATCTTGCGATGTAGCTGCTTTCTTTTGATGGCTTTTCTCTGCAGTTTTTGAATCTTTTAAGCGCCTGCCTGGCGTTAAGTCTTGGGTGCTCAAGTTGCGGAGAATCAATGGAGTGCGAGATTGCGACAATCATTTGCTTAGCGGCTTGTCGAAGCTGAATTGATGCGTCTATCGGAATCTCTCCGGTCTTTTCTGGAACTCTAATCTGCAAAACAGGATCTTTTGAAAAAATCAAATCAGACAAAGCCTCTTTATCTCTTCCTTCAGTTTCCGAAAGGATCGCCACGGCTGATTCAAGGGATCTGGTACTACCAGGAAGCGATTCAGCTAGGACCTCTACCAAGCGATTGCAGCCCTCTTTTTTGAAATGCTTCACCTGTCCTTCCAGGGCTGAATTTACGACTTTCCAATCATTGTGAAGGAGGAAATATAAGAGCTTTTGGAAGGATTTGTTATTCATTCGTCGCTCTCCTTTTCGTCGTCAGGGTTTAGCGTTTCTATCGGGTTCTTGCAGCTCTGTTGTCTTTGTGCAAAATGCGCATTGATTTTATTGAACGTGTTTCTGTTCGCGCGAAGTTCTTCTAAAAATGTGTGCGAAAAAATGTGTTCCTTGCTGAATCTAATTGTGCGATTTGCTTTTTGGAAAGGGAGGATTTCCCTGAAGTATCCACAGTAGCTGAGTAGTGTTTTGGGGTGGATTATTGAACTTGTATCGTGGGTAATCCACTCGTTGTAGGATTTTGGTATGTGCACAGGTATAAAGTAAAAAGGATCGCTGCCGACTCTCTTTCGGATTCTTTCAATGTGTTCTTGCTCAATTTTAAATGAGACAAATTTATCATTGTTTGTTGAAGGAGACTCTGTACATTTTAGTTGTAGGTCTATCTTAAGACTGAGGTATCCATCGTCCGGTGGTATAAGATCTACAGATGTTTCTAGGATAACATCCATCAGATCCTTGTCTTGACTCCAAGAGCCTATTTTCCATCCTGCTTGAGCAGCGACTGCGGCAACATATGCCTTGCTGAAGTCCTCTTTCCATTTATTTATGTATGGATCTACTGCAGTCATGTTTGGAGTCCTCTGGTTTTCACCACCAGGAATCTATTGATGGACGCGGAGTTGTTTTCGTGATTCATACTAATATGAATCTGTTTTTCGCGCAAACAGCCAACAGGGAGGAAGCGAAAATACACCCCTCCACTGGGTTTTGCGGTTGGCAGCGAGCAATAGTTCAAGTGCCCTCCAATGAAACTCATCCTCGGTATCCTCTCTGGCCTAGCCTCACAAACAAGCATAGCATCTTACGTTTTTCGCGCATATTAGCAAGTCTTCGTCTGGGACTCCCGGCCCCAACGGCGCAAAAACTTACGGTTTTGATTGCCGCCCTTTAGGGTGGAGATACTACGCCTTGCGCACAGCCTGCTTTTCGCAACTTTCCAGCGCCAGTGCCCATATCCATGTCAGAACCACGAGAATCGTATTGGTGTGCCAATAGACGCTGGTCGCGAGAATCGCCACGAGCAAGCGGGGAGCAATCAACCACCCCAGCCACCAGAGAAAACCACCGAAAGAAACGCTGGAGAACAGGAGTGTCAGCCTGGGAAAAAAAAACATAAAGACGATGAACCATACCCCATGAACGTCCCAGAAGTTCATTTCCCACTCCATTCGCCAGCATCAATATCACAAGGATTATGAAAAAACCCCACAAGGGGCTCCTAAACCCACGACCCAGGCATCACAAATCGTTCTCAGAAAGTCTTCGTATTTCAACTACGGAAAAAGCTACCTAAATCGATCCGATGCCATTTCTATTTATGATCCAGAGCTTCCGTTGCAGGCGGGTTTTCTGCCTGTTACGTTGGGACTCAACATGCCAAATTCCATTAGGGACGCTTCGCCGGACGCATGGGGGCGTCGAGTTCTCATGAATAAAAGTCTTAGTGTTGCTGGCAAACGCGGAGAAACCCCTCACCACGATGAGCTAATGTACCTCCTGGAATCTGGTTCCGACCGAATTGGCGCTCTAGATTTTCAGCTCTCCTCGAGCAGTTACGTTGACCGAGGGTTTCCCTTTGCGACTCTAGAAGAACTCCAAAAATCAGCTGAGCGGGTCGAAAATGGTGTTCCACTTAGTTTCGAGTTAGATCAAGCTTTGTTCCATGGAACTTCATTGGGGGGGGCCCGACCAAAGGCGTTTATCGAATCGGACGACAAAAAATATATTGCGAAGTTTTCCTCAACTTCAGATACGTACAATATTATCAAACTTGAATTTATTGCAATGCGACTCGCTCAGATTGTGGGGATTGAAGTTGCCCCCGTTAAACTTGTTAAATCCTGTCATAAAGATGTTTTACTGATTGAAAGATTTGATCGACATAAATCTGGAGGTGGGTGGTGTCGCAAAGCACTGGTTTCGGCTCTAACACTGCTAGAGCTCGATGAAATGACGGCTCGTTATGCGAGTTATGAGGTACTTGCAGAAATCATTCGCAAGCGATTCACACATCCTGTTAAAACTCTTGAAGAACTTTTCAATCGCATTGTATTTAATATGTTATGTGGAAACACCGATGATCACGCTCGAAATCATGCCGCTTTTTGGGATGGCCGCGCGCTGACTCTCACCCCGGCATACGATATTTGCCCTCAAAGTAGATCCGGAAACAAAGCTTCGCAGGCCATGCTTATCGTTGGGAATAAAAGAAACAGCCAACTCAAAACGTGCGTTGAAGCGGCGCCTCAATTTCTTTTTTCCGAGGCGAAGGCTAAGGAAACAATCAATAGGCAAATAAACTTAATCCAAACATACTGGCCGCAAGTGTGCGCAGAAGCCAACTTGAGTGAGGTTGAAAAAAATTTCGCGTGGAAACGCCAGTTTATTAACCCTTATACTCTTGAGGATTATCAAGCTTAAGTGCTTTAACAAAAACTCCAGCCCTCCCGCCCAGGCTCACCATTTTTCATCGCCTTTGCGCCTTGATGTGGTAAAGGATATCATCTCCCTCCCAAGTGATTGCGCTTAAAATTCAGCTGATAATGGAAAGCTGCTCTGCTTTGGTCCTAAATAAACTACCTTGTAACGTTAAAGGAAGCTGGGATTCTTTTTGGGCAAAATCAAAAAGGGTTTCCGAACCAAAAAGTGTTTCTAATAATTTAAGGGAGGCTTTTTTGCGGGTGGAAAAGGGCAAGTTGGCCATAAATTGCTCCACCAAAAAATACAAGAAAAGATCACAAGATTCTTCCAAAGTGTATCCTAATTTTTCGATACGTCTCACACAAGGGATTAATGTGGAGTTTACAAATTTATCCAACTTTTTGGGAGAGGTCTGCACGGAAAGGTCCAAATTGAATAAGGGCCAAAACTGCTCATGAAAGCGTTTTTGCTGCCTATTTGCTGAATTTGCTACTTTGGCAATGTGCGTTTTTATGATTTGGGGGGGAGTCACCAAAGTGCCCCCTTTGCTTTGTATTTCATCTGTATCACAATCCGGAACCCAGGCCGAGGGAAGCCCAAAGGCAGGATCCGCAAAGGCCGCCCAATGGGTTTTGATTTCTAGTCCCGCATCAGCCGGATGGATCACGGCCGAGCTAAATTTGGGAATGTCCATTTCAAAAAGGCTACCTTCGTAATCCTCTAATTTGTAGCCATAACCTTTAATTGCTTTTGAGAAGGAGACCTCAATTTCATTTGCTTCCAACAAAACATGATAGGTCTTGGCAAAGTCGATGGCATTGAGATCCATACGCCCTTTCCATTTTTGAGAAAGAACCAACCTAATTTTTTCCACGAATTTCTCCGCAACATTTTTATGGTACTATGATGACCAAGATCTTAGAAAAAGCAACGGGGCGCCTGTCAAATTTTGGTGAGCAAAGAACAGGCAATTTAGAAACAAGTCACCCACCAACAGGTAGGTATAAAGATGTCCAGTTATGAAACGAATCTGGAACTCCTTTTAAAAGAAACGGGTGGAACTTCCGAATCAAAATGGCTCCGAGTCTATTCCCGTGATGCAAGCATTTATGAAATCAAGCCCGAAGCTGTTTTCTGGCCAAAAGACAAAAAATCCCTCCAAAAAATCCTTTCATTTGCCATAGAAAACTCCATACCTATTACCATAAGAGGATCGGGAACCAGTTTGTCGGGCCAAAGTGTGGGTCCAGGATTTGTGGTGGATGTGTCTCGACACTTAAACGCATTTGAAGTGAGAGAAAACGGAAAACGTGTGTGGTTTGAACCAGGCGCCAATGCTGGAAAGATCAACAAACACCTGGCTCCATTTGGAAGAAAATTGGGTCCCGATCCGGCCAGCCTTGAGCATGCCACCATGGGAGGTATTTTAGCCAATAATTCCAGTGGAATGTGTTGTGGGGTTAAGCACAATTCCTTTCACCTGGTCACACACATGGAAGTACTTCTGGCAAATGGAACCGAGATCAACACGAATAACATTAAAACAGATGAAGAATTTAAAACCAAACACCCATCCCTTTTTCAGTTTCTCGCAGAGAAAAAACTCCAAGCCCAATTTGACCCCGCTCTTAGCCAGGAAATCGAGCGGGCTTTTACCCTGAAAAACACCATGGGCTATTCTTTAAATGCCTTTACTCAGAGCGAAAATATTCGCGACTGTTTTCAAAAATTGTTGATAGGATCCGAAGGAACGCTGGGTGTGATCACGCAAGCGGAAATGAAAACGGTGGAAAATTACACTGAGACAATGGCCTGTTTGATACAGTTTCAAGATTTAAAAGCTGCCTTACTTTTTTTAGGAGAAATCCAATCCGACAGACTCGAAAGCGCTGAGTTTATGGACTCCCGTTGCCTAGAGCTATTGAAAAAAAAAGAGGAAAAACTTTGCTCTCCCGCTCAGATCAACGGTTGGCCTGAATCTTGCCTATTGTTATTAGAATGGTCTAAAGAGCGTCATCCCGCCCTGGCCCGTTCCATTGAAAATGCCAAACCATCTCAGAATCATCTCCAATTCCTATGTGCTCCCACCTCGATAGAACACCAAAAGTTGGCTTTATGGAAATTACGAAAGGGAATTTTGCCCCTATTGGGTGCCTCCCGACCCCAAGGCACCTCATTAATCATTGAAGACGTTGCCTTTCCCCAAAAAAATCTTCTACAGGGATCTTTAAAACTACTAGACCTTCTCCAAAGTTGGTACCCCACTTCGGCTTGCCTATTTGGCCATGTGAAAGATGGAAATTTTCATTTTGTTTTATTTTTAGATACGGCAGATCAAGAGGAAATTCAAAAATACAAAAGTTTTATGTTGTGTTTGAGCCAGTTGGTTTTGAAAGAGGAAGGCTCCTTAAAAGCAGAACACGGAACGGGTCGAAACATGGCTCCTTTTTTACATCAACAATGGAGTCAAAATGCCGTCATTCTCATGCAAGAAATCAAAAAAGCATTCGATCCACAAGGCATTTTAAACCCAGACGTCATTCTCTCCCACAATCCAGATGTACACATCAAACACCTCAAACAGATCCCAGCAATACATGAAGACATCGATGCTTGCATAGAATGTGGCTTCTGTGAAAAGACCTGCCCCACTTCAGGAAAGTGGTTTTCTCCTAGGCAACGCATCGTGTCTTTAAGGACAAACCCCCTCCCTTCCCAGCCTTTAGAAGACAAGGATTTTAACAGCTGCGCCCGCGACGGCACCTGCAAGACGGCCTGCCCGGTGGGAATTGACACAGGAGCCTGGGTAAAAAAGCTCAAAGAAGCCCGTCAACACTCCCTAGGGACTCAAACTTTAGCCAACGGACTTCGCACCCTCCAAGGAGTTGTTTTGGGATCTGTGGAACGGGCAGAACATTGGGAAAAAAGCTCTCAAAAAGGACCCACATTCCTGAAAAGCTGTTCGGAGCAACTCTTTCAGTTGCCTTACAAGTGTGATACAATTAATCAATGTCGAACTGAACAAGGTGGGGTTTGTTGTGGTCTCGCTTTCTCTTCGAAGGGATTTCCAGAGCAGGCCAAGGAAATGCTTCATCAATTTTCCAAGCACCACGCCAAAAAACTCTCCAAAAAAATTCACGACAAAGGAGACATTTACTTTTTAAATGCTCCTTGTTACCAATTTTCAAAATCGGAACTTTCCAAATGCCTTCCCGAGAGATTCCATTTAAAGGGAGCTCAAAGTTTCTATTTGGATCATTTTAGAGCTCTCAAAAAACATCATCCTGAAATTATTGAACAAATGAAGGCTCAACGATGGTACCAGTTTTTGCCTTGCTCTGTTTTTACCCAAGATACGACAGAGTGGGAGTCTGCCCATTTGCTTAAGGACGAATTTGGCATTTCCTTTAATTATGAACCCCTTTGCTGCGGTACCGCAGGAGACAATGGCATTTTTAACCCAGACATTGTGATCCATGCCCTAAACAAAGGTCTTTTCCAAGAAGTCGCCTTTCAGGAGGCCACGCATATCTTATGTTCCAGCCACACCTGTGGAAGTTCCGTTCAAAAATACGTTCAGAAGCCAGTGTTTTTCTACCCGCCAGCGGCTAACGAAACGACTCTAACGGAACCACATTCTTACCAAAAGTGACTAAGTGCGTTTTGGAGGCATCAATCAACGA
This sequence comes from Silvanigrellaceae bacterium, assembly GCA_044339525.1. Lineage (GTDB taxonomy): Bacteria > Bdellovibrionota_B > Oligoflexia > Silvanigrellales > Silvanigrellaceae > JBIIVH01. The sequence goes on along the minus strand of JBIIVH010000008.1, from coordinate 91,538 downwards.
TGGACTTTTAGCCATCTTATAAGCATTAGAAAGATAACCACCCTGAGTAACCGGAAGTTCAGAGCCAGCCTCCTTATAAAGATTCGCGATGGCCTTTTGAGCCACGATGAGCTTATAAAAGGGAACCCTTGGAAAGGCGTGATGGATGGAATGGTAGTTTAGATAATTAAAGTACCAAGAAACCAAAGGATAGGTGCGAACATTTCGGCAATTCCAAACCTGGCTATCATAAAAATGAGACCCTTTACCCCAAAGTCCGTAATGTTCAATATGAGCTCTTAGCTGAAGAACTAGGCCTGCCACATACTGATAAACAAAAAACATGGACCAAAATCGAAGAGCAAAATCCGCACCAGAATAAAAATAATAAGCCAAAAAATGAACGGCAAAAATCATAACAATATCGGTCAAAATCGCACGACGCATTCCGGCTGAAACCTTTGCATAGCCTATTCCAGCTCTAAGTGTACGATAAATAAGTCCTAACCCAGCAAATAGAAAAATGTTAAAATACCACTGATTTCGGATGTAAAACCGAAACAAAGGAGAGGCCTGTTCGTATTCCGTGGTGGTGAACTGCACGCGCTCTGGGTCTGCCAATTGGGTGCCATTCATTTTATGATGGAGTTTGTGAACTTCGGAATAGGTGCCGTGAATCCATCCCACAGGCCAAGAGATCACTCGGGGAAAAAGCTCATCATACCATTTCCAACCCGTGCAGGTTTGATGGATGGCATCATGGGTGAGCACCAACATCCCACCATAAATCAATCCCGTAAAAAACAATAGCAGGTAGTACATTATCCCCACTTCTACCTGAAAGGAATAAAAACTCAAAGCGCCTACGACGCTCAGATAACCCAAACTCTTGATCAAACCAGGCATTGGCTCCGTGGACTCAAAGGGGGCCACCACTTTTGCAATTTTTTTGGGATCCACAACGATATCCATAAATTTCTCCCCCCAGAAGACAGATTGATTGGTGATGATATTTCTTACTCTATTTTAAACGAACTGCCCATCTTTTTTCCAGTTCCTCCTCAGAAATCATTTCAACCCCCAAGCTTTTTGCTTCTTTAGCCTTAGATCCAGTGGAAGAACCGTTACAGAGCAAAAATGATGTTTTTTGGCTCACTTTTGAAACCATCTTGGCACCTAAGGAAGACAATAATTTCGATGCCTCCGTTCGAGGAACGGACAGTTCCCCACTGATGCAAATGGAAACGCCCTCGAAAGGTAAGTTTCCTTGATCAACGCTAGACGGTTCAAGCAAGGATTCCTGAATTTGAACCACGTGAAGCAACGCATCGATAATAGCTCTCTTAGACTGAAGGGAATTCACAAACTCCTGAGAGCTTTTTGTGGCCCAACCCGGAAGCACGGCCAGATCCTCTGCTTTGAGATGAAGCACGGCCTCTAAGGTTCCAAAGCGTTTGGCCACTTCCGTGCACTTCACCACTCCACCTCGCTTTAGTCCTAAAGAAGTCAAGAACTGAGCCAAGCTCGGTTTGGCTCTTTGTTGAATAGAATTAATCACGTTTTTGGCGCTTTTTTCCCCAAAACCCTCTATCACCAGCAAATCACTTTCCGTTAACTTATAAAAGTCCGCTGGTTCTTTAATCAAACCTAAATCATGAAATTTTTGAACCGACTTCTCAGAAACACCCACAAAGTCCATTTGGCTTGCAAAATAATACAAAATTTCCAGGTCCTTAGTGGAGCACTGGGTTTGAACATTACACACCAAATCCATTCCCACCCTTTCCAGGTCAAATCCACAAGGGCAGGTTTTGGGAAGTTCATAGGGAGTGGGTGATTCCTTTTCACAAGACACAATGTATGGAATGACTTCGCCCGACCTCACCACCCGAACTTCCGCACCCGGGGCGTAGTTCCCCTTTTCTATGAATTCAGCGTTGTGCAACGTGGCATAACTTATCTTGGCCCCAGAAAGTTGCACGGGGTTAAGTTTGGCGCGGAAGGACACACGGCCACTTCGATTGATAAAATGTTCAATGGCAGTGATTTGGGTCACCACCGATTCGCCCGCCTGTTTGAAAGCCAGGGAACCTCTGGGGTGATGTGCCGTGTTACCCAAGGAATTCCAAAGAGTTTGATCATTATAACGAAACACAAGTCCATCCACACTAAAGGGATATTTTTTAGAAAACCCACCTGCCACTAAAGTTGTTAATTCTGTTAAAAAATCTAACTCTGACGAAACACGGGATTGCACCAAAAAACTATGCCCCTCCTCAAAACCACAATCAAAGCCCAAATTTTCCAATTCACGACATTTTTCCAAGTGAGTGCGCCAGGAGGAACCTCCCCCCCGTTCCACCGCATCGTAACAAAAAAACTTCAACTGTGCTAAAACCTCTTTAGCTTGATGCACATCTTTTCGACCAAAGGTTCCGGGAACAGCATTGCGAAAGCTATCAAACTGGTATTTAAAATTTTCAAAAGAATCCAGTGGAAAGTAAACCTCTCCCCGAATCTCAAGAAGTCGAGGTAAATTAGGGCTAATTTTTTTGGGAATACCAGGTATCCATTGGACTTTTTCAGTCACATTTTCACCTGTAAGCCCATTTCCCCGGGTGGAGGCTCGCACCAAAATCCCCCTGGCATCGTATTCCAAAGCCAGGGCCATTCCATCAATTTTAGGCGTAAATACAGTTTCTCTGGCTCCAATAAAACCCACTAAATCTTCCACGTTGTAACTTTTTTCCAAAGACAGCATGGGTTCCAAACGCGTTACCTTCAACTCGGGAAGGATTGCCTCTTCAGACACTCCCACTTTGGATAAAAGCGCGTGTCCTGGACTCATTCGACTCAATTCTTGTTCCAAGGCATCATAGGCGGCGTCTGGAATGGTGGCCCGACCCGAATAGTATTGCTTGCGGTAAACCTCTATGGCCCTGGCCAGGTCTTGCACAGTCCAATCACTCATAAAAACCTCAATCTCAAAATTCGAAAGGTCGCCGAAATTTCTTTTTTGAAAGTCACTCTTTGCTTTAATATCGCATTTTAGCGCACCAGCCAAGTTGCGTGGAATGTAAATGTGGATTAGAACCAAACCTTGAAGTGCATTGATTCATTTTAAAGCTCTCTATGGCTAAACTTTCAAGCTAGGTCTTCTAATGGTTGGCAACCTCCTAAAATCACTATTAAATTATGTTGGTTTGAGAAGTGGCATATCCGCAAACGGGATGATCCTGAGTTTGATTTTGTGCCTCTTTTTAAGTACCGCGCCATTTCCTGCCTTAAAAGGGATCTCTAATGCCTCCCGCATTCCCAATTGGGTAATGGAATTAGCTATATTTGAAAGCAAATCTATTTTCGAGCCTTCATCGGCCTTGGCCCAGGCAGGACCCTCCCAAGTGGAAGTGCCTAGGCTCGATAGTCCCGTGATAGACGAAGCCCAAATTTTTTCCGCCTCGGAATCTCAGTCCCTCAAGGACCTCATCTTTTCCATCTTCCAAAAATCGGGACCTCAGATCCAAATTTGGACCATTCCTAGCCTACTGGATGAGCCCATTGAAAGCCTGTCCATTCGTGCCACGGACCAATTTAAACTGGGCTCTGCCGAAAAAGACAATGGCATTTTGATTCTTCTAGCCTTGCAAGAGCGCAAACTCCGCATTGAAGTGGGCCAAGGACTGGAAGGAGACATCACCGATCTCCAATCTAAACGAGTGATTGATAAAGTAATGAAACCGCTGCTTAGGGAACAGAACTATTACCTTGCCTTTAGTGAAGCCACCATTCAGCTCGCTAAACTTTCTGGTGTGGAAGTTGGATCACCTGCCGGTTCCCCCAAAAGACGCGCAGGCTCAAAGTCTAAGCTTTCACCCCTTTTGATCATTTTATTGTTTATCGTTGTAATGGTTTTAAATAAACTCTTTGGCCGTCATGTTTCCTTTGGTTCCCGTAATCGATGGGGTGGCTCCAGCGGCCCCGGATGGGGAGGCGGAGGCGGAGGCTTCTCCGGTGGTGGGGCCTCAGGGGATTGGTAAATGGCATTATGTTAATACGAAAGGAAGAATGTAACTCTATGAAAAAAATTAGTACCCTTTTAACTCTGACCCTTCTTTATCTCACTCAAGCAGGATGTGGCCTTCAAGCCATTCCAGAACAAAAAAACAACGTAGACGCCGCCCAAGCAGAACTCATGAATCAATACAAACGGCGCAGCGATCTCATTCCCGGATTGGTGTCCATTGTGAAAGGTGCCGCCAGTCAAGAACGGGAGACTTTAGAGGCCGTGATAAATGCCAGGTCTAAAGCCACCAGCGTGCAGCTTAATGTTAATGACGCCACCAGCGTTCAACAATTCAAAGAAGCTCAGGCTGCCGTGGGTCAAAGCCTAGGAAGACTATTGGCCATTTCAGAAAACTACCCAGAGCTGCGCACCAATGAAAACTTCAGAGATCTTCAATCCCAACTGGAAGGCACGGAAAATAGAATTACAGTGGCAAGACAAAGGTTGATTCAAACCATTCTTTCTTTCAATAATTTAGTGACCATTTTCCCTACTAACCTGACCAATAAACTTCTATATCAGTATTCACCCATTGCCCAGTACGGAGCCGATGAAGATGCCAACACTCTCAAACAACCACCAAAAATTGATTTCTCAAAGTGACCTAAAGGTCATTGAAGGCAAAATTGAATTGCTGGAGACTCAATTTCCCATTGAAATTAAAATTGCTGTGCATACCCAAAAAACCGTCACGCTACCCGGTGTGTTGCGGGCACTTTCCGTTTTGGGAGGGCTACTCGAGTTTTTGGCCTTCCGATTTTTAGTGCCCATCCCAGGGTTTATCGTATTGGCTTTTTTTATACTGATGCAGTTTCTACCCAACCAAATCCTTTTAAAATTTCCCTATTTTTTGAGCCTAACCTCTCGAAATGAAAAAAGAGAGGCGATCAAAACAAGCGCTTCCAAAGTATTTGAAAGTCTGAACCTCAATCATTCTCCTTCCCAAAACTGTGTCTTACTTTTGTTTTCTCCACAGGATCAGCTTTTTTACGTGATGGCCGATAAAAATCTGTCTCACCTACTCACTTCTCAAGAACTACTAGATTTCACAAACTCCTGCAGTTCGTTACTTAAAGAAAAGTCCTTTGGGCAGGCCTTAAATGGAATCGCTGTGCTTTTTGGGGAGTTTTTAAAGAAAAATGTACCACCACTTGAGGCCCCACACCCCAGCAATCACGTAAGCAATGCCCTGGTGTTTCTGAATTAAGATTGATTGAAGCAGCCCATGGGATCTGATAAGATAGTTGCTGAAAACCATGGATTTCAACAACTCAGGTGCTGAATGTTCAAAAGAAGACTTAAGATACAAACATTACTAAATAAAAAATCCCATTTTCTTTTTGGCCCCAGGGCAGTGGGCAAATCCACGCTCATAGCTATGGAGCTCTCACAACCCATCATCTTTGATCTATTGAATGACGAAACCTACCGAAATCTCCTACGGCGTCCCGCCTTGGTGGGAGAGTCGATACTTCAACCCAACGATATTGTTGTGATCGACGAAATTCAGCGCATCCCTGAACTACTCAATGAAGTGCACCGGCTCCTATTCCAAAAAAAGGGAATATTTTTACTTACCGGAAGCAGTGCACGGAAATTGAAACACGGCGCCGCCAATTTGCTTGGGGGCAGGGCCTGGGAAGCCCATTTGTTTCCTTTGGTTAGCCCAGAGATTCCCGGATTTGATCTCCTTAGAATGCTTAATTTCGGCGCAATACCCGATGTTTATCAAAGTGAAAATGCAAAAAAAGAGTTGGCAAATTATGTGTCACTCTACCTGCAGCAAGAAATTAAGGCCGAGGCGCTTACCCGCAACGTTCAAGGCTTTGCAGAATTTTTAGAGCTGGTAGGGGTATGTAACGGGCAAGAAATCAACTACGAATCCTTTGCTTCCGACACCCAAGTGTCCACGTCTACAGTTAAAAATTATTTTCAGATATTGGAAGATACCCTCATAGGATTTAAATTAAAAGGATATTCAAAAACAAAAAAAAGAAAGGCTGTGTCTAGGATAAAACACTATTTGTTTGACATAGGTGTTGCAAACTCCCTTGCAAAACGGTGGGTTGAAGATGCATCATCTGCGCACTTTGGACCTGCCTTTGAGCATTTTATTGCCCTAGAACTGCGAGCGTATTTGTCCTACTCCCAGTCCGATGCCCTCCTGGGGTACTGGCGAACGACAAGTCAAATGGAGGTTGATTTTACCATAGGCGACACGGTGGCCGTAGAAGTGAAATCAACCTCCGCGGCCAGTGAAAGACACTGTTCTGGTTTACTGGCACTAAAAGAGGAAAACCTATTTCAACGGTACATCCTGGTTTCCCGGGACGAAAAGCGCAGAATGACCTCCCAAGGGATCGAAATCTTACCGTATCAAATTTTTTTGGAAGAACTTTGGGCAGGATCCATTGTTTAGGTGCTTCGATTTGATCGATTGGATCCCAACCTCACATTATGGGTGAGACAATTTTGTTACCCACGGACCTAATATGTCAGATGAAGTACTGTCTATTACAATTGATAATAGTCTGATGGCAATTCAATTCCATGGCAATTGCAGGCGGCTAGGCAGACTTCTTTGGGAAGGCTACATTGATTAGATCTTTTTCCTCTAGATATTTCAGCAGAGACTTAGATCGTTGCTTGACTGCTTCCAATGATCCCAATTTTGCTGCAACCCGGAGCGCGGTTTCATCACTCTCCCACCTTGTGCTATTTATGTCGTATCCCTTTAGGATACAGTACTCCGCAAAACTTCCGTACTGCCGGCCAATCATTCGATTAAATGCTGAATAAGATCCGCTATAGTGAAACTGGATCTGGCACATCTCGTAAAATTCTTGAAGGGTCAGACTAGTCTTGGGACGCGAAATTGGTATTTGTTCGAGCTCCGCGTCACCGAAGGGGAATACTTCGCCTTTAACTCCAAATTCATGAAGAAATCCTTGACTCTTCTTAGTATCGGCTTGCTGTCTAAACGATTCCCAGGAGTCAATTTCTGGTTTTCCATTCAGGTAATGCTTGGTTAGTTCAACTAAAAAGTTAGTGTATTTTTCCTTTTGTTCCTTGTTCAGGTCACTGGGTTGCAACTTTACAATTACGCAATTCTTGAAGCAGAAATTTAGAAGCTTATCGTCGCCTTTTAGATCAGAAACCTTGCCCTCATACTCAAGGGCCTCCTTAATTACCTTCAGGGTTCTTAGTTTCTTATCCATTAAGCCACCCCCTCGCTATCATCCTCCTCACGGGAATGCGCCAAGTCATGGCAGCCTTCGCAAAGACTAACGAGGTGTTCCATGTTCTCTTTATCTGAATGCCAAGCTATGACCCCGTCTCGACCAAATCGGCGATAGAGATCTGCAAAGCTGTATGGGTGCCTATGATGTATCTCGATGTTGACCTCTTTTGAAGTTCGGTCACAACCAATTGAACCTAGTACTTTTTTGCCTTGGCAGTACCAGATTTTCCTACCTTCTTCGGTCCTGCTGTCACGCTCCATGATAAATTTCTTGTATTGTGCTCTAACTATATCGCGGACTCGACTAACCTCTTCACGTAACGCTACTGGATCAAATGCGTCCAAATCGGAAGCATCGATTGCGCGACGTTTCAATACTTCAACAGCATTGCCGTCCTTAATTCTGGTTTGATTAATAAAATCTCGAAAACCTACCTCCGACTTGTAAAAAACCGGCACAGGCAAGTCATAGGCTTCCGATAATGTCATACTAGTTGTTGTATATTTAGTTCTAGGACTATCGTGGTTATTCAAGTCTAGTTCTTCGCCGTCTGATCCTGTCTGATCGTCGTCGCCCTTGGACTCGGACCCTTTACCGGCGATATTTAATTTCTTTCCGGATAAGCTTGTAAGAAAGAGGGTCGCGAGTTTCTTTGGAACTTTTTCAAAAGATACGGGCCTCATGAGACGACCAATTGCCTGCATGATTATGATCTTGGAATTTGTAGGTGAAACAAAGCAATATCGCAAATCGGGTGCATTTAATCCTACCAGCAACTTCTGACGCGAAATTAGAAAAACGGATTCTCCAGCCTTGAGTCGTTTAATATCATCGTCAGTAGCCAGTATTTCTGGTCCGAACATTTCTTTACATTTTTCGGCGAAGAATGCTGCATCACTGGCTAGGACTTTAATGTGGCGCTTTAGATCAGGTCGCTTCTCAAATAATGACTCAACCATATCTGGAATGATGACTGAACTAAAGAAACAGATCGCGGGGCCGTCTAATCCCTGGACAGGCAAAGTGTCTGAGATATGATTAGCCATGAAATTTATGACTTGATCCTTCTCAGTAAGATCAATCTCTTCCTTTTCTTCGCTCTCGATAAAGCCGGCTCTGGCATTCTGAAGGTTTACTTCTCTAAGGGTGACTGGATAAAGAATTTTTTTATCTAGGTAGTAATTAAAAGTCAGATCGCTTCCCAACTTAATGTTGGACCATGTGCGTTGAAACTTGCCATCTGAATATGGTGATGCCGTGAATCCGAACGCCTTCCCGCCAGACTCTTTGACTTCTTTGATAAGTTGGGACTGCACAGTCTCTTCTTCTGACGCGTTTCCCCAGTGAGACTCGTCTATTATGACGTACTTTAAGTTCGCTTTCCTTGTCGGATTGCGAAGAGCCTGAACTGAGTGAAACTCAATTTTGGACTTCAAGCTATCACCTAAAAGACTTGAGCAATCGGTTTCTAGTTGCTTTAGAATTTCTTTATCATGAACAAGGATCTGTGTTCTTGGGCTTTCAACTTTTATTAACTTTGCATATCGCAGACCCAGACTAATAAGGAGTGGAAATAAGTCGGGGTATCTGTCACATACATCGGGCATAGTATTAGAAACAAGTTTATGGACTGCAAAGTCCCCTACCGCTAATCCGCCAAGAGTCATCAGTATGTGTCCCTTGCCGGCGGATGTCGGCATGAAGCAATACCCGGAGTGAGTTGTATCAGACAAAACAATCTTTTCGACGCACTCGCGAATCGCTTTTATCTGATGCTCATAAAGTTGATGACGTTCTGCATTGAACAATGTGACTCGCCACTCTTTTATTTCCTTAGGCAATGGGTGTGCTGTATCCCCAATATTGCGACAGGCGAACTGCACAATGTTAATGATACTGTCAAGAAACTCAGAGGCACTTAAAATGCCATCGAATTTCTCAAACTCTGATTTGAAGGTTGACCCAAAAGATAGTGTCATACGTCACGCCGATTTCTTCAATTTTCGTTGAGTTATAGTTGATCCAAGCTCGCCGGGAAGGTCATGCTCATTAATCACAGTAACTTTTGCTTTGGATTCTTCGAGCCGCTTTTTGTTTACTTTAATAGCTGTAGGAGAAATGTCTATACCGATCCATCGTCTTTTTAGTTTATGAGCGGCGTGCATTGACGTTCCACATCCTGCGAAGCAGTCAAATACAAGATCGCCCTCCTTAGAGGCCGCCGATATAATACGTTCTAAAAGTGCGGCTGGCTTTTGAGTTGGCCACCCTGTGTCTTCTTTAGCTTGCGAATTTACAGGAGGAATATCAACCCACAGATTGGAGAGTGGAACACCCTTTTGCTCATCTAAATACCTAATTTGACGTAGTCGTTGACTCTTGTCTTTGGGGAAGTGGAGATAACCTTTTTTGTCCATCTCTTTCATTTTTTCTAAGGTCCATCTCCAGCCATTCTTTGGCGGTTTGTAACCTTTATATTCATATATTGTATTTGGATTATGCGATGGAGCAGTTAGATTATCCAGTTGGTATCTTCGCCCACTGGCGTCAGTATTCCCGTAATGACTTTTTATGTACACTTCATCGTATTCTTCGTACTGCATTTCAAAATGCCATTCATTTGACTTTGAATAGAATAAGATCGTATCTGTTGTATTGCCGAACTGGTTCTTACTTGTATTCGATCCACCAACTGTTCGCTTCCATATAATTTCATTTCTAAAGTTTTTGTAGCCAAATATTTCATCACAAATTATTCTGGAATAGTGGACCGAGTGATAGTCAAGATGCAAAAAAAAGACACCATCCGACTTAAGTATTCGGTAAATTTCTTGTATTCGATATCTTAACCAAACCAGATACGCAGTAATGCCTTTCTCGCTATTATGAACGTGTTTCTCAAAAAAATCTTTTGTGTCGAAAAACCCATTTAACTGAGCACTTTCCCAGTCGAGGACTGATTCTTTATCTCCCCAAATATTCTTGTAGTCTCTTTGAGTAAAAAATGGTGGGTCAATGTAACAGAGATCAACGAATTCATCAGGCATTGCTTTCATTATAGCAAGATTGTCACCACAGAATATTGTGTTCGTTTGTGGTTTAATGAGTTTATCTTTAGCACTGGACATAGATTGCTCCTCACAAAACTAAAAGTGTGAGTTTGCTATCGGAGCATTATGTTGTGACTTTAGTGTGTGCTTAGGCAGGCAAAAACTGCCTATGTATGTATGACGCATTGATTGGCAAAGATGATTCCACGTTTCTTTGGCGGCGGTACAAAGGTTTCGAGGCGCAATACACTTTGCACAACCCAACCATGTTTGGGTTTATTGCGTGTAAATTTGAACAAAGGATCACCTGGTTGTGCGAGATGCCGGTCAATATCGATAAGCCACTGTTCCTTATTTCCCTAAAAAAAGAGTTACCAAAAACAACAACACCAATTATCTTCGCCTTGTCCACAGATCTATTTTTTTCCAGGCGTTTCAATTAAGGCGAGCATTTTGCCTATTAGTTTTTCAGGCAATGGATAACCTCTCGTTTCAACTGTTTTTTGTCCCCTAAGATTTAACTCACTGCAAGAAGCCTGAATATTGATTCCGGGGATTTCTAAGTCGTCGCCAATCATATCAGCGGTTCTGCGTCTAATCGCTTAACAAGTCGAGGTGGCTTAAGGGAATTGTTCGCTGTCTCAGGGTACTTTGCTTCAAGTTATAGAGACTTTTCTCCAAAAAATTTATTCAAATATTTTTGGAGTTAGTGCGGACTGCGGATTTTAATAGCCCCAACTTGTTTTTTTATTACCTTCTCATCTAAATTTATTTCCGATCCCATCACCACATTATGGGTGAGACAATTTTGTTACCCACGGACCTAATATGTCAGATGAAGTACTGTCTATTAAATGCCTTTAGCGTTCAAAATAAGCTTTCGCTTTCGCCCGGAATGCCCTAAAGGACCATGATTCCAACTTCCCACCTTCAAGTTTACTTTGGATCCATCGTACACCAAAAGTTCTAAAGTGGATTTGTAATCTACCGGATATTCACCCACATCATAGCTACCAGAAAGCACTAGCTTTCCGTCTGCCGTGGCCTGGAGGGTTACCTCTCCTGTTACACTTAGCACCGCTTTTCCATTATAAAACGCGGGATTGGACTCAGGCGATGATTTGGGATTCTGCACTTCTTCGACTTTGGCTTGGTCTGTTACTTCACCTGAGGAAGGCAGGGCCGCCGTTCCCGCAGCAGTCGGTAAGCCAGCTGAGCTTGTCCCTTGCGATTTCGATGATTCTTCGGCCAGTTGTGCCGACGAAATCTCTCCCTTTTCCTTAGCTAAATTCACGGATTCTGGGGATTTGGAATCGAGCTGGCGATTCGATGGATTTGATTTGGAGGAATCCGAAGAGGTATCGGTAGTTGAATGATTGGTCGTTCCAACCTCTTCCGGACCACCCGAATGCACCAAAAAATAAGACCCAAGGGCTCCACCCAGAAGCGCCACTGCCCCCAAAATATATCCCAACTTGGGAGAAGCTGGGGGTTCCTTAATCTCCACTTTTTGTTGATCTAGATCTTCCCGCTTAGCCTGCTTGCTTTTAACGGGAAACAGGGAAGCACTGGGAGGATGATCTGCCACTGGACGGGATGCTTTTGGGGAAAGATCTTCTTTTGGCACCAGCGCGGCGGTATCAGCAGCCCCATTTTCCACCTCACGGGCAAGAGAGGGTTCCGCCGAAGGGGTTTCTAAAGGACTTTTTTTATTGATAAATCCTTGCATAGAATAAACATTGTCAACCGGCAAAGGAGAAGCAGTAGATTCGGAAACGCTGGATTCAGCTGGAAGGGGCGCGGGTAGCTCTTTCGTTTCCACTTCAATTTCCACCTTAACCACAGGGATAGGAGAGGAATCCGCAGCCACGGGCACCAACTCCTCTGATTTTTCAATGGATGAGGTAACTTTAGACATGTCCTGAATGCGCTGCATTTCTCGATGGGCTGGGTCTTCCAAATATAAGTTATCCAGCCCTAACACTTTAGCCACATCTGGAGTCACAATTCCCAAAACTGAGGTGTCGTCTTCCTCGGAATAAGAAATCAACTTGGGTTTTCGGAACGTTGTATGCGTTTTGGGGGAAGACGATGTTTCGCCCCGTCGTTCTGCTGAACGCACCGTGGAAGGCACTTTTTCCGTGGAATGACTGGTGAGCTTAGGATCAAAGGAGGAAAGGTCCAAGCCAAGCTCTCGGGCATAGATTCGCACAATCCCCCTACCACTCAGACCTGGAGGCAACTCATCCCATTGACCCTCTTCCATGGCTTTTAAGTATTGTTCCCGGACCTTTATCTTTTGAGCAAAAAAAGTTCTTGACTCATTTTGAGACATGCGCGTTGTTTTTAGCAAATCTCCTACTCGACTGGCAACCGAAAAACTAACTCCCAACGCATTCTTGGGTTCCATTTGTGGACTGTTTGTTTCCATAATTCTGATTCGCTTCCTTATTTTTTGTTTGAATTCTCAAATTCCTTTTTCAATTTGTCAAGTTCCTTCAAGGATTCGGGTTGAGAGACCAAACGTTGGTATTTTTTGAGCTCTTCCAATGCATCATTCTTTCGGCCGGCCAGATAGATGGATTTTAAATACTCCGTTGTGGCTTTAAGACAATCATAACAACTTTGCTTGGCTTCTTTAAAATAATCCACGGCCTGATTAAATTTTCTTGCTTTTGTGGCGCAGACTCCCATATTGTAATGGCTAGGGCCAAACTGAGGATTGGCTATGATCGCTTTTTTAAACCATGGCATGGCCTTGTTACATTGATTCTGTTCAAAAAATGTCAATCCAATGTTATTGTAAACCTTCTCCACTTCCTTAAGTTGATTGGATTTTAAAATCAAATGCAATTTGTCATTGGCTTGCTGGTATTTCTTTAAAACAATAAGAACCATGCTTTGATTCAATAAAATCTCTGATTTCTCTTCCGGCGAAGGACTCAGATCATAAGCCTTTTGAAACTGGGTTAACGCTGGTTCCCAATAGCTTCCCGCCAAATACGTCAGCCCCAAAAGGAGCTGAACCTCTTTGTTTTGAGGTTCTTTACGGCTCCAAGGAATCAATAAATCCATGGCTTTATTGGTCTGATTCGATTGGAGCAACTGCCTAGCCAGCTCCATTTTAGCCACATCCGCATTCCCCGAATCATCCACCTCATCAGAAGAATCATCCGATTTGGAAGCACAGGAAAGGTTCGTCATTAAAGAAACAAACATGCCAAGCCAAAGCCAATTTCCTAATTTCATGTTTTCTGAAACTCTCACTGATTGGCGAGTCCGCGAGGCTTACCCGCTAACCCTTGTTTTTCAATGATACCCCTTGTGACCAACAGATCCATGATCCTTGCCGCTTTATTATACCCAATTCTAAAATGCCTCTGAATGCTAGAGGTGGATAAGGATCCATTTGACCGGGCGATTTCTAAAGCTCTTTCAAAATACTCCTCATCCTCTGGATCTATCACTGAGTCAGAAGTAGGAACAGAGTCGCTTTTGCCTAGTGACTTACTGGCTTCTTCCACCTTTTCTAAAAGAGAGTTGTCCACTTGGAAAGGAAAAGCCAATGAAATTTTTTCAATTACCGCAGCCACTTCACCATCGGACACAAAAGCTCCGTGCCCCCTCACCAAACGAGACGAACCTGGCGGAACAAAAAGAAAATCTCCTTTACCCAAAAGCCTTTCCGCTCCAATGCTTTCAATGATGGTTCGACTATCATGACGACTGGCCACTTGATAAGAAATCCGACAAGGAAGGTTTGCTTTGATTACCCCCGTCAAAACATCGACACTTGGCCGCTGAGTCGCTAAGATCAGGTGAATTCCCGCCGCTCTGGCTTTTTGAGCCAGTCTTTGCACACACTCCTCCACATCTTTAGGCGCTGTCATCATGAGATCACAGAGTTCATCAATCACGATCACAATGTAAGGCAAATGTTCTACATCCTCTGTTTCTCTCACAGACGAAGCGTTTTTGTTGGCTACCGTTTCGTTGTAAACTTGAATAGACCTCACTCCCGCTTTTTTGAGAAGGGCGTAACGCCTGTCCATCTCGGAAAGAGCCCATCTCAATGCCCCCGCCGCTTTTGAAGGGTCCGTTACCACAGGCATCAATAGATGGCCTAACGTTTCGTAACAAGACAGCTCAAGCATTTTGGGGTCCACCAAAATCAATCGTAATTCTTTTGGAGTGCGATTCAAAATGAGTGATAAAAGCATGGTATTGATTCCTACACTTTTACCTGACCCCGTGGACCCAGCCACCAGCAGATGGGGCATGGAACTTAAATCCGCCAGCAAGGGAGAGCCGTCTTTATTGGCCCCCAAAACCAGAGGAAGGGGTCTGCTGATTTCATGGGACAAAGCACTTTCATACATACTTTTAAAGTTAATAGCACAGCGATTGGCCGACGGCAGCTCAATTCCAATGGCAGACTGTCCTGGCTGTAGCGTCATCGTAATGGTCTGAGCCTTAAGAGCCAAAGCCAAGTCGTCTTGAAGAGCCAAAATTTTTGTTACTTTTACCCCTTGGGCCGGTTCAAAAAAGTGGGTATTTAATACAGGTCCTATGGAACCTGATACCACCTTTCCCCCCACCCCAAACGTCTCGAGTTTTTTTTCAATGGACAAAGCCTCAGCCGCCAATTGAGACTGACCTCGCATTTTTCCTTCTGGTTCCTCTGGGCTTTTTTTGATCTGATCTAGTGCAGATTTCCAGGTGCTTTGAGTTTTAGGATGAGTGGGATCCAAAGCTAATTTTTTAGGAACAGAAGGATTCATTGGGACGGACCCAATGTTTTCCGATTCTAAAACGCTTGAAGTGTCAGCTACTTTGAGTTGATCTAACTTGGATTCTTTGAGTTCCACGGTACCTTTTTCCCATTTTGAACCTTCGATTCGATGCATCCATCGCTGCCATAATCCAAAAATAGGCTTAAAAAACAGGCGCCAATTCGGAACTCGGATGGAATCAAAAAGCTTCGTGGGCATCTCCAAATTGCAATTTAAAACGATGGGCACACAAACCAACATGGCCACTAAACAAAGCGCCACCGCTCCCCCTTCTCCAAAAACCTCCCGAATTGAAAAATGTAAAAACTGACCCAGCCTTCCTCCGGGCAGAAAAAAATCCAGTCGGTTCAGCACAATAATTTCATATGAGGAACACAAGGCACCAATACATAACATCCATTGCAAATAAGACACAAATACAAAAGGCAGATTCCAATACTGCTTTTTTTGAAACTGAAGCCTTAGCACCAAATGAAGTAATAAAAAGGCACTTATAAAAGCATTAAATCCAAATATCTGAAATAAAAATTCAGAAGTATTGGCTCCCGCAGGGCCGAAGGCATTCAAAGTACCCTGCGTCCGATGGGCCAAAGAATCATAACTCCACAGCGTTGTGTCCCGGGGATCAAAGGTCAAAAGTGAACAAAAAAGATACAACACAAACGAAAGCGCCACTAAACCCATGATTCTTTTCATAAGATCCTTTCCAAGGAGGCCGCAGGCTTCTCCATCGGGAGAGCGTAAATCCCCCCCCTTTTTTTATGGGGTGCGCTATTAAGATACACTTTTTCGCTCCATGGGAGGGATAATGCTCTGGGAAAGGTCAGGATGTTGGCAGTACCCGCTTTGGGCTTAGGATTGCACAAACCCTTCCCTTGATTTAATCAATCCATTGGCATGGAGATAAAAAAACATGGTTTCCCCTCCCGCATCCCCTTCCAAAAATCTGACCCAAATGGAGTTTTTACGAGAATTTTTGGAGAATATTAAGTTTTCTCACAGCGTTTTTGCACTGCCCTTTGCCTTGATGTCTTTGCTTTTGGTGAGAAGAGGCAGGCTCCCCACCCCAAAAGAGGTAGGACTTATCATTGCTTGCATGGTCACCGCCCGAACCTGGGCCATGGGCATGAACCGCGTGATCGATGCTAAAATAGATGCACAAAATCCCCGCACCCAAGGCCGGTCCATCCCCGCCGGACGACTGCAAAATGGCACGGTGGTGATCTTTTCTTTGGCCGCTGCGATTTTGTTTTGTTTCACCACCTTTTTCCTTTCCCAACAAAGCTTCTACCTAAGCATTCCAACTTTGCTTATTCTTGCAGCATATAGTTACATGAAACGATTTACGTTTTTGTGTCACTATTGGCTGGGCATGTGCCTGGGATTGGCACCCGTTGCCGTTTGGGTGGCTCTGGGTTCCAGCGTTCCTCTTCCTGTTGTCTTACTTATGTTTGCAATCTGCTTTTGGGTGGGAGGATTCGATATCATTTATGCATTGCAAGATCTTGAATTTGATAAATCCCAGAGGCTTTACAGCATTCCAGCGCACTTCGGAGTTAAGACCTCTCTTTGGATTGCTAGGTTGTCACACATCCTGGCACTGGGGCTGTTTATTTACTTTGGATATAGCTTTAATTTAGGATGGATTTATTACGCAGGACTCACACTCATTTCCGCGCTCATGATTTGGGAACACCGAACGGTTAGAGAAGGTAACTTGGAAAAAATTCAGTTTGCCTTTTTTAATCTAAATGGATGGATAGCCGTTCTGCTCTTAATTTTTGTCAGTTTAAATCTTTTGATTTTGGAGTAACCATGTCTTATAATCACTTAAATATAGAAAATAAATGGCAGAACACGTGGGACAAGTTGAAGTGCTTTGAAACCAATCCAAAGTTAGAGGGAAAGAAATTTTACGCACTAGATATGTTCCCTTACCCAAGCGCTTCTGGACTCCATGTGGGACACGCCCTAGGATACACCGCAACAGACATTATAAGCCGCATGTACCGCATGAAAGGGTACAATGTTTTACACCCCATGGGCTGGGACGCCTTTGGACTTCCCGCCGAACAGCACGCTATAGAGACCGGTGAACATCCTGCTGAACTCACTTATCGAAACATAGACAACTATAAGCATCAGCTAAAAAAACTGGGAATGGCCTACGATTGGTCACGAGAATTCGCCACCTGCGACCCCAAATACTATAAACACACCCAAAAGATCTTTAAAATTCTGTATGAAAAAGGACTGGCCTATCAAACAGAAGCCCCTGTGAATTGGTGCCCCGCATTAAAAACGGTTTTGGCCAATGATGAAGTGATCGACGGAAAAAGTGAACGAGGCGGCCATCCCGTGGTGCGCGTTCCCATGCGTCAATGGATGCTTAAAATCACTGACTATGCCGAAAGACTTTTGCAAGACTTAGACCAATTGGACTGGCCTGATAGCGTGAAAGAGATTCAACGTAATTGGATTGGCAAGAGCGTGGGAGCCGAAATTCATTTTGAGATCTCCAACCACCCACTTTCTTTTAGTGTTTTTACCACCAGGCCAGACACGATCTTTGGCGTCAGTTATGTTGTTTTGGCCACAGAACATCCCCTCGTGAAACAAATCACAACTGCACAGAATCAAGATGCGGTCACCGATTACGTAAAAGCCAGCGCCTTAAAATCAGAAATGGATCGCACTGAGTTAAATAAAACCAAAACAGGCGTATTTACAGGATCCTATGCCATTCACCCCGTCTCAAAGCAACCCATTCCCATTTGGATCGGTGATTATGTGCTCATGAGTTACGGAACAGGCGCATTAATGGCCGTTCCAGGCCACGATGAACGGGATCATGAATTTGCCCTTAAATACAATCTTCCCATTTTGGAAGTTGTAAGACCTATCACGGGAGAACATGATGTTACCAAGGTTCCTTACACCGAAGATGGGATTTTGGTGAATTCAGATTTTTTAAACCAGCTTAACGTGACTGATGCTAAGACTAAAATCATTACAGAATTAGAAAAAACCGGGAAAGGAAGAGGTAAAACAACCTATAAGCTAAGGGACTGGCTGTTTAGTAGGCAGCGATATTGGGGAGAACCAATCCCTGTTTTAAAACAACAAAGCGACAAAAAATGCGTCTTGGTGAACGATCATGACCTGCCTGTGACTCTGCCAAAAGTAAAATCCTACGAACCCACCGACGATGGGCAGTCACCACTTGGATCCGCCTCCGAATGGATTCATGTTCAATGGGATGGCACGGAATTTATTAGAGAAACAGATACGATGCCTGGAGCAGCAGGCTCAAGCTGGTATTTTCTGAGATACACCGATCCCCATAACGCCAACCAACCTTTTGATTTTGACATCGCCAAATATTGGATGCCCGTGGACTTATACATTGGTGGCCAAGAGCACGCTGTAGGACATTTGTTATACTCTAGATTCTGGACCAAAGTTTTGTTTGATGCCAGAATGTGCCCTGTGGAAGAGCCATTTAAAAAATTGGTAAATCAAGGCATGATTTGTAAAAATGGCACAAAAATGAGTAAGAGTAAAAAAAATGGTGTCAATCCAGACGAAATCAATGAAAAATACGGTGCGGATTCCCTTCGGGTTTATGAGATGTTTATGGGCCCCCTTCACCAAACCAAGGAGTGGGAAGAAAATAACTTGGCAGGTATGAACCGATTTCTGGCCCGCGTGTACCGATTGATGGTGTCCGACTCAGGCGAAAGCCTTTTGGATGACTCAAAACCAAAACAGGTGGACCTCAGAGTTTTGTACAAAACCATTAAAAAAGTGAGCACGGATATCGAAGGGCTTTCCTTTAACACAGCCATTGCCTCCATGATGATTTTTTTAAACCATAGCGCCTCAGAAAGCATTCGTTCAAAAGAGTACTATCTTCCTTTTTTAAAAATTCTTAATCCATTTGCTCCTCACATAACAGAAGAAATTTATCAAATTTGTTACTTAAATGGAAAAGAGCCAAATTCAAAATCAGAAACTCTCAGTCTGTCTGCCTGGCCAGAGTACATTGAGGAGTTTACCATTGATAATGAAGTGCGCATTGGTGTTCAGGTGAATGGAAAACACAGAGGCGAAATCTCCATCTCCAAAGATGCCAGTCAAGAAGAGGCCGTGCATATGGCAAAAGAGCATGAGGGAATTAGGCAAGCTTTAGCTGGTCAAGAACCCAAGAAGGTTGTTTATGTGAAAGGACGCATTCTGAACTTCGTGGTATAACTTCGTTAATGATATTTTGGGGGGTGAAATGAAAGAAATAAAGCTTTTGGAAGAATATCAAAATAGTCATTTAAACCCCACCAATCAGTTTCTCCATAAAATTTGTGTTCCTCTTATTTTTTTTACCGTGGTGGGTTTGTTTGGGTGCCTTCCCTTGCCATTCTTTCTAGAGTTTGATGGCTATGAGCTTGGGTGGCATTGGTTTTTCGTGGGAGGAAGTCTCATTTATTATGCCTCCCTATCTATGAAAGTCTTCTTAAAGATGTTTTTGCCAAGTACGCTTTGCGCCGCCGTTGTTTCGTTACTTTTGATCTACCTTGAAATTCGGTTATTAACTACAGTCTACCTAACCGTTTTCGGATTGGCCTGGGTGGGGCAGTTCGTGGGTCACAAGTACGAAGGGAAAAAGCCCTCGTTTTTAAAAGATGTTCAATTTCTGTGGATTGGACCACTTTGGATCTTAAACCAGATCCTTTAGATCCTAGCCCTTTCTGCAAAAAAAAAGAGCCGCCAGATTGGCAGCTCTTGATTGGAGGAAGGAGCACACATGAACAAATGCGAAGACTTGTTAATGAAAGAGGTTTTACCCGTCTTATATCTATATTAACGGCATTTTTATAGAAAACTTTAATTAAATATTTTTATTTTTGATTCCGGCGTGTTAGATATTTTCGGTTTTTAAAACCGTAAAAAAGACCGCAAACAAATGCATAGGACTCACAACATGGCGCAAACCAAAAAAGACTTTTCCGCCCCTTACCCATACATTCAAGAATACGTCATGAACCTAATTCTGCCTGAAGACCCGGAGCTTTCGGAGATCCGAGCCCGTGCCAAAGCCAACGGCCTTCCCAATATTCACATTGGACCCATGGATGCAAGGCACTTGGAGGTGTTTACAAGAGCCCTGAGGCCGTCCAAGGTGCTGGAAATTGGTAGTTTAGCGGGGTATTCTAGTCTCTGCCTGGCGAGAGGTTTAGGGGAGAATGGAAAGCTCACTTGCTTGGAGTTGCATCCCAAAAATGCGGGTATCACAGCAGAAACCTTTTCTAAATATGGCTTTGATTCAAAATGCAAGGTGATCTGCACAGACGCCTTAACCTACCTTAAGGATCTTGAGATGAATCCTACTGAAAAGGGAACATGGGATCTCATTTTTATAGACGCCAATAAAACGGCCTATTTAGACTACTTTGAAAAATGCATACAGTTACTTAAGATTGGAGGGAGCCTCCTCGTGGACAATACCTTTGCCTGGGGTCTTGTTTCCCAACCTGAATTTTACAGCCGGGATGCCTATGAGGAAGGGAATTCCATCAAAAAATTCAACGCTGTAATAGCCTCCCATCCTCAATTTAAGACAACAATGCTACCCACAGGGGATGGCCTGACATTTTCTGTTAAGTTATATTAACATCTACTTTGGCCAAAAAAAAGACCGCCTAATAGGCAGTCTTCGATTGGAGGAAGGAGCACACATGAACAAAATTTTTAGATTTGTTCTAGAAGACCTGTTCATTACAACTCTTCTATTATACTTAACGGCATTTTTTGAAAAAACTTTAGAAAATACCTTTATGAAGTAATCTTAGATAGTTGGATGTTTTCGGATTCTTAAGTTGGAAAAAATACCGCAAACAAAGGTTTTGTTAAAGTTACTTTTTCTTTTTGGAAAGGGTCGATTTGGCGGGCTTGGAAGTGGCTGCCATCTTGTCTTTCAGAGTTCGTTTTTTCTTTATTTTCTTCAATCCAGATTCCACAAAGGACTCTTTTAAGTCTACCAGTTTGTTTTGTTCGGGCAACACCAACCAGTGGTTTAAAGTAAAGTCCGATTGATTCACAAAATCGCCCCGTAATTTTTGAAGAGATGATTTGCTAAACCCAGGAACAAACCATAACGATTTTAGCGCTCCTGAGGCGGTGCAAAGAATTTGTTTTTCAAAAAACCCAGCGCCGGAGATGATCTGTAAAAGTGATGGATCCAAATTGGGAGGAAGATTTCGAATCATATACGACTTAATCTTTTCAAATTTGGTATGGTCATTGCCGTTGGGTTCCAGACGTATGACATCACTTAGAACGCGGTGAGCTTTAAATCCGGAAACTTTTTTTCCAATCAGCAAAAAGCTGTAACTAAGCGATTTATGATCAAACCCACACCATCTATCCAACAAGGAAATGGCCTGGGGAATGTCCTCCCAGGGATCACTAAACCAACACCAATCAGGTCGATTGGAATGAAGTGACAAAGGACACGGTTTATCATGAAAACAAGGCGCCAGAACGGTGGTGGGAGAATTGCCCTGCATCATGGATTCCAAGAGCCTATCTCGCACAAATCCAAGCTCCCTGGAATGTACATCCTGTCCGGGTTCCACATACACAATCACTCCTCCAGGAGCCCGGGCAGCAAGCAAAGATTTCAAAATTTTAAGTCTTTTATCCAGGGGAATTTCATTCAAAGCATTCACAGAAAAGATGAGATCAAATTTATTTTTCTCAATTTTATCTAGGTTATTATGAAATTCCACCTCTATTTTGGGAAACCTTTTACTTGGCTCCAACAAACTGATCCCCCGAAGCACCACTTCTTTGTTTCTATCTACAGCCACGATCTTAATTTTTTTAATGGGAACGCTTAATTTCTGATTCCCCAACCAAAACAAGAATCCCACAGAGGCACTCAAAGGCCCCGACCCAAAATCCAATAGGTGAATTTCGTTTGTCCCCTTAAGTAAGCTTGCGTGAATCCGTCCTTCTTGTTTGCAAAGAATTCCAAATACCTTCTGTATATTTGGCAATAAAAATCCAGCCAAATAAGCGAGTCTGCTCGGCTCTTTATCCATATAATTGGCCGCAAGCTTATCCCTGTTTTTATTAAATCCCATCCAGAGGGAATGAACCTCCCGTGCCAAAATCACTTCGGGTGTATCGTTTGGAAATAAATGCTTGGCCAAATCCAAGCACAATTTCTGAACATTAGCAACAAAAATTTGTGGATCCAAAATAGCATTGGAATGAAAACTCGAAAAACTCTTCATTTAGGTCCCTTTTTTAACGACTTTAAGTAAGGGTCAATTTGATATTTTTTGACCGATTGATTGTGCTTTTCCAGCGTTTCTGCAAACGTATGAGATCCATCTCCTTTACCCACAAAAAACAGTGCTTTCGTGCTGGCTGGCTCCAGAGCCGCTTGAATGCTTTCTAGCCCAGGATTGGCAATGGGTCCAGGGGGTAGCCCATATTCCGTATAGGAATTGTAAGGTCCAGGAGTGAGCAAATGGGATTTTTTTAAGTTGCCATCATAAGTTTTCCATATGCCGTATATCACGGAAGGGTCGGTTTGAAGTTTCATTTTTTTATCGAGACGATTATGAAATACTCCTGAAATAAGGGGCCTTTCTTCCTTTTTTCCCGTTTCTTTTTCAATCAAGCTGGCCAGGGTAAGAACCTGATAGGCAGATAACTGATTTCTTTGGGAGTTCTTTTTTAATAGGAGAGATGTCTTTTGCACAAAGCGCTTGATCATGGGTTTAATCAATTGAAGGGGGGCGCTGTGAGGTTCAAACTCATAGGTATCAGGAAACAACACTCCTTCTAAGGTTTTCACATCAAACGGCAAAAGCTCTTTAAGTTCGGAGGGGGGAGATTCCAACACCTTAGCCAATTCCGCGAACTTGACCCCCCCCACTTGCTCCTCCAAGCGTTTGGCAATCTGGTACATATTAAAACCTTCAGGAA
This sequence comes from Silvanigrellaceae bacterium, assembly GCA_044339525.1. Lineage (GTDB taxonomy): Bacteria > Bdellovibrionota_B > Oligoflexia > Silvanigrellales > Silvanigrellaceae > JBIIVH01. The sequence continues at coordinate 68,416 of JBIIVH010000008.1, read as the reverse complement.
AGGTAACACGAAGAAGTCTGGGCGAGGTGGTATGGAAAAAATTCACCACTTCTTTTGGATTCATGGGTTTTTCAATAAGGTACCAACCCTTCTTTAAGGATTTATCCTTTCCTTCCCATGCAGCAAGCCACCTCATCGCGAAAGGATGCTGTATCAAGCCAACTTCAGCCAACTGCAAAGAAAGATCGCGATAGCTTGCGCCCTCTTTGATCTGAAGTTCAATAGGGAATTGGCCTGACTCCACCGGATTGTTTAACCAGTGCATTACATAAGCTGCCGATCCTCCCATAACAATGGTAAAGGAACAAAAAATAAACAAAAAAAATCTAAACAACTAACCCACTCCTTTTAGGTTCCATTCATCCTCTGTCAAATTTCTCCCAGATTCAATACATCAGCCAAAATGCCGGTGAAACTCTTTTTCCCACTTTGCCCCCCTCCATCAGCCGATGAAGAGTCATATTCAGGAACGAACCTATGACCACCTTCAATGAGCAAGACATCCACAGATTCCTACAGGATGAATCCACCCGTTTCAACCTGGATGGAACTTTTACGGATCGGTGGCAGGAAATTAGACAATTGGGAAACCAGCTGCTCAAGTTGAATGAGGATGATTTTTCAACCGTGAAAAAATTAGTAGAACAGATCACTCTGAAAATGCAAGTACCTGCAGCTAAACCCGCAGAATCCCCAAAGAAAAACACACCTGCACTACAGGCCGCACTCCAAAAACCGGAAAACCCATCAGGCCCCTACGCCAAAAGCCCAATCAGTTCAAAACACCCTTGATAATCCAAGCAAAAACGAAAGCTCCACGGCTCTTAACACCAAGGCTCCGTAGTTTTTACTATACCCTACCTTCACCTCCGCATCCAAATGATATCGTGTAGATAATCCCGTTCGAAGCCCTAAACCCCCAAAAAAACCATAGGAATCGGTACCTTCTTCCGCGCCCTTGAGTTCCTCTCCAATCACTCCCAAAAGATACTTACCCAGTCCTAAGCCTGCCAAACCATAAAACCGAAACGTGGAGCCGTAAGCCACGGTAGATCCTTCAATATCTTCCTCATACGACAATGCATTTTGAAAAGGAAAATAACGGAAGGAAAAGGACATTCCTTGATAAAGCATACGGGCAAACTGGGTACTATACGACAAATGAAATCCATTTACAAATGCTGTTTTCATGTCTAAAAAATGATCCCACTCGTACACGAGGTTGGCAGTGGAAACTTGTGTTGCAGTTGTATAACCAGCAATGCTTGTGCTAAAATATCCCGTTTTCAAGGAAATCACATCGCGTTTGGGAATCGCCAACGCCACAGCCACGGGGGAAAAAAAAGTCAAAAAGAAGCAAGAATAAACACCTCTACTTAGCAGCACCACTAAGCTCCTTTTTAAATTTCTCCACCAAATCTCCCACAGCCTTATTTGGATAGATCTCCTGGGATTTTTGAAGTAAGGATAGGGCTTCTGACTTATTATTTTTTTTATTCATCACATACGCTTTTATTACATAAGCCACGGCAATGTCTTTATTCTTTTCAATCAACTGATCGGCAATTTTTACCGCTTCTTGGTCGGCTCCCGTGCGTAAAAATCGATCCGCGTCTTGTACTTTTTCCACAATGGCATTTACGTTGGTGTCGGATCCAGCAGTCGTATCCACTGCAGACTCTACGCTGGATTTTAGGCGAATTTTTAACTCCAGCTTACCCGTGAGGTTTGGTACGATCACCTGAGTTTCCCCAAACCCTTTCTTCCTAACGTAAAATGTAGTGAGCCCAGCGTCTGCGTATTTTGATAGGTCTGAGTCTGTTAAGGTTACAGGTGAGTTATTTAGTTTATTTAATGTTGCTTGACCTGGAGAGGATACATAAATTTCTGCATCCACGGGCTCAGTGGAAATGGAAACAGACGACGCGCATCCAACCAAATCACTGCATGCTGCTAAAACCGCACTTTTGAACAATAACCTATTTTTAGAAGTCCGGCAAAGCAAACCAAAATTGTCCAGCAGAAACACAGATTCCTCCCATCAACCCGTTCTCTACCTCTTACGATAACATAGGCAATTTCATTTTTAATTCAAAAGTGTTGTCATAATAGGAATTTGTTTCCTTACGAAAGCGAGTGTGACTTAAGCTACACTATTTTTTGAATACTCAGCAAAAAGGCCATCAGGATGCACCCAAAATTCGATGCCAATAAGGCAAAATCGAAAATCTTCCAGATCGTGGAACAGGCATCCTTTTTAAAAGACGAGGAAAGAGACCTTTTAGCCCAGGCACTCTGGAACTGCGACAGATACGAAAAAGCAACTAAACACTTGGAAGAACAAAAAGACCGATCTGACAAAAAAAAACATAAAGTCAGCCTTCCTAAGGAAATTCAAAAGGCCGATGAGATGGCACAGGAGAAACTCGCACCGTTTTGCTCTACCTTAAATGACACCCTAAAAGACCTGCGAAGAATCTGGAATCGCGAACTATCCAAATCAAAATTTGAGATGTTTATGGATAGGTTCAATCTCTTTAAAAACGCACACCAAAAACAAAATCTGTCTGTCACTCAAAATGAGACCCAATCCATACAAGCCAAACTCAATCGATTTAAATCCTTCCGTAACCAAAAAATTGCTTTAATCGCCATGGCAGACTGCTTCTTTAAGTTCAGCAGAGACCAACGACTCAATAGCTCCGACTCTGACACCTCCAACAACCACGATTTCTCCACCGAATTGGTAAAAGCATATGCCTTGAACCTGAAAGAACAGACCCTCAGACACGAAATCCAAAGATTACAAAAAGCACTTCAATACAAACAAGAATCCATTGCCAAAGAACTCCTTGGGCCGGGGCGAACCAAATGACTTCAGACATTAAGCAACTCTTTAATGAAATCAAAGAAAAACTCAACGACATTGCGGGCATGGTGAAACTAGAAGATTCCTCAGCAAAGGGGTCCAAAATAAGGTCTTGTTTTCAGTTACTTAGCTTAGAAGCCAAAAAATTTTCCTCAGAAAGACTAGAAGTGATCCAAAGTCGACCCGAGCTTCAGCTCCTCCATGAACTGATCGATGTCACCATCAATAAACACTTTTTAGAGATGGACACACACTATCTTCAATACTGGAATGAATTTACCAATGAATACATCAACACAATCGCTCCTAAAATCCCCGAATCATTCAAACAATTTTATTTAAAATTTGTTGAAAATCCCGAACAACTTGCAAAGTATATTTTCGACATCAAAGCGCACGTGAATCAACTGGAAGAACAAAAACAAAAGCTAAATAACGCCATTCAGGAGCTAGATCTCGAAGTGATTCTCAAAGAAGCGGGCCAAGAAAATCGGCTGGCAGGGTCCCTGAGTAAGTGGGACATCCTGACACCCATGAAACAAGCGTCACAATTGATCACCCAGAACCTCCAATAGAGTCCGAAAGCGGAATCCAAAAAAGGGGAGCAGCAATATAAAACCAAACGCCAGATTCAATAATGCAGTTACAAAAACGGCACCACTATGGAGTGGTGCACTATGGATGATTTTTTTCCTTCTTATCACGGCGTCTCGTGCCTTTTCACAAAACAAACTCCCTGAAAACTACTCACTAAGCCAAAGATTAAAAGTAAGAGAAGATCTCCAACGGCAAGCCAAAGCATTGGTGATGGAAGAACTGAAAGGACTACCCTCTTCTAAAAAATCAGAGCCCATTGTGAGAGTTGTGGTTGGGTTCGATGATACTAAATTGGTAGCCGATTATGCGACCTTTGTTCAAACCTATGCCGCTTCCGGACCTACAGAAAATGCAGACATCGAAAAGCAACTCAAACCCATCTTAGATACCCTTAAAAAAAATCTAGAAGACTCCAAAGAAACAACCAAAACGAGCTCCACCGAAAAAGTGTCCACCCCTGGTATTCGTTTCGGAATGCTAAACGTAGACCTCCAAGAAGGAACTCAAATTTCTCAAAATTCGTCCATCACTCAAGTCAATTCTAAACCCATGCTCGGCCTCACCGTAACCCTTCCTTCCACTTCGGGTGGCCAGAGCAAGCAAATTCCCATTTTTCCCTTTTCCCCCGCCGACTACATCAAAAGCATTGGTGTGACCGTATTAGTGCCCGCTGAGGTCCCCCCCCCACGTATCGAAAATATACGAAAAACTTTAGTGGAAGGCCTGGAACTCAAAAGATTTAACCCCAATGCAGCCCAAGCTCTAATCGAGTTTGGCAACCTCGAAAAATCAACCGACCCGGAGGTGGAGTTCCAATCTGAAATGTCTAAAGAACTTCAGGGTGTTAAAAAAATGATTGCAGACATTTTCAAAGAAAAAGAAAAACAGGAATCAAAAACCTGGGGTGAAAAATTTGTGGATCCCACCAACCAAAGCCTGGGAGGTCTACTGGCAGGACTGAGTGTAGCCGCCACCATCATCATCGCCGGCATTTTCTTTTTTGCGGGTATGGGAAAAGTCGCAAAAAGCATGAAAGAGCTCAAACCTGCCAGTGCTTCAGACAGCAGTAAAAAAAGCGATGACTCCGGGGGAGGAGATGCAGCCATTGCAGAAGCTAAGATTCTAACACAAGGGGGACCTGAAGGAATAAGTTCACAGGCTAGCTCCCGATTTGGACCTGAATTATCCGCTCAGGCTCTGACCCAAGAAATGAAGAATATTAGGGAAAGCTTTGTGACTTTAGCATCCAAAGACAAATCTACGTTTGCCGAACTCATCGCTGATATGTTTTATCAAGATTCAGGTATGGAGGAGCTCAAACACTTCGTAAGTTTCGTAGGTTTTATAAGCATTTCACCCGTACTTGACGCACTTCCTAGGGCATCCATAGACAAACTAGAGAGTTTTTTAGAAGAACAACGTAACGAACCACCCAATCTTCTAATGGGTGTAGAAGCCACTCAAAAGCTACTCACAAACTACAACACACGAAGTGCTCAAATTCAGGCTCTTGGGCCACTCATAAACGAAAGTCTTCGAAAAAATCTCCTTTTGACCGAAGATAAGGCCATATCGAAATGGCTTAAAGAGGCTCCACCCTCTGCAGAGGTGCTGGCTGTACTTTTACGAATCAGCACCGCAGATAGAGCGCAAATGTTTATGACCTACACTCAAACCGAACAACTCAGAGAGGCTTTTGCCCACATCGGAGCCGATGCAAAACAACTCGCCACAAAAGCAAAAGATATTGATTCCATACTAGAGAAATTGTCTCAAGAAAAGACGATAGAAAGCGGTAAAAAACTTAGACTTATCAAGTCTCTATTATTAAAAACCACTCCCGATGATGAAGACAAGTTTATAAACTTGGTTAGAGAAGAGCCAGCTGAAATCAGACTGGAAGTGATGCGCACCAAATATCTGTTCTCAGATTTGAAATTCCTACCAGGTCCTACTTTAAAATCCCTTTTTGATACACTGAACATGAATGAAAAATCGACATTCTTATACATTTGCCCTCTAGATTTAAGAGAAATGATTTTCAAACTTTATCCGGCTGATTCTGGAATTCTAGCTCAGATCAAGGAAGAGCTTGAGTCTATAGAGAAGAATGCGAAGCGTAAAGAAACCATCGAACAATCAAAACGCAAAATATTAGAAGACTTCATGAAAAAAGTACGCACCCAGATACAATCGTCCGACGTCCTATTAGCAAAGTGTGTGACTGCTTTTTGTGAACAAGAAGGTGTTGCTGTCCCGGAGGTGGTTGAGACTCTGCAAGCGGCTTAATTTTGAATTGGGAATATAAAAATGGCTGTAACCCAGCTGTGGCATAAACTTAAATTTTCCACCCGAATCACCTTTACCTTTGGTATGGTGTCTTTCGTCATTTTGTTAATCGTTTTGGTAACCCTTTCAAAGTCCTTTTTCTCCGATAAATTAGTGTATATGTTAGATGTACTGGAGCTCCGGGGAGAACGCGTTGCAACCCAAATATATAACTCTGTTATCCTTCTGGAACGCAAAAAACTAGGTGAGATGAGTGGCTCCATTGCCACCGAAACGCCTCTGAGCAAATTCACAAAAACTCCCATGAGTATGGGACTTCCCAGAATCCCCATAGGAGAAGAGTTGTTTCTTTTCAAAGAAGGAACAGAGTATTATGCCATCTGGTCAAAAAATCAAATCGTATCTAGGCTTAAGATGAGTCCTGACTACCTGTTGACAGGATTAGGGGTCCAAACCGCAAATATCTTTTGGGCAACGGGAACCGGAGAATGGCTAAGTGAAATCTCAAGAACAGGCGCCGAAATCAACTTTTTTAGAAAGGCTTTCCAAGAATATGCCAAAAGCGGTTTAGCAAGAGGCACTTCCGTTATTAAAGACCCCCAAACCAAGAAACAAATGGTGATTGCTTTTCAAGAACTAAAACTTTCAAACACAGTGCTCATTGTGGCCTCTTCCTTGGATGAAGCCATGGCACCCATCAAACGAGCGGTGTTTGGAGTTTCCGCTCTGGGACTATTACTTGTTGTAGTGGGATTGTTACTGGCTAGTGCTTTTTTTCAAAGAAGCTGGAAGCCGCTGGAACAAATTGAAAAAATTGCTGGGCTCATCTCCACAGGCCACTATGACGTCAGAGTGAATTATCGATTTGATGACGAAGTTTCAAAAATATTCAAGAGCATCTACAGAATGTCGGACTCCCTTTTAACTAAAGAAACCAGATTTAATACCTTAAGAAGAAACTTAGAGCGCGTTGCCGTTTCCACACGACGTATGGCCATTGCTGCTAATGAGCGAGATGTTTTGGACATTGCGGCACAAACTCTTAAAGATAGTGGAGTTATAGGAGAAAATAGTCAAATCATCATTCTGTTGCCGGAATCGCTGGCAGACACCCTTCACCTGAATGAACGTATTGAACTTGTAAAGAGTGTCAACCAAGACTTGCTTCCTCTGGATATTGGAGGAGTCACCATTGATTTAATCAAATCTAATAAAAAGCACAAGTTCGTTCCCTTAGCCGTACCCAATTCATTCGGAATGCTCTTCATAGTGAAGAAATACGAACCCGGAGCCATTCTTTTTGGCCCCATGAAAGGCAATACCATAGACTTAGTGGAAGAAAATATCCTGGATGCCATTGCCAATAGTATTTCTGCAGCCCTTGAAAACCAAATTCTGCGCCGTCAAAGTGAAGACAAAGCCGTACTGGATTCTAACCTGGAAGCTGCTTCTGCAGTGCAACAAAGTCTTGTAAAAAGATGGCTTGGAAAAGAAGGGGTGATTCAGGGATTTTACTATCAAAGCGCTCAAAAAACCGGTGGTGACTGGCAGGGATGTTTTTTTGATCCCATTACCAAGTGCATGTTTTTCTACATCGGCGACGTTACGGGACATGGTGTGGGAAGCGCACTGATCACGGCTGTGGTTTGTGGTACTTTAAATTCCGTTCACTTTCAAAGACGAAACAGTTCCGCTGCAACCGTGTCTACAATAGCTGCTGAAGTGCTGGAACAGCTCACCCATACGGTGGATTTTGTAGTAACAGAAACGGGACAGGAAAAACTGTTTATTACCATGATTTTAGGTGCAATTGATGTTCAAAGAAATAAACTTCACTATGTAAACTGTGGACATCCCTTTCCCTTCCTCCAAATCAAAAAATCCGAAAAAGTTACATTTCTCACACAAAACACAAGACAATTGGGCATTTCAGGACCAATCACAGCAAGTGTCAACACCATCGATTTTAATTCAGGCGATCGGATATTTATGTATACCGATGGACTTCTTGAAAATCACAGCGATACAGGAAAAACAATTAATAAAAGACAAATCATTCAAATATTGCAGGAAAACAAAAGCAAAAAGCCACAGGCAGTAGTGGATGCAATCGTGACCAAGTCTCTGGATGCGTGGGCAGAAAATCCTTTCGACGACGATGTTTCCTTAATGCTTCTAGAACGGTCTCTTATTTGAAAGGGTTTGAAAATTGACAAACGGCCAACTTTTCGCAATGCACCTAAAATCCATTTCAAGTAAAGGTATCTAGAGGTGATTTAATTGAATATATTATCGTTAATCTCATTTTTACTTTCAGTAGGTGTGTTGGGTGCCGCTATTTTCACAGCCACCGACAATCCCAAAAATTTTGTAGACTACCATGGTTTTCTCGTGGTGGTAGGTGGAACCATCGCCGCTACCGCCATCTCTTTCCAGTTGGACCGAGTATGGGTGATGTTCAAAATATTCTGGGACAGAACCATTCGGGGCAAAAAAATCGACTACGTGGGAGTGATTTATGATCTCATGGTGTTTGCGGAAAGCTACCGAAATGACGATCAGCCCAAAATCAAGTCGCTGACTCAAAGCCAAAAAGACCCCTTTTTAAAAGAAGCATTTAATGCGCTTGTTTCTGAAATGGCAGACGCCGATCAGCTAGTAGATATCATGTATAAAAGAGCCGACACCATCTATGAACGGTACAGCCAGGACGCACAAAGAATCAAATCCATCGGAAAATACCCACCTGCCATGGGCCTACTCGGCGCCGTAACAGGGATGATTGCCCTACTAGGAAGCCTAGGAAAGCCGGGAGCAGAAAAGTCCATCGGACCGGCCATGTCCGTGGCACTGGTGGCAACCATGTACGGAATTGCTATGGCAAACTTTTTTATCATCCCCATCGGAGAAAATCTGGCGGATGCGGCAAGGGAAATACGACGTAAAAACTACATCGTTGTGGAAGGCATCCGACTCATCATGCATCGCACCAATGCCATCCTATTGGCAGAAGAGCTCAATTCTTTTTTACTTCCCAATGAAAGGCTTGATAGAAAGAAGCTGAAATCGTGAGCGAAGAATCAGGAAAAACAAGACGTATTCACGAAGAGCATATGGAGGAGGAAGGTGAACCCTGGCTGGTGAGTTACGCCGACCTCATGACGTTACTTTTTGGCTTTTTTGTTCTGATGTACTCATTTACTGCAGCTAAATTAGACGATAGCTCCGATGACTGGGTAAAAGTGAAAAAGGAACTGGCCACGTACTTTGGGGGTTCATTTGCTCCTAATGCTGCCCCTGCAGATTCCAGCTCAAAATCTAAACCCGAATTGGAAAAAAATGAAGAGGCCGCAAATTATCGCGCTAACTCCGGAATTGAACTACAGAATAAGAACATGAAGCTCTCCAAATCGATAAAAATGGACCCTCAGCAGGAGGTGGATCAACTAGAGAAACTTCAAAATACCATCGCTGCTCTTGAAATCAGAAAACTCAAGCTGGATTTGGAAAAGAAGCTCACACCAGACCAAATTGCAGAATCCGCAAAGTCAGAAGTCAAACCAAATGGTTTTGAAGTGGCTTTCAGCGGAATCAGGCTTTTTCCAAAAGGGGAAAATAGCATTCTTTTGTCGGCCGAGGGAAAAGAAATATTAAAAAAACTGATGCAGCAACTACTGACTTTTAATGTTCCCCTAAAGGTAACCGTGGAATGTCATAGAGACATCAAATATGCTCCCAAACCCCTCACCACCAAAGATGAAAAAAATGCATTTGTTAAAACCACTGACCGCGCTGTATTGGTGCTTTTTGAACTCCAGCAATCCCTCAATAAAGAGCAAAAAGGAAGATTTCAGTTTGGGGCTTCTGGACTTGGTTACTTGAAATCCAATGAATCCTCTTTTACCAATTTGCCTGAACGCGTTGTGATTAAAGTGGCCGTAGATGAAAAAGAGAAATTCCGATGAGACGTGTGGGTACGATTCTCTCTTTTGCCTGTCTCCAGCAATTTACCTTCGCACAGGTAGGAAGAGTTGATCCACTGCCAACACCCAAACCAAAACCTAAAAGTCGATTAGAGGCATTTGTAGAACAATTGTTATACATCGTTAAAAAAGGACCGGTACCAGCGGGATCACCACTTATTATGCACATTGGAGAATTGCTGGAGTCCTCCGGAGATGTGAGAGTGAGAAGAGCCAACTCTTTCAACTTTTTTGAGGCGGAAGAGGGAATGCTATTATACAAGCGAGATCGCATCTATACCGGAAAAGAGTCCACCGCTTTGGTAAGATACTCTTACCAAAAGGAAAGCCTCATCTCCGTGCCCCAATTCTCCATTTATGAAATCTCCACTGAACTTCCCACCTCTAGAATTTTAAATCGAGGGTATACCAGAAACAAAACAGATATCGCCAATTTAATAAAGGATGCCAAAAAAATCAATCGAGAAACAAAAGATATCTTTTTTGGTGGTGCCCAGGAAGTAGATGATCAAGCGGGCGAGGAGGGTAATCAGTCCTTTGCGGCAAACCAAGAGTATGGCCTAAGATTGGTTTTCAAGATGACAGAAAAAGAGTTGGCCTTCCCCAGGAGGGACATTTTTGCATCCCTACCAGAAAGCGGTCAAATGTTAGAAATCAATGCGAGCCTTAGGGAACCTAGCGATCAAGTGTATGTAGGATATCTCTGGACCGCCGCCAATCCCAAGCAACCCACCTATAGTTACGCCATTGGTTACGGCGAAAAAATCTTCAATATCAGAATCACAAACCCAGGTACCTACGTATTCCAGGCCTTTTCCGATGATTCTAGTAGTAAGACCAGAAGTTTCAAAATTAAGGTAATGCCCAAGGGTTTTTTTAACACTGCTCCCATTCCTACAGGAGTTCTTCCTGGTGATATCATACTAATCAACTAACAATGCTTCCAAAAAATCCCAGAAAAACGATTTTTGACCCACCCCTTGAAAAATAACTAGAGTCAATTACAAAGCTTGAATCTCTAGGGATTAAGGAAACCAACTCCACAAAAAACGACATCTTCCAAGGCTCTGCGTAACTGGGAAACGATGAAATTCTGGCCAGGTTAAAATCTAGCTTAGAGAATACTTCCAACGACTGAGCCAAGCTACCAGGCTCGTCATTTAAACTTAAGATACAGGCACACCGATTGCTTTTTGGTTTATTGGAGCTAGGGGTACTTTCCAGCACCAAAAATCGAGTTTCGTTATTCATCTGATCTTGAATTTTTGGAGCGGCAAGCAACATTCCAAACTCCACCTGTGCCTGAAATGAGGCTATGGCTGCAACACCTAGGCCTTTTTCTTTGGCTTGAAGACAAGCCTGTGTGGTGCTTTGAAACTCTACCAATTCAGCCTGCGGCACGTTTTTCTGAATCCAGGTCTGACACTGATTTATAGCCTGAACATGAGAAAAAATCTTTTTAACATTTCTAAGATCTAAGTCTTGTTCTCCATTTACCAGTAGATTGTGTTCTATTTTTTTGACCACATCGCAATGGATAGAAAAAGGTGTTTTTTCTAGGGCCTTTAAGCTCTGATAGACAATTCCCTGTGAGCTATTCTCGAGAGGCAAAACGGCAAAATCAGCCCCCCCTTTTTGAAGTTGTTCCAACAAATCAAAAACATTTGGGGCGGAAATAAATTGTGCGTTTTCGCCAAAAGATTTCCGAGCGGCTTGAAGGGTGTGGGTCTCACCGGGGCCAAGATACAGTACAATATTGGGCTTTTGAACTGCCAAACAGACACTTAAAAGCTCCCTAAAAATAGCGATTAGCCCAGGAGAAGGCATCCCTTTATCGGAACCCAAACTCATTATTCTCTGCAATACCTCATGTTCCCTTCGAGGATCATAGGTGCTCAGGTTTAATATGGATTTTTGAACGCCGATTTCTTTCGCCAGCTCAAACCTATGATTAATTAGGTCAACCAACTGGGAATCAATGGTCTCAATTTGCTTTCTTAACTCCGCAAGCTCTTGCATAATGTGGCACCTCAACCTATATTTGGAAAATAAATGGTTTTGGAAAGGCTCTCCTTTTGAATATCGCTTTATCATCCAAAATTCCAGCACCGAGTTTCATCCTGAAGCTTTGGATGACGCTCTTGGCCGTAATTGGGTGTAGTAGAGATTCAGGGGAAAACGTCGCCGACACCCAGATTCCCTCGCCCCACTTTCAAGAATCTCAGTTTGACGGCCCTGCGCAGATTCAGCTCAGTCCAAAAGATCTTCATTTGCACTGTTTACCCCGATTTAAATCAGATGTCACTAGCAAAAAAGGATTCGTTAGGTGGGAACTTCATAAAAAATCTGCACCTAGAAACAAAATCCCCCTCATCCAACCGACATTGGATTTAAACTTTGCCTCTGACTTCGATTTTATCACCTGTTACTATCTCATATCCCACAAGGGGTTCTATGAGGTCTCAAAAGCAACTCTGCCGCTAGTACAACTAAGTTGGGCACTTCCACTGGTAAATTCATTTCAAGTTTCTCAAATCACCCAAGAAGAAACTAAATCTAAACCTTCGCCCCATCATTCTGAAGAGCCAATCTTTAAGGCAGAAATGATCCTGAGAGGTGGTTTCAGGGAGTGTCGTTTGGTGGATACCCATGGGAGCGTCTATCCTCGTAAAGTGATCCCTTTTTGGTTTCAAGAAACTCAAGAAATACGAGAACAAAGAGGATCTTTTCAACTACCTTTCTCAATAACAGATAAAACCCAAAGTGTTACCTGCTTGTTACTTTTTCCAGAATCCTCAATTTGGCAGGCCAAAGCGGTACGAATCGACCCATCAGAACACGGTCCTGCACTGATTAGCCCAAAATCACAAACCATTCTTGTGGTGAATGAAAAACTAATGGATGACCAAATCGTTTTAAAGGCAGGTCGGATTTCGCCAAAGTCAATCAAGTGTTATTTTTCAGATTCTCCAAACCTGAACGAATGCTGGCCGAGTCAGACAGATCAGGACAGGATTCGACTCACTTTGCACTCTTCAATCGTTAAAAAACTCTCGAAAAAAGGTAAAAGGGATTTAATTCACAATAGTTTCATTGTAGATTGGCGTGAACAAGAAAAAACACATCAGATTGAGTTTCGCTTCGAGAGCTTAGAGGGAATGGAATGGAGCTCCCTAGGACCCTTGCCTTCCATTCAGGTGAATCCTGAAAACTGTGCCATTGTCCATTTTAATGAAAAGCTTCCCAGTCAAATCTTCTATCGAAGTAAAAATTCAGGAAAAATCAGACCCGTAGTATTCGAGTTTTCTTCCAAAAATTCCGTAAATTTAGAAAGCTCATCTTGTAAATATTATGTCAATCACTCCCAATTTTACATTCCCATAAAATGGAATCCCGAAAAAAAACAATTAGATGCCGTCATCCCTCAGAGCCTACCCATCGGGCAGAATCCAAAACCCACACTTGAATTAAGACCCGATCTACCTACAGAACATATCGGTCCTTCTAGAAAAATCCAGAAAACTCAATATGGTCAACTGAATGTCAAGTTTTTTCCATTCGAAAAGACCACACCCGCTCAACTCTTCTTAAATGAGAATTCAGACTTTACTTGGGCCATATACCCTAGGAACACCGGAGAGGCCCAGAAAACACAATTCTACACCAATATCTGCTTAGACTGCGAAGATCATCTATTAAAAAACTCCCTATCTAAGGGCTTTACCCCTCCTCCAGACTCATCCAATTTCATTGATAAGATGCACCTATTTTTAAGCTATGATGAATCCAAAAAATCATTTTTTTGTTTGGCCAGTGGCCAAGCCCTTTCGGAAATGAGATTTGATCTTGTTGCCAACGGCGTTACTTTATATGAAGTCGTAACTTCCAATCGGTGGGTGGAATACAAAACGGATCTCGATCCAGATGCCATTTACAGTTGTGGAGTTTCGAAAACCCAAGATGCCAACCAATCTCCACAAGTGACACGTTCCTACTTTCTCTGGGGCGCACCATTTAGCCTCACCCCGACTTGCCTCTTGGGAGACGGAATGAATGAAAAACCAGCACCGTGCCCAGACATCGTCAATCGACCCATCCAAAATTTAGACGATTTAAATCAATTGGAATTAGATTTTGGCCAAATTTATGCAAATCACTTTATCGCTTATGCTCGGATCCTTTGGACGACGTTGCCTAATTACACATTTAGCGGACTCTTGATCACCCCTAAAGAAAGGTCTCCCTAGGCTTGAGGTAGCTCAAGCCTCTATTCCTCCAATTCATCCCATTGGCACCAAACCTGGAAGTTGAGGAAAGACTCTGGCACAATGCTTCGGAGGGAACCCAAATTTGACTCTCTCGAAGTTGCCTTTTGATCAAAGGATGAATCATGGAATGGAATGCAAACCGACTGGCTGTGGTGCATACTTCTGGCCAACTCAGGCTCACGGCTGAGCAGGCAGAGATACGAAGAAACTGGCTAAAAACAGAGTTTTCCGACTTGCTAGAAATCTTACCAGAAACCCCCAGCCCGGATGGGTACACAGCAGGAAATCCTTTGGAACGCGCGGTTCTCTTAGCTAACGCATTAACCAGAAGAGACATCCGCGTGATTTGGGCAGCTCGAGGAGGATATGGCTCCACCCAGTTGTTACCCTACCTTAGCCTAATGTTACCACCCAAGCTCCCCACAAAGCTGATTGTGGGATTCTCAGACATCTCGTTTATAGGCAACTATCTCGCCACCAAATATCCCGAAGTGTGCTATTTGCACGCTAATCATGCATTTGATGTGTCTCTCACGTCCCATCCCGTCCAATGGTCCTTGCTTAAAAGCTGCCTGCAGGCCCCAGAAAAGGTTAAAACCTTATGTAGTTTTAATACAAATGTAAAACAAATGGGCGGTCCAAAAAAAATCAATAAACTAGAGGGAGTTCTATTTCCCATTAACCTGAGCCTCTTGGAAAGTTACTGCTGCGTGCAGGATCTAAAGGCCATCCAATACCCCATCATATTATTCATCGAAGAAGTGTCCGAAGATGTATTTCGGGTTTTTAGAAAACTGGATTCAGCGGTAAATTCAGGATTCATGTCCCAAGTGGAAGCGGTTGTTTTTGGTAATTTTGAGGGTTGCCAAAACCATCTCTTAATGGCAAACCAGGAATCACATATCGCTCAAACATTTGCGTTTTATCAAAAAATACCCACCTTCTTTCTTCCCACCTTTGGGCATGGACACGAAAGACAGCCCCTACTTAGGAATTCCTTTGTGACCATTCATTTGAACGAAAACACAAATGATGCGAATTTGAGTGTGTTACCGGAAACAATCACTCCTCTTGTGGAAGCCCATCGTCATGTAAGCTCACAACGGACCCTTCCTAGTTATCACTTTATGGGAATTGGGGGTACGGGAATGGCTGCCGTCGCCGGACTCATGAAGGCACACGGCTGTGAAGTAACCGGATCAGATGGCCCACTTTATCCTCCCATGAGCGAAGTGGTGGCAAGTTTAGATGTGCTCAAATTAGATGGGTATCTCCCAAATCACCTCAGTAAGATAAACCCCGATCGCATCATCGTTGGTAACGTCATTTCCAGGCGAAGTGCCACCCTTCAGAAGAATGAAATGTTAGAGGCGATGCTCCAAGAAAGCACCCCCTTACAAAGTTTTCCCAGCGCATTGCGCAGTGAGTTTTTAAATTTTTCAAACAACATTGTAGTGACCGGTACTCACGGCAAAACCACCACCACCACACTCGTTATCTCCATGTTGGAAAAACTAGGGCAAAATCCGTCCTATATGGTGGGTGGTAAGCCCCTTTCTTCCGATTCAAATAACGCCGACAAAGGCACGGGAGAATTGGCGGGATTCAGGCTCAAAAATAAAGAAATTTTTGTGCTTGAGGGTGATGAGTATGACAGTGCTTTTTTTGACAAAGGCCCAAAATTCTTACACTATGAACCTTTAGTTTCCATCATAAATAATATCGAATTTGATCACGCAGATATCTACCCAGACGTGGAGTCCATAGAGAGGGAATTTGAATTATTGATTCAAAGAACCACCGCCAAAAAGGGAATTGTAGTAGGTAACGCTAACGATTCACGGGTGTGTAGGTTGATGAATCTTTGCACTGCAGAAGTGATCTATTTTTCCGTGGAAGGCATTGCGAGTCATCAAAAAGCAGGAACGCCTTTGTGGGTCGCTACAGACATAAAAGTTCTGTCCAATGGAACTCAGTTCACTTTAACAAATCCCAACCTAGAACAATGGGAAGTTAAAATAAAACTTTTTGGACTCCACAACGTCCAAAACGTGGTAGCTGGGATTGCCGCCACGGATGCTTTTTTAAGAAAAGTGGGAAAATCCCCAAAACAACACGATTTTACAGGAATGATTCAAGGCCTGGAGCAATTTTCAGGAGTCAAAAGAAGATTTGAGTGTTTAAAGGTTTTTGAAAACAACATCGCCGTGTTTGACGATTTTGCCCATCATCCTACCGCCGTGGCCAAAACCATTCAAACATTTAGAGACTACCTATTGGCAAGCGGCCGAGCGGGTCAACTCGTGGTTTGTTTTGACCCACGCAATGCAACCATGCGCCGCAATGTCTTACAAAACGAATTGGCCATGGCTCTGAAACAGGCTGACAAAGTATACGTAGGTAAGACATTTGTAGATCAAAGAATGGACGATGATGAAAAGTTGAATGTGCCAAAACTCATACAAGAAATTGGAAATTTTGCGTCTAGCTGGGAAGATAATGATCTCATGGTAACAACTCTTTCCCAAGAGCTTAAGCCCGGTGACACGGTTGTTTTTATGTCGAGCGGTTCCTTTGACTCTGCTCCTTTTCGATTGATTCAAAAACTGGAGCAACTGAAATGAAATTTTCTATTTTTCCCCTATCCTACTTTTCCTTTGAACTAAAAAAAATGACTTTTTTAGTCCTGGGAATGAGTGCAACGATTACCAGTGCCTGTCTTTCCAAAACCCAAGCTCCTCAACCACCCACCACCGGGGTTGCCAAAGAAAAAAAACCAAGGGTAGACATTCTAAAAGATTACGTGGAGCAAGCAAAAAGTGGTGGATTTAAAGAACACCAAGTGGCAGAAGCTTTTATGATAGCTGAATCACTCGGCTATTCTGGCAAAGAAAAAGAGGCGGGCGTATTGTATGCAGCCATTTTTGAAAGCAGTCCCACTCTTACTGTAGGGCTCAAACTTGCTAGGCTTTATGCAAGCCAAAAGAACTTAGAATCTGCAGAGGAAGTGACTAAGAAATTAGTTGTGTATTATCCAAAAGCTCCCGAACCGATCCTGGCCCTTAGCTACATCGAAACTTTAAAGGGCCTGAAAAAAGAAGCCAGAAATTTACTAGAACGAGGCGTGGAAATACATCCCACCTCCGAAGATCTGGCCCTGAGATTTGCGGATTTGCTCATAGAAGAGGGGCTCTTGATAGAAGCCCAATCCGTATTGGCCAAGTCTACGAAAAGGATTCCTTCCTCTGTTCCCTTACTCATGCGATATGCAAAGCTACTATTAAATGCAAAAAAAATAAAAGAATCTAAAGAAAAACTCTCTCAACTATTGCTTTTGGATCCTCAAAACATTGAGGCTTGGGCGCTTGCAGGATACCTTGCCAGCGAAGAAGGGGACGATTCTGCCGCCGAAAATGCGTTTCGCGAGGCATCGGAGCTAGCCCCTGACAACGAAGAGATCACTAAATTTTATCTATCGCAATTGCTTAAATCCGGAAAGTTTCAAGATGCCGTAAGAATTCTAAAGCGAATGGAAGCCACGCTGGATTCCGCCAAACAACCCGATACGGAGTTCTACTATCAATATGGATTTGCGCTTTTTCAATTAGAAGATTACGAAAATGCCAAGCAAATGTTTCAAAAAAGCATTGTTAATGGCGGAGAAAATAGCAGAAGCTACTTCTTCTTGGCTCAGTGTTTTGAGCAGCAAAAACAAAGTCAATTTGCACTGGAATATTACGATAAAATCAACCCCTCATCGGAAATTTTTCCATATAGCATGCAAAGAAAAACCTTTATAGCGATTGATAAAGGTGACTTTGAAGGAGCAAAACAGCTCACACAAAAGTTTAAGTCTCAATTTAACAGTAAAGATTCCGATTACCGATTTGTGGCTAGCATCTACGCTCGATTACGCAACTACACAGAAGCACAGACCGTGGTCCAGGAGGGGCTCACAAAATTTCCAAAATCACAAGATTTAATGTATTTAAAAGCCGCCTATAAAGAGTATACCGTGAATAAAGCCACTTCGTTGGCCGAACTTGAATCATTTATTAAGCTTTATCCAAACAACACTCAAGCCTTAAACCACCTAGGTTATGCCCTTGCCGAAGCCAAACAAAAATTGGAATTCGCCATTAATTTGCTAAAAAAAGCCATTCAATTAGAGCCTAAAAATGGCTTTTATCTGGACTCTTTGGGGTGGGCTTACTTTCAAAGTGGCAAATTTAAGGATGCAGAAACCTATCTCATTCGTGCGCTTAAATTAGAGCCGGAAGAACCCGTCATCTTGGAACACTTGGGAGAATTGCATTTTACACTTCGAAACCTTGCAACGGCTCTCAAGTATTTTGAGTTGGCCGATCGCTTGTTTAAAAAGAAAGAACCCTGGAATATTACCATGGACCCGGAGTGGGTGAACTCCCACAAAAAAGTGCAGCAGCGGCTTCAGGAAATTAGAAAAAGTTCGTTGCCACCAAGCTAACAATTAAAACACAAAATAATTTCGACGGGGATCGAGTGACTAAAGCACTATTTGAGGAACTAATTCTTGTTTCAGATTTAGACTCTGTGGATTGGAAATCGGCACTGCAATTTTCAGAACGCTGGAAAGTGGGTTTAGTGGATGCCTTGTTGGATCTGGGGTTTGTAAATGAAACGGTACTGGCCAAAAGTCTGGCTAGTTGCCATGGCATGGGTTACGTTGCAGGTACGGAAATTCGATGCGATTTTAGCGAGGTGGAGCTCGATTCCTTAGACGACATGTTAACGGTGGGTGCGGCACCGATTTCAGGAAATCGCCTAGCCATCTGCGACCCCTCCGATGATCATAGAGGGATACTGGGCAATGTTATATGCTCCCGTGAGATGGTGGTAACAGAAAGATCTGCGTTATTTCAGGAAATTAGAAGACACGGGCAAGAAGAGTGGAAAAAACGAAACCAAGTTGATTGAGAAAAAAAAACCGCGCCCCAAAGAGGAACGCGGAGAAGCAAAAAGGAAGAGTCATGCTGATTCTTACTGAATCGATCAGTCTATAGCAGTTTCCATTCCAACTTATGAGACCTGCAATTTCGGATACTTAAGTACACACTCTGTGTCTAAAGATAGAAAATCGATCAAAGGTTGATCGACAGTAGGTCCCCGCAAGGGCAAACCCACACCGATTCCATTCGAAAGGAAGGCTAGCTTGTTTAGTTGGTTCCCCAAATTGGCTCCCAAATCTGTAGTTTCTTTCTTGCTTTTTTTCTGTGTATTTGTAAGCTTTCTTGTTCTAAATGACACACAAAAAAAAGCCTATGATCCCCAAACCATACTAAATCACCTCATAGAAAAAAGCCAAGTGATGGCAATCCCTAAATGGAGCCTCAAATGGCTTGATTGCCCTGAAGCCTTCCAAACCTGGGAAGATTGCACCGGATTGGAATCTACACTTAAAGAAGTAGAACTTCCCAATCCCGGCGCCCTTAGCCACCATCTGACCCTGCTCCCATCCGCTCCCACCCATGTATGGCTAATGAGCAAGCTTAAGGTAATGGATTCCATTCCCCTTGTAAAAGATGAATTTGTTTCTATTGTCATACCTAGAAATGTTCATAATAAAACCTCATTCTTTACTTCACACCAAACCCAAGACTCCTTTGGAATGCAAACCAGTAGTATTTTTAATTTCAGCCCCAAAGAAATCAGTCCTGATGGAAGCATTAATTTAGTAATAGACATTCAGAATTTACCTTGGTTTGGTCCAGCTGATTTGCCAATTTACTTAACCACCGTTGATTCCGCCCATGAAATCGCCTCTTTACCCACAAAGCTGGTGGCTGGAGCGGGACTCACCCAACAACTCTTCGTGGGAATTCCTTTGGTGATCGTGGCCGTGGCAATGGTGATTGATACAAGCATATTGATGTACTATTTAGCACATTTATGCGCCGCCATTGCGGTACGTTCCGTTTTGCTGTTACTTTATGGACTCAATATCATCCCGCACAACGATTTGGTGCAGATTTTATTTGTACTTATTCACACTCTATGTTTTTATTACCAATCACTATTCTCCCTTTGCCTTCTTAAAAAAGTGGCCGAAAAAAAATTCCTAAAGCCGACTTTATTTGGACTTAGCTTGTCCATTGTATTGTTTATCACCTTCTACTTTAAGTTTTGGAATCACATAGACAACTGGATAGATTCCATTTCAAGTCTGTTTAGTTTAGTCTGCTTTTCCATCCTTCTTGTCTATCGGTTTCAAAATCAAAAGCCCAAACAAAGTCAAACGGAGTCTATGGAAGAAAGGTTTATTACTTTAGACAGATTTTTGTTTTTGGCACGCAATAGTATCATTATACTTGTTTTGATTTTTAACATTCAGGTTAATTTGGAAGACATCATTGCCGTTCAATCGGGAGGCACCAAAACACCACTAGACTGGAGACACTGGGCTTTTCTACCAGGAATGCTTCTTACCGCCCTGGTGGAAGTCGGAAGCATCACTCACAAAATCAGCCAAACTGCCAAAGAACTCACAAAAAAAGCTCTACTAGACAAAGATCTCGCCGTAGGGAAAGACTTCCAACTCAGACTATTGCCCTCCAAAAGATCTTCCACTAACGCGTTTGAATGGCGAGCCTTGTACGTTCCCGCCAGTAGTTTGGCTGGTGATTGGTTTGATGTCAGAGAAATCCATGCCTCAAAAGGAAAAATACTGATAGCCTCCATCGTGGCCGACGTCACCGGGCACGGCACGGGTCCGGCACTTTGCACTGCCATCATCGCCGCTTCTTGGAATAGGTGGTGCAATGAACTACAGAAATGCGATGAATTAGGCGAGACCCAAATGCGCCAAAAGATTTCGGAAGCGCTCGTGTTGATCCATGAAAGTCTACTCATTGGTAGACTTCAAGGAACAGGAACGGCTGCTTTACTTCTTATTGATACCCAAACACAAATGGCCATTTATGCCACGGCTGGTCACCCCAGCATACTCGTGGCCAGTCCTAGTGAAGTTCGCATTTTAAGCACAAGGGGAACCATGCTGGGACTACCCATCGAAGAACCAACTTGGGAAACGGGCAAGGTACAAATTAGCCACACTGAGACCGTGTTTCTTTATTCAGATGGGTGTTGGCCACCCAAAGATCCCCATTCCCTTTGGCTTCAGAGATTAAAACGTCAGTTCCAAAAAATGCCCTTTTCCCTGGAATTGAGCTTGGTTAAACAAATGAGAAAGACCAAAGCATTTTATAGATTAGACCCTGAATCAGAAGACGACATGACACTTCTTATGCTGAAGCTGAGAGAGCCAAAGGAAGAAGAAAATGGAGATACTCTGCTGGGTCAAAGTCTATGATCAGATCGCGAGTAACACCTGGTTGTTTATGCCAATTGATTTTTTCTAGATCATCTTCTGATTGGGGATTTGGGTCCAGATCATTTACATGAATTAAAATGACTTTGGAGACTCCATTTTTTTGATCAAAAAAAGGGGCAAAAAAGCTACGAACTTTCCCTCTCAATAGAAACTCTGAGTTTCGTTCATTAAAAAATCCCACCAACCATTCAGGTGCCTTACAATAGTAAAACATTTCTTTATATAATCTTAGTGCTTTTACCCAAATCAAAAGCCCACTGGAATTTACCCTTTGAACTTGATCAAAATAGACCTCAGGGGCTAAAGATGTCTTCGCTGCCCTTTCAAGTGCCTTAAGTGGCGCCTGCTCTCCTGTACTTCCCTCAAACTCCATGCTCTCTGTCAAATTTTTGAAGAAAAGACAATTGTCTCTAACAGTGATAGACATAGATCATTCCTAATTTTCAATGTGTAGGTGTATTATAGTACTTTTAAGACACAAGCGCGAGTTGTTATTTTGGCGTAAGAAAAGACAACTATAAGTGCACTAATCAAGAGATAATTTTGGAAATCCTATGAACGAAAAGAACCTTGACAAAACACAAGAAGTAGCCACTTTCTCCTCTCAAAACCGGTTTCTACAAAATTTTCAGAGTCTACCTCTTTTCCATCAACTGAAAAAAATCATCGAAAAATGGTGGAAGATTCAGATAAACGTTACAGATGCACAAGGACTTTTACTGGGAGTGGAAGAAGGAAGGTTTTTCAAACCTTGTAATAAAGTATGCAATTACATTGTAGATACTGCCTCAGGTTATCGAAACTGCAAAGAAAGCGTAACAGACTGTGCCAAATTTTGCACTGAAAAAAAAGTCAATACCGTCTCTGTATGCCATGCCGGTTTTAACACCCTTACCGTTCCTATATTAGATGAAGGTGTTGTATTAGGACATGTTTTTGCTGATGGATTTTTTTCTTTAGACCATGCCGAACAGCAGCGAAAAAGTTTACGGCAATATATCTCCCAAAATCATGCCTCCGCTCCTGTGTCCGTAGATAAAAGCATGGACACCATAGAAAAACTCAACTCCAATGAAGTGGGATATCTGCAAGAGTTATTGGTGCTCATGATTGAAGAGATCAAGAGGTTTGCCAGGACTCTTGAACAGAGTCATGCATTGGAAGTGGAAAACAAAAAACTCTTGGACCTCAGCACCCAATCCCACGGTATGGTAGCCCAGAGTCTTTCCATGCAAAAACTCATTAAAATCGCCTCCCAAGTGGCACAGTCCGATGCCACCGTACTCATCGAAGGGGAAAACGGCGTGGGAAAGGAAGTGATG
The DNA here is from genome assembly GCA_044339525.1 of Silvanigrellaceae bacterium. GTDB lineage: Bacteria > Bdellovibrionota_B > Oligoflexia > Silvanigrellales > Silvanigrellaceae > JBIIVH01. Next base: position 45,719 of record JBIIVH010000008.1, on the reverse strand, counting down.
GCCCATTTCATCCATTCAAACTCCCAACGCAAAGACAAACCCTTCGTGATCCAAAACTGCGCTGCCATGAATGATAATCTATTGGAAAGTGAACTTTTTGGCCACGTGAAAGGATCTTTCACCGGCGCCACCCGGGACAAAAAGGGACTTTTTGAACTGGCTCATCTTGGTACTTTGTTCTTGGATGAAATTGGAGACACAAGTCCCTCGATGCAAGTCAAGCTCTTACGAGTGCTTCAGGAAGGCACATTCATTCCCGTGGGGGGAGTGACGCAAAAGCAAGTGGATGTGCGCATTGTTGCAGCCACCAACAAAGATCTCAAAAAGATGGTGGCCGATTCCACCTTTAGGGAAGATCTCTTTTACCGGTTAAACGTCTTTTCACTCCCATTGCCACCTTTGAGGTCTCGAAAGGAAGATATTCCCGTTTTGATCAGTCGATTTTTAAGCGATTTTCAATCTAAGACAGGATCTTCCGTGGTAAAAAGCCTGCACCCAAGTGTGATTCCCATCCTAGAGACCTACCCATGGCCAGGAAACATAAGAGAACTTCGAAACGAAGTGCATCGAATGGTGCTGCTAAGCCAAGAAACTGAGATTCTGACCTTAGAACATGTTTCCGAATCCATCCAAAAATTTGCGACCAGTAAAAAATCAAAACCCACTCTTTCGGGAAAATACAAGGATCTTCTTGAGGAATGGGAAAGGGGAGTTCTGACTCAAATGCTGGAGCAAGAAGGAGGCAACAAAAGTCGAGTGGCCGTTTTGTTGGACATTAGTAGAGCAACAGTAATCACAAAATGTCAAAAATATGGCATTGATACCCAGGGCTCATAAAAATGGCTCACTTAGAATCAAAGGAAAAGCTTAGAAAAGAACTCAATCAAAGAAGAGGTTTCTTTCATTCAGAAACCATGGATTTACTCATTACGTCCCACGCAGTGTGTGCCATTTCTCAATGGAATTCCCCAAATTGGGCAGTGATGTCTTACCTGAGTTTTAAAACAGAGCCCAATCCCAATCGTTTTTTCTCTGGGACTCGCTACTTTCCCCACTGCCTTCCTTCGAAAGATCTGTTGTGGTTTTCAGCCAATCAGACTCAAATTAAAAAAGACACCTTTTTGAATTCCAAAGACCATTTTGGTCTCAGGAGCCCAGGGGTGGAAAGGTGTGCGCCATTAGAAGATTTGGCCCATCAATTTTGTGGGTTCTTTCTTTTGCTACCTTGCTTAGGCGTCAGTCAGGCAGGAACCCGATTGGGTTACGGTGGCGGCGTCTACGACCGTTTTCTTGCAAAATTGATATCCTTAAACATACCGTTCCACGCCGCTGCTGTGGTCTTTGAGGCCAATGTTTTTCCCCAAATTCCTTTAGATCCCTGGGACATACCTGTAGATTCCATCATCAGTGAATCGGGATTTAGAACGGCTTTAAGATCAACAGCTGGCAATTCCAGGCATATCCCAAAATGAACTCAACGCGAGTTCTTTCTGGTTTTCGGAAAACCACCGTACCATAATAGAGTGGCTAATCTGCATGGGTAATTTTGAATCTTGAACCAATAACTCACGATTCACCAAAAGATTTTCCAATCGCTGTGCTTCTTGGTCCCTTCCCAGAATGGCATACCCCATCAAAGCATAACAAGCCTCTTCATTTTGGTAAATAAACGAATGGGCCACATTTTTAAAATCAATTCCCTTACCAGCAAAAAAAGTAGCCACGATTTCTTGATTTTTTTTACTTTCCAAGACAAACACTTTTGTATCTGACAAATCAAACAAACCCTTCCAAAAATCCCAGGTAAGATTTGGCCATGACTTGGGGGCATTGACCATCCAGAATTCCTGGAGTTGCTTTAGAGGGGAAAGAGCATTTCTTTCTTCTTTTTTAAGATCTGAAAGCTCCCACACATTCACTCGATTTTGATTCGATTTTTTCACCATTAAGTAAGGATCATTTGGATCTAGTTGGAGAGAATTCCTTGTTTTGCGTAAGTCCAAAAGCACATCAGGATAGGCCCTTTGGAATCCCACTTTTGAATACAATTTTTCCTGATGAGAAAATAAAAAAACAAAATCACAGGACTCAACACTCAACTCCTGCATCACACTCTTTAATAGGAACAAACCCAAGCCTCTGCCTCTGTTCTGCGCTTGAACCGCTACACTTCCCAGGCCGCAAGCTCTCAAACCTTTTGAATTCGCATGGGTCCAATGAAAAGGATGGGTCACTAGGGCGGCTTGAATTTTCCCCTTTTCCTCCAACCAGTGTATCTTAGAATTCGATTGCCCTTGAAAAAGGAAGGGGTAATGGGATATGTAGTGGGAACACTGAAAAGATTCATCCCACAAAGCGGTGAGTTGATTTCGATACTCACCTGAAAGCTGCGGCCATGTCTTGCATTTGTAATTCAAACAACACCTTAACGACTTCAATGGGGAGAAGAAGATCGCTCCGAGGCGGATTTAAGCCTGGCAATTCTTTGACCCATTTTCAGGAGAGTCTCAACTCCCTGTGCGCTTTTTTCCACAATTTCCGGATCAAATTCAATTTTATTTTTTTCAAAAAAGACGACAACCGTGCTACCGCCAAATTTGAAGTAACCCTTTTCGTCACCTTTTGCCACCGTCATCCCTGCTCGATAGGTCTGGACGATGCTTCCCACAAACATAGCCCCCACTTCCATGAGCAAAACATTTCCAAACAATGCCGAATTCAGCTCACAAAGGGTTCGCTTATTTAAACAAAAAACAGGAATCTGTTTTTCAAGTGCCACGGGATTCACGCTGTGAAGCATTCCAGGAACGGTTTTCGTAATCCCCACGGTACCTGCCACAGGAAAATGAAATCGATGATAATCTGCTGGACAGAGTCTCAGGATAAAGCAAGATCCATTAGAATAGGTTTCTTCACACTTTTTATTTCCATTAAACAACTCTAGTAGTGAAATGGGGGCCCATTTAATGTGAACGATGGAATTGGTTTGAATCTCAGGAAACACCAACAGCCTACCATCCCCAGGACTTGCCACCCCATTGGGATCCGCATCGATGGGACGCAAATGGGATTTTAACTTCCGCGCAAAAAAATCATTAAAGCTATGATAATCAGGAACTTCTTTCTCAGCTTCAGACACATCTATGCCTAAATATTTTACAAAGTCCTCAATTTTGTGTTTGCTGGCCGCGGAATCGTTATACGCGCCATACACATTGGATAGCCATTTTTGCGTGAGCACCTTGGAGGTAAACTTTGCTAATATAGGCTGTCCATAGAAAAGCTTCATCAATTCTTCGCCATAGACTTTTTCCCTCACCAATTGCTTGGTAATAGGATCATAAACATCAATTTGCTTTTGCACTCCACCTAAAAAATCTAAATTCATGGCATCCCTTTTTAGTCTGCTCTGCATTCTGGTGATTTTACCAAAAACAGCAGAACTACGAATAGACACATTGACGCTCTACAATTCTCCCTCCTTGTACCCCACTTTTGGGTCCAAGGGAAATTTTTTGATGGCATAATATGTCAAAAAGTTCGTGATGCTCCGCCAAGACGAAAGTATGTCCCTCTTTCGAAAGGGTAAAAAACATTTTTGTTAAATTAACAATATCTGCGTCGGAAAGGCCGCGGGACGGCTCGTCACAAATACAAAACATTTTTTTCTTGCTCCCCGATAAAAGAGCTGCCATGCGCAGCCTCTGAATCTCTCCCCCAGACAAACTAGAACTTGCACAACCCAGAGGCAAATATCCCAATCCCAACGACTGGGCCACCCGCAGGGGCTTTAAAATGGCCGGTTTAGAGGAGAAGACTTCCAAGGCTTGGTCAATGGTTTTACTTAATATTTGGACAATGTTAAGTCCATTCCACACGCACTGATCGATAAAAGATTGGTACCTTGTTCCATTACATTGCGGGCAGGTTTTTTCCGACTCCCCTAAGTAAAACAAATCTTCTTTCACAACGCCATTTCCACCACACTTTGCGCACGCTCCCAGGCCATTAAACGAAAAGTGAGAACTAGAAAGGTCCATATCCGATGCGGCTTCTGTGCGAGCGTAAAGCTCCCGAATCGGGGTAAAAACCCCCAAAATCGTCACAGGAACACTGGATATGCTTTTTTGGCCGGCCCGCTGCGATAACGTAACAACCTCGTATTCCTTATAGAAATCATCAGGCAGATAAAAATTTTCCCAAGTTCCCACCAATTCATCCAGGTCTGGTTCCTGGCTGGAATAGATTCCCAGCTCTCCTTTTTCCAAAGCAGCCTCTAATCCTGCAGAAAGCAATGAACTTTTTCCCGATCCACTTGGACCACCAATTAAGGTAATGGCTCCTAGGGGTATCTCCACGGAAATGTTTTTGCAATTTAAAAAATGAAAGCCCTTTAAGTAAACCGACCGGGATTTTGGATTAAACTCTGGAAAAAGTTCCACCGGGTTTTTGGGTAACTTACTGGGTAAAAAATCCGAGGCCACATTCATGCATTTGGGCTTATGGGTTTCAAAGTTTGCTCCCGAGGCCACATTTAATATCGTCCCTCCTTTTGCCCCACCACCTGGTCCCAATTCGATCCAGTGATCCCCAGCACTCACCAAATTTTTGTCGTGTTCCACCATCAAAATGGTGTTTCCTCTAGACTGGAGTTCCTTCAAACAACCAATCAACTCTTCAATTTCCCCTTTTCCTAAGCCCACACTGGGCTCATCCAAAACATACAAAGAATCCGTAAGCCCACTTCCTAAGACCCGCGCCAATAAGACCCTCTGAAATTCTCCACCCGACAAAGTTCGGGCTCTGCGCCAAAGAGAATGGGAGCCAAGCCCCAGACGATTCAGATAGGACAATTTTAAAGTGACTTCCTCCCACAATTCTTTTATGGATTCCACCCGATTTCCTAAAGTGACATGACCTCGTAATTTTGAAACCCAGTCCAACGTCTTTTGGATTTCGGAGTAACAAAGCTCCGAAAAGGTTAACCCTAAACACCGAGCCACCTGACCCGCTTTTTTGAGGCGGGTGCCATTGCAATGAGAGCAAGTCACATAACTGCAATACTTAGCCAATCTCACACGAGAACCCTGCTTGTATTTCTCTTTTGCAAGCATATCTAAATAGGATTGCACCGACATAAAATCAGGATGAATTTTAAACAAGCCCTGAGGATCCTTACCCCACCAAATAAAGTCCTTCACCTCCTGCGGCAAATCTTGGTAAGGCGTATCCAAATCAGAAGAGCGTTTAGACTTTAAAAACGTAGACTCTAACGCCCCATAAAGCCATTGAACCGATTCGGACTGAAAGAGAGCCAAAGCTTGTTCCCGAAGGGAAAGGTGTGGGTGGGGTACGATTTTGCTTAGGCTAGGAACCTGAATCACGCCTATCCCGGTGCATTTCTCACAGGCTCCCAACACGCTCTGACTATCAAAATCTGAGGGCTTCACGATTTGCGTTTTAGTGTTACAAACCCCACAAAAAGGCTGAACTTTAAATGTCTTCGCTCGAGCTAAATTCACTTCCATTTTATCTAATGGTGCCAATAATAATTCACCGTATTTGTCTGAAAATCTAAGGGTGGACCATACGGCCTCCACTCGATTTTCCAACTCCTCTGATTCCATCTGACTTGGGATTCGATCCATTAGAAGATAAAGGGGCACATCACTTTTCACCAACTCATCTAGTTCATCAATGGAAACGATTTTAGAAGTAAAGAGCCTATCATATCCTTCTGCCATAAGCATTTTTTTCAGTGCAGAGGTGGGTCTTTCTGGAAGCATTCGGGTTCCCAAGACCCACTGTGCCACAGTAGTCTTATGATTTTCAAGATATTCCCTTACATCTTCCGTGCTTTGGGATTCCACTAAATTTCCGCAAGTCACACAGGAAGGATCCATAATGGAAGCAAAAAGCCTTCTCAAAGGTTCCACCAGATCCGACACACTCCCTATGGTAGATCTAGGATCCGTTGATTTATTACTCTGCTTTAATGCAATACTTGCAGGTATTTGGTTAACAGAATCAAAATCGCCCGAAGGAATTCCTTGTAAAAATTGTCTTTCATAGGCGCCCAAAGTCTCTAAGAATCGACGCTGACTTTCCGCATAAATCGTATTAAATACAAGGCTGCTTTTTCCACTCCCCGAAACCCCGGTTACGGAAGTCCATTTATAAAGCGGAAAATCCACATCTATCCCTCTGAGATTATGAGTTTTTACTGATCTAAAGGAAATCATTTCGCCCATGACCTATTTTCTCCAAATCACGTTTGTTCCGGGGTAAATCCACGGCAGGTTAAAAACTTTTCTACCCACGGATCTCCCAATCCAATGAGCTTATGCCAGTTTCCATGGTGGAGTATTTTGCCATCCTGAAATAAGTAAACATATTTTGCAAATGTAAACGCCACTTCCACGCTTGAAGTCACACAAACCATGGTGGCACCTAAGTTTTTGGCCAATTTGTGGATAAGATTAATCACTACGTGACTGGTGACAGGATCCAAACCGGCGGTGGGCTCATCCAAAAGCACCAGCTCCGGATTGGTGCAAAGAGCACGCACAATGCCAATCCTACGCCTCATCCCCCCAGACAGCTCCGAAGGAAACTTGTGAGCCACCAAAGGAAGATTCACCTCAGCTAAAAAGGTCTGCACCAAATCCTCCTGGCTCCACTCATCCAATTTTGTCATGTTTTTAAGCGCAAATAAGATATTCTCACGCACGGTCAAAAAATCAAAAAGTGCTCCCTGTTGAAAAGCCACTCCCATCCTTCTCCTCACCGAGGCCAATTCCTGCTGATCCATAGAACTAGGGTCTTTTCCAAAAATCTTAACCGTCCCACTTTGAACGGGTGTGATTCCCAAAATGGTCTTAACCAAAGTGCTTTTTCCACATCCTCCTGGTCCTAAAATCGCCACCACCGACCCAGGCTCCAGCTCTAAACCAAAACCATTGAAAATAGGCTTAGTTCCAAAAGACAAATGAACTGAGTCCAAATGAACTATGGGTGAAAACGTGGTATTTTTGACATTTGCTTCACTGACATCCATTTATTCCGATCCTATCCGCACTGCCAAAACGCGAAACGGTGACCTCGAATTGGCTTTTTCCAGCTCACCTCATGTAAGGTAAACACGGCTTGGAGTGGAAATGCAAGGAGAACTCTAAAAATGTGGTTAAAACAAATGTGTCAAAAACATCCAAAGGTAGGAAATGCGGTCCTTTTTCTGTCGGCGGCCGGAGTCTGCTCCCATCAGTACTTTACTTTAGCGCAAACGATGAAAGAAGAGCCTATTGAAGAGGAAAGACTGGAAATGGTGCGTCCAGACAGCAAAGAAGTGCGCAAAAAAGGTCTGTACATTCCAGAAGACGCCCCCCAGGGTGCCGACAAGCCAGAGGACATTGGCTTTAATCCTGGACAAAAGTTTAAGTCCATAACCACTAAAGCGCAAGCCTGCAAGGCATTTGAAGGAATGATTGTTACTTACTACGACATCACCTCTCTCATCTCCAATTGCAAACAAAGGCAAATCGAAGACCCCCATATCCTCACCACGCTGTTGGCCCAGAGGAATTTAAAAATTGAAGAACTTCCCGCCAGCATCTATAGGCTCATTCCCTTTGGAGATCCCTACACCCGCGAAGATCTGCTCACCAAAAGATCCACGGGCAGTAAGACCGTAACCCCTGAAGAGTGCAACTACTTTGAAAAAAAATTAGTGTCTGCCAGTGGTCTTACCTATTATTATGTGGAAAATTGCAAACTTAGAGCGTTTGAAGATTATTATGCTTTACAAGAGTTTAACACCAAAAAAGACACACTCATTTCCGTCTCTCCCGATCAACTGAGCCGTTTCAGCCTTGGAAAGCCTATGGACGTTTCTTCTAAGCGGGAGGAAGCCCTATTGATGAAAATGAATGGGGATGTGGGCTGGAGCAGACTGAATAAAGGGTCAGACGTAACCAATCTTAAGTCTGACAATCCTGAATCACTTTGGAAAATTGAAAAAAACATCTCTAAGTCCGTTTCCAAATCAGATGTCTGCAAAACCAAAGAAGGTACCGTTGTCTCGTTTTACTCTCGTGTTTATCTGATCTCAAACTGCACCAAACGATTGGTGTCCAATTTTAACATTAATATTCAAAAAATCATTGAAGAAAAAATAGGAAGCATCGAAGATTTAACCAATAAAGAATATCAATCTCTTCCTGAAGGGAAAAATATAAATACACAGGATCTCTTGTCGAATTTAAAATCAAAATAAACAATATCAAAAGACCTAACTAAAAATCAGGTCAATACCACATAGCCCGAAACTCTGTGAATTAGGAATCCCACCCACCTTTGATAAAAGAATTATCTTTCAACAATGTTTTCCTTATTCGGGCACTTTTCTTTTGTAATAGCACCATCTTTTATGCCGTTTAGTTCCTGTGACTTCATAATCATAATCATTCTAAAAAAATCCTGTGACGTAACTTCATCAATCTTTTGTTTACTAGATAGTCCTCCAAAAAATCCTGTACTCTGAACCACTTCAGTAGGAACATTAACATTTTCTATTGTAGATTTCACGCCAAATTCTTTTTGGCGACTTAAATCGAAATCCATCATTTCGATAAATTTTTTACCGTAGGGTTTGCCCGAGGCCAGGTTATTAATGACATAGTTTTTGAAATCTTCGTATCTAATGTAATAGGGACTTATCTGCTCTCCAAAATCCAAAAAAATCGTCTTATTATCTGTAGAATTGCCCGATTGTGCTGTAAAATAACCTGTCCTTGGGGCAACCCACATACAAACCTTTGGACTTCCAGCACTGACGGATTTAAGGTTAAAATAAGCCCAAAAATTGTACTCTAAATATTGTGTATGGGTCCCCCTGATCCCCTGAGCCTCGTCGCCCCCATCAGAATCCTGAATATTTCGACTTTTGCATCCGGTCCAAATGACCGAAGCCAAAATACCACAAACAATTTCTTTTAAAAAAATCATACTTGAACCTCCATTAAGAATATTTCAGTGCTTAAGTAGATTGTAGGTCCTTTTTATTATAGGATCAAATAAAGTGGCGTCAAAAACGCCTGCATCCGCTGATGAACAAGACATCTATATCATTCCAAATTGAGCTCATTTGGCTACATTACCTCCTGTCATTCTTAGGCCTTATCACATTTCCTGGGAGTGGACACTGTTCACTTGATGCGGCGCGTAACCATGTTGATTTGGAATTTTCAACATTGGCTTTATCAAACAATTCCTGTATAATCGAAGAAAGTTCAATAGAATTTCCAGGATCGAGTGGCATCATCACTGCCACCGTCCCCTTTTCTTTATCAGTGGTGCCAAACCTCTTTTGTTCAAGGAGCTGACGCTCCAGCATGTTGATGAAAAGATTTTTTGCATTTAGGGTGCCAGTCAATACACTATAGACGAATTCTTTCAAAGAAGAAACATTTATGTATTGACCAGAGGGGAAACCCTCTTCTACAAGCAATGGTTTTGCATGTCGAAGAAACACATCTGAGTTACTTTTAAATGACCCAGCAGTGACTGGCAAGTTGGGTGCTATCCATAAGCAAGCCTTATGTGGCGAGCTCGGGTTAAACACAATCCAGAGGTAATCTTTCTTACCATCAGCACCTTGTGCCACAACCCCTTGTGATTCATCGCCTTGGGGGGGGGGGGCTAGTAGACTTTTTTAAACAAGCGCCACAAATTAGAGAAGCCAATACCAAACACAATGAATTTTTGGAAAAAATCATTAAACATCCCCCTCCAAGGACAATGAGAAACCAGATCCCTATATACACTCAGTTATTTTCGGAGGACCCTCAATTCTTATTAGGAGAAAACCCTGACGCTGAAGAACAATGCGTAAAGCGTTTTTTCTAAAAGAGAATGAATTTTAGGTTAATCTTGGAATAACTTTCCGAAAGGAAGCTGATTTTAGGGCAGAACCTCTGCCCTATCAATACAAAGTCATCACAGACTAAGACAAATTAGCGCTTGTCACCCCTAGGGATTGCCAAATTCTTAGGTGCTGGACACGCTTCTGGATTATCCAAATGCAAAGACTGCAATTGTTGATTTCCAGCATTAGCTTTGTCAAACAGATCTTGGATAACCACAGACACACCTTGAGAGTCTTTTACCGGATAAGCAAATCCAGAAAATGAATTAGCGTTGTCACCAGGTAATCTCATCACCTCTACCGTACCGCTAGCATTGTCAGCGGTTCCGTGTTTCTTCTGCTCATTTAGCTGAGAGTCCAGCAAAAAGTTGAATCGTGCTTTTGCTTCAGGAGAACCTTTCACATTGTTTTTAATGAAGTTTTTCAGTTTATCATACTCAAAGTACTGGCCATTTGGAAACTTGGTGGAACCAAGCAATGGCTTAGAGTTATTGATAAACACATTAGTATCCCTTTCACCATCACCATTTCTGGCGGCGTTACGAGGAGACTGGTTGGCCGCTACCCACAAGCACACCTTATTTCGATCATTTTGGTTAAACACGATCCAAGCATTGTCTTCCTTGCCATCAGAGCCCTGTGCCACAACACCTTGTGACTCATCATCTCCGCCAGAGCCTCCGGATCTGGATTGGCAAGCACCAAAAGTCAGAGAAGCCAACACCAAACACAATGCATTTTTGGACAAAATCATACAACATCCTCCTCAAAAGGGTAATTAGGGTACTATTCCCTATTTACGATTATATATGCTCGGAAGGACTTTTGAAAATTTAAGAGCAATTACTTGACATGGAAAATTTTTATTTTAACAATTGTTTTCAATCGTTGTCAGGAATTATTTAACATATAGAGATCTTTTGCCCATTTTTAACTTATTCTGTGGAATAGACAAAGTAACTTGGGCAGTTTAGATATCTGGTGTTGGGGAAACCGTTGAGTGGGAAGGCCTTTAAACTAGGCTTCAAAATGGAACCAGAAGCTCCTAACTGAAAGTAGGTGTTTTGCCCATAGCACATAATTTCTCCACCAGGCTTTAACACACAAGAGTGATTACCTCCTGCCACCAACATTCGGGCGTCGTTACCCAAACCGGACACCAAGGTAGGCTCTAAATTTCCAGAACTTAATGTATATCCGTCACCAATTTGTCCAAATGTATTATCGCCCCAGCAATACCCCACGCCATCATTTTTTACCGCGCAAACGTGGTTGTTACCCGCCGAAATGGAAGCAATGGAACCCAAGTTGGAGACTAAATTGGGACTAGTTCTTACCGAATAATCGCCAGTTCCCAACTGTCCTTTCATATTAGATCCCCAACAAAAGATCTTTCCTTGATCCAACCCTGCCTTTTTTAGGGCGCAGCTAAAATCATCACCTGCCGCCAGTGCTCCCACACCTGTAAGCCCCGAAACACTTACGGGACTCAGTGAATTAGATAAGGAACCATTTCCCAGTTGCCCCAAATTTCCTCCCCCAAAACAGCTTACCGTCCCAGCTGGACTTAAGAAACAAGTGTGATAGTTACCCGTAATCACAGCCATAACTCCACTCTGATAATAAAGTGATCCAGAATTGGAAATGTTTGGTCCTGTGGGAACTTCACTATTGGTGTTACTAGAATCTCCCAGTTGGCCTCTATCGTTTTTACCCCAACACCTCAAACCACCGCCACTGGCTGGGGTGTTTCCTTCCAACACCGCACAGGAGTGCTCCTGTCCTAAACTGATGGAAGTGGCTAAAAATGGGGTAGAAGGGTTGTTAGCCAAGTTATCCCCGAGGTTTACAGGTCGTGGCACCGCCGATTGGGTAAAGGTTCCGTCTCCCAACTGACCCAAATCATTGGCTCCCCAGCAATACACACTTCCACTGGAGGGTGGCGTGCTCAAATTTTCATTATAAAAGATGGCGCATGCGTGGCCCTTGGTGGTACTGGAACTTACCGCAACAGAAAGGGCTTTAAACCCATCCATTGCCACTGCTTTTGGTGTGCTCGTAGAGGACGTTGTGACTTCATTGTTACCTAATTGACCCTTATCTCGTGCTCCCCAACAGTAAATTTTGCCTGTGTTGGCAATGGTGCAGGTGAATTTTCCACCCACCCCAATAGAGGCGCTAAACCCGGAACAGGCATCGCTGGAACAACCCAACGCTTTTTTGGGGCTAGAATTGGGATCAAAAATCGGATCCGGCTGAAGCCCTTCTTGGACTACATTACCAAGGATTATTCCAGGTAAACTGGATTTTTTGGATCCCATGATCACCTGCTCTTGCACTTTTGTTTTGGCCACTCCATTGGAAGCCGTTACCGTCCATGACACCTTTGCGGAGCCGGCAGGTGGGTTACTCAAAAGCGGACGGGTAGCGGTGGCCGTGCACTGTCCACCGGATTGTGGAGTATGAGAACCAGCAGACTGCCAGATGTCTGTAGGTGAAAGCGCCAAAAGTTCGCCAAAATCGCTGTTGATCTGATTACATGCCAAATTTTGAGGAAGAAAGGTCATGGTGGCGGTAACTAAACAACTACTCGATGTGCTGTATTTGAAAGATAAATTAAATGGAATTTTGTATTCAATAGTGGCTACACTAGGAGCTACTATGGCTGGATTGTTTCCATCTACCGCCCCAACCGTAATCGAACAATCAAACGTATCCATTACAACACCTGATAACACTCCTTGTGGTGTAATCCCTCCGCCAGAGCAGGTGGAGGAGGAAACAAAGTAAGTTGGCACTTCCGCCTCATCATCTACAACTCCATTGCAAGTTACAGCTGAAATGGTCTCCCCAGGAAAAGCATTCACAACTAACGAAGTCTGCCCTCCACAACGTAACGTACCATAAGGAGGCTTATTAGCCACAGCCACGGATCCAGAGGTATTGGAGTTAGAACCACCCGTTTGTCCATCATTCACCAAAATCATACAAGAAAGAATATCATTTCGAGCCCAAGTGATTCCTGATCCAGCCGAAAGTGTGTTTCCTGAAGTGTTTGCAAGTACGGCGCCCCCTTTAAACCAACGGTAGGACGTGGTCAATGAATCCCCATCATCATCCGCAAAACCTCCAGTGCAGCTAAGGGAGTTGGTTAGGTCGGAGTTATAGACGGTAGATGGCCCTAAAGTAGGAGCCGACACGGAATACGGAGGTCGGTTCTGAACCACCACCGATGAAGATGCCAGCTGAGCACTTGCAATGGAATCTGAAACCTGCACCGTGCATTTCCAAGAGTCTCCCACAACAGGCGATTGAGAATTTACGTTAAGAGTAGTGCCTGACTGTCCTCCAACGGTCACTCCATTTTTCTGCCACGACACGCTATAACTCAGCACATCAGAGTCATCATCAACGGCTGAATAGGAACAAGTTAATACAGAATCTCGATAGATGGTATTCGGAGACACTGATGCTGTGAGATCTTTAGGAGCTCTATTTTTTATGTTTATGGAAATAACTGAAGTCATTGAGCTTCCTTGCCCTCCCTTTCCATCCGCATTGGCGGGTAAAGTAACTCCACACAAAACATTTTGATTTCTATCTTCCGCCGTAGCAAAGTAACGGCTTTCCACAGCAGAAGCTATTACATTCGCCCCACGGTACCATTGATACTGCACAGCTAGTGAATCCCCATCCAAATCAGAAATGGAGCTGGCACATCTGAGCTCATATCCAGGATATTGATCTCCCGTAAGCACAGAGCTGGTGGACACAGAAGAAATGGTCGGACTGGAGTTAACCGACTGGATCGCATTGGAAGGCGCACTAGAAACGGAAGGGCTTTGATTTCCATCGGCGTTGAAAGGAAGGTTCAAAGTACAGGTGATATTGGTGCCTCTGTCTGCCGAAACCAAAGAATAAGTGGGATTGGTTGTACTCGCCACTACCGTTCCGTTGCGTTTCCAAATGTAGGAAGGAGCCGGTAATGAGTCTCCATCCGGATCACTTGTCACAGCGGAACAAGTGAGCTGCATGCCTGTTTTAGCAGGCACTGGGGTCAATATACCATCGTAGGTTACCACGGGCGTGGAAATCACAGGAGACTGATTCACGGGTGTCACCAAAGATGAACTCTGAACGGGTCCCACCACCTGTGAGCCTCTCCCATCGGCATTTTCCGGTAAACTCACTTCACACCGAATAGGCTGGGATCGATCTGTAGATTTTACCAAGTAAGTGGCTGACGTTGCCCCGGGTATCACTTCTCCCGATTTGCGCCATGTGAAAACAGCCGCACTGGACGCAACACTGGTGGCATCAGGTTCACCATCGGGATCCTGTGTGGTGTAAGCACAAGTTAACGTATCTCCAAACTTGACATTGGTGAGCGGTGATAACGTAACACTTGATATCACAGGATCCGTATTACGATAGATCACCGACGAACTTTCGATGGGGCCAACCGCCTGTGACCCAGCCCCATCCACATTGGCGGGATAAGAAACGGCGCATTTTACAAACTTATCCCGATCCGCCTGAGTGAGCGAATACACCCCGGAGCTTTGGCCAGCAATCACGTTTCCGTCCCTAGACCAAGTGAAGGTGGGGGGAGGTAGTGCATCGCCATCGGGGTCTAAGTGGGTTTCTGAGCAGGTGAGTACGGTTCCCAATTTCAATCCGGTTGTAGGGGCGAGAGACACACTACTGATGATCGGATCGGAATTTAAGACCTGCTTTGCATTGGAATAAAAAGGGGCAATTGGGTCTGAAAATAAATCTTTAACAAAGGCAACTCTGCATCTTAAAAACTTTGACCGTAAGGTCCTGTTAAGTTGGAAACACGTTGATAAAGGAGTGCCAGAAGGACACGAAGATTTTGCAATGGAAGCCGGGCTCCATGAGCCAGTTCCCGTGTCTGATTTTTCCAAGGTTACATCACCAAACACCAAGGTATCATTATCCGGATCCGTTGCAGAATAAGAACATCTCATAAAATCAGATGCCAAAAAGTTTCCATTATTGTCGTCATCCAAAGCGGAAGCCACGGGAGACACTGGGGGCAGGTTGGTAAAGGTTGCGGAGTTTGATAGTTGAACCTGACTTACATGACCATCGCTGATGGTGGCGGCACACTGGATCACGGAATCCGGAGTAAAGTTTCCCACCATAGGGTCTAATGTGTTTGTATTGGCACCGGCAATGGTAAGTCCATTGCGACGCCAGGAGTAGGCGATGGTGAGTTCGTCTGCATCGTCATCCACGGCCGATGCGTTACAGGTTAATCCTTCTGATCTGGAAAATCCTCCTGGCCTAATTGCTATCTGGGCGCTTAGATTTTTGGGTTGTCTATCCACTACGGTAAAAGTAATAAAAAGACTCCCGGAAAGAGTGGTTCCATCACTTACACGATAAGAACTCTGACAGCTTTTCTGTGTCACATCAACTGGAAGAAACGACCTACTTGGGGTCCATTCTACTCTGGCCACTCGAGTACCATCCACCTGAGGGCTGTCTGTTTTAACCGGCAAGCTACTGGGCGGGCATGTGGTGCTTAGCTCAATAAACTCTAAGGTATCATAAGCATCGGTATCAGAAGCGGTTAGAGTGATCACAGCACTTGGAACCCCTTTAAACGTGTCTCTGGCCAGGGCATTGGAAAGGAGATCGGGTGCCGAGTTGGCGATTCGTAAACTATATTGTGCTTGATTTCGATCTTCGTTTCCAAATTCATCGAACGCTTGAACCTTAAAGTAATATGTGATCTCTTTTCTCAGTCCAGCTACGCTATAACTCGTCAGGTTGGGTAGAATTTTGTCGGATTTAAACACCCCTACAGGAAGAGGTTGAGTGAGGCTTAAAATTTTCTGATCCATGGGCTCTTCTGACCAATAAACCACATAGCCTTTAATATCGTTGGTGGTGAGAGACCCCCACCTGACTTCCGCCCTGCCTCGATTTTGAGTCACGCTTCGAATTCCATCAAAACTGGGTGGTGTGGTGTCTAAGGTTTGTCCGGCAATCGTTGTTTCATTATCGCCCAGGTTAAAATAAACATCCACCGGTTTCACTAAAATCTCATAAGTTGTTTTAGATTGAAGACCAGTGATCTTGGAAGTCACGCCAATCCCAGAAGGTGGCTGACCCACAAATTGTTCCTTTATCGGGGCTGTAGATCCAGGCTTTCTCACGATCACTTTATAATACGCAATATTTGTATCTGGAGTTCTAAAAAACGAAACGTCTAATTCCGTTTCACTATTTGCTGTGACAGCCTGATAGCCCAAAAATCTGGGTGGACTTTGTTTTCCAACATTTACCGTAACCACTTTCGTGTTTTGATCTATATTACCATAACGATCCTCCGCCCTCACCGCAAAGGAATAGGCTTCAAAACTCTGAAATCCCGAAAGTAAGGTAAAACTGGCTGAGCCTGGCTCTGAAACAAAATCAGAGCTCGCAAAATTGATTTGGGAGGCCGACCCTTTGGCTCTAAAAATTCGATACCGAGTGACCTCCCCTACCGCTTTATTCCATCTAATGGTGATCTTTTCCCCGTCAATCGTAGCTGACTCAACTCCTGAAAATTTAGGCGCTCCCGAATCTTGCGTTGTGACACGTAAAACTTGGATGTTTTGCTCTTCAATTCCAAATGCATTCACAGCCCTAACACCCAGCACATATTCACTATCGTCTTGAAGGTCAGGAATATCCACGCTGGTGGAGGAGCCAGGAACCTCGGCCAGCAGGGTAGACCAATTCATGTTAGGCATTTGTCCTACAGGAACGCCAACACCGTACACCTTGTATTTTCCAACTGAAACACCCGGATTCCATTTCACCGAAATGGTTGTTTTGTTAACAACACCAGCCGAAACAATACCCCCAAATTGAGGCGCATTTAAGTCTTTAACCAGAATTCCAACCGTTTTTCCATTGAGATCTTCCATGCCAAAAGAGGTGTATGCCCTTACCCCAAACACAAATTCTTTTCCAGCAGGAAGTTCAGTTAACTTTATACTTTTTTTGTCTTTTCCGGCAATAGAACCGATTCTTGTTTTAAAATCAGAACCTTGGTAAATATTGTACCCTGCTATCAACGGGTGCGAGGAAGGCGTCCATTCCAAAACGGCGGAGCCGGTCTCCACCGAAAATCCCTTTTCTACTCCCACAAAATCCGTCAATCTATTGTCGTCTACGCATTTAACGACATTGTTTTCATCTTGTGGCGCATCAGGTTCAAAATAGCGGACGTGAAAACAAAGTTCTTCAGCCAAGGGAAAGGGCCCCACTTGCGCCTGGCTTTCCCCAGACTCAACGAGTGGTTTCGCCTCCAAGCTACCGTCGTTTTTTGCCCTAGTAACCTGGTATTTGCCTCTTGCTTTTGGATGAGGTTTCCAAGACACGGAAACTTTACCTGCATCGGATCTTTGGACGGAATCCACTCCCGCAAAATCAATTTTCTCAGGAGTGGTACATAATTCTTTTACATTAGTATCATCCTTGTAGCCAGGCACAGAAAACCTTACCACAAAACAATTTTTACCAGCGAATCTAAGATCCTCAGTTACAAAAAAGTTATCTTTGATGGGACTGGAGGGTTTTGAAAAATCGAATTTTTCCGTGGAAAGTCTTTTAAAAACAAAGTAACTGGAACCTTCAAAGGGAGCTGGGTTCCACTTTAACATCCACTTACCTTCATTGCCTTCCGTAAGGCTCTGAATTCCTTCAAAAACATAGTCTGGGGTAGAAGCCACGGGGGATTTTTCGGAAATGCGGCTACATCCAAATAGTGCAAAATACCACATTATTGTTAAATTACGAAAATTCCACATACACTCTGCTCTCCGCACCCTATGTTTAGAGTTCGGTAGGCAAATTTTTAGCTTTAATGTTTTCTCCATTTCCTAAAATATCCTGTAAAATCAGTCTATTTCAGTGAACTATGGGTGCGATGTGACTTTTTCCCTATTGTTTCCGTGACATATGCATTTATTTGGGAAGGACACCGTGTCAACATAAACATCGAAACTTAGTGAACTTATCAAGATCGTCCACTCTAGAGGTTTTATGTCTATTCTCATTGGTTACGCATTAGCCTTTATCAATTTACTAATTGTGATAGCCATGACAGCAGATTCTTTTAAAATTTACCTCGACCTTCACGCTTTTATTTGTGTGTTTGGTGGAACCGTCATTTCCATATTTATCGCCTTTAAGCCGTCCGGAATCAAAAGAGTATGGCACCTTTATTCGTTTGCGACCAAACGAAAAGAGGATGATATTGTATTTTTAATTTCAGAGATCGTGAGAGTTGCTAAAGAAACACGCGGCGAAATCAATCAAAACTATTTGTCTGGATTTAGATCCAATAACTACTTCTTAAAAGATGGACTTCAGCTTATATCCGATGGGTTTAGCAGAACACAAATTGAGGTGATTTTGTCAGAAAGACTATCTGCGGTGGAGGAACGATATAAAGATGATGAGAGGTTTATAAAATCCATCTCTAAAGTCCCCCCTTCTTTTGGATTGGTAGGAACCACTGTCGGACTCATTGCTCTTTTTGCACAAGTAGGTGCGGCGGATGCCATGAAAAAAATTGGACCTGCGATGGCAGTGGCCATGACGGCAACACTATATGGTCTGTTTTTATCCTTTGTAGTATTCAATCCTATGGCAGATAGAATTTCAGAAATCAACTTAAACAATCTCCGAATTCGTCAGCTGGTTCTGAGCGGGATCCTCTACCTTAAAGACAAAGCAAGTCCGCTTTTTATCGAAGAGGTTTTGAAGGGATATCTGGCATTTGGTGCTCAAAATAAAATCAGGGTTGGAAAGTAATGAAATCAAAATCCCACTCTTCGGGTCATGAGGAAGAGGGTTGGCTACTTTCGTATGCCGATCTAGTAACCCTTTTACTCTGCGTATTTGTTCTTTTGTTTTCCATGTCTACCATTGATGCCGATAAAATGCAAAACGTAACAAAGCAACTCACTTCGTATTTGAAAGAAGAAGAGACAGAAAAAGAAAACATCCCAGATGTTACTAAAGAAGAACGCCAACTTCAGGCACTTCGAATGTTGAGTCAAATGCTGGAGCTAGGGCATCCTGATGATCTTCTGGTTAAACTCATTAAGATGGGAGATAATCCTAAAGATATAGACGAATTAAAAATCAAATCACAAAAGTTGGGAATTCTACCCTCACAGGAAGCCACCGACACAGCTAAACGATTTGAAATTGTGTTTCAAGCCGACTCCCTCTTTCCTCAAAACACGGCAGACATCACCAAAGAAGGAGCTCTAAAGGTCTTAAAGATGGTTCCTAAAATAAAGGAATCTCTCGAAAATCCGCTAAAACGAATTGAGGTTGCTGGATTTTCAGACTCTGTGGTCCTACCTCCCAATAGCCCTTACAGTTCCTTGCATATGCTGAGCGCGGCGAGAGCCGAAGCGGTTTCTTTAATCTTGCAACACGGCGGTATACCTGGAAATCGAATTAGCGTTTCAGGCAAAGCAGATTCCGATATCCTTCTTTTCAAAGGTGACAACCTAAAAAAAACATATAAAAACAATAGACGAGTGGTTATTGCCATTGTGTCCCCTCAATTAAAAAGTGATCCCTAGATGGTAAAGCAAGAATCAAAAGTCCCATCCCAAGAAGCCAAGCGAGCCAGCCGCTACATTCAGCTATCCGATTTTGCGGAAAAGATGTTTTCCCCCGATGGTCGATTTGCAAAACTCCAGCGTGTTTGTATTTTGATTTTTATTCTTTTTGCCGGCAGCCTTCCTGTTCTATTTGTCTGGCTGCATCATCAGGAACGTTCCCTTCAAGCAGAAGTGGAAGGATATTTTCAAACTACTAAATTGGCAGACGATCTCTCCATTCAGATCCAAAATCTACGCATCGCCATTACCAGCGGTGAAAAAATTTCCAGCGCGCAACCCGGAGTACCCGAAGGATTTAAAAATGTGGCCTTTCCTAAGGAACTTAGGTGGAAGTCGGGAACGTTTTCGGAAGTTCAAATTCTATCCGCAGACAGAAAGATTTTAGAGTATGGCAACAAAGAAAAGATCGATGTGGAAAAGATCGGAATCAAATATTTTCCCAACCCCAACCAAGACATTGTTTACTTCTACTCGCCCGGAGCCGATACCCCGCTCATCGCTTTTGCCCATGGACAGCGAGGTTTTATTGTATCCGTGCCACCCCATTTTTACACGGAGGCGCTCAAGGAAGTCCATTCCTCACTTTTTAAATCCAATCAGGCGAATGCGTTTGAGGCTTCTAGCACATTAGTGGCCGCTAGTATGGTCATCCCCAAAGAAATTCATGGTGAGAAAAAAGAACCCACGTCGGTTCTCTTTGGGTCGCCCGTGTTCTCCACGGACCCGTTTCAGCTGGGCGAAAAAGAATTAAGTGAAATCAATCAGAAATTTAAAGACGAATCTGTGCCTTTTTATCTCACTCAAAAACTCGGAATTCAGAGATACCCCCAGGGATTTGGAATCAATCGAATCCAAAAAACGAATTTGGGCTTGGTCATTTTATGGAAGCCCCAAGGTCATTTTGGAATGTCGTTTAACTTCCTGTGGCCGTTGGTGGTGATGACCCTGGTATGCGTGTGTTTTCTCCTCACATTCATTGCTATGTATTCTAAAGGAATATTGGAGCCCCTTCAAATTACCATTGATTTTTTAAAACAAATCAGCCAAGGAAATTGGTCTAGCATCATGGAGTTGAACGATCAAAATAGTCATCTTTCAGAGCTAGTGATAGCGGCAAATGAAGTGGCGGGTCGCTTGCAACAAGAAAAAGCCGTTTTTGCACAACAGAGTAAAGAAACAGACTCCATGCATCATGCTGTGGTAACTACGTTTCTCATGGAGTGC
This sequence comes from Silvanigrellaceae bacterium, assembly GCA_044339525.1. Classification (GTDB taxonomy): domain Bacteria; phylum Bdellovibrionota_B; class Oligoflexia; order Silvanigrellales; family Silvanigrellaceae; genus JBIIVH01. The sequence goes on along the minus strand of JBIIVH010000008.1, from coordinate 24,905 downwards.
CCCAGTGTAAGGTTTACCACAGGAAATAAATTGACCGTTTCCTATTCTAATACAAAATCCTATTATTTTCATCAAAAACCCTTTGCTGGCCAGGGTATCTATCCAATTCTATTCAATTATTTTAGTCCAAAGTTTGATGCCTTTATGTTGCTCTTTTGTTTTTCTCACTCTAAGTCTGCTGAGATTTTTGCCATTAAAAACTCCTTGCTGTTCCAGAAAATGGAAGGTGAATTATCTCAACTTCAACCCCAAAGCATAAAGGACTCATACATTAAAATGAGTGAGCATTTTATGCTCGATTTTCAAAGAAACGTGCACTCTCCCTTTTTAGGTTATAGCCTAGCATTTTTTGATAATAACTTCAATGTTTTAGGAAGTTTTGGACTAGGTCATTGGGAGGTTTTAACAAAGTCCTCCCATGAAAACACCATTCGTATCACTAAAATCCATGAGGGTGTTAAAAAAGGATTCACAGCTCTTAATTCTGATCTTCAATCTGCCTTTCAGGCCATGCCTTTTACCGAATCAGAATCCTTATTTTTCAATCTCGATTTGGCGTCTATTTCTCTCCTTCAGGGGAAAGAATGAAACGAAACGCTTTATTTTTCTCTTCACTTTGTTTATTTTTTATAATGTGGTGCCTAAATTTACATGCTCAATCCAGTTCCATTAAATCTCTTCCCGTTCAAAGGAACGAGGACCAATATTACCTAGAAAGAGTTTCAGGAACACTCAAGATCAAGATTCCGGGGAGCATGGGATTTGAAGAGGTCAAAGAGTCCATCATGGTTCCAGAGAACACGCTGATAAAACTGGACGGACTGATTTTAAGAGAGGCTTTGATTCGATCCCAACAGGGGACCGAGTTTCATCTCACCCGGGCCGGTATTTTTTCTTTGCCTAAATCTCCCCTATTTGGAGAGTCGTGGGGAAGGTCTGTTATGGAGTCAGGTCGGGAAGTCTTTAAGGAACAGGCTGCCAAACCAGGATCTTCAGCTAAAGACCGACTATTATCCTTTTTCTTTGGCTACCGCATACCTCCAGAGTCCCGAGTGAGTGAAGAGAATCTCACGAAATCCAAACTCAATCCCATCGAACCAGATTTTCCACCTCCGATCCTTGTGATCGAACCCATTTCATTTCCCGTTAGCGTAACGCTACACTGGCCTGCCCTTTCCAGTGGTAAGAGCCCTCACAAGGTGTTTCTTTGGTCGGAAAACAAAATGAACTACGCTCCCTATTCCAGTGTTTACTCAAATTACGCCACCATATTAATCAATGAATACGGAAAATTTTTTTGGCAGGTGGAAGACCAAAGCGCCCAAAGACTCTCTGTTCCTCGCACCATAATGGTTCGCCCCCGGGGGGTTGAAAACTATGATGCCCGTCGAGATTTCGATATCATCAAACCCAAAGAACCCACTATTCCCGTTCTGTACCCCGGTCAACAAAGCACCATCTATGCCTGTCTTGAAAAGGAAAAGGTACCACTTTCGGTTCTGTTTTTGCACACTCATAAAAATATGCTCAAGTACAAGGTAGCATCTAAGCTTGAAGAGCACTTGGAGGTGTTCGGTCCCAACCCGGCGCAGGATGATTCGTTAATGGAAGCCCAAATTTGGCCTCAAAAATATGGAGAATTTGAGCTTTGGTTGGAAGGATACACCACCAATGAAGTGGGTGCGAAGCCTTCCCTTTTTTCCATGCCATTTCGAGTGCACTTGGAGTCTTCCTGCGAGAATTTGCCGTTTCTAAGTGACTCTTCCAAAACAAAGGCTGATAAAAAAACAATTAAGGGCTTTCCTGAGAGTGGAACCGTCTGGATTTACTAATTAATCCGAAGATGCTTTTTGGTGTTCAAATTCTTCTTCTAAAAGATTTCTAATTTCTTGCGCCGCAATTTCTTTTGTTATGTTTATCGCTTCTCTAGACAACCACTGCTCTAATACTTGCTTCAGCTGTGGTTTGAGAGCTTCTCGCATCATGGTGAGCACCTGGGCTTTCATTTCTGTAAGCTCCTGATCCATCCACCCTTTTAAGTTACTCAACACTTCCGCTTTCACTTTATCCGTCGTTCGAATCACGAACCGATCCCAGTCTTGTTCAATTTTAGCATCTATCTTTGCGGGAACAGCTCGTTCTATCACCCTAAATAGAGTGTTATTCACGGACTCTTGAATTTCGGCTCGTATCATCTCAGCGGCCATCCCGCCCAACCGACCTGTTTTTTCAGATTTGCCTTTGGAAGTCAGGTCCGACGCTTGGCTCTGCCTTGATGTGGTGGAGTGAACACGCCTATCGGTGATTTCAAATTCCTGAGCGTCCTGTTCGTCAATGGAAACCGATTTGGTGCTTCTCTGAGAAGCGCTGCGTTCTTTGGGAGCGGACTCTGGAACTCTGGTGGTGGCCTGGCGTAGAGTTGACGCATTTAGGTTTACGGCGTTGTTTTGTTTTGTGGGTTCAAAACCAAATTGAAGATCTTCAGACATTTCCATGCCATTTTGTTCATCTAATTCATTTTGATCGGCTTCTGTCACTTGAAATGAAATGCCTTCCTCATGGCTTAACGTAACATCCATTTGAGACTCTGGATCTTCTACAATTTTTTTCATAGTCACAGTTTGCTTTTCACCTTGCTCCGAAAAACCTCCCTGATCGTCGTTGAAATTAGAACTTATTTCAGCTCCAAATTCGGGATCTTCAAATTGAAGTTGGGGGGACTCTTCCGAGGCTTTGGAAGGGGGTGGGGGAGGTGAAGGGATTTTTGGGACTAAAATGTCCGTTTTTGCCTTTTGCGATTTTTTCTTCTGGATGCTGGAAAAATCTAGAGTTACACTGGGCATTCCCGTAGAGGCTGGTTGTCCGCCCTTTGCGGTAACAGGACGAATATCGGGGGGATTCATACTCATGAGAGGGTGTTTGGAGCGGGGAGGATTGGGAGGTCTTGAACCAGGCGGAAGTGAAAGACTAGGAACGTCGATGCCAGCGGATCGATTGACCATGCGATAAAGTTCATCAGTCTGAAACGGTTTTTTCAAAAATCGATTAAAACCTAGGTCTTTGAATTCTGATATTTCTGATTCGTCTTTATGTTCCGTTAAAATAATGAATTGACTTTTGGGGAGCCGAAATTGGGATGCAAAATCTGAAATGTTTTCGTCTACAAAGTTGGCATATAATAGCACAACGTCCGGCACAAAGTTCCGCAAGACGCCTCTGGCTTCATCTACCTGATTTGCAACTACTAACTCGTAGTATTTAGAGTCCATAAAAGTGAGGCGGACCACTTTCTGAATGGTTAGACTGTCATCACAAAGTAATATTTTGATCATTTGTCCAGTTACCTATCTTTCCATTTGGATCACACCCATCGGCACTGAGCTGAAAAATTCCTCCCCAAAGTTCGGCAAAAACCAAGGGAGATTCAAGTCTGCCGTCAGAAAGCCAACATTTTATCTACCTGTGAACCTGAGTCAGTATAGCTTGATGTAAGCTTGATTCTTTTCTCTCCCAGTTGTACTTTTGACGTTTTTGAATTTTAAAAATTCGGGTGAGGTTTTCAAATGCAAAATGCAATTTACGCCGGGTCATTTGACCCCTGGACTTTTGGCCATTGGTTTGTGCTTCGGTCGGCTATGAATGTTTTTGACCATGTCACCATTTTGATTTCCAAAAATCCTTCAAAGAGGGATTCTGTTTCCATTTCCGATAGAATTGCTCTCATTGAAAGTTTTTTAGATCCCACGAAAGAATTGGGTTTGCTCGGTTTTTCCATTGCCTCCCTTAAAAACCAAAGGAACTTAAACCCGTGGAACTGTTCCGTGGAAGTTAATGAAACTCTTGTTGTGAATTGGGCAAAAGAAAAAAACATAAAACATCTAATTAGGGGGCTAAGATCCACCTCAGATTTTGAATCTGAGTTTAATCTCTATTTTTCAAACCTGGCGCTTTGCCCTTCTATTGAAACTTGGACGGTATTGTGTCCTCCGGAACTTCTGCACTGCTCTTCCACCTTTGTTAAAACCGTCACTTCAAATGGATTCCATTCTCATGTGGGTACCTCTTTTACCATCCAGTCTTATCTGAATCGCGTTCCAAGAAGCATAGGCATTTTATTGGATTGCATGGAAATGGAAAATCAGCAGGGCATCTGGTTACATCGCATCAGTCAATCCACATCCATAGATGTATTACAAGTGATATACAACCTATTAGGCACAGCTTTTGTAACTCATAACGAATTTCAAGAAAAGGACCTGGAGCCCTTTTTTAAGAGCTCTAGCCTTCGAGACACTCTTTGCCAAATATTGGCGTATACTCGGATTTCCCAAGGGAGACTGATAGAAACCTTAAAAGCCCAACTTAATTTGACCCAAACCCATAAATCGGTGATAAATCGATTTCTAGACATTGAAATCTAAGGAGCACCAAATGGCACTTTCGTTTAATGACTTTTTTGATGTGTCCCGACACCTCTCTAGCGAACATAAACTGGTTCAATCTGAAGTGGCAAAATGGGTAAAGGCTCGGATTTCACCTCACCTCGCCCAATGGTTTGAAGAAGGAAGTTTGCCAAAAAACCTAGCACAAGAAATGGGGGCTTTAGGTTATTTGGGCTCGCAGCTCCAGGGATATGGGTGTCCCGGATTAGATTCTTTGTCTTACGGGCTTATTATGCAAGAATTAGAGAGGGCCGATAGTGGATTAAGAAGCTTGGCAAGTGTGCAAGGCTCGTTGGTTATGTACCCCATTCACACCTTTGGTTCGGAAGAACAAAAGGAAAAGTGGCTGCCGCTTCTAGCGCAGGGCTTAAAAATCGGATGCTTTGGGTTGACGGAGCCAGATTTTGGATCCAATCCTTCTGGCATGCGAACCACGGCCACTAAAGTAACAGGTGGCTACCTCTTAAATGGCTCTAAAACCTGGATCACCAATTCTCCATTAGCCGATGTTGCTGTGGTTTGGGCTAAAGTAGATGGCAACTCCATCCGTGGATTTTTGGTTGAAAAGGGTACGGTGGGTTTTGAGGCTCCTGAAATCAAGCACAAATTGAGTCTTAGAGCTTCCGTAACAGGAAGCCTCTTTTTTAAAGATTGCTTCATCCCTGAAGAAAATTTGTTACCCAAATCAGATGGTTTAAAAAGTGCATTAATGTGTTTAAATCAAGCAAGATTCGGAATCGCTTTTGGAGTATTGGGTGCTGCCGAGGATTGTATTTCGGAAGCCCTTGAATATTCCAAGCAAAGAATTGTTTTTGACAAGCCTTTGGCAGGCTTTCAGCTGGTTCAGCAAAAATTGGCCACTCTTACCACACGTCTCACAACGGCTCGGCTTCTCGCGTTGGAACTTTGTAAACTTAAGGAAGAAAAGAAAATCCAACCAGCTCAAATCTCCATGGCCAAACAAAACAACGTTCAATTTGCCTTGGAGGCCGCCCGAACTTGTAGAGATATCTTAGGGGCCAATGGAATTAGTTTAGAGTATCGTTCCATGCGTCATGCTTGCAATTTGGAATCCGTATTTACCTATGAAGGCACAAATGATGTCCAAATACTTATCATTGGTCAAGCCATCACAGGATTGAATGCCTTTAATTAATAAGGTGCCTTTTTAATGCCATATTGCGATACTCATTGCCATCTTGTGTCTGAAAAATTTGACCACGACCTCGTGGATGTGCTGGATAGAGCCAAGAGTGCTGACGTGGAGCTTATGCTAAACATTGCCTATTGCCCTATCACCATCAAAAAAGCCATTGTGCAGGGCTCCCAACACAAAAACCTATTTTGTGCCCTAGGCATTCAGCCTCACGATGCTCAAACCTTTTATCCGGCACTTTTGGACGAGCTGAAACTCCATTTTGAATCTCTTCCCAAAGCTTTGGCAGTGGGAGAGATCGGATTAGATGCTTACTACAAACTTTCGCCCATGGATGTGCAAATAGAGGTTTTTAAGCAAATGTTGGACCTTGCCATAGAGGTGAATAGACCCGTTGTGGTCCATGTGAGAGAAACTCATCAGGAGGTTCTTCAGGCGTTATCCGTTTTCTCAAAACAGGGGGGCAGAGGCGTGATCCATTGCTTCACCGGCACCAAAAAAGAGGCATTTGAGTTTTTAGATATTGGATTTAAAATTTCCTTCTCAGGAATTGTTACCTTTAAAAATGCATTAGAGCTTCAGGAGACGAGCAAACAGATTCCCCTTTCCGAGATGCTAATCGAAACAGACAGTCCCTATCTTGCGCCCATGCCCAATCGGGGTAAACGCAACGAACCAAGCTTTGTGCCTTTAGTGGCCAAATACCTTTCGCAGATTCGGGGGGAAGCTCTTGATGAATTTGCGCAACAGGTTTTAAAAAATAGCATTGATCTTTTCCAATTTTACAAAGAATAAGTATACCACAAATGATCTCTCTTCCTATTGATGAATATAAAGAAAGTATCCAAAACGCCATCAAAAATGTTGATCTTTTACTTTTAAAGGCTGAACCTGGAGCCGGTAAAACCACTCGTGTTCCTTTGTTTGCCCTTGAATTGGGTTTTGAACAGATTTTTGTGGTGCAGCCTAGACGCTTAGCAGCCGTTTCTCCGGCTCAGATGTTGATGTCCCAACTGGGAAATCAGGTGGGTTATCACATTCGCTTTGACAATCACACTTCCCCTCAAACCAAAATTCGATTTTGCACCGATGGGATTTTTCTAAATTATCTACAAAACCTAGATTTTCATTCGAAAAAAATTCTGGTGATATTGGATGAGTTTCACGAGCGCAGGGCTAATTCTGACTTAGCCTATATGCTGGTGAGTTTTCTTCAATCTAAGGGAGTTCCTTGGAAGCTCATTTTGATGTCTGCCACTTTGGAACTCACATCACAAAATTTGAAGTCCGTTTCCCATGAAATTTTGGAGTGTCAGGGAAGAACTTTTCCTGTGGAGCAAATCTACGAAGATTATGGGGGAACCCAAGAACTGGAAAAAAAGGTATTAAAGGCCGTTTTAAAGTTACAAAAACTCAATCAAGATGGCCACATTCTTGTATTCTTGCCTGGAATGACTTCCATCAAAAAAAACATGGAATACCTTGAACCGGCACTTAAAGGAACGGATTTTCAACTTCGTGTTTTACACGGGGAGATGTCCTTAGAAGATCAACAAAAAGTCTTCAAAGAAGTGCATGGAAGAAAGATCATTTTATCCACCAATGTGGCCGAGACAAGCGTTACGATTCCAAACGTTCAAGTGGTAGTGGATAGTGGCTTGGCCAGAATAGCAAAGATCAATCCCTGGACAGGAGTCGATCACTTAGAGGAACAGCCCACCAGTCAGGCATCTTGCATCCAAAGAGCGGGCAGGGCGGGGCGCACGGCACCTGGAATTTGCATTAGGCTTTTCTCCCATAATGATTTCCGCTCTAGACCCCCTAAAATAGAAGCGGAGCTCACCAGGCTCGACCCTGTGTCCAGTTTACTTAATGCTCAGTACATTGCCAATCTCAATTTCAACGAATTGTTACTTTTACCATGGATTGAAAACCCTAGTCCCGAAAAATGGACCGCCGCCAAGTCACTCTTGTTGCAGCTGGAAGCCATTTCCGTTGATGGAACTTTAACGGAACTTGGGGCTCAGATGGCAAAACTTCCCTTTCATCCCAGGATTAGTCGATCTGTGTTAAAGGCTCAGGAGTTGGGTGTATTGAGTATCGCCATGCACTGTGCCTCGATCTTATTGGAGGAAGGCATTTTTATATCTGGATTTGAATCAGGAGAAATAGATTCTAGTGATCTTGCATTTCAATTGGAGGTACTTTTTCATTCCGATAGAAGGGCAAAATACCGTAGTGTATTAAGACAAGATGCCATACATCGGATCCAGAAAATGGCAGCTCAAGGTTTAGCTGTACTGGGTCAAAAGATGGCTCCATTGGAATTCCAAGATAAAAATTGGAAGTCTAAGCTCAGCAAGGCTTTTTTGGAGGGGTTTAAAGATCGGGTGGGTAAATTTTCTAAGCTTGGTGGCTCTGACCACTTAAGGGAATTTGTATTTTGCACCGAGGGTGCCGGAACTCTATCTGCTTCCAGTGTGGTGCAGGACGACACGTTTCTATTGGCGCTGCAAATGGAAAAAACATCCCATAAACCCCTCCATAAGCCTACAAATCTCATTCTTTTAGCCATAGGGATAGACTCTTCCGATCTTTTGACCGTGGATCCATTCATTCAAGAATCCACGAAAGTGGTCTTTGAGGAATCTGTTCAAAAATTCAAGAAATATGGTGTTCTACAATATGGAAAACTAGAGTTGAGTGTAAGTTCAACCCCTCTTTCTCAAGGGGAGTTGCAGGAAATGATAGTCGAAAAGCTAAAAAAGGAATGGCCAAATCCGTTTTCTGAAGACTCCTGGCATCGTACTTTTACCCGGGTTCAACTCATAAACACTTTGTTCCCCCAATTGTTGGGTGATAATCCATTAGAGGGAATGGAGTTTGAGTTGTTTTTGGTTTCCATTTCAGAAAGTGTGGAAAATTATCATCAGATTTCCCAAAATCACTTATGGCATTTTTTGTCAAATTACTTAGGATACCAAGTTTCCAAAGAAATCAACGAGCTTTTGCCTGAGAGTGCTACGTTAAAAAATGGTAGAACCTTTCACCCGGACTATCAGTTGCCCAATAGAGTCATTTTAAGAGGAAAGATTCAAGATTTCTATGGGCTAGAACAACTTCCCACATTAGCTCAGGGCTATTTAACCGCTTCTGTGGAGTTACTTTCCCCTCGCAGTCACGTGGTGCAGGTTACAGGAGATTTGGCCGGTTTCTGGAAAAACACTTATCCAAGCGTTAAAGCAGAACTATCCAGAGACTACCCTAAGCATTTTTGGCCGGCAGACCCCGTAACCGCCTCCCCGCCAGAACCCAGAAAGAGGCGTTAGTTCTTGTTATTGAGCGCTGTATTAGGCGGCTCTAGCGCCTTTCTTTTTATTGGAAGTGGCGCGGGTGGAAGCTGGCTTAGCCTTGGTGGCTTTTTTGGCGGGCTTAGCGGGTTTTGCAGATTTGATAGGCACCACTTTTCCAGGCTTGGAAGCAACGGTGGTTTTGGTGGACGGCTTACCCTTCGTTTCAGAGGTTTTCCCTGCAAAGATATCCTTTGCACTCCAAAATAATCCATTCACATTTTTGTTTTGGGAGGTGAAGGGTCTAAAAGTAAACCCCGTGCTGGGAGTAGTACCTTGTTTTTTAGGAGCGGATGTAACCTTAGTTTTTACACCAACGGCCAATTTAGATTTTGCAGGCGATTTCACTTTATTTGCAGTACCATTTGTTTTAACCGGTTTTTTAGCTGTTTTTAGTTTGGCTGTTCCAGATGCTTTTGCGGTTTTCGTTACTGCCGTTTTTTTAGTAACCTTTTTTGCGGCGGTGGAACCTTTTGATTGTTTTACTTTTGTATTACCTAATTTGGATAAATTGAGCTTTGCTGAGGTTTTTTTGGCTTTAGGGGTTTGGCCTTTTTTAGCCGAACCTGTTGTCGTTTTAGTAGATTTCCGTGCGACTTTTTTGGATCCCGTGGTCTTAGCAGTCATAACTCAATTCCTTTCTTAGAGTACATTTTTAATTGTAACACACTTGCGGTACTTGTGAAAATGAATGAGTCAGGAAAAGTTGTTTAAATTGTCAAAAAACCTGCAATAAAACTTTCCGCCGAAGCCTAAGCCACCAATCCTATTTCACCCTCTCCTCAGAAAGTGAACTCACTAACACCCAGAGTGTGCAGCCGGTTTTTCTTTTTTCTCAGGTTGCCCACTTTGTATTTTTAATGTTGTTGGTTCTTTAATTTGAAGAGGGCTATTACTCATCATGGAGAAATCGATGACTTCAAATTCCCTGCACCCTCCATTGGGATGCCAATTTAATTTGTTACAGCGTAACAACTGACCTTTTACCTTGGGTGCCACTTCATTCGGACAGGTTCCAACGGGGGCCCGGTCACATCTAGCCTCTCCAGCTTCCCACTCCCACATTCCCACATCTACTTTAATCACCCCAGAAGGGGGGGTGTTAGGAGATTGATTTGCAAAGTAACCCTCAATCATATTTCGGCTTTTAAAGGCGCTAGGATCATGCCCAAATATGATTTGCCTGGCTTCTATGTCTTCAGGCACGACTTGCCAGTCCCTCCAAAACACATTTCGATTTACCAGTCCCCCTAAGTCATCCCCATTTCCACAAATTTGGCTTAATTTTTTCAAAACTTTTTTAGGTTTTTTAAGTGGGTCTTGAAGAAATTCCTGATAATATTCACTAATGTCTTTCAATGTGTTACCATCTTTAAAACCAGAGTGTGAAAGAAACACACCATTTACGCTCGCCACCAAGGGTCGTTTAGGAATCCAATCCAACACTTCTTTTACATCAGGTGTAAACAACTCACAAGACTCTAGACTTTTCTTTCCTAAGCTTATCTCTTCAATTCCGTCCTTTACAAATTTCTTTAGCTCCTTGTAAAACATATCATACTTTCCGGCATCAAATTCCAACATAAAGCCCACTTCATGATTACCAGCCAATGCAATCACTTGGCTATTAAATGCCGGATTTTCATTCACTTGCCTTTCTAGGCTCAGGAGCGTTTTAATGACTTTTACGGAATGATCGCGCTTATTGATCAAATCTCCCGTAAAAACAAGAGTCGTATCTTTTCCGATCCATTTGATGGTTTCCTCGATGGTGTCAACGGCCAAATCTTGCGTTTTAAAGTCTACTATTTCTGGCCTCACCAAACCCGCCGCCACTAAAGCGCTATTTAAGCTCTTAAGGCTCCCGTGGATATCGCCAATCACCACCAGATTTCGAGAGGTATTTTTGATATCATGAACAAAGGGAAACTTAGTACCTTCCATTTTGGCCCGATTCATTCTTAGGGAATCCAGGCAGGACTTTAATTCCACTTCAATCTGACTTGCCGAAATTGCCACATTACCTTTTTTTTTAGAGGATGCGGAAGTTACTTCAGCTTTTCGCACGAGACATGAAAAACCTCCCACTACCAAACTCAGTCCAAGTAGAAAACACTTAGATAGATGAAAGGCCCCGTTTCCGATAGTAAGCATCTCAACATCTCCTCTATTTAACTTTCTCTATAAGTCGACATTTCTGTGCTCTACCTGAATGTGATTCAAAACCTTTGTCAATCGTTTGACTAATTCTTCCACGATGGCCACCGACCTGTGTCTGCCTCCGGTGCACCCCACTCCAACGGAAAGATAATTTTTGCCTTCCTTTTGATAAAGAGGATGCAAAAAATAGATTAAATTTTCTATCTTTTCCACAAATAATGGAACGTTAACATCATTAAATACAAAATCTTTAACGGCCTGATCGAATCCTGAAAGCGATCTCAGATCCGGAAAATAAAAGGGATTTTCAAAGCATCTAGCGTCCAGTACAATATCAAGGTCAGGAGGAGTTCCATATTTAAACCCAAAGGAACATAGGGTCATTATCATGGATTCTTTTCTGAAAGTGGAAAAATCGTTGCGAATCATTCGACGCAATAATGGTGCAGACATCTCAGAAGTATCGATAATGATACTAGCCAAGGATTGAACTTGCCTAAGCATCTCCCTCTCTTCTCTTACCAGGTTGGACAGAAAAAGAGGTTCCTCCTGAGTGTTTTTATTTTTAAATTCAACCAGTGGGTGCTGTCTTCTAGTTTCCTTAAAACGCTTTAAAATGATTTCATCTCTGGCCGTGAGAAAAATGAGATCCAGATCCGAAACACCATTTAGCCTAGAGTAGGTGCTCACAAACGTCTGAGGCATATTTTTATCGCGGCAATCCAAAGACAAGGCCACATTGGAATATTCCAACTCGTTGCTTTCAAAAGACTCTACAAATCTTAATAAAAGGGCCGAAGGTAAATTATCAATGCAATAAAAGCCCAAATCTTCTAAAGCCCGCAGTGCGATCGTTTTTCCAGATCCCGACAACCCAGAAACGATCACCAGTTTCTTTTTTTGTTCCACTTGGTGTGCCTCAAAACCGTTTAACTCGTTTAGACGAAGATAAGATCCCCAGACTCTCTCTATATTTACTTACCGTCCTCCTGGCAACCTTCACATTCTTGGTGGCTTCAATTTTATCCGCCAATTCTTGGTCGGAAAGGGGTTTTTTGGGGTCTTCTGCTTTTACGAGTTCTGCCACCCAAACCTTCACCGCCTCATTGGAGAGTTCCTGCCCATCTTCACCCTCCACGGAGGTATTGAAAAAATACTTTAGTTCAAAAATCCCTCTTGGGGTATGCACATACTTCATGGAAGTGGCTCTTGAGATGGTACTTTCATGCACACCAATCTCGCCCGCAAGGTCTTTTAAAACCATGGGCTTAAGATGTTCCGGACCCAGTTCCAAAAAGTCTAGCTGGCGTTGTAAAATACACTCGGCCACTCTTAAAATGGTTTTGTTACGATCTTGAAGGGCCGTTAGGATCCACCGTGCTTGTTTAAACTTTTCCGAAAGATACTTTTTTAATTCGTTTCCTTTAAGAGCCTTTTCAATGTTCATGGAGTTCAACAAGGAGGTGTACTTTTCAGAAAGCTTGATTCTGGGCAAACCATCTTCATTCACGCTGGCCACCCATTCGCCTTCTCTTTTAAAAATGTAGACATCAGGCGTGATCACGGAATGGTGGTTTTGTCCAAACTGCCTAGCGGGTCTGGGATCGGTATTTTCTCTAATAAAGAGCATGCTCTTTTTAACCGGTTCAGGCTCTGCTTTTAATAACTTTGATATTTTCAAAATTTCCTGTTTTTCAAATAGGGAAAAAGCCTCTTTCACAATCTTTACCGCCAAATAAGGGGCTTTGGCATTGGCTTTCAGCTGCAAGAGCAGACATTCTTTAATGTCTCGAGCGCCCACACCCACGGGTTCGCATTTTTGGATGCAACTTAAGGCATATTCTAAATCTTCCACAGGGAGGTCGGTTTGTTCGGAAATGAGGGAAAAGGAATCTTGGAAAAAGCCGTTGTCATCCATAAACTGGATTAGGATCTCACAGCATTCCATTTCATAATCCGTCAGATGCATAAACCTAAGCTGCTCCAAGATCTCATCATGAAGTAACGACACCTCACAGTTCACGCGATCATAGAGGGGACCTTGTTGTTCGGCATTGTCGTCGTAAGAGGCGGGGGTGTCTTGGTTGCTGGAGTTTCGGAGGGCTTCACCAAGCGACCTTAAATCTACGTCTTGGCCTCCCGTGTCATCACCTTGGAAGAGGTCACTGTTACCTTGACTTGTCTGATTGATTTCGGAATTCGTTAAAAAATCTGGCGTTTGGGTTAAAGGAACTGGTTCGGAGTCTCCAATGGGGCTTTGATCGTTCCCTTCTTCGAGGCAGGGATTTTCTTTGATTTCCTGACCAATAAAATTTTCCAGCTCTTGTCGCGAAAGTGTCAAGATTTTTAACTTCTGCTGAATTTGCATGTGCATTGCTAGGTTTTGAGACTGTTTTAGCAACGGTGCTTGACGCATTCCCATGAAATTCAACCTCCTACAAAAACTCACCATCATTTTCGATGGTTATTTTGCTGATCCATAGAATAACGAAGGAATCCAAATTCCGCTATAGGTGACTTTTTCACTCAAGGTGTTCATTTTTCAGCCGATCCGCTTTAAAGTGGGGAAGCCTCATGTTACGCTGGAACAAGAACACTTGAAAGCAGGCAGACAAGTTGCTAGGGATAAGGGCTAGGGACTCGTTTTGCTGCCTAAAAAAAAGGCAGTTTTAAAAAGGGATTTGCATGCAACGAACTATTAAGAATTCTGTAACCTTTCAGAGTGTTGCCTTACATTCTGGAAAACTAACTAGAATCACGTTGCGGCCTCAAGCCCCTAATGTGGGTATTGTTTTTAAGCGAACGGATTTGCCCTCAGAGCCCATCATTCCAGGGCTGGCGAGTCAAGTGCTCGATACCATTTTAGCCACCAGGTTGGGTTCCCCTACTCACTCGATATCCACAGTGGAACACCTCCTAGCGGCCGTTTATTCTTTCGGAATCAGTAATTTGTTAGTGGAAGTGGATGGCCCAGAAATTCCCATCGCGGATGGATCCTCTCTCCCCTTTCTTGTAATGCTGGATGAAGCTGGGATTGAAACCCAAGGAGTTCCTTCTCGATTTCTACGGGTGAAATCACCTTTGGAGGTGGTTTGCCCAAAAGACCCCACGCGTTTCATTCGGATAGAGCCATCCAAACACACACAAATCACTTATACCATTGACTTTGCAGAAAAATCCATTGGCTCCCAAACCATGGAACTCAAGCTTTCTGGCGAAACTCTTGCTCGAGAGATCTTATTTGCCCGCACCTTTTGCCGGTTTCACGAAATCGAGTACTTAAAGTCTAGGGGCTTGGCCCAAGGGGGCAGCTTAGAGAATGCCGTTGTGGTGGGAAACTCGGGCGGCTCCATTTTAAATCGAAACGGCCTCAGGGCTGAAAACGAGTTTGTACGTCACAAAATCTTAGACTGCGTGGGAGATTTGGCTTTGGTGGGGATGCCCGTGGTGGGTTCCATATACGCCCATAAAGCCGGCCATGACCTTCATACGGCTTTGGCTAAAAAATTGGAAATTCTGGCCAAGACTCAGGCAGAAACCGTGGATGTTCGTTCTAAAAAATCGTTTTCACTCCAGTTTCCCGAGTCCCTGCGGCAACTTGGGATTGGACTTAATTTTAATCCTGTGGTTGGCTAATTCTGGTCAGGTGTCGAATCTTTAGACATCCCTAAACATTTAAACCTCAGCCCTTTCGAGCTTGATCTTTTTATTTTACGGCTTAACTTCAGAGGGCACTCTAGATAAAGGACTTTGCCTGTGGCCACCAAACGCGATTTTTATGAAATTTTAGGCGTTTCCAAGTCTGCCAACGCCGACGAAATCAAACGAGCCTACCGCAAGCTTGCGCTTCAATACCACCCCGATAAAAATCCAGGGGATAAAGCCGCGGAGGATAAATTCAAAGAAGCGGCGGAAGCCTATGAGTGTTTAAGTGACAACCAAAAGCGGCAAATTTACGACCAATTTGGCCATCAAGGCATGCAAAATATGGGCGGCAGAGGTGGATTTTCCAGCGCGGAAGATGTGTTTGAACAATTCGGCTCCATCTTTGAAGATATTTTTGGTCTGGGGGGAATGGGCGGCGGAAGAAAAAATTCCGGTAAAAAACCTCGCAAAGGAGAAGATCTCCGATTTGATCTCTCCATTAGTTTTAAAGATAGCATTCTGGGTAAAGAAGAAAAAATTCAGGTTGCCAAAAAATGTCAATGCGTGAGTTGCTCGGGCACGGGTGCCGCCAAAGGCTCCCAACCCGTCACTTGTTCCACTTGCCGTGGGCAAGGTCAGGTGGTGATGCAGCAAGGGTTTTTCTCATTTGCCAGCACCTGTCCAGACTGCCGGGGCACGGGCAAAAAAATCTCCACTCCATGCACCGATTGCCGTGGATCGGGCCTTCAAAATAAAGTTTCCAATATCAATGTTAAAATCCCTGGCGGAATCAACACAGGCATGCGCCTACGAGTGAGTGAAGAAGGGGAAGCGGGTGCCAATGGCGGGCCCGCCGGCGACCTCTATGTTTTTATTGAGGTTCAAGATCACCCCCACTTTAGGAGAGAGGAATTTGACCTGATTTACGATCTTAAAATTGGGATCGCCCAAGCCATTTTGGGCACTACGGTTACCTTAGACTGCTTCGAGCCCACCCCTCGACAGGTGGAGATCCCAGCAGGGGTGCAGCCAGGTCAACGCATCGTCATTCCCCAGGCCGGAGCTCCCCGATTGGATCGGCAGTCCAAATCGAGGGGCGATCTCATCGTCATCGTAAATGTTGAAATTCCTAATAAAATCAGCAAAGAAGCAGAGGAGCATCTTAGAGCCTTTGCCCAAAAACACGATGAATTTGTACGTGGCAATAGCAACGGATCCTTTTTCAAAGGGCTGTTTAGTTAGTCTCCCGGTTTCGGGACACCCTTCTAAAAACAGCCTCATCCTTTAGCTTCCTTGACCAAATTCCGGAAAACAGACAAAATGGTCCTCTTTAAAGAACCCACTCTCACCGGTTCCACATAAGGAAGACCCAAGCCATGGCTAATCTGCAATTTTTTGATACCCTTCAATCTCAAAAGAAGCCCTTGGCCCCCCTTCAGCCTGGTAAGATCAAAATGTACTGCTGCGGTGTGACGCCCTATGGTAACACTCACATTGGTCACACCCGAACCTTTTTCTCCTATGATTTGCTTTATCGAACCTTGAAGGATAAAAATTTGGAGGTGGAATGGGCTCGAAACATCACGGATATTGATGACAAAATCATTAAAAAGGCCCAAGAAGAAAATGTGGATTTTAGAACCATCGTCAATCGATATGTGGGTGAACAGAATGAAGTTTTAAAAGAATTTCAGCTTCTCGTGCCCAATTTCGAACCCAGAGTAACAGAGTGTGTTCCTGAAATCATTGCCATGATCCAAAAACTCATTGAAAAAGGCTACGCCTACAACACCTCCACGGGAGTTTATTACCGTGTGCACCGTTTTGAGGGCTACGGCAAATTATCCAAAAATCGATTGGAAGACCTACTCAATGGGGCTCGAATTGAGGTGGATGAGGAAAAAGAGGTTTCCGTGGATTTTGTGCTTTGGAAAGCGGCCAAACCCGGAGAGCCTTCCTGGGAATCTCCCTGGGGCCCCGGAAGACCCGGTTGGCACATTGAGTGCTCCGCCATGATTCACAAAAACTTGGGGGACTCCATTGACATTCACATGGGTGGAAGGGACCTTATTTTTCCACACCATGAAGCAGAAATCGCCCAAAGCGAGGGGGCCATTGGCAAGCCCTTATCGAGCATCTGGATGCACTGTGGAATGATGACTTTAGAAGGCGAAAAGATGTCTAAAAGCACCAACCACTATGTGGCCATCGCCGATTTTCTCAAAAAATACCCACCCGAGGTTTTAAGACTGTTTTTTCTGAGCACACACTACACGGCTCCCTTGGACTTTTCTTTTTCTCAAGCCGATGAAAACTTAAAAAAACTGGCCAGACTCTATCGATTTGTAGAAACCCTAGATGGCCTATCTACTGATGCCTCCGGATCCGAGTACGAGGTAGCCTCGGAGGATTCCTTTGGAGATTTACACACATTAGTTGAAAGAATGCGCGTCAAAATGTCAGATGACCTCAACTCCCCTGGGGCCTTGGCTGAGCTATTTGAGACGCTCAGGGACGTGAACACAAAGCTTTCAAAGGTTCAGAAGTTAGGCAAATGCATTACACCGAAAGACGTTCACACGTTGAAAACCGTGTGGCCAGATCTTAAAAAATGGATGTGCGATACGTTGGGAATTTTAACTTTGACCCCCTCTGCCTTTTACGACAAAGTGGCTGAAATCAAAGGTGAAAAAATTCCAAATCAAAAATTTATTTTGGAAAAAATTGAGGCCAGAAACCTAGCGAGGGCTAATAAAAACTGGGCTCAAAGTGATCTCATTCGCAAAGAACTTTCGGAACTGGGCATTGAACTTCAAGACGCCCCTAAATCTACCAAATGGACCATCAACATTTAAAAGAGAAGGCCCATGATTTATAATTCCCTCAGTACTTATTCTTTTTCTGTGCCCTTTGATGATCTCGATTTTGGTGGAGTGGTGCATCACCCAAAATACCTTATTTATTGTGAAAGGGCCCGAAGTCATGCTTTGTTAGATTCGGGAATCAATCTTATTGAGTATATGAATTCTGGGAATGCTTTTGTGGTGGCGGAAACTCTTACTAAATATCTGGCACCCATGAAGTTTGGAGATCAGGCAAGCGTGCTATCCATTCTCGCCGGAGCCAAGCGTGCCAGTGTAAAAGTGTACCAGGCCATTGTGCCTACTTCCGCCGTCTCGGAGTTACAATTAAAAATTCAGGACCACTCTTCCTTTTTTAAAATCGCTTTGGAGTTTAATAGTTATTATTTTGCTCAGATAAGGTTGGTCAATATTTCTACCTCTCAATTTCGCCCTGAACCCATTCCTGAGCAACTGGTTTCAAGACTTAGGAATGGACTAGAGCCTGATATTGATGTTACGTTATCAAGTAAATTATGGTGAACCCAAAAGCATCTATCAAAAAAAAAGCAGGATTTTCTTTTCTAATTTTTGTCATTTTAATTACCCTTTCAATCGGCATTTTACTAGAATTTAGATATGTTGAGTTTCAGAAAAATGCAGATCAAGAGGCTGGCCTATATTCGCTGGCCTTTTTCTTTGCTGTGGTTAATCTTAATGTAGTGCTGCTTTTTATTCTTGTTTTTGTTGTCTTTAAGCAGGTGGTAAAGCTCACCGTTGAAAGAAAAAATTCACTGTTTGGAAGCAGCCTTCGCACTAAATTAGTCACCAGTTTTCTCTTTTTTTCTCTTCTGCCAAGCCTTCTCTTGCTCTATGTCTCCACCAAATTTGTGAATGCAAACTTTGAAAAATGGCTTCCTAGAAACATTGTTCAATCCACTCAAATTAGCGTTAAAAATGAAGAGTATTACTTGTCTTCTCTTACAAAGTTACTCAATTCAACTCCCTTGGAAACCATCCAACAAAATTTTAAAGGTACCTTTTTCAAAATCGACCCTTATTCCAGCACCAACGAAATTCCTACGGAATTATTGGATTCAATTGGTCATGTCATTCCAGAAGGTAAAAATTTCCGCATTTTTTTAAATCAAAATGAAGACAGTTTTGATGGTACGTTTCGATGGTTTATTTACGATAAACTAACGCATATTTCAGTAAAACTTCACCAAAAAGATTCAGAAAAAATTCTATATATTTTTGTTGGTCCCCAAACGTCTCATGCTGCCTGGCATTCCTTGGGACTTCACCCTCAGGTGTCCCAACAAAACGCTGAAGTCATTGAAATCAGCTACTACATCATGCTTGCCGTCATCACCTTACTCGTTATTTTTTCCGCCATTTGGTTGGGATTTACGGTGGCCAGGGAGTTTGCCAATCCTTTGCTGGTGTTGGTGGAAGCCACACAAAGCATTGCTCAGGGAAACTATGATGTTCAGATAGATGATATTGTATCGGACGACGAAATTGGGATGCTAGCCCGTGATTTTAAGTCCATGACGGGCGATCTTAAAAGCGCTCAACTCAAACTCCACCAAACCATGCTTGCGTTTGAACACAAGGCAAGAGAGCTTGAGATCAAAAACCAGTTTCAGGCCTTTTTAATTGAGAATATTTCAACAGCGGTGATTGTATTAAATCAAACCAAAAGGCTTGTGTCTTGGAATCAAAGGGCAGCCCAGCTCTTTGTACTGAAAAGCACTCATGAAATGGAAGAGCTTTCAGAGGTGGGTGGAACTCAGTTGTTCGAATTTTTGAGT
This sequence comes from Silvanigrellaceae bacterium, assembly GCA_044339525.1. Classification (GTDB taxonomy): domain Bacteria; phylum Bdellovibrionota_B; class Oligoflexia; order Silvanigrellales; family Silvanigrellaceae; genus JBIIVH01. The sequence goes on along the minus strand of JBIIVH010000008.1, from coordinate 5,495 downwards.
CAGCATATTTTTCAAACGATTGGCCAAGATTCAGCCTCCATGGGTCCCGTGGGATTTTCAGGCGTCATTCTTGGCAAGGAAACACGTCTTGAAATTTCCGCAAGTTCCTTTAAACAGCACTCCCAGGGCCAAGGAATTATCCTTTTAATTAATGACATCACGGAGTTGGTAAAGGTTCAAAAATTGGCCGCCTGGAAAGAAGTGGCCAAACGCATGGCCCATGAGATCAAAAACCCACTGACCCCCATTCAACTTGGTGCCCAAAGAATCGAAAAAAAACTCAAACAGGACTATGCTGGTTATCCCAACCCTGCTCTGCAAGAATGCTTCCAAGTCATTATACAGGGAGTGCATAGCATCCGTGGGCTTGTGGATGAGTTCATTGAGTTTTCCAGACTTCCCCAAAGTGTGTTTACGATTGGGAATATCTTGGAACCCTTTTCTCTAGCGTTGGCCGGATTTCGAGACAATCCCGACTCCATCCCTCTGACTTTGATTCGGATTCAAAAAGACGGTTCCGTATTAAAAATGAATCAGGCGCATCAGCTTCAAGTGGAGTGTGCCTTTGACTTTAATCAAGTGCATCGACTGGTGTCCAATGTTTTGGCCAACGCTAAAGCCGCGGTTGCGCTGGAAAACCTGCTCCCCCTGCGAGAGCCCGAGCTCAAATGTGAGATTGTGATTGACGATCTTAAGCAATCCTTGGTACTTAAGGTAATAGACAATGGATGCGGTATCCCAAAAGACATTAAATCCAGATTATTTGAGCCCTACTTTACTACAAAAAGATCTGGCATGGGGATTGGACTTGTGATAGTTCAACAAATCGCCTTGGAACATGGCTGGAAGCTGTGGTTTGAAGATAACTTGCCCAATGGCACCATTTGCAACTTGGAAGTCCCCAGAGTCAGGACAGTTTATGCGGTATCAGGGTCCACATTAGGCAACCATGAGGTTTAAGTGAAAGATTCAGACACTGGAATACATCAAGGGAACGTGTTGATTATTGATGATGAAAAAGACATCTGCACGATGTTAAAAGGGATTCTAGAAGATGAAAACCACAAAGTATCCACTGCGTACTCCGGAATTTCTGGTCTAAAAAGCTTAAGTCGAGAGGTTTTCGACGTTGTGCTCTTGGATGTTTGGTTGCCCGATATTGATGGTGTTACCTTATTTGAGCGGATCAAAAATAGCTATCCGGATGTTGTTGTGATCATGATGAGTGGACATTCTAACATTGAAACCGCCATTAGATGCACTAAATCAGGTGCTTTTGATTTTTTGGAAAAACCCCTTTCCATGGAAAAAATCATCTTGAATATCCAGCATGCATTGCGCACAATTCACCTAAAAAACGAAAATCAGGCTCTAAAAAATCGGGTGGATCAAAAGTCAAAGCTCATTGGGAACTCTCCATCGATCAAAGACATTCGACAGCTCATAGACAAAATTTCAGATAAGTCCAGCACCATCCTAATCACCGGAGAAAATGGAACCGGAAAGGAAGTCATAGCAAGACTGATTCATCAAAAAAGCAAAAGAGCCAATAAACCCTTTGTGGCTCTGAATTGTGCCGCCATACCAGAAGAGCTGATTGAAAGCGAGCTTTTTGGACATGAAAAGGGTTCCTTTACGGGGGCGAATTCCCAAAAAAGGGGAAAATTTGAACAGGCCCATTCGGGAACCCTTTTTTTAGATGAAATTGGAGACATGAGCCTTAAAACCCAAAGTAAGCTTTTAAGAGCCATTCAAGAAAAAACGGTGGAACGAATTGGTGGGGAGGAATCCATCACAGTGGATGTACGAATCATTGCAGCCACCAACAAAAACCTTGAAGAAGAAATCAAAAAACAATCCTTTAGGGAAGACTTGTATTACAGACTCAACGTGATTCCCATTCAAACCCCTGCTCTACGTGATAGGCCATCCGATATTCCCTTGCTAGCCATGCATTTTTTGGATTATTTCTGCGTCGAAAACAATGTTCGTCCTAAAACAATATCAGACGAGGGGTTAGCTGAGCTTACCAGATACCCTTGGCCTGGCAACGTGAGAGAGCTTAAAAACATCATGGAAAGAGTTTCCATCATTGTGTCAGAAGATTATTTGTTGCCTAAACACTTTTCTATTTTTTCAAAAGAAACCAACACTGAGCCGCACACTCATGAGTGGCAAAACCTTATGAATCATAATGATCTTCGGGAGGCACGAAATGATTTCGAAAAGATATTCATTTCCAAAAAATTAGAACAAAACGAGTGGAATGTGTCAAAAACTGCAGAAATGCTGGGTCTTGAGCGGAGCCATCTCCATAAAAAAATCAAACAGTTTGGCTCTTCTGTTGAAATTCCAGACCCATCTAAGGACTAATCGATGAAATCATTCTTAAGAAATGCTTTGGCGGTGGGGCTAGCTTGTGGTTTTGTCTGGTTGCTCATCAAATTAGGCTATCTGGATCTGAGCCTTACCTGGAATCAGATTAAAGATAATCCGCTTCTCGTTACGGCCATTATGCTTTGCCAGTGTTTGGTTTTAACCCTTTTGGGGGCTAGGTACCAAAGCCTACTCAGGCGATCGGAAATCGTGTGTGGCTGGAAAAATGTGGTGGGTGCCACCGTTGTTAGCACCGCCGTGGGACAATGGGCGCCCGCTAGTGTGGGTGTTATCGAAGTGATTCGCTTAGCTTTGTTGAAAAATAATTCTACTAAAAGTCACACGGAAGAGTCAGTAAGTCTGATGAAATTGGCTGTTGTTTCTTTTATTGACCGCGTGGCTGGATTTTTGGCTATGCTTGTGTTTGGTGGCGTTTCATGTATGGCACTTGTAATACATTTTTTAATTGCAAAAGAAAAGGAACATATCTTTGGATTTATGATTTTGGGTTCCATTTCTATTGTGGCCGCCCTCGTGGTCATAACGTCTCCCTATATTGCCACTAGAAGTCCTTTTTTCAAAAAAAACATTCTTATTGATGGGATAGATTCGCCCTCCAAATTGAGAAAAATTTTACATAAGTTTATTGAACTTTTCTGGCTTTTTTGTGAACGCCTTCAATCACCCAAGAGCCTTCTCATGCCCGTGGGATACGGGATCGCATCAACAGGAATTTCGGTGATTGTGTTTAGCCTTTGCTCTCAACTCATCAAAATGCCCATCAGCATCTGGTCTTTTGCGGCCGTGTTTCCCATTATGTCTATTCTCGCTGTGTTCCCCTTGGGCTTCGCAGGCATTGGAGGGCAGCAATTTGTGGCCGTGGCGTTGTTTGGAGTATTAGGCGTTTCTTCCCAGGCGGCCGCTCAGGCGAGCTTTGTTCAAAATGCCTTGAGTCTGATTTCGCTAAGTCTTTTTGCCATGCTATTTTTAAAAGGGGCATCAAGGGCCTTGTTAAAGAAGGTCATGGTAAAAGCCACTGCGGAACCCTCCTTCCCATGAAACCCGCTTGGGGATTACTCCTTTTAACGTGTTTCTGGGGCACGAGCTTTGCTCTGATCCGCCAAACTGTTACTTTATTGCCTGGCTTTCAGTTGGTGGCGATTCGATTTTTAGTGGGAATTCTTGTTTTGCTACCGATTATGTTTTTAACAGGTGGGTTTAAAGCCAAAATACCCTTAAAAATTTGGTTTTCCATGGGCACTATGATGTTTTTGGGCTTTGCTCTTCAGACTCTTGGCTTAAAATACACCACCGCCTCAAGAAGCGCATTTTTTACAGGCACCAGCGTTCTCATGATTCCTATTATCGAAGGATTTTTTTCCAAAAAAAAGATTTCTAAAAAATTGTTTGTTTCTTTAGCTCTCGTTTGTTTGGGCATTACCATCATGTCATGGCAGGAATTGTTTGCACCCATTTCCTCAGTTGCCTCCACCCTTTTTTTGGGAGATCTCATTACTTTAGCCTGTTCCCTTTCCCTGGCCTTCCACGTGGTTTTTGTGGCCAGATACAGTGCCCATTTTCCTCCCATCGCTTTTGCCTTTTGGCAATTGGTAGCGGTTTCTGGATTAGCCTTTCTTTGCCACTTGTTATTTGAATCCTCCTATTGGCCTCTAACCCCACCCATGTGGGGAGCCATTCTTTATTTAGGAGTGTTCATAACGGCCATCATTACCGTTTTGCAGTTTCATTTTCAGTCTAAAATTAGCGGATTTAAAGCAGGTCTCATTTATGCCAGCGAACCTGTTTTTGCCACACTCTTTTCCATGGTTTATGAAGGCACTCACATCACCTGGTATGCTGCTATAGGCGGGCTACTGATGTTACTGGGCAGCCTGGTGAGTCTTTGAGTATAGCGTCATCATCGCTTCAGGCCATCTTCCTCTAAATGATTGTTTTTTGGAAAGTATACGGTCTTTAATGTATCCGATAACCACATACATTTGAAATTAACCTTTGAATATCAGTAATAAATTGTGTAATTAAGTATAAATCACAGAATTTACTGGGATTTAGTCGGGAGCATTAGTGTGAAACTTTTTTTATTTACGGTATTGGTCCCTCTGTGTCAATCTCACTTGAGACACCCGCCTATTTGTGTTTAAGCTAATGAGGGTGATACGAGGATTTCTGAATGTCTCAAGCAAAAGTTACGAAAATCTCTTCTTCTAAAGCTCTTCCCAAGGAAGCGACTGATGCCACCGAGCCATCCGCTCGAAGGAGAGTTTGGCCCCCAAAGCAAAAGCTGGAAGTGATTGCCCAGATCGACATGCTCAAGAAGAACGGGGCTGATGTTGGCGTCTTTATTCGAAAGCAAGGCCTTTACGCTTCGACGGTTTCTCTTTGGCGCAAGCAGCGCAACGAAGGGCTTCTCGGAGTTGAAGGTAAGAAAAGAGGTCCAAAGACAACGGTTACGCCGGAAATGGTTGAGAACCAAAGACTCCAAAGAGAAGTCGAAAGACTCTCAAAGAGCCTTGCTCAGGCTCAGAAGATCATTGAGATCCAAAAAAAAGTTGCCGGGATGTACCTGGAAGAGAGCGACTGAGCGCAGATGAAATGCTCGGTATAGCGAAAGCGGAGGGAATCCCTTTTCGTGTACTGCTAAACTCCCTTGGCAGTTCTCCTGCGACGGCATATCGTTCGCTCAAGCCGAAGCCAGAGCTGAACGAAACGGCGCCAAAATAGGCATCAGCTAAACATCCCAGGGCTTTGAGCCAATTGGAGGTCAACGAAGTGGTAAAAGTTTTGAACAACGAAGAATTTGTCGACAAGTCCCCGAGAGCGATCTTCAACACTTTGCTTGACCGAGGTGTTTTTCACTGCTCAGTGAGCACAATGTACCGAATCTTGGCCGCGCAGGGAGCTACCGCAGAGCGCCGACAAATCGCGCGTGCGCGAAGCTTTGCCACTCCAGAATTGCTGGCAACAGGCCCGAACCAAGTGTGGAGTTGGGACATAAGCAAGCTCAGGAGTTCCGAAAAGTGGTCCTACTTTTATCTCTACGTCGTGATGGACATCTTTAGCAGAAAGATTGTCGGCTGGGCCGTGTACCTGCAGGAAAC